>NZ_CP134223.1:2471111-3088888 GCF_031599675.1 Paenibacillus pedocola | reverse complement strand
TTCCTGCTCCAGCTGCTTCAGATCACCGGCAACCCGCTGCTCCTCCAGACGTTTCTCGTCACCGTCATGACGCAGCTCTTCCAGCTTCTGCGACGCATTCTCCTGCTCGTCCTTCAAGCGGCTGATGCCTTGCTTCAGCTTGCTGATCTGCAGCTCACTTTCTTCAATCTCACTGAGCAATTGATCCAGCTGGCGTTTTCGGCTAAGCAGGCTGTTATTCTTTTTATGCTGGCTGCCCCCGGTCATGGAACCGCCTGCATTCACGACATCCCCTTCAAGGGTTACAACACGGTAACGGTATTGGCATTTGGCGGCAATCCGGTTGGCCTGCTCCAGACTTTCAGCAATAACCACGTTGCCGAGCAAGCTTCCTATGATACTGGCATATTTATCTTCATAACCCACCAGTTCAGATCCGATGCCGACAAAGCCTTCGGCTCCTTCAACCATCCCCCGGTCGCTGCCTGTAATCTGCCGGGGCCGGATAACATCCAGCGGCAGAAATGTCGCCCTACCCAGCTGGCGTTGTTTCAGAAAAGCAATCGCCTGCCGGGATACCGCTTCATTATCCATAACAACATGCTGCAGTGAAGCACCCAATGCCGTTTCAACGGCCATTTCCAGCTTCTCCGGTACAGAGATCAGCTCAGCCACAGCGCCATGGACGCCGTTTAGCTGACCCTTACGCGCACCTTTGAGCACTTCCTTGACACCTAGCATGAAGCCGTCAAAATCATCCTGCATTTCCTTCATTGTCTCGTGCCTGGATACCTGCGCTTCGCGCTTCTGCTCCCATTTGCGGAGACCGGACTGCGTTTCTTCCAGCAGCTTCTGGCGTTTACTCGACTGCTCGCTTTCCGTTATATAAGCGTTGCGCAGAGCACCGATTTCTTTGCCAAGTGCGGTAATTCTATCCTTCAGCGTCTTCTGAGAGGCAGACAGCTCCTGCAGTCTTGCAACCCATTTGCCGCTTTCTTCGCTGCTTCGGCTCATCCGCCGTTCCAGGCTTTCCTTCTGCTGATCCGCATAGCGGATTTCATTGCGGGCCTGGGCCATCAGATTCATCAGCTCGAGCAAGGCGCTCTTCAGCTTCTCTTCCTTACTCTGGCTGATGCCTCCGGTGACGCCTTCCAGGCGGGTCTCTTCATCCGCCAGCTGGCTGCGTAAATCTTCGAGCGCCTGCCGCGATTGCGCAAGCTTCAGCTCCAGCTCCGCAAGCTCACGCTGGCGGCCTTCTGAGCGTTCGCCTACAGAACCTAAAGTGAGCATCAATTGTTCACGGTTGCTCTCCAGATTCCGTTTGCGTTCCTTGAGCACTTCTCCATAGCCTTCGCTCTTCTCATAGGCTTCACTGTATCGCAACAGCTGCTCCTGCAGTTTCTCAACCTGCTCCTCCAATGCCCGAAGCTCGGCTCGTCCGCTTTCCAGCTTGGCATCGTGAGCGGAAACCACCGTAGACAGTGCCAATTGTTCATGCTTAAGCACCTCGAGCCGGTCATTGCCTTCCTTCCAGGCGGTATGAATCCCTTCGATCTGGTGCACATATACTGAAATCTCCAGCTGTTTCAGCTGTTCGCGCAGTTCCTTATATCGAATGGCCTTCTCGGACTGATCCTTAAGCGGACCAATCTGATCCTCCAGCTCACTGATCAAATCGTGAATCCGCAGCAGATTCTGTTCCGTTTCATCCAGCTTGCGTCCGGCATCCTTTTTACGCGATTTATACTTAACAATACCTGATGCTTCTTCAAAAATTCCGCGCCGGTCCTCCGACCGGGTACTGAGAATCTCTTCAATCCGGCCTTGGCCGATGATTGAATACGCCTCACGCCCGATACCTGTATCCATAAACAGCTCCGTGATATCCTTTAACCGGCAAGCCTGCTTGTTAATTAAGTATTCACTTTCACCGCTGCGGTGTACCCGGCGGGTTACTGTCACTTCGCTGAAATCCAGCGGAAGCACATGATCCTCGTTATCCAGCGTCAGCGAAACCTCACCATAGTTCACCGCTTTACGCGCATCACTTCCGGCAAAGATGATATCCTCCATCTTGCCGCCGCGCAGCGACTTGGCACTCTGTTCGCCCAGCACCCAGCGGATGCCGTCGGAAATATTACTTTTGCCGCTGCCGTTTGGCCCGACTACTGCCGTAATGCCGCGAACAAATTCCATTTCTGTTTTATCAGCAAAAGATTTAAAGCCAGCTAATTCAATCCGTTTCAAAAACATGACTCGCCTATCACCTCTGACCTATTATAACATAGCGTTTATAGCCTAAAATAGCCCGCTCTATCTGAAAGAATAGCGCGGGCTATTCATCCGAAAAAGAGCAGCAAAAGTCTGACCTCCGCCTAAACGCCGGCATTCAGACCATTGCTGCTCTCCTCCGCTAACTTACTTGCCCCGGGTAAGCCAATCTTTGTTCAAATGCAACTACAAGATTCAAGCGCCGTCTTCCTTCAAACGCAATAGCGCCGCTGCGGCAGCCTGCTGTTCGGCTTCTTTCTTGGAACGGCCGTTGCCTCTGCCGAGAGACTGATTAGCCATATACACTTCAGAAACGAATTCACGCTCATGTGCGGGTCCCCGTTCTTCAATAATCCGATATTCCAGCGTACCCAAACCGTGATGCTGTATCAGCTCCTGAAGCTCCGTCTTGAAATCGCTCATCTGCATTTGCAGCTTGCCGTCCGTCTCCACCAGCGGGAATACGTGATTATCAAGGAACCTGCGGGCCGTTTCCAGACCCTGGTCAAGATAAAGCGCTCCCACGAAGGATTCAAACACATCGGCCAGCAAGGCCGGGCGGGTTCGTCCGCCCGTAAGTTCTTCCCCTTTACCCAGCAATACAAACCGTCCGAAGCCCAGACTTTCGGCGAACTTGACCAGTGAAGGCTCACACACAATGGCTGCCCGCAGCTTGGTAAGTTCACCTTCAGGCCGGTCAGGCAGAAGGTTGTACAAATATTCAGAAACCGTAAGCTCAAGCACGGCATCGCCCAGAAACTCAAGGCGTTCATTGTCCTGATGCTGGTTGAAACGGTGTTCATTCACATAAGATGCATGGGTAAAGGCCTGCTTCAGGAGTACAGGATCGTGAAATTGGATTTGAAGTTGATTTTGTAACTGCTTCAGGTCTCCTTTCACTGCACTGTTCTCCCCTTACTGTTTATATTTTTTGAGAATAACGGTCGCGTTATGTCCCCCGAATCCGAAGGAGTTGGACATAACAATGTTAAGCTCGGCCTCACGCGGCACATTCGGAACATAGTCCAGATCGCATTCAGGGTCTTGATTGTCCAAATTGATCGTAGGCGCAATCATGTTCTTTTGCAGGGAAAGTCCGCAAATAATCGCTTCTACACCGCCGGCTGCACCCAGCAAATGCCCGGTCATCGATTTCGTGGAGCTGATTGCAACTTTGTAAGCATGATCTCCCAGCGCCTTTTTGACGGCAGCCGTTTCAGACTTGTCGCCTACCGGCGTAGAAGTACCATGCGCATTGATGTAATCAATCTCTTCCGGTGCAATACCGGCATCACGAATCGCCATCTTCATGCAGCGCGCAGCACCGTCAGGATCAGGCTCAGTCATGTGATGAGCATCCGCACTCAGACCGTAGCCGATAACTTCGGCATAGATCTTGGCCCCGCGCTTCTCGGCATGCTCCAGCGATTCCAGAATCAGAATACCGGCGCCTTCTCCCATAACAAAACCATCGCGGTCAACGTCAAACGGACGGCTTGCCTTCTCCGGTTCATCATTACGGGTCGACATGGCTCTCATTGCACAGAAACCAGCCATACCCGTCGGACGGATCGTAGCTTCCGAACCTCCGCAGATCATTGCATCCGCATCACCGCGCTGAATCAGCCGGAAGGATTCCCCAATGGAATGGCTTCCTGTTGCGCAGGCCGTTACTGTCGTAGTGTTCGGGCCTTTAGCGCCGAGATTAATCGACAGCTGTCCGGAACCCATATTTGCAATCATCATCGGGATAAAGAACGGGCTCACCCGTTTAGGTCCCTTCTCCAGCAGAAGATTATGATTATCTTCCCAAGTACCTAATCCACCGATACCGGAACCGACCGATACGCCGATTCGCTCCGGATCGATATCTTCACCGATCTTAAGTCCGCTGTCCTTCAGCGCATCTTCACCGGCAGCTACCGCAAACTGTACAAAACGGTCCATTTTGCGGGCTTCCTTCCGGCCAAAACGCTCCTCCGGGTCAAAATCTGTTACTGACGCTGCAATTCGTGTGGTGTACTCACTGACATCAAAGGCTTCAACCAATGAAACACCGGATTTACCGTGCATCAGATTATCCCAAAACGTATCCAAATCCTTGCCCAGCGACGTTATTACGCCCATACCGGTAACAACCACTCTATGACTCAAACGCAATCACCCCATCTGTAGGCTGTATGCTTCATTATTCCGAAGCTGTTTGCTCTCTGAAAACTCTATATAAACTGCAGTCGCCGCAAGATTAACAATCTGCGGTTCTGTTATTTTCCGTGTAAAGGTGCGTTAAGCAGCCTTTTGTCTTGCCGTTTGACGTGTAAAATGAGGAGAAGTCCCGCCCTTACAGGAACGGGACCCTCAATCATATGACTCTAGGTATGAGATTGTATGTACTTCACAACTTCACCCACGGTCGTAATCTTCTCTGCATCTTCATCAGAGATTTCCATATCGAATTCATCTTCCAATTCCATAACCAATTCTACTACATCAAGAGAATCAGCACCTAAATCATCTTTGAAAGACGCTTCTAATGTTACCTCAGCTTCATCGGCACCTAAGCGGTCGATGACAATGCGTTTTACACGCTCCAATACATCGGACATCCGGTTCACCTCCTCTTTTGGTATTATACGAGATATGAAGTCAAAATACCATAGAGCTCAAAAAACGCTTTCCGGCCGCCTCTTCCCGCTTCCCCCATAATGCTATAAGCTTATTTGACCTTACATGTACATTCCGCCATCCACATGAAGTGTCTGGCCTGTCATGTAGGCTGCCCCTTCCGAAGCAAGAAATACAGCCGCATTAGCAATGTCCTCCACCCGCCCGAGCTTAGCAAGGGGAATCCCTTTGATCAGCTCGCTGCGGACTTCATCGGACAGCTCCCGGGTCATATCTGTATCAATGAACCCCGGCGCGATACAGTTCACAGTAATTCCCCGTGAAGACAGCTCGCGTGCCGCAGATTTCGTCATACCGATAACTCCCGCTTTGGCGGCGGTATAGTTTATCTGACCCGGATTACCGGTCACACCCACGACGGAAGAAATGTTAATGATCCGCCCGTAACGCTGCTTCATCATTGGACGTGTAGCTGCCTTCAGGCAGTTAAATACGCCCTTGAGATTCGTTTCAATGACTTGATCAAATTCTTCTTCCTTCATGCGCATAATCAGATTATCCCGGGTAATACCGGCATTATTGACAAGAATATCAATCTTGCCCCATGTGTTAATAACCTCTTTAACCAGGTTTTCCGCCTGCTCACTGTTACCGACATTACCCTGCAGGGCAATTCCTTCTGAGCCCAGCTCGGCGATTCTGGATACCGTCTCCTGAGCCGCAGCTTCGCTTCCGGAATAGTTCACGGCCACTTTCACACCGTGCTCTGCGAGTGCCAGCGCGATACTGCGTCCAATGCCGCGTGAGCCGCCTGTTACAAGAGCCGTCTGGCCTCTTAGTGCTGAGAACATTCTATTATTCCCCCTTCATTCATCATGCTCTGTGATTAGGTCATGGATCAGGTAATTACAGGGCAGTCTCAAGACTTTCCAGACTGTTGATGTTGATTACCTTAACGTTCTTGTCGATTTTGCGGATTAGTCCTGCCAGCACACTTCCGGAACCAATCTCTACAAAAGTATCTACACCGGCCGCGATCAGCCACTCTACACTATCCTGCCAGAGTACTGGTGAAAACACCTGGCGTACCAATAGTTCACGAATCTCTTCAGGATCAGTAACCGGTGAAGCAGTGACATTGACAATCACAGGCACAGAAGGAGCATTAAAGGTTATACTTTTCAGTTCAGCAGCCAGACGTTCAGCAGCTTCCTTCATCATCGAGGAATGGAACGGACCACTTACTTCAAGCGGAATAGCCCGCTTGCCGCCGGCTTCCTTGACACGCTGGACAACGCCGTCTACGCCTGCCTGAGAGCCGGAAACAACAATCTGCCCAGGGCAGTTGACATTAGCCAGCTCAACCGTGCTGCCTTCTGCGGAAATGCTGCGGCATAGTTCAGCCAGTGCCTCACGTTCTGCACCGAGCACGGCAGCCATAGCCCCCTGTCCGCCGGGAACCGCTTCTTCCATGAAACGTCCGCGCAAACGGACCAGCTTCACAGCATCTTCATATGTCAGCACGTTCGCTGCCACAAGAGCGCTGTATTCACCAAGACTGTGACCGGCAACATAATCCGGACTGAGACCTCTTCCGCTTAGTGCTTCAAGGTAGGCAACACTGGTGGTAACCAGAGCAGGCTGTGTATTGACCGTCTGCTTAAGCTCGCTGTCCGGCCCTTCGAATACAAGCTGACTCAGTGGAAATCCTAGTACCTCGTCGCCTTTCTCAAATACAGCACGGCTTTGCGGCAGTGCGTTATATACATCCTTACCCATCCCGACTGCCTGCGCACCCTGACCGGGAAAGACAAATGCGATTTTACCCATGAGTATGAACTCCTTCCCGTAACCGGAGCGCTTGACCGCTTAGGAATAAGCGGCAGAAGCACCGTTCCGTTCAAATATTACACGCTGTAGATTACCAGATTAAGACAGATGCGCCCCATGTAAGACCGCCACCAAAGCCAACCATCAGAACGGTGTCGCCTTCCTTCATTCGTCCTGCTTCTGCAGCTTCCACAAGAGCAAGCGGAATCGAAGCTGCTGAAGTATTTGCGTATCTGTCTACGTTAATTACGCACTTCTCTTCCGGCAGATCTAAACGCTGCATAGCCGATTGGATAATCCGGATGTTCGCTTGATGCGGTACAAACAGATCGATATCTTCCTTGCCGAGACCCGCTTTGGTCAGCACCCGCTCTGTAGCTGTACCCATGACCCGTACGGCGAACTTGAATACTTCACGGCCGTTCATGTAGATGAAGTGCTTCTTGTCTTCAATGGTCTGCTGGGAAGCCGGCAGACGTGATCCTCCCGCTTCCATCTTCAGGAGGCTGCCGCCGGAGCCTTCGGCACCCAGATCAAAGGACTGGAATCCGCGGCCTTCAGGAACCTCGCCGATGATGACCGCACCGGCGCCATCACCGAACAGTACACAGGTATTGCGGTCGGTATAATCCGTAATGCGTGACAGTGTATCCGCACCGATAATCAGCGCATTGTTGTACATACCGGTCTTTATAAACCCAGTTGCTGTTGCCAGACTGTATACGAAGCCGGAGCAGGCAGCCGATAAATCAAAAGCAGCAGCGCCCTTAGCCCCCAGTTTGTCCTGAAGGATACAGGCTGTAGACGGGAAAGAACTGTCCGGTGTAACCGTAGCTACAATAATAAGCTCCAGCTCCTCCGCCTTCATTCCTGCTGACTCCAGTGCTTTCAGTGCAGCTTCATAAGCAAGATCAGAGGTCGCTTCATGCGGAGCGGCAATATGCCGTTCACGTATCCCGGTACGGCTGACGATCCACTCATCATTTGTTTCAACTATTTTTTCCAAATCACTGTTGGTTAATATTTTCTCAGGCACGTATTTTCCTGTACCGATGATGCCTACCGAACGTAATTGATTCATATCGTCACTCACTTCCCGCTAATTTCCTTAGATATGCTGGACACTAAGCCAGCCTGCAGCGCGATCCGCGCCTGTCTTACCGCATTCTTCACTGCATTGCCGTCCGAAGAGCCATGCCCCTTCACCACAAGCCCGCTAAGGCCAAGCAGAGGTGCTCCTCCATGCTCTTTATAATCCATCTTGCCTTTGAGACTTCTAAGCTCAGGCATCAAAATCGCTGCGCCCAGCTTAGTTTTGAGGGACTTGCTGAATTGTTCCTTTAACAGAGAGAACATTGCTCCTGCCGTGCCTTCCAGTGTTTTAAGCAGGATATTGCCGGCAAATCCGTCGCAGACGAGCACATCGCAATTTCCTGTAAGCACATCACGCGCTTCCACATTCCCGACAAAGTTAATGCCCTCTAGAGCTTCCAGCAGCGGGTACGCTTCTTTCGTCAGTTCATTGCCCTTTCCCGGCTCTGTACCGACATTCAGCAGTCCGACCCGCGGTTTGGCGATTCCATGCACCTTGTTGCGGTAAATGCTGCCCATCAGGGCATACTGCACCAGATGCTGAGGTGTCGCATCCATGTTCGCTCCTAAATCAAGAGCCAGTACACCAACATCATCGAGTGTCGGAATCATCGGTGCAAGCGCCGGACGTTCGATACCAGCCATTCTTCCCACAACGAGCAGACCAGTAGTCATGAGCGCACCTGTATTTCCCGAAGAAATCATCGCATCAGCTTCGCCTTCCCGCACCATCCGGCCGGCTACGACCATCGATGAATCCTTCTTGCGGCGGACCGCCTTCACCGGCTCTTCGTCTGAGCCGATGACTTCCCCCGCATGTCTCACCGTCACATTGGACGGCTTGTTCTTAAGCAGCGGTTCAAGTCGGGCTTCATCGCCGACAAGCACCAGCTGTGTATCGCTCCATTCTGCGGCCGCGGACAGCGCACCTTCAACGTTGCATTCAGGTGCATTATCTCCGCCCATGGCATCAATGGCGATCAGCACTGCGGTTTCCCCCTTCGCTGTATTCTTCAATTGCAGACCGGTAGACAACAAAATGGCCCTGAAACACCAGTTCTTCTCCGACATATGTAAACACGTCCACTTCAGCCTTGCCGTTCCGGCCAGCAAGTGAACGCACCTGCGCTTTGGCAATACATTTCTCGCCTAACCGCACCATACGTACAAAACGGATATCGGCGGAAGCCGTCAGGGCAATCTCATCGTTGATCACGGCAACTGCCAGCGAATTGGCTTGGCCAAACACATAATGGCCGCGGGCTATCCCGTTTCTGGAGAAGACATGCTCCTCACGGATTTCGAATATGGAAATGCCGCTGCGGTCCAGCTGCAAATCAACAATATCACCAACCACTTCGTCAGGAGGCAGGGAACGCACCTGATCGTAGGAGTGTTCTGCCATTTGCTTCATCCGTTCGCGCAATTCCGGAATACCGAGCTCCAGCCGGTCCAGCCGTATGGTCTGGATACTGACCTTGAGCTGCCGGGTCAATTCACGGTCAGTCACAAATGGATTGCCATCTATAATGTGCAGCAGCTGCTGCTGGCGCTCTTTCTTGGACATCCGCTCTATGGCGGCTCACCTCCTGGCACATGCTCAAGCGGAAACGTTATATTAGATCAAAGCATCGGGCCAAAGAAAAGGCCGCTATTATCATAGCTATTAAGGTATAAAATCACTTTAGAACCAGGTACTAATATGTAGTATAAAGCATGGAACGGCAAAAATAAAGCATTGACTTAAAAGTGACATACTGCGTAACCTGCAAATGCCCGCCCTGCCTGATAATTTGCAGTATGGGCAAAGTACTTTCTATTATTCTCATAAAAAATAGCACCCCACCAGAAGATGAAGTGCTACCTTTTATTAAAACTATTGTTTGATGATCTCTCTAGCTTTGTAAGTTCCGCAAACTTTGCATACGTGGTGAGCCAGTTTAAGCTCTCCGCATTGTTCACATTTCACCATACCTGGTACTACCAGTTTAAAGTGTGTACGACGCTTGTCACGGCGTGTCTTGGACGTTCTACGTTGTGGTACTGCCATTGTTTTCGACCTCCTGAATGTGTTGTTGACCCGTTATAACCCGGGATTTGTTCTTAGTCATCTTGCTTGGTAAAGAATCCTTTCAACGCAGCGAGTCGAGGATCGATCACTGTGTTGTCGCAACTGCAGGTGCCTTCGTTCAAATTTTGTCCGCATTTCTGACAAAGACCAAGACAGTCTGCCTTGCACAATACCGAATCCGGCAAGTGCAGTACGAAGTTTTCTTCCACATACGGAACAAGATCCACAGTCTCATCCGTGATGTAGATGAGTTCTTCATCTTCATCTTCGGGAAGAATCGGCTGCTTAAGCCATTTGAAAGTCTCAGCAAAAGGAATGTTCAATTTGCTGTTCACCTCACAGAGGCAACGTGCACATAACATGTCCACATTTCCTTCCAATGTTCCCACCACGTTCACACTATCGGTTTCCGCGGGCAGCGCTTTAAGGTTCACTGAGAGTGGTGCAACAGCAAGTATATCCTTCCGCCCTCTGACAAGCTCGCTGACATCCAGGGTTTCCTGGAATTGCAGAGACTCGTCGGCATTTGCCATTTTGCGAAAGTGAATCTTCATAATCATCACTCCAAACAAACAAAAATTATTATACCTAGAATTACCGATCTTTGTCAACCATTTTTCCTTTATATTGTTTCAGGAAGCTGGACAACTTATGATATAACTAATGAATCAATATATCAATTAGGAATTTGGAGTGACACGACCGTGACTACTGTTGGTATTATAGCCGAATATAACCCTTTACATAACGGGCATGTCCATCATTTTAACGAGGCCAAACGATTGTCGGGCGCGGACAGCGCCATCGTCGTGATGAGCGGCCCGTTCACCCAGCGCGGTGAGCCGGCAGTGGTCAGTAAACGCGCCCGCACGGAAATGGCGCTGCATATGGGCGCCGATCTCGTCATTGAGCTGCCGGTTGCCTATGCCCTGCAGCCGGCGGAATGGTTCGCCTTCGGAGCCGTCTCTCTGCTGGAGGCGACCGGTGTCACTTCAAGCCTGTGCTTCGGCTCCGAAGCCGGCGCTTTGGGTGAACTGCTCCCCCTGGCCGCATTCCTGGCCGAAGAGAGCAGCGAACTGCAGGCCGAGATCCGCCGCCGCATGGCGCTCGGAGCGAGCTTCCCTGCCGCCTACAGCGCAGCGGCGGCAGCAGCCTGGGAAGGGACTCCCGGCGGCCACGGGAGTCCCGGTGGTGCCGAGGCGCTGCTGCGGCAGCCGAACAACAGCCTCGGCCTGCACTACCTCATCGCGCTGCGCCGGCTGGGGAGCGCGATGCAGCCCTTGACCGTGCCGCGCACCGGCGCAGGGTTTCACGACCCGCTGCAGAGCGGGTCGTCCATTGCCAGTGCCACGGCGATCCGCCGCCTGCTCCTGGAAGGCGGATCACCCGCTGCATACATGCCGGAATATAGCATGTCCATACTGGAAAGAGAGCATGCGGCCGGCAGAGGTCCGGTAAGTCTGGAAGACTTCCGAAACCAGCTGCGCCATGTGCTAGTAACCCGGACCGCAGCAGAGCTGCAGCTGCTCCAGGATATGAACGAGGGGCTGGAGAACCGTCTCCTGCGGGTAATGCCGCAGCTGGAGCAGTTCACCATCAGCGGGCTCCTGGAGGCTGTAAAAAGCAAACGCTACACGCATACGCGCCTTCAGCGCCTGCTGGTGCATACACTGCTGAATCACAGAAAAAAAGAAATGACCCCTTCCACTTTAGCGCAGGGTCCAGGCTATATCCGGATACTCGGTTTCCGGGAGAACGGGCGTAAGTTGCTGAAACGCATGAAACAAACCGCCGCATGGCCCGTCATCACCTCACCGGCAGGCTTCTCCCATCTCGGCCTGGAGCGTGATATTCAGGCGGCAGCCGCTTACGCAGGAGCTTTCGGCTGTCCGCTGCGCAACGATTTTTACAGCGATTACTTCATGCCGCCGGTTAGGGTGTAACCGGCAGCTTCTCCATGTATTCCAACGCGTCGTTTAGCGTCGACACAGGCACCAGCTTCATGTCGGTGCCTATTTTATCGGCTCTTGCTTTTGCTTCGTCATAATTTTTGACAGGGACAAAGAACACCTCTGCCTTCTCGCGGTCTGCAGCTACAATCTTATGCTTAACCCCGCCAATAGCCCCGACATTTCCGTCTGCGTCAATAGTGCCGGTACCGGCTATCCGGTGTCCTTTGGACAGGTCGCCAGGAGTAAGCTGGTTGTAAATTTCCATCGTAAACATAAGTCCTGCCGACGGTCCTCCAACATTGGTATCTACAAAGCTGACATCCTTGCCTGCTACCTTAGGCTTAACTTTCTGCACTGCACCGATTACCACTCCCAGACCGGGTTTTACAGCAGCGGTATCTTTATCCTTAACCTCTACCAGGGTTACCTGCTCTTTGATTTCCTTGCCGCCCCGCTGCAGCACTACCGCCACTTGATCGCCAATTTTACTGGTGGATAAGAGTGCTGATAAAGTCTCCGGATCCGCGATATGCTTGCCTTGCACACTGATAATCTTGTCACCAGGCTGAAATTGTCCTTGATTATCCGTGTCTGGAACAGAGAATACATACAAATAATCCACTACATCCTCATAAGGAACATTCGCAGCATGATACGCAGCCTGTACAGCAAAGGATTGCGAACTGTTCATATAATACACCTGTTCAGCCGCATACTCCTGCTCTGTTTTATCTCCAAGCCGGGTTTCTTTTAGGACAACCTCAGAATAGGAGTTAAATAAAGAGGCAATTAGCAGAGCCACATTGGCATAGCTGGCCGACACCGTTGTCATCATAAAGGTGCCCTTCTCATCCTTATCTGCATTCTGCACCTTGATCATCGGCGCAACCTCCGAGGCACTGCCGGGCTGATATACGATGTAAGGGGTATTCATAAAAACTGTAACATAGAGTATAACCACTAAAGTAAACAAGTAGGCGATGGCGCGGAATCCTACCCGGCGTTTCTGTTGCCTCAATGCTTTTCCCTTCTTTCCCGCGGCTCTATGCTTCCTTCAACGAACTTCAGAAGCTGTACCTTCTCCGGCTATGGCATGATGGTTGTCTGCACTGCATAAATTGATAACAGTCTTCAGCCCATGTCCTAAGTTATGAAGAGGTGATGCTCATAATGAATAATGTTAAAATACGGCGCTTAACTTCAGCCTCTGCACCCTTCGTGGCCGGTACTGCAGCCATTCTGCTGGCAGTTGCCATTGTCTCAGCACCGGAGTCCTCCTTCGCGGCTTCCCTTCAGGGCCTCAAGCTATGGTGGACGCTGATCTTCCCGGCACTGCTGCCCTTCCTGATCTTATCGGAAATGCTGACCGCTTCAGGCTTTGTTCATGGCTTCGGCGTCCTGCTGGAGCCGTTAATGATCAAGGTGTTCCGCCTGCCCGGAGCCGGAGGGTGGACACTGGCGCTTGGCATGACTGCAGGATTTCCCGCAGGTGCGGGGGGAGTTCAGCAGCTCCACAAGCAGGGCAGTATATCAGACAAGGAGGCCGGACGGCTGGCCGCGCTTGCCCATTTTGCAAGCCCGGTAACTCTGGTTATTGTAGTGGGGGTTGCCTTCCTGCATAGCCCTGCCGCCGGATATACCCTGCTTGCCATCCACTGGTTGTCAGGCCTGGCTGCTGGATTCACCGCTGCACTATTCGTAGGCAGAAGGAACAGTGTAACACAAGACATCACACACGATACAAAAACCTTACCCAAACGTGTTCATCAGGCTATCTTAGAGGCCCGTGAACGGGATGGCCGGAGCTTCGGCAAGCTGCTTGGTGAAGCTGTGGCCTCTGCGGTCCAGAATCTGATGGTCGTCGGCGGATATATGATTATGTTCTCCGTGGTCATCAACATAGCAGCTACTTTGTTCCCCCAGCTGCCGCCGGCTCTGGCTGCCAGTATTCTGGAGATCCATCTGGGCGCAAATGCACTGACTTCAAAAGTTGCGGCGCCATTTGTCTTTAGTTCCATGGGTGTAACCGGCATGGCTCTCCTGTCTGCAGCGCTGGGATGGAGCGGAATTTGCGGACAACTCCAATCATTGACGGCACTTAAACAAGCCAAGGCCCGCTTTATCCCTTACGCCGCTGTCCGGCTGCTGCATGGCTTGTACGCTTTCGCCTTAACCTTTCTGCTGTGGAAGCCGCTGCTTAACGTCCGAGCAGTTGTTCTGCCGGCAATCAGCCGTACAGATGCAGCAGTAACTCCGGAAACCTTAAGTCCTATTACCGTCTGGAACCTGATTCCGCAGCTGCTGAGCCTACAATCCATATTGCTGCTGTTATTATTGGTGTTCTCTGCCCTGGTGTATGCTGTTACTTCGTCCGGGCGTCCAGCTGGCTGAATTTGAGCTTCATAGCACGTTCGACCTCAGGCGCTACAAAGTCCGAAACATTCGCGCCAAAGTGAGCCAATTCCTTCACTACACTCGAGCTAAGATAGGAATATTTCGGGTTAGTCATCATGAATATGGTTTCTACCTCTGGATCTAGACTATGATTTATTGAAGCGGTCTGCAGTTCATACTCAAAATCGGTGACCGTACGAATCCCACGCACGATCACCTGGGCGTTCTTTTGCCGGAGATAATTAACGAGCAGATCACGGAAGCTGTCAACCTCGACATTCGGAATATCCGCCGTAGCCTGCCGCAGCAGCTCCGTGCGCTCCTCCACCGTGAACATCGGGTTTTTGCTTAAATTATTGAGTACGGTAACAATCAGTCTGTCAAACTGTTTTGCTGCGCGCCGGATAATATCCATATGTCCCATGGTTACCGGATCAAAGCTCCCCGGATAGATGGCGACACGTTCTTTTCTAATTTGCAGACTCATCATTACCCTCCTTACTACCACCGGCAGCTTCCCCCGGAGCAGCTTCATACTGATAAATGGAGATTGTCGTTTCTCCGTATACAGCCTGCCGTGTTCTATAGAACCCAGGAATATCCTCTGGATAGACATAACCTGATTCATGTTCAAGCACGATTACTGCATCAGGTTTAAGCAATCCTTTCTGGGCCATCGCCAGCATCAATTCATCCCCATGCTTCAGCCGATAGGGCGGGTCCAGGAAAACAAGGTCAAAGGCACGCCCCCGCTTTTCAAGCGCGCTCAGCGCTCTACCGGCATCATTGCGGTACACTTCCGCCTGTTCCTCCATTTTGACCGCTTTCAGATTGGAACGCACCGTATCAATGCTCTTCTGCTCCATATCCACAAAAACCGCACGGTCCATCCCTCTGCTCAGCGCTTCGATCCCAAGGCCTCCAGTGCCGGCGAACAAATCCAGCGCTGTTCCACCCTCGAAATAAGGGCCGATCATGCTGAATACCGCTTCCTTCACTTTGTCGGTCGTGGGCCGCGTCCCGCTGCCCGGAACACTCTTCAGGGGTCTCCCCTTTGCACTTCCCGATACAACTCTCACCGATTCACCTGCTCTATGTCTCTGTTTATTACGCCGGTTAGGGCATAAGTCCAAGCCTATAGTACCACAATTGTCTGGTTAAATAAAAAGTTTGTCTGGATGTGTCATTTTAGAGGTGCAGATATTTTTCAGCTTCGATGTATAAGATCGTTCATTCCGGGACAACATGTAACTATCGGCATTGCAAAATGTCGTAGACAACCGCGGAGCAGGCTTACGTTTCCCCATAAGCTCTTCGTCCGGTTTCTCCTCTCCCATGAAAGAGGCCCTAGAAATAGGGCCTCGATTTTTCATGTAATGAACCCTTGGTCTATATGATTTTTCATCGTGATTCCTCAAGCTATTAATTTATATTGAAGTGTCATTTGGATGGCACTCAGGTGGCCTTAAACATTGGCCTAAAATAGAAACAACGGCAGCTGGACATGAAAACAAAGTCCTAGTCTGCCGCTGTCTTATTTGACTTTCTTTCAACGTTCGGTCAACAATCAAACGTCATAATCAGTCTAAAATCTGCCGGGTTATTTCTTGCAACTATAAGGTGAATGACTTCCAACAATCTGCTTCCACATTCCCTATAGTTTACTGTTTCATATATTTTCTCACCATTCATGTTCTCATCTTCGAACTCAAACACTTGATCCCAATTATAATCGATTAATTCTTTAGCGGTAAACCACGTCGTATCATGGCCTTCCAAAGCCCTGATTTGTAGCGGAATCTCAGGACTGACGTCCTCAGGCAACCCACGTGGAGCGCTGATGTAAGGCATATTTTCGGAGTTTCGTTGATTGGCCAGAATTGCAAAAAGACCGTAGTTCCGATCGGTGAAAACCATATCCTCACGCTCAACATTCCAGACAGGCCCTTCATTGCGTTCAGGATAAAGAATAGCCATGCTGTCTTTAGTCCATTTATCTATCGATATCCACGTCCCTGCATGGTCCGTTTTATGAATCCAAATCCAATTCCCTGTAGGATCGGTTTCATAAGTGTCTGTACGATACATTTTTTGTTCTACAAAGCAGTGAATATCTGTCCCCAAAAAAGTCCCCCCTTCTTTCATCACTTGTTTGAACTACAGAACAATTTATTAATTAACAAATTCCATCCCTTCCTTAGGTTATCCTGCTCAAATAATCAAAACACCCCCTAAAATCTCCACCGGATAAACTATAAGTTTATCCGAGTGGCGACTCTAAGGAGTGTGCTCTAATGCTTTTTGATATGTTATTACCAGATTTTTCACGATAGTTTTCTGCTATTTATAATACGAAGTAGTCAAAGGAACGAACATGGCCGCGCCGTCTTCAACTTGCCCGGTTACAAAAATTGAATCTACTCCTGCAATATCAGCTTCTATTGTTACAAGTCCTTGCTCAGCTGTAATTGTCTGCTTTTTGAGAACCGTGTCGGTATCACTATCCTGTATGGTGAAGTCTTTAATATCGCCGCCAATTGCCGCAACCTGGATGTACAGCTTCTGATATTTATTTTTAGGGTAGAGCATAAAGGAGCTGCCGCGTGTTCCGCTGCCGTTGTCGAAATGGACGTCTTTATAATCCTTGTCCAGATAGACCGTTTTGTCCGGGTCTTTAGTATGGTATGAAGAATCAAAGCCAGAGGCAATGGAAACGCCTTCGAGTTGTTCCCCTAAGAATATGGTATTGGCGGTGGGATCAAATTTAACGGCAACCCCCAGCAGGTCAGATACGGCTCTGACTGGTAAGTAAGTGGTATTGTTATAAGTAATCGGGGCTACAACTGCACCGCTGCTGTTCTTAAGCTGTACGGGCTGACCATTGAGTTTAAATTTAATACTTGGATTCAGGAATGCTTTAATCTCTTGCAGGTTGGCACCGGCAACAACTCCGGCTCCCATTCCCCCGAGCACAGCAAAAGCGGTAAACGCAGCAGTCATTTTCTTTTTCACTTTGTTAATTCCCCTCCGCATATATAAAATTTTAAATTCCTATATTGGGAGTATAATGAATCGTTCCCGGGTATGCAATATTTTCCTGCTCATAAAAAAAGAACTACCACAAAGGCAGTTCAATAAATTGGATATGCGGCTGCGAGATTTTAACGTCTTTGACGACTTCCTTATAGCCTTTCTCCGAAAGAAAACACTTCTGCTCTATTCCCTTCAGGTTCTCCCCGAAATAAGCGACATGGAAGGTTTTGTCGAGCTGAATGATGTTGGAGACATTAATCAGGGTATTGCGGTCTGCCAGGACAAAATTGTAGCCTGAACTTGTAAGTGTAGTTACCCAATATTTCAGCGTGCCGACTGTATAAAACACTTCATCCTTCGTGTGGACTACGATTCTATATAGATTTCTTTCGAATTCCATGTATGTAATTTCGGTAATATCGAGTGCGGACAATCCGCTGTTACCTTTCACATCACGGGTCACAGACATACTGCTCAAGATGACCAACTCCAATACTATTTCAATAATTCTTCCGGAACCTCCGGCTGATGTACAAAAAGAACACTAGGAACAGCATCTACTACAAAAACAGCCAGGAAGGCTAAAACCGACGCCAGTTTATAAACGGCTTTGCGCTGAAATGTTCCGATGACTTCCGCTCCCCTTTTTCCATACGATTACTAAACTCACAGCCTGGGCCATAAAACTGCCCGCAATAACCGGCGATGCAATAAAGATATTCGTAACTACAAGTGCGGCTGCAATGAATTTCAGCTTTGGCCAGTGCTTCGCGGGTATTCTCGTCTGCTTGTCAATTCCGATAGGTGCAAGCAGAAGAACGAGCAGTAGGCTCAGGCTGTTCATTAGCTGTACATACAAAATATCCGCCTGTACATAGGATAAAGCTGTAAACAAAACCGTTGTAAACAGTACGCAGCCCAAGCCTGATCGGAGATGCACCCCGCCCGAGACTTGCCGCAGCAGCGCGAAGGAGATCAGAATCAATACGGCTTCTGCCGCTTTACCTGTGATCACTGAGATCAACAACGTACATCCTACAACAAGTATCACATTGAGCACAATCGATACAGCAAATTTCAGGACTGCATAGGATGCCGGATGTTCAGGGACGACATTTTTGATTCTTGCCGCGATCCACCCTGCCAGGTTCTCAAGCATCCTCCCGCTCCTTTTTCGTTGAATAATATAACAGGAATGCGGACATCACCATGAAGAACATAATATCGATCCAAAGGTTTCTATAAACCAGCAGCGCAGATATCCCGATCAGAAAAATAATGATTAACACGCTGAGCACAATATCTTCCAGCTTGAATCTCAGTTTTTCCATATCAAACGTAAAGCCCTTGCCTTTGCGGTAAGCAAACCAGAAGATTACGAACACTACTGCAGCAGATGCTGTTTGCAGGATGTACCCGTTGATTGTGTTATTCTCCACCTGCGAAAGGGAACCGAACATAAGCAACACCAATAATGACTGGATAACGGCAAAGATCACATATCCTGAGATCGTTGCAATAACTGAAAAAACAAACGGCATCCTGACAACAGCAGCAAAAAAGAATATGAAAACAATAATTGTGACTAGAGGTGAAATATTGGCCATATCAAGTTCATTCCTGAGCAGATAGCTTTGCAGATTATTGATTAAAATAATAAACATCGCCGGCCAGATGAATGCCCTCCATTTAAACCGAAAGAGTGTCATAATCAAATAATATAATGATACAGTTTCAATCGTTGAGAAAAACATAAATCCTACAATATCCCACGACAACACACAACACCGCCTGGCATCAATTTCATTCATTGGATTAATTATATCTCTTTAGACCTATACACGTATAGCTAAAAATCTATTATTTCAGCCGGCTGGTGCCATATTGCCTCCTTTAGTTCAACTCTATGAGTCACCACATTCGTGTTCTGATCTACACAAAAACAACCGCCCCTTAGGGACGGTCGTTACAGAAATATGAACATTGAGTCAGTTAGTCTATTCAATATTTTCAAACAGCGGAGTAGATAAGTATCGTTCACCTGTTTCCGGCAGAATTATAACAATATTCTTGCCTTTGTTCTCCGGCCGACCGGCAATTTGCACCGCAGCATGCACTGCAGCACCTGAGGAAATGCCTACGAGCAAGCCCTCAGTTCTGGCAAGGCTGCGCGCTGCTTCAAAGGCATTCTCGTTTTTCACCTGAACGATTTCATCAACCACCGCAGGATCGAAATTTCCAGGTACAAAATTGGCTCCGATGCCTTGAATCTGATGTCCACCCGGTTTGCCTCCTGACAGGACCGGAGAGTCTGCGGGTTCAACAGCGATTACCTGGACACCGGGTTTTCTCTCTTTCAATATTTGACCTACTCCGGAAACTGTACCTCCTGTACCGACTCCAGCCACGAAAATATCCACTCCGCCATCCGTATCCTTCCAAATTTCTTCTGCAGTCGTCTCCCGGTGAATCTGCGGATTGGCTGGATTACTGAACTGTTGAGGAATAAAAGAATTCGGGATTGAAGCAGCCAGCTCCTCTGCTTTTCCGACTGCACCAAGCATACCTTCGGATGCCGGGGTTAGTATCAGCTCTGCACCGAGTGCTTTCAGCAGCTTGCGTCTCTCCACACTGAACGATTCCGGAAGCACAATCATAAGCCGGTAGCCCAGCGCCGCAGCGGCAAAAGCAAGACCAATCCCGGTATTCCCGCTGGTAGGTTCGATCAGGACCGAGTTTTGATTTATCAGCCCTTTGGCTTCTGCATCCTTTATCATCGCAAAACCAATACGGTCCTTGACACTTCCCGCCGGATTAAAATATTCCAGTTTGCCTAGCAGCCTGGCTTCCACATGGTGGGCGTTACCGTAATTCCCTAGCTCCAGCAGCGGAGTATTACCAATCAACTCGGTAAGGTTCTTATAAATTTTCGGCATCTTTAATATCCTCCCTAAAGTCCTAATGACTGTATTGTGCGTTGATCCATGCTCCCATATCTGTAATGACCTGCGGGTCCACGATGTCCGGTACATTATACTCAGCCGTTGTTCCGGCTCCGGCCCCGTCATAATTGACAAAAAAGTGATTTAACCCCGGGTACTGCTTAAACTCAGCCGCAGGATTATTTTTGAGAACTTCTTTCCAGAGGGGAAAGTCTGTACCGGCAAATATCTGAAAATCATCTGCTCCTTGCATTACGAGTACGGGTTTTGCCAGCCTTCGTGCCAGCTCCGCCGTATCGTGCTGCTGCATTTCCTGTAGGTAGAACGCCGGGATTCCAAACACAGCCGGTGCCTGCTTGGCTTGCTCAGTGCTTAATGAGGATAGCGCCTTCGCTTTCATGAGTTCACCGTCTATTGCCGAGCGTGTCTGCACTTTGAGCGGATTACTATCGTCCAGACCATCGATTACATTCATGTTCTGATCATACACAATTTCCCATAGCTTCCGCGGAGATCCTGCCAGCAGTATTAACCCGGCAAAATCACCGCCGTCAGCATCGATTCTTGGAGCCAGCATTCCTCCAAGGCTGTGCCCGGCCAGATACACATGCCCCGGGTCCAGCCGTTTATCCAACTTCAGCAACCCGGCCGCAAGTATGGCATCGTCTACCGTTTCTTCTTTTACAGTAAAGCTTGCTGCTGCCTCATCTCCCATAAACTCTTTGGGATAAGTGTACGAACGCTTGTCATAGCGTAGGACAGCAATCCCTTGCTGCGCTAATCCCCATGCGATATCGCGAAAGGGCTTATAGGCAAAAGCCGTTTCATCGTGATCGGTTGAACCGGATCCATGAACAAGCACTACAGACGGAAGCCGGCCTGACGAATGCTCAGGAAGTGTCAGAATTCCTTTTAACGGATGTGCAGTGCCTTCACCAACTACTACGGTCTCTTCGGTTAAGCCTTCCGGTAGCTCCCGCTCCACAGCGGGTGCAGCAGCAGGTGTAAACCTTAAGCCGGTTAACCGGGCATTGTTGTCCACAGTGATAATCATGCTTAAATTGCCTTTGGAGAATTCCGCCGTTGCCTGAATTACGGTTTGTCCTTTAACTTGCATGGTAGTCACCGGGTTCAATTGAACATAGACTCCATAGGTACCGTCCAGACTCTCCCAGCCCGATTGAAGTGCAGAGATTGAAACCAGCCTTTTAAGCTCTGTATTGAACAAGTCCTGCCATAGTTCCTCATACTGGCCGGCATTCAGCAAACCTACTACGTAGTCTGCGTATTTCTGAGGGGTGATTACGGCAGCCTCAAACGAACTTGCATCAAAAGATGTGATTAAACCCAGCGCTCCAAAGAAGGATAAAGGTACATATATGCGGTTATCCTTGAGCACCGCCTTACCCTCAAGGGCGAGCTGGCCCTTACCACTTGTGACAACAGTACTTCCTCCCAGCCTGTATACATATTCCAGTTCATCACTCTTCATTAGCAGGCTGTTCTGTTCTTTTATGTAAGTGACCTCATAACCCAGCGCTTCTCCTACTGGACGGACAGGCACCATAATAACAGATCCGTCTACAAAAGGGCTAACTCCGGCCGGTACCTTCAAGTTCTCGAAGTTGACGCTGAAGCCTGCTATATCTTCGGCACTATGCACCACCGGTGAACCCCATAATCCCCCAAGAACCAGCAGACTGCAGATCATTATCAGGGATAACCCTTTTCTCACTTTAACACTCCTCACCGGATATAATCCTAAAAATTGCAGATTGTAAATTAGCTATCCCTTCAAAGTTCCCGGGTCAAACGCAGCATATCTCTGCATATCATTCCATTCTCATAAATCACTTCCGGGTAATGCCTCGTGAAAAAATCCAGCTCCACAGCTACAATCCGGAATCCGCATTTCTGATATAGTGCCAGCTGACCAATGCTCGAATTTCCGGTTCCTACTTCGATGGTACTAAACCCTTGTATAGCAGCTACCTGAATCGCATGTAACACAAGTTGCTTACCGAGTCCTTTCCCCTGATGTACCTCCGCCACTGCAACATTTACCAATTCGGCAGTATCAGGGCGTGTAGGAAGCAACACATAAACACCGGCAATTTCCTCTTCATCAAATACTGCATAACATTCACCTCTTTTCAGATAGGCCTCTACTTTTAAGTGTGATGGATCTGCTGTCAGCAGCAGGTCCATCGGCGGCAGTTCATCAGCAGCCAGCTTCCTAATATACATAAACCCCTCCTAATTTCATCCATTTTCCTCCAGTATAACTTAACCAAAGTCTAATTTTCCGCACAAAAAAAGGCGCGAACCTGACAATTTCAGGTAACGCGCCTTTTGCTTACGCTCTTAGATAAAGCAGGCACTCAAGATAATAACAAGCAAGATATAAAGAACCAGGATCGCACCAGTAGATGTCCAAGGACCAACCGGACCTACATTAGCACCGCCTACATTACCGCCGTATCCGCAATCTGCACCCATGAGATAACCTCCTTCAAAATAATGACTACAGAATAGAATATGTACGATTGTTCCATTCAGATTGGGCGAAACGGTTTAATTTAGACTGAGCCGAGCCAATGCAAGAAAATCATATAGGCAATTAAGCATCTTGTCATACCCGCTAAGGGCATGACAAGACGTAAGGCTGCAATTAGTCTGAAACCAGAATTCCATCAAAGCTCTCCGGACCGACACGGATTGTACCCAGCAGGTTAGAGGTTACAAATGCCGTATAAGTCAATTGTGGTGAAACCGGCGGATTAAAATCAGCAGCTGAAAAGGCAATGACCTGTGGTGCAAGAAGGCTAAGGTTGAAAGTAGAGGTTGCGGAATAGACCACCGGATCTGTAGGAAGCGTACCCCGGACTATGGTAATCGTAATACCAACCAGGGCCAGCGGAAGCTGTAACGAAATCGTTCCCTTCAATAGCACACGCGGATTCGTAGTAATACCCGAGGTAATCAGGCCAATTTGACCGAATAACTGCGGGGCATTGATCGCCAGAATCGGGATGGCAATGGAGTTCGCCGTACTGGCATTCTGTGAGGTTCTGGCATCCAGATAGGTTCCCATATAAAAGCACCTCCTTCCATTACTGCATATCCTATTATATTGATTTAACAGCAGATTGCTTGTTCAGATCACCAGCAGGCATACGCATAAATATAATGATTAGATGCGATTCATGTAACGCTATTTGTCTTTGGTCGATCCGTCTCTTTTGTTAAAGGCTAGTTCAAAGAGTCCGGTGGCCGATAGACCGGCCAGCCCGCCTGCCCACAGACGGAGTACAAGTGTCATGTCGGTAAAAGGGTACGCAACTGCACCGACAAATAAACCGATTGCCAGACCTACGGCCGGAACAAGATTACGGGGGATATTCACACTGTTCTTTACCAGCTGCACAAGCGCCATAACAAACACAGCCAACACCGAGGCGAAAGCCAGCACATTATTCAGTACCTCATTGTTCATCTCAATCCTCCCCTGTCACCAGCAAGCCTGCCCTGTTCAGCACCGTGAGCAAACGATAAAAGTCGTAGCTTCCACCGGCAGGTGTATCCAACAGTCCGGCAGCGACAGCCGCATTAACCGCCGGCCGTGCCCATACCGGAACATTCATCACTGTCCGGCCTTCCATTGCCGTAAGGCGGTCCGTATGAACGGCAAGAAGAACTTGCAGCTCTTTTAATTCCGTCTCCAGATTCGCAAGCTTCTGTTTATCTTCAGCCGACATCTCTTCATCCTCCTTCACTTCAT
Organism: Paenibacillus pedocola; assembly: GCF_031599675.1. Lineage (NCBI taxonomy): Bacteria > Bacillati > Bacillota > Bacilli > Caryophanales > Paenibacillaceae > Paenibacillus > Paenibacillus pedocola. Next base: position 3,064,918 of record NZ_CP134223.1, on the reverse strand, counting down.
CAAATTGGTATAAATTATAGGTATCCATAATTCGGATCAGCTTGGCAGCGTAATTCGGATCTGTTGCATACCCGGCCGCAGCAATCTCACGGGCGGCTGTTTGCCCGTTAACGCCGATTACCCTGCTGTATAGGCCGCGGTTCCAGGAGACCCCCCCGATGAGAACTGCAGAGTGGTCCGCTACAGATTCTCCCCAGTCATGGTAAGCGCGAAAGGCTGCAGTCACGAGCAAAGGTTTACCGTATAAATATTCGGTTGTCCGGATGGCAATGCTTCCTGCCGGACCACTTCCTTTCATTCCAAAAAGGTTATTGGCTTTCACCGTCAGACCGCTGTTACCCCATCCGGATTCCAGTGCGGCTTGTGCGATCGTAAGCGAGGCGGCAATGTGGCTGCGCTGCATATCTGCTATTGCATAGGGTGCGATTCTGGATATGAATTCGGCATTTGTCATTCTTTCACATCCTTTCTCTACATTAAATGCTTATTCCGCTGGATGGCTTGTGCTAATTCCTACCACTTAATTTCAATTTTATGGATCTAGTATTGTTAAATAGTAAATTTTGGCGTAAAATATAGTATAAATTAACTATACGGGAGGGGCTAATAGACTATGCCATCATATTATTTCAAAGAGGTTTGGACACCTCTAAAGTGGATAGGAATAAAGTTCTTCCATGATGATGAAGGAAAACTCTGGATTAAGTGGTGGTCTAATCCACGTAAAAGAGTGCATTAATTTTTTACATAAGCTGAAAGCATTTTCTACTTTTAATCAAAAAAAAGCTCTTTTTGTCAGCAGGACGTTTTTAGGCGTCTCCTCCCAAAAGAGCTATTTTAAGTACCACCAGCTGTTTTAGCTGGCAGCCTCAAATGTAATACGGTTCTTGCCGCTGCGTTTAGAAATATACAGCGCCTCGTCGGCAAGCCGCATCGTTTCACTGGTATCCGCCCCGTCTGGCGTCCACACCGCTGCACCGACACTGCAGCCAACATGAAGACTGTGGCCTCCGATCATAACCGGAAGATTAATTTTGCTGATAATCCGCGCTGCAACGATTTCGGCTTCATACATTGGTCTTGCCGCTGAAGTATGAAGGATGATGACAAACTCATCTCCCCCTAAGCGGGCGACAATCTCATGCTCACGGGTGCAGTCCAGCAGCCTCACGGCTACTTGCTGCAGCAGGGCATCCCCGGCCGCATGCCCGTACGTATCATTCACATTCTTAAATCCGTCCAGATCTAAATAAAGAAAGCTGAGCGTTGTCCGGCTTTGCTGCGCCTTGCTGACTGCAAGAGCCAAAAACTCTTCAAGGGCTGCCCGGTTCGGCAAGCCTGTGAGGGAATCATGCAGCGCCATATCAGACATATAATTGAGCTTGCTTTCCGTCTTGGTCAGATTCCCTACGAGATTCCTTAGGGAGGCTGAAAGTACGGCTACATCTTTGATAAGCGAAGAGGATGGAATCTCTGCATCAGTACCGGAGCTGAGCAAATCAGCTGTATACGTAATAGCATTTAGCGGACGTGCAATCCAGCCTGCCAGGAACCAGCCAAGAATCCCGAAGATCACAGCAGCCGCCATTCCGCTTAGGATAATGAACCGTTCAAGCTGATGGACAGAAGCGAAGGCGATCTCTGCCGGCTGACGGATAATCACAGACCAGCCCAAACCCGGGTAATTCAGATACCCGTCTCCGTAAGCATAGCCGGTCAGATAAGAATCTTCACCCTTCTCCTTTTCCACTGTCCATGAGTTTTCACCGGTCCGCGCTTTCAGGAGCGCTTCATCCGTCATTTTTCGGCCGACCAGTCTGTCCGGTCCCAGCAGGACTGTATCATCTTTTTGACTGACCACCAGCACCTCGACATCGGTCATACGATCTTTCAGCGGAGCAAGGATAGACTGCTCTACCTCACGGGACCATTCCCAGCTGAGATGCGCCGCCAGTACACCGGTGACTTGCCCCTGTTTGCTGTAAATTGGAACACTGACATCTACGAACTGCAAGTCTTCACCGCCCGGATTCGGCAACAGCTTGGACAACAGAACGGCGTCATGCACATCTCCAATAAACAGACCTTTAATCCCTTCCTGAAACACGGGTCTCTGACTTATATTTTGAGCTAACAGAATATTATCCGTTGACGAAAGTACATTTCCGGCAGGATCGAGAAAACCCACCCATGTGAATACGGGCATACTGCTCTTCAGCTGATTCAGCAAACCGCTGATTTCCGCCTTGTCATATGGCTCCTGAAAAGCATTCAGCTTACTCAACACTTCCACTTCTCCGGAACGGGACCACATGAAGTGGTCCAGCTTCTCAGCCATCTGATAGGCTTCTTCCGCCAGTGAACCTCCAATACTTTTCTCCACTGATTTGGTCGACTGGCTGCCGATAACAATAATCAGGAGTGCAGTGAGCAGAATGATAATTACGGCAAAGGCGCTGGAAAATAGAGTCCGCAGATTAAACGACATACACATTCATTCCCCTTGTCGAAAATAATCGATATTTTTTTATATCGGATAAATATACCTGAATGATAAGCATACGGTATGTACTTTCTTGATTAAGCTCACATGTTGTATCAAAATTGTACTGACTTCTTCAAATGATAGTGCTTACATTAGAACGATATAGTATACTCTGCTCAGCAGCACATGCCAAATTAAGGAGTGGACGTTGATGACAGAACAATTTGAAATGTATGATGACCCCTTTAAAATGCTTATCCTTCTAGCGACGCTTGTATCCGAGAAACTGGGTACTGAGCTCAAATATGAGCAGGTTCCTTCTTTTGAGAATGATACGTTCTCCATCCGGCATGAGAAGTTCGTCTACAAAAAAGATGGCACAGAAATTACGTGGTTTGAATTCCTAGGCCGCGACATCGCCTCCACTCATGACCTTACCCGTTCCGAGTACAACAAAATGTTTGTGGACTGCATGGCTTCTCTATACAAACTGTAAGGCAAAAAAAAGCAGCTCCGTTCTCTTCATTAAAAGAGCGGAGCTGCTTTTAAATTTCGCTTAGTCTACCTTTGCACCTAAAGAACGGGCCAGCAGCACAGCCTGCTCCACATCGATCCGCACACCTTTTAAGTCCAGACTTTTCAGATCGATTCCATCCAGTTTCGCATCGCGCAGATCCGCACCCTCTAGCTTGCACTGGGTCAGCCGTACACGGCTTAAATCAGCACCCCGCAGATTACTCTTCTGCAAATTGCAGCCCAGCATATCTGCTTCCAGAAACCGGATGCCCCGCAGATCCTGCCGGGCCAGATTGACATGTCTGAGATTTGTATATGACCAGTCGCCCCCAGCCAGCGTAATCCCGTCCATCGCGGCGTTCGAGAAATCAGAGCCCACCATCTTGCAATCCTCGAATTTAGACACGAACAGATTCGCCCCTGTAAATTTGCAGTTGGTAAATGCTGCTCCTTTATGTACGGATGCATTGAGTTGTGCCCCGCTAAAGTCACAATCTGCAAACCGGCAGCCGGTTGAGGTCATTTCTTCCATAGAGGCCCCCTTAAAGGAGCAGCGCTCAAAGGTACAGCCGTTCAGTTCACCGTCCCGCAAAGCTGCGTAATCAAAATTATGATCTTGAAAGGTTTCATTGTCGTATTGATACATGGATAGCGCTCCTTTAGTTCCCTGACTGAATAAATAAAATATTTTATATTAAAATAGCACTTTAGTAGATTGTTCTCATTCTGTCATTTCGATATAATAGCAAAAAAACTAGCGGAGGTAAACGATGGACGACTCCAGCAGAAAAGAACCGTTCCGATATGTAATGAACCAGCCGATAGAATGCTGGCTAGAAGTTCCAGCGGGTAATTCCGGACCGGGAGCCGGGAAATTAACCGAAGGTGTGCTGCTTGATCTTAGCCGTTCCGGCTGTAAAGTACGCACTTCACTGAACCTCCGCTTTACTTCAGGGGATACGAAGCTGATTATACATTTCCGCTTAACAGACGTGAATCTGCAGTTTGAAGGCAGTGTACGCTGGGGCTGGATGTTCGGTATTGGTCAGTACCAATACGGGGTTAGACTAGTCCTTAATGAAGAAGAAGAGGAACTGCTGCTGCGCGAGCTTGAGCTTTGGACAAATACACGCAAGGCTCAATAAGAGGCGGTTGTATCCGCAATTATATGTATAGGAGATCTCCCTTCCCAGGAATCTTTTTTTGCGCAAAAACGAAAGCAAAGCTGCGGAACAGCTCTGCTTTCGTCATTTTGAAACCCGCTGCCTACAAATCTGTTCTTCTTTTCACAAGTACGGTTGTAGCATAGATTAATAGCCCTGCTATCGCTACTTCAAATATAACCGGCCACACATTAGATCCTACGTAGTTCAGCTTCAGTCCGCTGGGAACATCGGAGGCTTTGAGCACCTCGAACTGGAACGCATTGCCGATCCCTAAAAAATAGCTTTTGAACAGAAGCTGCTCCAGATAAGCTACCCCGTTCTGCAGGCCCGCCAGCACAGCAATTCCAATCCATATCTTCCCTCTAACCTTAAGACTTCTCGCAACAGTACAGGCAAATATAGTCATGAGCAACACTAATCCGGCAGTCCATGTACACTGCAGTGCGCTTCGTAAGGCAACACTCCAGAAATTTCCAGGCAAGAAATCTGCTGAATAAAACAGGATATATAACCCCAGGTGGATCAGTCCTATAAGCATAAGAGTCAGCAGCAGCATCCAGAATTGAAGAAGTGGTGACAGGACGGTATACAGGGTATTTACAGGAAGCAGCCTGCGCGCATAGGATTTCAGGTTGCGGTTATAATTAATCACCGTGATGAAGAGGAATGCGGCTCCAATCGAAAAATAAGTAAGCAGGTGCCCGGAAAGGATATCATTGCTCGTTGTGCCTGAGGATACCCAGATCCCGGTATGAATTAAAATCATAATGACAAATGCTGCAAGAATCCGGTCACGGCTGCGTCTAAAATCATAACGAATCAGCTTCAGCATTCCGCATACACCTCTCTGAACAGCTCATCGATACTTTTTCCCCGCTGCAGCCGCAGTTCCTCTACATCACTATGCAAGACGAGTTCCCCTTCTTTTATAAAAATCACCTCATCAAAGATCCGTTCAATATCCGATACGAGATGGGTGGAGAGCAGAATAGTGCTATCCTCTTCATAAAACTCCATCAAAGCATTCAGGATTTTCGTCCGGGCAACCGGATCCACCCCGCCAATCGGCTCATCCAGCAAATACAGTCTGGCCTTACGCGAGAGCGCCAGCGTAAGCTGCAGGCGTTCATTCATCCCTTTGGAAAGTGCCCGTACTTTATCCTTCACGTCCAGCTTCATAAACTCCAGCATGCGGCGTGCTTTGGCCGGATCAAAATCAGGATAAAAATCCTCCATGAACCTGAGCGCATCGCCCACCTTCATCCAGTCCTCCGTCAGCGGCTGATCCGGCATGAAGGAGACCAGTGATTTGCTCTCCCCGCCTACCGGAGTTCCCAGCACGGAAATGCTGCCTGAGCCCGGCTGTGCGAGTCCGGCGATCAGCTTCATCAGAGTGCTTTTTCCGCTGCCGTTGCTGCCAAGCAGTCCAATAATTTTACCAGCGCCGAGTTCAAAAGTGACATTGTGCAGCGCCTGTTTAGAGCCGTAATTTTTCGAAACCTGCTCTACCTTGAGTATCCTGTCCACCCTTACATCCCCCTACTTTCTGTCCTTCGCAGCAATATTCTCCGCCACCGCCGTTACAATTTCTTCACTCTGAAAGCCTAGCTCCTGCATTCCGCGGATGAACCGGTCGAGAATATCCTGGGCCATTTCTCTTTTGATGTTCATAATGGTCTCTTCCTTCCCGGTCACATATCTGCCCATGCCGCGCCGTGTCTCCACAATCTCTTCACGCTCCAGTTCCTGAAAGGTTCTTTGCACCGTGTTTGGATTAATCTGCAGTTCTGCCGCCAGTTCGCGCACCGAAGGGATTTTGTCACCGGGCTTCAGCTTGCCTGTGATGATCTCACCCTTGAGGTAGTTCATGATCTGTAAATAAATCGGCTGGTTGTTGTCAAATTCAATCGTCATCAAGCAACGTCCCTTCGTCTGAAGACGGCAAATCCTGCCAGGAGAAATACCAGCGTATACACGGCTAGCATAATGATCGAGAAACCTAGGGTCATTCCAGGCAGCGGAGGATTGCCGCCATTGCTGTAAGCCGACAAATCCAGGTTAGGGAACAGAAAATACTTATAGAACTCCCGGTTAATCACGATTTTATCCATTGTTACTGCAAACATGGCGATCCCGATGGTCACCCCTGTAGAGTTGGTCAGCACCCCGAGCATAAAAACAAGAGTTGCATAAATGAACGTATACACAAATCCGTACAGCATGGACTGCAGGATATCCGCTACTCCTGTATCCCCGCCTCCGGCAGTAAACCAGAGCAGGCCCGAGAGGAATATTGCTGCCGCTGCCACCAGGGTCAGGCTAAGGGCATACAGCAGCACCGTTACATATTTCGAAGCCAGAATTGCGGTGCGGCTGCGGGCACGGATGAGCAAAAATTTGACGGTTCCCTGACTATGCTCTTTGGCTACAATCCCTGCCGTTCCGATAATGGTCAAAATAGCCATGACCTGGCCCATTCCGGTCGGGAGGAGCATCTCCTTCGTAAACTCCGCGGCAGAAGCAAACGTCTCCGGTGATACTGAATGAACAATATAACTGAGCACAAGCGGAAAGAACACAAGAATCAGATGGGGTACAAAAAAGGAGCGCTTCTTAAACAGTTTCAGCCACTCATTAAGAACCAGGTTACTAAATTTACGCAATGCGGTTCCCTCCTGTCCATTTCAGGAAATCTTCTTCGAGACTTTGTTTATTCTCGGTAATCCGGTATACGCCGACTTTCGCTGCGCTGAATGCTGCAACAAGCTCCGGTACCTTATGGTCAATCAGGCGGATATGGAGTTCCTTCTGCATTTCGTCAGAGCGGGTCAAATTCTACCCCATCCATTGCCTGTATTACGGCCTGTGCAGCTTCAACCTTATCAACACGAACGGTAAGGGTTACCTCATCTTCACTCTTTGCCTCAGCTCCAAGCTGGGTTACCGTGACCAGCGAACCGTTCTGGATCACTACCGCCCGGTTGCAAATCTGCTCAATTTCCGCCAGCATGTGGCTGGAGATTAAGATGGAGATTCCCTCCACCTCCGCGATATTCCGCATATAATCACGCATTTCCCGGATCCCTGCAGGATCGAGACCATTGGTCGGCTCATCCAGAATGAGCAGCTTCGGGGAATGCAGCAGAGCCTGGGCGATACCTAACCGCTGGCGCATGCCGAGCGAATACGCTTTTACCTTCTTATCCATCGCTCCCTGCAGCCCGACCAGTTCTACGACCTCGGCGATCCGCGATTCGGCAACACCGTCACTCATCCGCAGATACTGCTTCAGATTATCCAGGCCCGTCAAATGGCCATAAAACTCGGGATTCTCAATAATCGCACCGATATGGGCAATCGCCTTGTTAAATTCATTACGGATGCTGTGGCCGTGGACAAGCACATCTCCCTCTGTCATCTTGATCAGGCCAGTCATCATGCGGATCGTAGTGGTCTTACCCGCCCCGTTTGGGCCAAGCAGCCCTACAATCTCACCTTTGCGGATCTCAAAAGACAGCTGATTCACGATGGCCTTCCCTTTAATCATTTTGCTGACGCCCTTCATCTGCAGCACCACCGGTTCACTTTGGGCCCCGGCATGTTCATGGCTAACTGTTGTCTGCTCCATGGTATCCTCCCTATATCGAGTAAAATTAAGTTCTGGTTTTCTGTATCGGTGTGTTAGTTACATAGTACACTAAGATGATCATGATGTAAAGATATGGATTTTATTATTTTATTCCGCAGTAGTCTCCCAACCACACCAAAACATCAAGGATACATAGAATAGAGTGGCATGAGAGAAAGGCTTACTTTGGCACAAATCCGTACTATACGCTGTACTCGAAACGATCGATACGCGGCAAACAAAGAGAGTATGCCTTGGTTGGCTTAAACAGCGGCCGGCATACTCTCTATTATTTTGTATGTAATGTTGAAAAACCGGTTACATTCCTCGGCAAATAGGGTACACAAAAAAGACACTGCTTATCGCCAAAACTGCATCTTCCATCGTATTATGGACAAATGGTAACAAAGTTGTTTGACTCTGATAACGGAAAGGAAATCCTGACAAATGATTCTTTTCATTCACCGCAAGGACCTGCGGACTACCGATCTTCCGGCCTTTGATGCCATCCGTGCTGCCGGTTCCCGCAGCCTTCATGTGCTTATCTTGGAGCCCTTCCTGCTGCGCAGGCAGCGCTATCTGGAGCATAGCGGGAGAAACTTCCTGGCTCAAGTGTCCAGTCTGCAGCAGGATTATACCCTTCAGGGCAAGCAGCTGCATATTCTTTATGGCGAGCCTGATACCATTGTCAGGAGGCTGAGTGAAGCCTATCCGATCCAGCAATTGATGGTTCATGCTGATTACACACCTTATGCATTACATAGAGACCAGAGCCTGCGTAACACATCCGCTGAACTGGGCATCACCTTCAAACTCTATCATGACAGTATGCTCTGTGATCTGGACGATTTCATGGAATGGTGCGGACGCCGTGAGCCCTTCAAGGTATTCACCCCGTTTTACCGCCGCTGGCGCAGCTACCTGGCTGAGCGGTTTCATCCGCCTTTTTCTTCATCCTTGACTGAGCTGGAAACTTCAGCGCTGGACGAGCGAATTACCCAAGACTTCCTGGTTCCCGATGAGATTAAACTGCAGTTAGAGCAGCCAACCTCTGCCGGACAGAAGATGGATGCAAGCCGTTCGCTTGAGCATTTTCTAAATCTGAATTTGCAGGATTATCATGTAAGCCGTGACAGGTATGCACTGGAGAGTACAAGCCGGATCAGCCGGCATCTAAATACGGGGGCAATTTCAGCACGTACCGTGTATAACCGGTTGACTGAAGAAGAGGCAGGTATAGAAGAATGGCTGAGACAGCTGGCCTGGCGGGATTTCTATCTGTATCAGGCCCGCTTGGATGCTGACTTTTTCAGCTATGAGAAGGTTTATGATCTGGGTCGTCTGGAAACGAAGTACTTTGAGGCTTGGTCGATGGCAAGGACAGGTATTCCGGTAATCGATGCCGCCATGACCCAGCTGAACGAAACCGGCTGGATGCCTAACCGTCTGCGGATGATTACCGCTATGTTCCTGACCAAAAATCTTGGTTGTCCATTTATTTACGGGGAGCGTTACTTCAGGCTGAAGCTAAGTGATTATGACAATGTGCTGAACCGGGGCGGCTGGCTCTGGAGCTCATCCCTCGGATTCGATGCCTCGCCTTATTTCAGGATTATGAATCCGGTAACCCAATCCCAAACTCATGATCCAAGCGGAAGCTACATCCGTACCTGGCTGCCGGAGCTGGCAGGTTTGCCGGATAAAGTCATCCATCTGCCCAGACCGGATGCCATCGTTGATCTGAAAAGCTCGAGAGCACTAGCCATAGAGATATATAAAGAGATCCTGAACCGCAAAGTAGCTGCAGTGAAATCAGCCAACGGGAATGAGCTATAACCTGCTTGCTCTTCCCTGCTCTTCCCGCACAATCGTCCCAATTTCTGCTGTCCCTTCAGACAGCTGGATTAAATCTGCGGACAGCAGTTTTATCTGCTCATGCAGCACCTGAGATTCATCTGTACCCTCCAGATAGCGGGTGACAAAATGTAGGAAAACATCGATCTTCCTTAGCAGCATCAATACCGGAATAGCGTTGATTTCAGCCGGAGTAAGCTGGACCCTGCGGCTGAAGCCCCGGCAGAAATCGCGGATCATCGTCTTCTCCTCCACATGTCCGAGCAGCCCGGACAAAATAACCGCAGGCTCCATCACCCGTACGTCGAAGGTACAGAATTCAAAATCAAGCAGCGCAGCTACCACACTAGGGTTGGATGACTGTACCAGAAGATTAGAAGCATTCAAGTCACCATGCACTAATTGATGCGGCAGTCCAGAAAACTCATGTAGCGAATCTGTAATGTTCTCATAAGCCTTGTATAGCATTTCCAGTTCCATGCCCAGTTCCCTAAAGGGTTCCGGCGGATACAGACACAGCTCGCGGATAACCTCTGTACTGCACAGCGGATACGATGTCCGCAGCTCATAATAAGGCCGGTACACAGGAGTCAGTCCGGGATTGATATCAGCCAGCACAGTCGTAAGAATGCCTGCAGCCTCCCCGAAGGATTGGGCATATCCAGATGCTTCCTCGTTAGGCGTATCTCCGTCGATATACCGGAACAAGCAGGCGAATTTGCCGCTTTCATCTATCTGAAACATCGTTTCACCAGTTGCGGCAGATACGGGTACAGGTACTTTAAAGGGCAGGTTTTGGCTCCCCAGCTGCTGGAGCACGGCGTGCTCGAATTCAATCTTGCCTTTGTCCTTGTGCGTATCATATATACGGAGGACTGCGCGTTTTGTCTGATTTCCCACAAAATAGGTAGTGTTATTCCAGCCCCCGCTCCGTCTCCGCAGCGTCCCGGCCCATTCCGGCCAGGCCTTACTTACTATAGTTTCCACAGGCTTAAGCCTCTCTCTCATTGATCTATCAGCTCAAAGGCAATTGTAAAATTAGTGGCAGACTGTGTCAAATCTCTTAAACCGGATAGAAGTACAGACATGCACCCTCTCTTCATTTCCGTTATAATAATGCCATTACATATCACAGGATAAAGGATGGGATTCTAATGGACGCTACTGTCTCTAAACGCTGGCTGCTCGCCAGACTCTATGAGCCGGAACAAACTATAGTAGACTGCCGGTTTACGCTAGGTAAACCTGATGCTGGCCGGGAGAGCTATGAACAGGAGCATATTCCAGGTGCAGTTTATCTCGATTTGGAGCTGGATCTGTCCAGCCCAGTGGGTGAACACGGCGGTCGGCATCCGCTTCCCGATCCGCAGGTGCTTGCGGCACGTCTCTCGAAGCTCGGAATCGGAAATGATTCCCGCATCGTGGCTTACGATGATGAGAGCGGCATGAATGCTGCACGGCTGTGGTGGTTGCTGCGCTACCTCGGGCATGAGCAGGTGTTCATTCTGGAAGGCGGCTTCAGTGACTGGAAGGCTGAGAAATTCCCGGTCACAGATCATCAGCCTGTGCGGGTGCCAAGTTCATTTGTGCCCAATGTGCAGCCGCAAATGCTGGCGGATGTTGAAGAGGTTCGGCAGATATCGGAGAAGACGGTTAATGGCGGGACTGATGCTTCCTCTTCTACAGGGACCGTATTAATCGATTCGCGCGCGGGTGACCGCTATCAAGGTAAGAATGAGACCATGGATAAGAAAGCAGGACATATTCCCGGTGCGGTCAATTACTTCTGGAAAGACACACAACATGCAGACAGCAGCTATAAGAGTGCAGAGGAACTTGAAGCACACTTCGCAGGACTGGATAAAGCTGCCGAAATCATCGTCTACTGCGGCTCCGGGGTAACCGCCTGCCCGAATGTCCTGGCGCTAGAGAAGGCCGGGTTTAAGAACGTACGGCTGTATGCGGGGAGCTGGAGTGACTGGATTAGTTATGAGGAAAATCCCGTGGCGACTGGGGAATAGTCAACATGAAGAGCCCGCGCATGGCGCGGGCTCTTTGTGCTGGAGTTATATCGATGCAGGAGTAGCTACAGAGTGCCTAGAGGTACTCAAGTCAACAGTCGTCCCACAATTGAGCCGAAGCGCGGATCGGAAAGTAGCTACAGAGCGGCTTCGGGTCATATATCCTCTCTCTTTGCAGGATTTAGGCTAGGGAGACTGGGAGGATACATAACACTCCTGGATCATTCCAGTCCTAGCCTTAGCTTGTTTTCTCTGGTTTCTCTACTTCTACTCCATTGAGGATTAGATGGGGGTGAATCTCTGCTTTAAGCGAATCCGAGACGGCGCAGTACTTCTCCTCAGCCATCAGGATAGCTTTCCAGAGCCGGTAATCGGGGACATTCCCATCAATATGAAAAAACAGATCAATCGCTGTAAATCCGGAAGGATTCGCTTCCTTGCGGGTTCCATCTGCTTCAATTTCTAGTCGTGTGATTTCTGGCAGGAACCGATCCAAAATCATCGTGATATCGATGCCCATGCAGCCTCCCAACCCTGCTAGCAGCAATTCCATCGGAGTCATGCCTTCGCCGTTACCGCCATATTTAGGAGTTGCATCCATCCCCACGGAATAGCCGGAAGGACCGGTTGAATCAAACATCCGTTTACCTTTCCAAAGGGTCGTTACTTTCATTATATTTACCTTCTTCCTTAAATTTCGTTGATTTGACGCAAGAATCTGCGTGTCCGTTCCTCCTGGGGATTTTCAAAAAACCGCTGCGGAGCCGCTTCCTCGATAATATGACCGTCTGCCATTAAAATGATTTTAGTCGCCACTTCACGGGCAAATTTCATCTCATGTGACACGACCAGCATTGTCATTCCCTCCTGAGCCAGCTCACGCATCACGCTCAGCACCTCACCCACAAGCTCAGGATCAAGCGCAGAAGTGGGTTCATCGAATAACATTACTGCGGGTTCCATAGCCAGAGAACGGGCAATCGCCACTCTTTGCTGTTGCCCGCCGGAGAGCCGGGATGGATAATATTCTTCACGATCTGCCAGTCCAACGCGGTCCAGAAGCTTCCGGCCTAGATCTACAGCCTGTTCCTTCGGCAGCTTCTTCACGGTGATCAGACCTTCAATAACATTGCCGAGCGCTGTTTTGTGTGGATATAGATTGAATTGCTGGAACACCATCCCGCTCTGCTTACGGATATTCCGGGTGGCCTGCTGACGCAAACGTCTGGAGGCAGTGGCATCTACTACAATCCCATTTACTTCAAAGCTGCCGCCTGAGATGTCCTCCAAACCATTTAAGCAGCGAAGTAATGTGCTTTTGCCTGAACCGCTCGGTCCCAGGACAACGACAATATCCTGTGCTGCCACCTGTATATTAATGCCCTTCAGCACTTCATGATCCTGAAAATGCTTCGATAAGCCTGTAGTCGTTATCATTTTACGTCATCTCCATGTTCAATAAGCTTTGGCCAATCTGCGTTCGAACCGTTCCAGGATGAAGGCCAGCCCTGTACTCATAATCCAATACATCACACCGATCCCCAAATAAAAAGGCATATATTGATAATACTGGGCAATGAGGAGCTGTGCTTGACGCAGGAGTTCGCTGACCGTGATTACTGAAACGAGTGAGGTCTCCTTCAGCATACCAATGAATGTATTTCCCATAGGTGGAATAGCAATACGCATGGCCTGGGGCAGCACAATTCTGCGCATCGCCTGCCATGGAGTCATTCCGGTTGAATAAGCAGCCTCCAGTTGTCCCTTCGGAACCGACAGAATGGCTCCACGGAACGTCTCAGACAAGTAAGCCCCGGCATTTACACTGAGCGCAATATAGGCTGCTGTCAGGGAACCAAGCGTAATCCCATAATCTACTAGCCCATAATAGATGATAACAATCTGTACAAGGAGCGGTGTCCCGCGGATGACCGATACATAGAAACGGGCAATCCACCGAATCGGCGGATTCCCTTTGAGACGGGCGATTGCCACCGAGAGTCCGATGATCAGACCGAAGAACATCGAGACAATCGTCAACAGTAAAGTGTAACCGGCGCCCTTCAGCAAGAAGGGCAGATTGTCGAATACGAGTTGCATAAATACTACCCCCTTCCCGCCATAGGGCGCACGCTACAACATTTATTTTGCAGGTGTCTCATTGAACCATTTCTTGAAAAGAGTGTCGTATGTGCCGTCTGCCTTCATATCTGCCAATGCTTTATTCATGGCATCCCGAAGCTCTGCATTATCCTGGCGAAGAGCTACACCCGCCATATCGGATTTGATTGGTTCGCCCACCGCTTTAATCTGGAAACCATTCTCATCCACAATCGGTTTCAAGGCATACAGATTATTAATGGTCGCATCAATCCGTCCTGCATCCAGATCCTTCAGTGAGGTAATGACATCATCATACGTCTTGATCTTGAAATCACCTACTTTTGGCAGCACTTCGGTACGCAGGTAGGTTTCATCGTTCGTTCCCAAGCCCACCCCAATCGTTTTCCCTTTGAAGTCTTCCAGCTTCGTAATATCTGTATTTTTAGTATTGACGATGATTTTGACATTGTTCGTGATGTAAGAATCCGTGAAATCAATTTGCTTCTTACGTTCATCAGTAATCGTAACCTGGCTAATCACGATGTCGAATTTCTCCGCTTGCAGACTTGGGATCAGCCCGGAGAAATCCTGAGTCGTGAATTCTGCCGTTACTCCAAGACGTTTGGCAATTTCCTTGGCGATATCAGGGTCAAAACCGTCTACTTCTTTCTTATCATTCAAAAAGGTATACGGCGGATAGGTTCCCATGGTACCGACCTTGATCACGCCCGCTTTTTTAATTTGTTCCAGTTCATTCGCAGCCGTAGTTCCCGAGTCCGAGTTCCCTCCGCAAGCGCTTAGAACCAGACCGAACACTGCCAGAGCAGTTATTGTAACCATAGCAAATTTACGTTTTATCATTATTGTTTCTCTCCCTTTTATCTATATTTTTCCCAACAATCCGTAAAATTCGAAACTGGCCAACTCACTCGCTAATTGCTGTGCCGAGGCCTCTGCAACCTTAGAATGAATGTCTTCGGAGCCAAATAACCAGCGTGAGAGCAAGCCGTCACACATACTCATCAACAGAGCAGCGCGAAGCTCAACCTCTATACCCTCAGGCAGCATTTCCAGCTCTATCGCTCTTTCTATATTGCGGCGAAAAGCTTGCTCCATCGCATTCCGGGTTGCCGAAATACGCTTCCTTATCGTTTGGTCGGCTCCATTTCCCATCAGGAGGATCTCCATAAGATGGCGGTTCTCTGCGGCGAAATTGAACAACCGGTGGAACAGTGCTTCTGATGCTTTTACCATATCCGCTATATCTCCCGGATCTTGACGATATCCTTGGGCAATCACTTGCAGCAGCTGTTCCTCGCCCGTTTCGATAATCTCCAGCGCAATGGCTTCCTTGCTCTTAAAGTGCCAGTAAAAGGTTCCTTGCGCTACACCCGCTTCCTGAACGATGTCCGATATTTTCGTCTGATGATATCCCAGCCTGGCAAACTTCTCCAGAGCGATCTGCATCAGCTGAGTTCTGCGGTCTATGTTTCCGTTGTTATCATCTATGGGCAATCCATCTCCCCCTCCCGATTGATTCGTCAGTCAGTTGTCTTTTTTAAATCCTATAGGATAACTATGTTATTGTCAATAGATTCTTGATATTTCTTCCTTTTGTTCGCTACACGACATTATTAGAGCATGATCCCGCCAATAGACTGTCAGATGATCACGTCAGTCAGGCATATTTTTCTGAAATTAGCCAAAAGCAACGCAGCATTTGGTTGAGGCGCTAATCAGCCAGCCTGTGGCATGACGGCTTAAACTTGGGACCACCGGGATTATAGCTCTTCACTAATCCTGCTTCCGTGTCGATAAATTTTAAGTACACATGGAAAAGTATGGAGGAGCATATGAACAGTAACCGCAGAACTGAACCTTTTCGCTACACTCTAAAAGAACCTGCTACATTTGATCTACATATTCTTACCATTAACGGTATCCCCGTCCCCCCCAAACCCGTAAGTGCACAACTATATGACATTAGCCGTTCGGGATGCCGATTATCGATTCCTTTGAACATTAACCCGGAAGCTAACCTGGTACGTATAGGCATGGATATGGCCCTCTCCGCAGAATCTATGTACTTAGAAGGAACATTGAGATGGTATAAGGAGGAATCTGATAGCTTTCACTATGGCATTCAATTGGACATTCCTGAAGCTGACAAGGATCGCCTTCCAAAAATGCTGCGCACACTGGCTGGTGAAGGTAAAATATTGGTTCGTTGAGTGATACAAAAAGGAGCATTCCCCGTAAAGGAATGCTCCTTTTTTTGTACACCAGAAAAATTTAACATGTAATGTTATCCTTACCACCTATATAAAACTATAGGCCATGGTTAAACCAATAACATCCGTGTCACGACAGAAACAGTCTACGAGCTGGATGGGATCCCAAACTTATATATGTATTTTCTTATGGTGGCTGGTTCATTTTACATTCTTTTATCTTAAATTTTGGAGCAATTGCCTTACCTTTTAGATTTTGAGAAATGAGCTAGAGTACTTTAAATAGACGGTAAATCAGTTGTGAAATTATAGGAGTTATTCATAAGAGATCCCTTCTACTGTTTGATTCTAGGAAGCTTTCCAAAAATGCAATATAGTATTTACATTGTGTAATACATAAGTTACAATCATTCCCAACCAATAACTGGAAAACTCCTCTACGTTCGCCATTCCTTTCAATCACATAGTTTCTCGGCATGTTGCATTTGTTTTACCTTATACTTTAATCACTTTCGGATCAGCTACATCTGATTCTATTAAGCGGGTAGGCAACAGATCAGCGCAAATGTTGTTCAAAACTAAGCGTATATCTACCGAGGGGAGATCAGATTAATATGAATATAGCCGTCAAGTTCATGCGAAAATTCAAAAATCTTGATAACCAGAATAAGCTGAAGGTCTATCGGGACAAAACGGAGCTCATTAGGAAACGGAATATGGAAGGCTGGGATGACAGGCAGCTCCAAGCGGAATCCCTCCGGCTGCAAAAAGAAGCGCGGTCAGATACCCCCTTGGACGAACTGCTTGTCGATGCTTATGCGTTAGTCTGTGAGACAGCAAAGAGAAAGCTCGGATTACAGCCTTACGATGTCCAGATCATGGCAGCTATCGCTCTGCATGAGAGAAATCTGATCGAGCAGCATACCGGTGAAGGAAAAACACTCTCTGCTGTTATGCCTGCATATCTAAATGCACTGACCGGCAAAGGCGTTCATGTGCTGACTTTTAACGATTATTTGGCTAAGCGGGATGCGGAGTGGATGGGCCCGGTCTATCGTTTCCTCGGGTTAACGGTAAACTCGGTTCAAGCTGGCATGAGCCTGTACGATAAACGGGAAGCATACGCCAAGGATATTACCTATGTTACAGCTAAAACAGCGGGATTCGATTACTTGCGCGACACCATTGCACTAAGCGAAGCTGATACCGTGCATCGTCCTTTCCACTACGTCATCGTCGACGAAGCAGATTCGCTTCTGCTCGACGAAGCGCGGGTGCCGCTAGTCATCAGCGGCGATTCGGCCTCTTCCAGGAGCGACGGCTTTCGTTTCGCAGAAGTGGCCCGGCAGCTCAAGCAAGCAGAACATTACGACTTCGACGACTTCCAGCGGAACGTTTACTTGAATGAAGCAGGTGCTGAGAAAGCGGAATCGCTGCTGGGATGCGGCAATTTGTACGATAGCCACAACAGCCACTTGCTGACGTCATTAAATTGCGCGCTGCATGTGGAATCATTGTTAATGAAAGACATCGATTATATCGTCCGGGACGGCAAAATCGAGCTGATCGAAGAATACACCGGCCGCGTGGCGGAGAACAGGTATTTGCCGGATGGGCTGCAAGCCGCGCTTACGGCCAAAGAAGGGCTGTCCTCTACAACCAGCGGAAAAATCCTCGGGACGATCACCATTCAACACTTCATCAGCCTGTATCCGCAGATTTGCGGAATGACGGCTACTGCGTATGCTTCGGCAATGGACTTCCAAGATATTTATGCGCTGCAGGTCGTGCAAATCCCGCCGAACCGGCCAAATATCCGGATCGACCATCCGCACAGGATCTATACCCATAAAGAAGCCAAACTTAAGGCACTCGTACAAGAAATCTCTTCCGTCCATCGAACGGGACGTCCAATTCTCATTGGTACGTCAAGCGTCGAAGAGTCTGCCATGCTGGCTGACTCATTAGCGGCTGCCGGTGTACCTTGCCATGTTCTCAATGCGAAAAACGACGCTGAAGAAGCCGAAATCATCGCCAAAGCGGGAGAAACCGGCGCAGTGACGGTGTCTACAAATATGTCGGGACGCGGCGTCGACATCCGGCTTGGCGGTGGCGACCCCGCGCAAGCAGAGGAAGTCGCTAAGCTGGGCGGGTTATATGTGATTGGCACCCATGTGAACGAAAGCGTGCGGATCGACAACCAGTTGCGCGGGCGTTCCGGCCGCCAAGGCGACCCGGGAGCTTCCATATTTTATGTAAGCATGGAGGACGAGTTGCTGCTTCGCTTCGGCATCTACAAAGCGGTTCGCGATCCAAAGCAGGATGAGGCTCTTGAAGAGCCAGTACTCGGCAGCAAGATCACAAGTATTCAGCGTATTGTTATGGGCCAAAACTTCGATATCCACAAGGAGCTGAACTGCTATTCAGATATGGTGGAGGATCAGAGACGGATTCTTTACGAGGAGCGGCTCCGAATTTTGAAAGGTGAGACGCCGATGAGTCCTTCGGAGCAGCGGGTCAGGCTTTTTTATATCGACGAGTTCTGGGCTGAACATCTTGCATACATTTCTTACCTTCGCGAAAGCATCCATTTGGAGAGCCTTGCCAGCCGTAATCCGATTGACGAATTTCATGCGCAAATCACCGAAGCCTACGAGCAAATTCCGTCTAAAGTAAATAGTGCCTCGGAAAATATGCTTGAAAGACTCGGAGGTACGAATGACCCGGCGGAGTGGGAAAAGCTCGGGTTAAAGAGCCCTGCCTCCACCAGGACTTATATTATTAACGATCAATACTTACAGAATAAACGCAGCTCATGGACCGGAACGACTGTATTTGCTTATTGGATCCGCATGATTATGAAGCCGGTATTCAAGCTGTCAAAGTATTGAAGACTGAACTAGTCTCAGAACTGAAAATGTTGTCCGAAGCGAATAGCATAATATAAGAATAAAATTTAAATATCCCTTTTTTGTTTCCATTTTGAATGGAAAGTAGTGTGCAGCGTGAATCTCTCACCGGTAAACAGCAGATATTCTGCTCAGAGAATCGTTGGTCAACCGAAAAAAAGATGAGCCGCGGCCCACGCGGTTTTTTTCGTGCGAATGGCAATTAATTGTTTCTTTTCGGCATAATCTATGGTATCTATTGTAAGTCGAAGAACAAAATGCAAACAAAGGGAGAGGTTTTGATGTGGGATCGTAAAGAAATAAAACGAAGGGCTAAGGATGTTCTGCGCACTTCATATTGGAAGGCTTTTGTGGTGAGTTTAATACTGGTTTTGCTTGGAGAAGGCTCGGGTATCCCAAGCTTGGATCAGAGAATGGGCTCCTCATCAATTCGTTCAGAACTATCTAACTCCGTTCATGACATGGATTGGGGAATTTTAGGCCCCTTCCTAGTTATCGTATTATTCATTGTTGGTATAATGGCGGTAATTGGAATTGCATTCTATATCCTGATCGGTTCTCCTCTTACTGTAGGTTCATTGCGTTACTTCAAGCAGGCTGCCGAGGGTGAAGTCCGTATGGGCAATATCGGCTATGCGTTTAATAAGGAATGGTATTGGGCTATAGTTCTAACTATGCTTTGGAGAGGTTTTTTGAATTTCTTATGGTTCCTGTTGCTGATCATTCCAGGAATAGTAAAAGCCTATGCGTACAGTCAGGTACCTTACATCCTAGCAGACAATCCGAATATCGGATATAACCGTGCAGTAGAGTTAAGCAAGCAAATGACACAGGGACATAAGTTCCGCATGTTTGTGCTTGATCTGAGCTTTATTGGATGGATTTTGCTTGGCCTGCTGGCACTCGGCATCGGCGTATTATTCGTCCAGCCCTACATCAATGCCACGAAGGCAGAGCTTTACCTGTATTTACGCCATAATGCACTTACATATAAATTGACAACAGAATATGAACTCCGGCTAGCACCGACACCTTATTTTTAGAATCATATCTGTTATTCATAATACGGAGAACAGCATAAAGAGCCTGCGCAAGCTGCAGGCTCTTTATGCTGTAGTTATAACGATGAGAGCTTGTTTATAATACCCGGAAGCAGATTATGTCAACACTAATCAGTCAAAAACCTGTTCCAGCACTTGCGGATAATAAGGGCTAATGATTTTATATGCATTCAAGTGAGGATTGTTCAAATCATTGTCATAGATGATCATATGCTGACTGCCCTTTAAAATAATATCAAATCGTTGCTTGCGGTCAGCCTGAACGATCGTAATATAGTAGCTGAATTTATTGTCGGAGTTTACATTTCGGGCCGATTTCATTAACTGAACATGTGAAAAATCAGCAAAAATTCTCTCAATGACTGCAGGATCAGTAATAATGACGTCTTTCTTCTCACCGGGAACTGACGACAATCGCGTGATTTCTAGAGAGGCGATGTCTTCCAAACGGATGGTATTTGCTACGATTCGTTTAAAAGAAGTATAGCGACTAGCTGTATAGGTCATCAAAGAGACGCCTACCCCTGTCAGAAGCGCACCCGCAAGCATGTATTTTCCACTTTTCACCATAGTTACCGTTCCTCCCTGTAATACGATTCTGTAAGCTACAAGTATAAAACTATATAGACATTGGTGCAAATCTGCAATCTTTCCGACATTCTGCTTTGGTTCTTTTTTCGGAATGAACGCGACCGCACTATTTGTTCTTGACCCTCCCCCTAACGGGAGGGTTTATTATAGCTTCATTACCTAGTAACCTGATCTGAATTTATGTACATCAGTATTGGGCAGCAGATGAACTGGAGGAAAGGCTATGAAAAAATTACGTACACGCACATCACTATGGATGGCAGGAGGACTTACCTTACTGCTGGTGTTGTCCGCTTGCTCCGCAACTAACAGTGCCGTTAGTGGAAACACGACGGACAAATTGGAAAAGACGACAGTGATTCTGGACTGGACGCCCAACACGAATCATACCGGTCTGTATGTCGCCCTTGATAAAGGGTACTACGAGGAAGTTGGGCTGGACACTGATATTATCCAGCCAGCGGACGGGACAACCGCAACACTGATTGCTGCCGGAAAAGGAGACTTTGGCGTAAGCTACCAAGAGGATGTCACTTATGCGCTGACCAGCGAGGAACCGCTGCCCATCCAGGCGATCGCTGCGCTGATCCAGCACAACACGTCAGGCTTTGCCTCCCCTGCTTCCAAAAATATCAAAACGGTAAAAGACTTTGAAGGCAAGTTCTATGGCGGTTGGGGAGCCGCATCGGAAGAAGCTGTACTCCAAGCCGTTATGGATAACAACGGTGCCGACTTCAGCAAATTGAAGATGGTCAACTTCGGAGATGACGATTTCTTTGCCGCTACGCAAAGCAACATTGATTTCGCCTGGATTTTCGAAGGCTGGACTGGTATTGAAGCAAAGCTTAGAGGTATGGAACTGAACTATATTTCGGCTCGTGAGCTTGATCCGGCGCTCGATTATTATACCCCGCTGCTCATCACAAACCGTACAGCAATACAGGAACATCCAGAACAAATCAGCAAATTTCTGAAAGCAACGGAAAAAGGATATCAATATGCGATCGCACACCCGGAAGAGAGTGCCGAAATATTGCTGAAATACGCCCCGGAAATCAATCCGGAACTGGCCAAGGAAAGCCAGAAGTTTCTGGCATCCAAATATATTGACGATGCTCCGCGCTGGGGAGAGATGAAACCTGAAGTGTGGGACCGTTATACCGCTTTCCTGAAACAAAGGGGCCTGATTACGAAGAACTTGCCTGCAAGCGAAGCTTATACCAATGAATTTCTGCCACAGCCTTGAACCTTCCGGGGCTGGAACTAAAGGAGACCACAGCTATGACAACCAAAATTAGGGTTATTCTTGAATATTTCTATCCATGGACCAACTCCGCCGGATTTTATTATGCGCGCCAGCAAGGTTGGTATGAAGAGGCCGGTCTGGATGTTGAACTGGTTGCTGCCGATCCGGGACGGGGAGATACTCTCGCGTATCTGGACCGGAACGAAGCGGATTATGGCATATTCCCAAGCAACCGTCTGCTCGTTTTGCGGGAAAGCAGCCCGACTGTGCAAGCCATTGCGGCTATCAATCATCGGGCTATGGAGACGATACAGACTGTGAAACATACAGGCATTCTGCGTCCGCGGGACCTTAGCGGCAAACGGGTTGCACTCAATCCGACCCCGCGCGGGCTTGCGATGGTTCGGCATCTGGTCGCCACCGACGGCGGCAACCCGGATGAAATTATTTGGGTGAACAGCGGAGTACGCGAGCTTCCGGCAGAGTCCATCGTTCCGGGTGAAATTGATGCAACCTTTGGCAGTTACTGGGCCTGGGAACTTCAGATGGATTCATCCGTCCCTGCTGGACAAAGAATCATCTGGCCCGTGGATGAGATCGGTGCTCCACCTTACCACAGTTACCAGTTGGGCACACGAACAGACAAAGTTACCGCGAGTCCAGATGAAATCCGCACCTTTCTTGCTGTCACTTCACGTGGTTTTCACGCTGTTGCTGCCGATCCCAAACAGGCTGCTGACATCTATGAGCACATTCTGCCTTACTTTCCGGCCGAACTGATTGCCAGGTCGCTTCCACTGATCGCCGGGACCTGGCTGCATGAGGGTCATTGGGGGTATCAGCGACAGGAAATGATCGAACCATATGCCGCATGGCTCTCCCGTCACGGTATCTTACAGCATCCCGAACGCTGGCACGAAAGTTACACAAATGAATTTTTACCAGCGGAGGTGTAGCCTATGTCTGCACAATCGGATAGAGAATATGGTCACGGCATGGGGCTGGAACCGACTGCGCGCGACTGGCAGATCATTGAACCCGCAGAGGCCTCCGAGTTGATTGCCCGTTATGCTGCACTAGGTGAATTACGGGAGATCGCCTGGCACAGCCCAAGACCTTTTTCCAGCGCAGCCATCGTCATTACCGAGTCTGGACCGGTATTTGTCAAGCGGCATCATTCCTCCGTCCGGGATACCGAAGGCTTACTGGAAGAGCATCGTTTTTTGCAGCATCTGCATAGCTGCGGCGCGGCTGTAAGCCAAATCATGGCGGATGCGCATGGCAGAACAGCTCATTCGATTGGCGATTGGACTTACGAGCTTCAGCCATTGGCACAAGGGACTGACCTCTACCGTCATGCCGTATCATGGACGCCTTTTTTACATGCGTCCCATGCCCGCGAAGCAGGACGTGCACTGGCGCAGCTGCATGTCTCGTCGGCAGGTTATAATGCTCCGGCACGCTCTCCGCGCCCGCTCGTCTCCGGCTTCAGTATCTTTGCGCACATAGATCCGTCGGCACAGCTAGCCGCCTATGTCGAGGCTAGGCCGGCCCTGTTAGACTACTTAAAGGGGCGTAACTGGGTGAGTGAGATCATGGCGTGGCTCTCCCCCTTCCATGAAAAGCTCGCTCCATTGTTGCCGGCCCTTCCACCGCTCTGGACACATAATGACCTGCATGCCTCCAACATGCTGTGGACCGGTGAAGGTGCTGATGCACAGGTCGCCGCCATTCTCGATTTCGGGCTGGCCGACCGCACCAATGCCGTCTACGATCTGGCGACCACGATTGAACGAAATACGATTGAATGGCTGCGTATGGACGAGCCTGGCCGGAGCAGCATTTTCCACCCTGATCAAATGGTCGCCCTGCTCGACGGTTATGAAGCTGTACGTCCCTTGACGGCAGCAGAGCGGAGTGCGTTACCGTTTATGCTGCCGCTGGTGCACGCTGAATACGCCCTGTCCGAAATTGATTATTTTGCCGGGATCGTCGGCTCACAGGAAAATGCGGATCTAGCGTATCATGAATTTCTGTTGGGACATGCCCGTTGGTTCCATAGTTTCGAGGGGCGCTATGTGCTAGAGCAACTGCAATCCCGGTGGACGTCTGCCTCATTCTGATATTGACGATGATCAGCGGTTTTGTTATCGTAGGCTTATTACCCATTAATTTAATGTGATTAATAGTTATTAACATTCAAAGGCGTGATCTCATGTTCAAAAAAACGCTCCGACTAACAGACAGAGTATATCCGGTCGCTGCCGTACTTGTTTTACTGTGCTTGTGGCAGATTATTGTCTCCCTCGCACAGCTTCCGTCCTATATCCTCCCATCACCTGTAGCGGTCATTCAGGCACTAGTATCCGATTTTCCCCTGATCGCCGCGCATACAAAAGTTACACTTATTGAAGCCGCTACCGGATTCTCTCTGTCCGTTGCTCTGGCATTCATTCTGAGTATTATCATGGATAATTTCACTATTGTGAAAAAGTCATTCTACCCGATTCTGATCATCTCCCAAACGGTGCCGATCATCGCCTTGACACCCATTCTGATCGTCTGGTTTGGTTTCGGGATGCTGACCAAAGTTTTGGTTATTATTCTAGTTTGCTTTTTTCCGATTGCTGTCAGCCTTGTAGACGGGTTCGCTAAAGTGGACCGGGATTATTTGAACCTCTTTCGCTCTTACGGTGCTTCGAGAATACAAGTCTTTTTCCATCTCAAGCTTCCTGCTGCTGCGGTGAACTTTTTCTCAGGCTTAAAAATTGCGGCAACGTATACGATAATGGCTGCTGTCATTAGCGAATGGCAAGGCGGCGTTAAGGGCATCGGTGTCTATATGGTTCGTGCCAAAAAAGCATATACACTAGACAAGGTCTTTGCTTCGATCCTCGTCATTACACTTGTTAGTGTGTTGTTGATCTATTTGATCGATTATGTGTCCAAAAAAGTAACGCACTGGAAATGAAATATATATAGTTTATAAGGAGGGGGTAGCGTGTCTGCCACCGATTCAGCTAGATTGGATACACTTGTTTCACTGGGTGGTGTCGGGAAACATTACGGTTCCAGCGAAATCATTAAAGATATTTCCCTTCACCTGGACCGCGGCGAATTCGTCTCTATCATTGGACCGAGCGGCTGCGGTAAGAGCACTATTTTCAACCTGATTGCAGGTTTGATTGATGACCATTCCGGGCACATGTCGATCCAGGGCAGTGTCGGTTATATGCAGCAAAAAGACTTGCTCCTGCCTTGGAAAACTGTGCTGGACAACATTGCACTTCCGCTGGTACTCAAGGGAGAATCGCGAAAAGCAGGACGTGAGCGTGCAAACTCTTATATAGAGCTGATGGGTTTACGCGGATATGAAGATGAGTACCCGTACCGCTTGTCCGGCGGCATGAAGCAGCGGGCAAGTTTTCTGCGTACCTTTCTCGCTTCTGAAGAAACCATGCTGCTTGACGAGCCGTTTGGTGCTCTGGATTCAATCACCAAGAGTAAAATGCAGCGCTGGCTCCTGGACATCAAGACAAATCTGAATCTGTCTATTCTGCTCATTACACACGATATCGACGAGGCGTTGCTGTTGTCAGACAGGCTTTATATCATGTCTTCCAGACCGGGACGGATCATCAGGGAGCTCCACCTGCCCATGCTGCGCGAAGACAAAACGAAACGGCTGGTCTCAGGTGAACTGCTCTCCATCAAGGAAGACATTCTAACATTGCTGTAGCAACCGGAAAGAAGGGCAAAACATGGAATTTTTTTCAATTGGAGAAGTGTCCAAGCTGTGCAGTATTCCCGTTAAGACTTTGCGTTACTACGATGAGATCGGTCTGCTGCGACCGGACAAAATTTCAGATGAAAACCACTACCGGTATTATTCCAAAGAAAGTGCCCTTAAGATTCCGCTGATCAAATATTATAAACAGCTTGGTTTCCGTCTAGATGATATCAAAGAACTGATTGGGGTACTCGATATCGGCGTCCTCAGCGATTTTTTCACAAAAGAATTAAAGTCTGTAGAGAAACAAATTGCTGATCTTCAAAAGAAACATTTTGCGATTACCGAATGGAGCAAATTGCTCCGGCACGGTGAAGCTTATCTCACTCAACCTGACACAAATGGGCGTATCGATGTGCGGACAATTCCCTCTTATCAAACCGTTCATTTCCGGTATGAACTGAAAGAAGGGCAAAATCATGAGGAAATGCTGTACAGCCCTTCCTTTGTTGAACTGTGCCAGCGCCAAGACGTTTTCGCGTATGGTCCGTTTATGCTGCGCTTCAACAGCCTTGAGGAACGGATAAACGGCACGTTTCGGGAACTTGACGCCTACACCTCTGTAATTGAGGAGGAGTATCCTGGTGTGGAAACATTTACCCTGGGCGGATTCCAGGCGATTACGGCGATACACAAAGGCAGCTACAGCCGAATTGCGGATACATATCACAAGCTTACAGGCTGGGCCAGACAGCACAACTTCAAATTTCAAGGCGCGGCTTATGAACGAAACATTATTGATCCTTGGAGTACCCGTGTCCCGGAGCATTATGTCACGGAACTGATCGTTCCCATCGTGTCCTGAGAAGCATTGCTGATCAGCAATGCTGTACAGAATCAAGCAACAAACCCGAGGAGGAGTACTATGTCACATCTGATTTCAGTAGAAGAAGCCATCCTTCGCTTCCGGGAAGGACAAACCGTCTTTCTGGATGTCCGCTTCACATTCGGTGAACCGACTGCGGGACAAGAGGCTTACCAGCGTAACCATATTCCCGGTGCTATTCATTTTGATCTGAATGAAGACCTCTCTGGTCCCATCATGGCGCATGGCGGCCGGCATCCTCTGCCTGATCCGGACCTCTTCGCCCGCAAACTGGGGGCAGCCGGTATCGGCCCGTCCACACCCGTCATCGTCTATGATGACCAGAAGGGAGCCGTTGCTGCCAGGCTGTGGTGGATGCTCCGCTATTACGGACATGACGATGTACGAATGCTGGACACCGGCTTTACGCAGTGGTGTATAGCTGGCGGAGCCGTAACCGCAGCACCTGCTGCTCCGAACTCAAACGTGTTTACACCGCACATCTGCAAAGAAATGACGATAGACGCCAGCGAAATTAGCAGGCGACTGAGTGACCCTGGTCTGCTGCTGATTGATTCCAGGGTACACGGCAGTTATACTGCCGAACAACCAACCAAATATCCGGTCAACGGCCATATTCCCGGCGCGCTGAACCGCTACTGGGAGGATGGCCTCTCCGGCGAAGGTGTATTTTTACATTCCGTGGAGCAAAAAAAACGGTTTGCCGACTTACCGCCACATGCTGAATATGCTGTATACTGCAACGCAGGTGTCACCGCTTGTCCAAACGTGCTTGCACTAACCGAGGCCGGATATAAGAATGTGCGGCTGTATGTAGGGAGCTGGGGTGACTGGATATCTTATCCTGCAAACCCTATCGCCACTGGTGAATAGTCAACAGGAAGAGCCCGCACGGGGTGCGGGCTTTTTGTGCTGAAATTATATTCATGCATCGGCAAGCTGGAGGTTCAGCAATATACGGACATTGTTGCGCAGCTAATTGCCGTCAGATCCGGAACCTTCTCAATCAGTAGCTACGCACAATTCGCTCCGCTGCCCCTGATGGAGCAGCATCCAACCTTTTTCGACAAGTCCTTAATGGTTGCCGCCTATGCTATAAACCTTTATCCGCCAGAGCAAGTATTTCCCCTGCCTCCAGCTTGCTTAGACTATCCCCGTAGGACTTACCGGTGCTTTTCTCCAGTTCAACAATGGCTCTCAACTGCGTCTCTGTCGCTGGTTGCCTTTGAATCAGGTTCATGAGATTATCCCTGGCGATCATCTGTGCTATCTGGGGATCGTCTAACAGATACAGCATGCGGTACATACCCTCAATGGCCTTCTCTTCCCCGCCATCAAGTCCATATCCGGAATCTGTGCTTAGCATAAAACGATCGGGATACTTTTTAATCACAGGAATAAAGATTTCCGGGTGCAGCCCCCCTTCTGGATTGTAGACGGAGAAGCCGGCAAAAAAATCAGCGTAAAGGTTCGGATATTTCGCCATTAAGCGATCGACTTCTTCAGGAGTGTTGTAGGCATTGATATGGGCGAAAATAAAAGTCGTATCCGGATGCTGGCTCAAGGCTTGCTCCAGCTTGGCTACCGGCTCTCCGCTTGGCGGATCGATATGCAAAAGAATTGGTGCCTTATATTTCGCAATCAGATCATAAATCTGTGGAAGATAACCATCCATGGGATCGTTCGCCTTCCATTCCACATTCGAAAGTACCGGAGAATGAGTTGAAGCCGCAGCAATCTCGCCCAGGCCGAAGTAACCCTTTTCTAAATTGTCTTTGACTACATCAAGACTGCCAGGATCGTGGAGATCGAAGCCGGAGAAATAGGGAATATAAAAGTCGGGATTGCTCTGGTAAGCGTACCAGCTGTAAGAATCGGTCAGAATTGCGCTATGTTCGGAAACGTCTCCGAAAATAATGACATTTCGCACTTTATACTTCGTCCATACATCCTCCATCCTTTGAAACTGCTTGCCAGATGCATCATGATTATGAGCGTCGATCAGTCCCAGATGCCCGTATGTATTCACCAGCTGAGTAAAATCCGGCTGATCCGTTGACGATTTCAAATCAGTGTGTTCTGCCGTTACTGTGTTCTCAGGGCTTACCGCTTGAGTATTTGCTGTCGCTTTGGGTTCCGCTTGATTGTCCGGTTGCGCTGCCGTACAACCTGATGCAGTTATTAACATACAACATGCCGCCAATATAACCAGGGATGTTTTATAGCGATCCACCATCCAAAACCTCCCATAATAATTAATAATTTCAATTCGCATTATAACACGAAAATTATCCGGACAAGACCATTAATCGGAAACGTTTCCGAATTATTCATCACCACGGCAACTGCTAAATTTCAAGGCTTTTATTTTAAAAAAAGAGGTGTCCACTGCCATACGAATGGCTTGTGGAACACCTCTACTAATCACTTCAGCTCAGAACACTTCCAGCTTAACTATAGAATTGCCAGAATACAAGCAGGCTCACCAGAACAACCATCATCGCCCCTGGAAGAATGGCCGACCACTTGTCACGGGCAGTTGAAGCAGACCGCTTTTTCTTCTTCGGTACCAGCAGTGCCGCCAAGAACAATACCGCCAGTCCAGTCAGACCATAGTTAACCATAATCTGCGGATACACTTCTGCATAGGCTCGCTCATTATTGCTGATCATCCGCAGGGCCAGGACCAGATTGTTCACCACAATGCCGGTACCGGTTAAGGTGAGGCCTACAGCCAGCTTGCGGCTAACGGCAGCACGTGCCGGTGCCTGACTTCTTCTCGCTCTCCGTTTGGATAAGACCGTCTGCACAAGTAATACAAACGGGGCTAGCAAGAAATAGACAACGGCCAGCACCGCGAGCGCAGCACTCAAGAGCAGCACCGTCATCGATTTACCGGCAGGCAGCGGCAAATAATCAGTGGTATACACCGAAATCGCCTTTACCTTACCATCACTGACTGTTGCATGCAGCATGGGCCAGGCATCGAGCGCCGAGTCTCCGCTAACTTTCTGATAGAGATAAGGCTGTACCTGCTTATAGCTTCCGGTCATGCCTGCCAGTGATACCCGGAGCTGGTTTGCTCCCTGCGGCTCAAGCGTCATCAGCGTAAGGTAAGGGAATAGATTCATGAAGCCATGTCCAGGGCGGCGCGCGGCCATAAACTTACCTTGAACCTCAGATGGATCGGGCAGATTGACAGCACCCGCCTGCTCACGCATGCCAACGATCGCTTTGGTCAGGCCATAAACAATATTGGATTCGCTGGCCTGATTAGACATAATTACGATCGCAAACCGGTCTTCAGGGACGATCTGCAGATTAGTGGCAAAAGCAATTGTATTCCCGCCGTGTCCTAACGTCCGGTGCAGCCCGGGATATTCCCAGAACCCATGTGCATTGCCCGGCATACCTTCCGCTGAGGTATAACTCCGTGCCAGCATCGTGTTCAGCGTCTCAGGTTTCTCGAACAGGGGGGACAGTTCTCCGGCTGCCGGCAGGAATGCCATCGCAAACTTTGCCAGATCCTCAGCAGAGCCGTTATTCCCGCCGTTAGGGTACATAGACATATAATTCCATGAACCCTGCTTAAAGGACCCTTCTTCTTGGAAGAAATACCCTTTAGCTTTATGCTTTAGCAGCTCCGGGCGGTCCTCTACGACGGAATAGGCAATGGAATCTTTCATGCCCAGAGGATCAAAGATATGCTGCTGAACATATTCATGATAAGGCTGGCCGCTGATTCTCTCCACGATATATGCAGCCAGGGAGTTGCCATAGTTCGAATAGGCTACAGCCTCACCGGGTCTGTAAATCTGTGTCGGCTGGGCAAGCTGCAGCCCCTCTTCCAGCGACCGCACTTCCTGAGGAGATTGATAGGCCATATCGAACATATACTCCTCGAATCCGGCATTGTGGTTCATCAGATTGAACATCGTTATAGGATCATCATATTTCAGTTTAGTTAGGATTCTCCGGCAAATAGCTGCGGATATCTGTATTCAGGTCAATTTTCCCTTGTTCTGCCAGCTGCATCACGGACGTCCATACTGTAAGCTTGCTGATCGAGCCCCACTCCATTACCGTACCCGGCGAGACAGGGATCTGCTTCTCCACATCGGCGTAACCGTACCCCTTGGACAGTACCACCCGGCCATCCTTCACCATAACAACAGACGCACCTACGGTATGTTTTCCTATGTATTCCTTTACATAATCGTTGACAAAATCTTCCAAACCAGCCAACGAAATCCCGGAAGGGGTTGTCCCCCCTGCCCCACCGCTAACTTTCTCCGTTGCAAACTCTGTGATACTAAAAGACAACAATAATAGTATCGAGAACGCAAGTGTGAATCCTCTTCTTAACAATAAAACCTCTCCTTTAGTCGAGTAAATTCCTGCAGCTCTCCTATTCTAACAAGAATTTTCACACAAAAGCGCATAATTTTGTAAAATAAACCACATGCGGATTTCGGTTCTCCACACTTCCTCCACATAACAAACAGCGGCCCCCAGTACTGGAGAACCGCTGTCTGCTTTATATTCAACGCTTTCACCGGGGTATGGTGAACTACTCAATCAATTGCAACAGTTCTTTGATAATAAGATCAGGGTGATAACTGTGGATGTAATGTGAACTGTCCTCTACAATAATTTGCTTGCCGTCAACCGACCATGAAACCAGCTCGGCTTGACTGTCTGCCCATGCCCGATCCTCTGCCAGCTTGCCGAAATAATCTGCGGTCAGAACGCGAATGGGTATATGCAGTGGCTTCTCACCGGCTAATACAATCTGTGCATTCTCTTGGCTCCTGCGCATTTCATCAACCATATCCCGGTTACCGGCCAGCAGAAGCATTGATTTACGGTTTAATGTCCTTTGCGCTTCAGGGAGCAATTTTTCTTCGTTGCTTTCGCTGGCTGCCCAATTCTTAAAGGATTCCAAATGATATAAAGTCCGAAGGACACCTGTTGTCCTGAGCGCCTTGTAGAGGATTGGAATAAACATCAGTTCAGGGCTAAGGGCATAATATTCAGGGCTTCCGCCATCGATCGTCAGGATTCCTTTCACTTCCTCGGGATAACGCTGGGCATAACGGATCGTCTCCAGTGCACCCATCGAGTGCCCAACAAAAACATATGGCGGCTTATGACCTGAGACTTGTAGCAGTTCGTGAATTTCACCTGTAATCTCATCAATATTCCGTTCTTTGCCTGTCACGTCACTAAATCCGTAACCGAAGCGATCGTAGACTGCGATTTTCACATGCTGTTTCAGTCCTTCGTATAAAGGCGAAAAGTCAGCGTATGGATTCGTTGTCCCCCAACCTGATGCAAATACAACGGTTGTTTCCCCTTCCCCATCCGAATATAGATGCATCTTATTTCCCTTGACCTCATACAGCCTTCCAACCGGCTGGTATGTTTTCCTGTCCTGAACCGCACAATACCACTGATAACAGGCTCCGACAGCTATCAGAGCAACACATGCTGCCAACATCCAGAGTGCTATTTTCCAAACTCGTCTCTTCAACATTTCAAATAGCCTGCGACTTGTATACACGTGCAACCGCAGATTCATTAAATCCTTTGACAATAAGCCATACCGCTAAAATCATCTCATTCGCCGCTACAGGAAGTGAGAATAAGGCGCCCCAGACTGAAAGCTGAGAAAATACGCCGAACATTTCCAACAATGAAGCAATGAAAACGGAGACGCCACCTGTCATTCCCAAGATCGAAATAAATCGGGGAACAAGCTTGGTATGATAGAAGATGTAACTATACAACAATGTATTAACTCCCAGCATGAAGTTAGGCCCAAGCAGGAATGTCCAGTCGTGAACGGCTTGCAATACAGTGCCGGACGCCAGGTACGGTGCAGGATCCGGGGTGCCTGCAGCCACATATTCCCGGCTTAAGGTTAGCAGGGACAATATGCTGACGATGCCGACAGTAATGACTACTGCTTCCATAAACCGGAAGAGAACATGACCAAGCGCGATGCTTTCATTGTACTTGCGCAAGAATGGAAACATAGTAATAGACGTCCCCACCGCCGAAACAACAAGGATCAATTCCATCAGCGCTCCCAGGATCACCTGGTTTGCGTGTGCAGCACCATCATTCAGGTAACCGGTATCTTGGAGAATCGGACTGTAAAGGATAAGCGCAACGATCGATGATGCCGCTGCAAGGATAAACAGCACCCCTACGACTTTCCCGGCTGATTTGGCTGAATTGGCTGATTTCATGTTTTAACCTCCATCTTCTTCTTTACGAATTTGTTCCCCATAAAAAAATACCTCTTCCAAATGCAAGCTGAATGCCTGAGCGATGCGAAAAGCCAGCTCGAGCGAAGGCGAATAATTGCCCTTTTCCAGCGCCACGATGGTTTGCCGGGTTACACCCACCTTGTCAGCCAATTGCTGCTGCGTCATTTCGTTATATTCGAATCTTAATTTGCGGATGTGATTGCCAACAAGATTTTTACTCATTTTAGACTCCTCTCCTGTAGTGATATAGCTTCGTCACGGAGCCCGCGACATCGGATATGAATCCCGAGACAATCAGGATGACAAACATCACCTGTACTGGCTGTTCGATGACCAGTGATCCCATGGCAAGAAGGAAACCGAGAATAAAGATGAAGAAGCCATTACGGTGCGATTTCAGTTCGATCTGTTTATCCAATTCATCCGCGAAATTCGGCTCCTTCTCCCCGGTTGTGATCCGAAAAACGATATTGAAAATGATACTGATCACGATATGCGCAAAGATGGAAACCAAAGTCAGTACGAGGACAAAAGAGCCCCAGTAGTGATACATCTCTGTCTGCTCCATTCCTTCCGCAGGATAATGCACATACTTGTACGCGCTAAAAGATACGAAAATGAGAATGGCGCTAATGATCGATACGATGCTCTTCTTTTCCTGATAAGTCATGCTGTGCCCCCCCTACAGAATAATTAAAAGTTAAGTTTGTTATACACAATGTATATCAAACCATTCTCAGTGTCAAGTTTTCTTTACATCGTGGACCGAATAAAAAAACCCGCAACCTGTGCGGGCTTGTTATAGTGAATAACGACAATGAGAATTTCGTGCAAACTAACACGCATTTTACAGGCTTAACGCTCCCTGTTCACCACGTAATTCATTAGATGTTTCAAGAACGGTATATTGCGGGGAATCGCTTGTAACGCTTCCGTAGCAAGACAATAATGTTCCCACATTTCTTTACTCGCACCTTCGATTCCAAGAATCGAGACGAAATTCGAATTATTGTTCGCCACATCCTTGCCGACCGGTTTGCCGAGTACATCCGTATCTCCCTCCACATCGAGCAGATCGTCTTTGATCTGAAACGCAATCCCCATATGGTAGGCAAATTTTTTGAGGGCAATAACTTCCGTTTCGCTAGCCTCTGCAAGCATAGCCGGCATGACCAGACATGCCTCGAAGGCCACACCAGTCTTATAAAAGCAAACCATATTCAGCTGCTCCAGGGTCAAATTCTTTCCTTTTGAATCCAAGTCCATAGCCTGCCCCATACACATGTCTTCTGCCTTTTGGGCCGAGTAGCGGATCAGGGCAATAACGGTCTCAGCCTTGAAGCGGTTCAGGGAGGCTTGTTCTCCAATCGCTCTCTGAATCAAATACAGCCCGGTTAATTCGGCAGTAGCACTATTGTGAACCTGATGCAAGGTCTCCCGCCCTCTGCGGGTAGACGCATTATCTTGTGAGGGCAGATCATCAAAGATCAGGGATGCAGTATGCATATATTCGAGTGATCTCAGAAGCGGAACAATGGCCTCAGACTCCAACCCGTATTCATTCACGCCCATGACCCAGGTCAGAATAGGACGAACCCGCTTCCCGTCCCCTTCCAGACTGTAATTGGCCGCATCGATCAGCTGTTCCTTCATTGCCGTAATCCCCTGCGGCTTGGTGAATTTCAGCTCGCTGTTAATCAGACTGCGGGCACTTTTGAATGTAGCGTGGAAGTCCTCCTGTTCCCTTGCCTCCGTTCTCAAATGCTCAACCATCCGGTCGCGCAGCAGTTTATCGAAAAAGTCCACATCATCCGCTTTGCGCACCATTTTCTGAATAAGCCGATTGAGTTCCGGATGGCCGGCTGCAAACCTCCCCATCGTCTCGTTGTATTTCTCAGCCCCTGCCCGCTCCTTGAAACGCTTAAGTCCATTAATCGCCCGGTCCAATATTACCTCACGGACTTTAGCATTGGAATTATAAACGCTGCGGATGAGATTGGATACAACTGCCCAATACAATTCGAAGGGATTGATCAAATCCGGTCTTTGCTCATGATATTGCAAATAATAAGTATAAGGTGTCACCGCACCATCCTTCAGATCCTGCTCCATATCCGCGAAATCATCGGCAAGCTGATTGTAGATCCCAAAAAAGAAGGTCCGCTCTTCAAAGCCGGCATCCTCAGGCGCACTGATTACAGAACGCGCAACCAACCGGGATGATGATGACTTCAAAATAACGGGGATATACAGTTCATCATTGGTGTAACCGGGCTGTGAAAGCACCTTAACACGGTCGATATCCTGAGCATGAAAAAAGACATAGGACTGCTCGAAAAAGGTCTGCTGCGTGTCAGGGCTCTGATGCTGCTTAATATACTCAAAAGCCTCTGTGAGCTCCGAATGGATATAACGAATCAGCTTCACATTCTCCCCGTTCCATACATCCAGCGCAGGCACAATTCCTGTAAGCAGTGCAGAACGAATCAGATCGGAATATTGCGCTTTTTCTTGAAGAGTCAGAATCTGAGAATCCAGCAGATCATCAATAAATGGATAGGTAAGACCATAGGAATATCCAAGCCTGATCGCTTCATCGAGCCTGCGGGAACGCTCACCGGGCGGTGCAGCATCCCCCAGCTCATCCATCACATGGAGAACAACGCCCAGAATAATCTTGATCAGCTTACGCTGGGCATGCTCCGCACTCATTCCCTCAGGTATATGTGAAGCTACCGATCTTAGTTTTTTGAACAACCAGATCACTGCAGTTTCAGTACCTTCCTTCTGGGCCCACCTGTACACCCCTGCCAGATTCATAAATTCCGGCTGCTCACCTTTGTTCGTGTTGACGGACTTTAGCAAATGTTTGTTCAAATCAGCCACAGTTTTCTGAATCCGGTTCTGGGTAACCAATGAATCCAGCGTTTTCCCCAGATCTCGCAAATAAATGTAAGAGACACTGCGGTCCAAGTAATCATCCAATTTCCCTGTGTAATTCAGCCATTGAATGTACCGGTAGTAATCCCGGGTATCCGGCTTGTTCTTTCCCCGTGAAAATAAGCTTACGCCCGAATAACCCCGCATATGCTTCCGTTTCCATATTTGAATATCCTCTGTCAGGGCTGGCACATAAGACTT
The DNA here is from genome assembly GCF_031599675.1 of Paenibacillus pedocola. Lineage (NCBI taxonomy): Bacteria > Bacillati > Bacillota > Bacilli > Caryophanales > Paenibacillaceae > Paenibacillus > Paenibacillus pedocola. Next base: position 3,029,075 of record NZ_CP134223.1, on the reverse strand, counting down.
ATTCCTGACCTGATTATAGAGCGATGTAAAGTACCGGGCCGCCCTCTCCTCAGCCAGTTGGTAGCTCTCATTAACATGATTCATAATATTCACATTCATATAATGCACAACCTCAATGTCTTATTTGATATACATAGCTGCAATTCACCTTGGAGAATGCATGCTTTCGGTTCAAGCTTTTTATCCTTATACGGACAATAAGCAGTTAGGTTACGAAATCCATCCGGAGGGTCACGCTTATATTTATTAGCGGTTCATGAGACAACAGGATCAGAAAATGTTTATATTCGCCCACTCCCTGGACGGATGCCCCTCATAAGCTATCAGGTCTTGATTTAGTTGCTTACATCGAATTTATCACTAAAGTAGGAGTTGTGATTTATGAAATTACAAACGCAGCTTACCGGACGGGTTATCTTCAAAGGAGATCCGGGTTATGAAAAAGCACGCAGAAATTGGGATCCCCATACTGACCGTTTCCCGAAAGTAAAGTAATTATCCGAGGCTGCGGAGAGTAAAAGCTAAATATGACCCTGGTAATGTCTTTAACAATCCGCAGAGCATTCCTCCCTCCCGCAGACCTTAACGTTATCTGTATATAACAAAAAGAGAAGGCCCGTTTAGGACCTTCTCTTAAGGTGGAGGAATTATTTAGACAAGCTTTGAAGATAAGCATCTGCTTCTTCATAAGTTGGATAATGCACTGCAAAGCTTCCGAAAAGTCTCTTCATCTGCATTTTCCAGATTGGGGAGTTTGCTACATAAGCCCATCCGCCGAGGCCGTTAGCAACAGCCATTTCGCCAGTAGGTGCAAGCATTCCTGCAACCTCAGGGGAAAGAATGGTCGCTGAACCTGTAACGTCAGTTATTCCCGTAAAGCTCGGTTTAAGCTGCTTCATTGCTTTTTCAAAATCAGATATATAAGATGGCACGTCTGCTTCTGTAAGTCCTAATGCTTTTACCACCACTTGATTTTTTTGAACATTTACTTCCATTGTGTAAGGCATGCTGATTCCTCCAAATATGAATATAAAATATGTACCTACTAAATTTATATCGGCTATTCTTAAATGCGAGTTGAGAGAAAAAGGAAATTTTATTAATGTATTTAACGAATTTCAGTTTTCTCTTTAATAAGAGAGCTCATTTGGTAGCGGAATATCCTCCATCGATAAGATGGACAGTGCCTGTGATAAAGCCGGCTTCATCGCTTAGCAGAAAGCATACAAAATTCGCAATCTCATCAGGGGTTCCGTAGCGTTTAAGCGCTGTCCCGCTGGCAATTGCAGATTGTAAGCCTTCTACGTCATCCGAAAGGAGCCGTTCATAACGGCCCATCATGACTGTCGGTACAGGCCCTGGCGCCAGTACATTGGCCCGGATATTGCGCGGACCCAACTCAGCCGCAACAGACTTCGTTAAACCGATAATCGCGTGCTTGCTTGCGGAATAGGCCGCATCACCGGCCATCCCAATGGTACCATGAAGGGAAGCGCAATTTAGAATGGCTGAACCGGACGGCATGTACGGAATTGCGTATTTCATCATCATAAACTGGCTGATAAGATTCGTGTCGATTACTCTTTCAAAAGTCTCTACCGAGTATTCTTCCACTAGCTGATTATCACCGGTAATAGCAGCATTATTGTACAGGCAATCAATTTTACCGTAATGCTCAATAGTATCCTTGATTATGCCCTTAACAACATCCTCTTTTGAAACATCCCCCTGAATAAAAAGCGATTCCCCTCCCAGTTCAGTAATTTCCCGCGCAGTAGCTTTTCCAGAGTCTGAAATGGTTACACAAACGACAGAAGCCCCCTCTAAGGCAAGTCTTTTGGCAGAAGCCCTTCCAATTCCGCTCCCCGCTCCGGTTACAATGGCTACTTTCCCGCTAAATCTGTGATTCATCAAAACACCACTTTCTTTGTTATAGAGTTTCGGTTCGGTATTGTTCCTCATTTCGACCCATTCCCTAATCAAGCGAGCAATTTCGACATATCAACCAAATTATACCATAAACCGAAATGATTAAAAACCATATTTCTTCCAAAAAGAAGGGTATGCATAAAAAATAGAGAGCCGACCTGCGGCTCTCTTGTACGATTATGCTTAGTATGAATATTGACTCATTTACCTGTATAAAGCTTCGTTTTCATCAAAGCTTCCAGGAATGTGAATTTACTGTATGCCGTTCCGCCTTGGGCCAGCGGATCAACCAGATTGACATAAACATTGCCGTTCTTGACGGCTTTCAGGCTCTTCCAGATCGGATTCTTCTGCAGTTCTTCCAGGGCCTTTGGATTATCCTTGTTCTCATCCGGCGAGAACTGGACGAAGAGATAATCCGGGTTGATCGCCGCAAACGCCTCCAGCGAAATGTTCTGCTGGGCCTTCGCCTGCTGAACTTCCTTTGGTACAGCTGCACCCAGATCTGCGTACAGGGACCGGTTAAAGAAGATATCCTGCGGATACAGGAACAGGTTGCCTGTCCGGATACGCAGAGCCATCACCGTCTTGTTTTTAAACTTAGGAGCGAGCTTCACTTTTGCTACTTTCAATTCATTCTGATATTTCAGAATGGCGGCTGTCGACTCCTTCTGCTTGCCTGTAAGTGCTGCCAGCAGCTTAAGGTTGTCCATCCAATCCGTAGCGATATGAGATACCGGAATGGTTGTAGCTATCTTTGCCAGCTTCTCATTGGTCTCAGCCGGAAATTTGGTACTGCTAAGAATAACGGCCGGCTTGAGCTTGAGGATGGTCTCAAAGTTGGGTTCCATCTTCTCCCCTACCGGTGTTACGCCGGTTGTAATCTTGGAGAACATCGCTGGAAACTTACCCCCAACGGTAAGGGCTCCCTTGGGTTTGAAATTCAGCACCAGGGCGTCTTCAAGAGCCTCCAGGGCGCCGGCGATCACAATGTTATCGGTCTTTGCAGGAACCGTATATACCTTGCCTTTATAGGTAATCTTCTGCGTAGCCGACGTGGTGGCTTTGCCTACATTCACCGGTGCCGCGTTGACGCCTGCAGCTGATCCGATGCCCAAAACCATTACACTAGCTAATACTAAACCTTTTAATCCTTTTAACATGCCTGCTACCCCACCTCAGATCTTATTAATAATGAGAATCATTATCACAATAATCATAGATAAATCTGCTCCTTTTGAACATGGATTATTTCCGTAAATAACATGGACGATCTGCGAAAATATTGACCTGTAGACTGATCACCGGAAACGATTTGCTCGGATTGCAGAATTAAGATCGTTACCGCTTAACCGCCAAGCAATAATTCACATTATCAAAGGCCGTAATGGGATGAGCCGGCTGGCTGTCATTATATGCCTTGAACAGCTGTCGGGTAATTTCAGCTGGCGTCAGATGCCGATAGATCAGCAGATTAAGCTCTTCCAGCATCTGCTCCAGCTCCCGGTAGGAGTAGCTTGCCTGCATCGGCTCCCCTGCCTGCGCTGCCATCATTAACTGCTTCTGCGCCCGTTCACCTGCCTGAGGTGTAAAGGTAAGCTCATCAGGATAATCAAAAACGATGCTGCTGCCGCTAGGGAGCAGCGACACTATAGCGGACAATAATTGTTTAAATGAATTCTTGGGCAGATAATAACTGATGCCCAGTAAGCTGCTGAAGCTGATCTGATCCGGGTCAAAAGCGGGACAGGCCAGCACTCTCTTCTGCCAGTCAGGGTCAAGAAAATCAGCCGGAATGTAATGCACATTGGACGGCACATGCCAATGCAGCGAAGAGATCCGGCGCTGCTTGTCATCACCAGTAGCGGGGTGATCGATCTCAAAGATTTGCAGATTATCTGCAAAGTCCGGCTGGCGGTAAGCGAAGGTATCATATCCGGCGGCAAAAATCAGATATTGCCTTGCCCCTAGTGTGACCGCATTCTGAAGCGCCTGTTCCGCAAAGGCAGCCCGCCCCAGCGGAGACGGCGACAGCTGCCAATCGACGATTGCCCGCAGGCACTCCTCCTGTGTGCCGGTAAATTCCGGCAGGAAGAAGGTTATCCCCTTCGACATATTGCTGGAGATATTCGCGTATTCTTCGTTGGTTAATAGTTCTCTAGCGAGCCGGTCATCAAAAATTTTGATCTGATTATGCTCTGCGTGATAGGCTCTCGCAAATGCACTTACAAGCGCTGTGATGCTTTTATTTTTCATTAGTTATCACCTCTCATCTGTTGTACCATTCAGCCGGAATACGAAACAATACTTGATTTTTCTGCTATTTTATGGTATAATAAAGGTGATAATTTTATAATTTTCACAATTTCGCCACATTTAGGGGCGTTTTTTTATGCCTTTTAAGATGAGTTGATGGAATCTCAATAGTGGACTAGCATATCCGGCATCTTTTATAGTATTTGCGGTAAAAACCTGAAATACATTGCCGTTTGCAGCAGCAAACAATAATCCCTCCTGCCTCCCTAAGACAGATGATAAAAAAACAAGAAGCCCGCATGGGATGCGGGCTTCTTAAGCTTATGGCTTATCACTATTTGTAATTTTCGGCCAACCTCAAGAGGTTACCGTCTCTGTGTTTCTCCAGCGCAGTTTATACAGCTCAGGCATTACAACCCCAAGCAATACCAGAACTACCCCGGTCCATTGCAGCCCGCTTACCTGCTCATGCAGCACGAACGAGGACAGCAGTACTGCCACCGGTAGCTCGGCTGCACCGAGAATTCCGGCCATTCCGCCTCCGATATGGGGCACGCCAATCGCAAACAGCACCGGCGGAATAAACGCTCCGAACAACCCGAGCAGGAATCCGAACAACAGCAGCTGTCCCCACAGCAAGCCGTTAAACAGGAAATACGGCGGGAACAAGATGCAGAGCAGCACCAGACCGCCTGTAACCATCCAGGCACTCCGGTAAGCCGGATGTACAGAGGGAACGGCTTTACCGCTAAAGATGATAAACATCGAATAGCTTACCGCTGACAGCAGACCGAGTGTAATGCCTAAGAAATTGAAATGAGCTGTACTCTCTCCAAGCACACCTGCCGCAAGCAGTGTTCCGCCGAACAGCAGAAACAACGTTAATACGGTTATTTTATCCGGACGCTGGCGTTTGCTGACAGCCTGAATTAGCACACTAATCCAAGTGAACTGGAACAGCAGGATAATCGCCAGCGATGCCGGGATATAGCGGAGAGACTGGTAATACAGCAGGCCCGTAACGACTGTCGGTGCCCCGGCCAGCATAAGCAGCATTCTGTGCTTCCATGTCATCCGCAGGGATAGACGTCCGGCTTCTGCCGGTGTAATTCCTTGTTTCCGCTGCTTACGTGTCTCTCTAACTTTGGTATATAGAGCCAGCAACCAGGCCAGTATACATCCGGTCATCAGCTGCGTGCCGACCACTTCTCCCAGCTGGTATCCTTGTCCGTATGCGAGTACAACTATAGTCGACAAGATGCCATAGCTCATCGCTCCTACCAGAACCGAAATTAAATACTTCATATCCTTCATATCTATTATGCCTCCTGAAACTTCTGTATCGGCCGTAACACGCAAAAAATCCTAACTCCGGGATAAACACCATAAACATGGTCTTTATCATCGTAGTTAGGAAGAATAGGCTTCCTGTAGAAACCCTCGCCCTATAAATACCTAAATGGCTGCGAGGTTATACGAGAACTTTATATAATTATCAGCATGACGACTTTTCATATGTTACACGGCAAGTGAGATGGTGTCAACCTTTAATTGTTTAAATTTGTGGTTTATCTCCTATTCACCGCTATCCCCAAGCCAAACCTCTCCGGAGACTGTGTTCCACTTCAGGCTTATCCCAAGCAGCTCGCAGATATCCTGCAGCGGAAACTGGGTGGTATCGGATAAGACTTTTAGCATGATTGCACGCTCAGTCTTCTTACCGTTAATAAACAGCTGTTCCGGATCGCTGGCTTTGATATGAATAACCGTGCCGCCATATGCGAATGACCAAACTCTAAAGCGGTAATTATTGAACTTCGGATCGGGATTGGACTGAGTCATATTCATCTTCACGCCTAGCGCCTTAAACACACTGCTGTAAGGAACATACAGTTTCCCGTCGATAATGCCTGCGGTACTATAGAAATCTACGTTCTTACCGTTTACAAGAAAGGTCAATGGTGTCTGTACCTGGACAACAGCGATTGAATCATCATTCGTAACCGTCCTGCTGCCTGTGGCTAATCCGCCATCGAATCCTTCCCCCCAGCCCAATAACGTGCCTTTCTTATCCTGTACAAATCCGAAGCTGCCCGTGCTGCCCCATAAATCGGTGATACTCTCTGCGCCTTTGACTTGAAACGGTTTGTTCAGGGGTCCTGAATTATAATTCCATTGCCAGAGTGTTCCGTTAGTTTTCAGTATATACAGCTTATTGTAGCCAGTCTGAAGTTTATAGACGCTGCTAAGGCCTGCTATTTCGGACGGTGCTTTCAGCGTCTTGTTCCAGCGCAGGACTTGTCCATCCGTGCGCAGCAGGAAGGCATTATCCCCGGAAGAGGCCATTTGCTTTATCCCTGATGCGGCAAGCGTGTTTACGGTAACCGGATCACTTGCCCAGCGGATTCTGCCCATAGTAGTGTTATAGATGCTCAATTGCTTCACACTGCCTCCGCCCGTAAGGAACAGCGCATCATTGCCGGCGATCACTGCAGAACGGATTCCGGTAATCCCTGGCAGCGGCAGGTAGCGGACCTTCATACGCATATTATCGTTCTCATCATAGGACGGGTACCATAGTGTCGCCGTACCGTCTTTCCTGATTGCTACCCCTGCTATACCGTCTGTTGTGATGAAGGAGACTTGCTGTAGTCCTTCCAGCTTAGCCGGCCCGCCTCTTTTCTGATAAGGCAAAGCTGAATCATTGCTGATATATGAACCATAGGTTTGACCCCAGCCCCATACTTCTCCGGCTGCGTTCAATGCAAAAGAGCCATTGTTCCCGGCTGCCACTTGCACAATATCCGTCAAACCGGCAATCTTCTTCGGAATGAATTGATCAATACTGGTTCCGTCGCCAACCTGGCCATATTTGTTATAGCCCCAGCCGGTTACCGTACCGTCACTCCAGGCAGCAAGCCCGTGCGCATAACCGCCAGATACACTTACCGGATGTGCAGCCGCCGCCGCTCTTACCTCTCTACCCCCTGACGGAACAATTGCCGCGGCCACGAGCATCATTATCAAGAGCTGTATAAATCCTTTACGACGATTCACAAGATCTCCTCCTTGTATATTGAAAATAACTGTAACAATAGCCTCCGGTTTGAAATGAATCTTTATTATTCTACCAATTATCTCCAGCCATATAAACCTTTATCGGATGGATGAAGCTTCGTCTGATTATACTGAACGGAGAGCCAGCCTCTCCCGTTCTTTAGTCTTTTGGGTTCAATTTGAAAAATAGATATGTTACTATTTACAGGATAAACTGAATCCGGAATTCAGTACGCATGTGCGCAGAAACTCTTGAAGAAAGTTAGTGATGTAACGATGAAGTCTGACAACTTTTCCTTTGCTGTTCAGAGGAAGACAGGACAATACAGTGATACTCAATATTGGCTGCTCAGTTCTGCCGGCGAAACCGGTGCGAAGCGGCAGTATTCTGCCGAGGATAAGCAGTCCATTGCGGAAGCTGCAGCAATATTAGCCGGCGGAGGTACGGTAGCATTCCCGACAGAAACAGTCTATGGATTAGGGGCCGATGCCCGCGACACGGCAGCTGTTGAAGCCGTGTTCGCTGCAAAAGGACGTCCCGCTGACAATCCGTTGATCGTGCATATTGCAGACCGTGAGCAGCTGGCTGAAATGGTTGCCGGCGTAAGTCTAGCAGCAGAAGCCTTGATGGATGCTTTTTGGCCAGGCCCGCTGTCACTGGTGCTGCCTGTACGCGCCGGCGTGCTATCCACTCGCGTAACAGCGGGGCTTGATACAGTCGCCGTGCGGATGCCGGCTCATCCTACGGCGCTTGCCCTGCTGAGCGCGGCTGCCTGCCCCGTAGCGGCACCCAGCGCCAACCGTTCGGGACGGCCGAGTCCGACAACGGCCGCCCATGTCCGCGAAGACCTCGCCGGTTATATCGGCGGGGTTCTCGATGACGGGCCAACCGGCGTCGGATTGGAATCGACCGTCGTGCAGGTGCAGCCTGACGGGACGGTCGCCATCCTCCGCCCGGGCGGGATCACAGCCGAGCAGCTGGCGGCTGTGCCCGGTGTTGTAGTCACTCCGCCATCCGGGACCGTCAGCCCGGCTGGCGGAGAAGCAGCCGGCGGACCGGAGGAGGCCGCCGGCAACAGCCCGGCACCGCGTGCGCCGGGCATGAAGTACACCCACTACGCGCCGCAAGGCTCGCTCACCATCGTGAGCGGGTCATCGCAGCAGCGTGTGGCAGATCAAGCCGCTGCGCTGCTGGAAGCAGCTCAGGCCCGCGGTGAGAAGACCGGCCTGTTGCTTTTCGAGGAGCACCTGGCCTTGTATCCCGCCGCTGCCGCCGGCTGCATGGTTTCACTGGGCTCGCTCAACGCCCTGGAGGAAGGTGCGCGTACACTTTATGGCGCACTGCGGCGCTTTGATGAAGTCGGGGCTACCTATATCCTTGCCGAGGCATGCCCCGAATCCGGTCTAGGTGCCGCTATAATGAACAGGCTGCTCAAGGCAGCCGGCGGTTCGGTCATCAGCACGGATTAAATACGGCGCTCTGCACAACATATAGGCAAACGAAGTTCCTAATGGGGCTGCGTTTGCCTTTTTATCATGCAGCCCAGGGTTGTCCATTTGCATAAATATAACACTATCTGTTAGTTTTATAGAATTAATTGATTGGCTATCAAAAAAGAATTAATTGGCAATTTGATGTCAGGTTTAAGTAAAATTTTAATAATTCGTTTATGGATAGCCACATTATGCAGACAGGGAGTGTTCATTCAAGTGTCCACTATTTCATCAGAAGCTTCGGCTTCCGCCGCAAATTATGTCCAGCAGGTATTCGAGGCAGTCAAACGCCGTGATCCGCTGGAACAAGAATTCCATCAGGCTGTGAAGGAAATTCTGGAATGCCTGGTTCCTGTACTGGCGCGTCATCCTCAATACATGGAGAATGCCATACTGGAACGGCTCGTTGAACCGGAGCGCAGTCTCTCCTTCCGTGTTCCCTGGATGGATGACTCCGGGACAATTCATGTGAACCGCGGCTACAGGATTCAATTCAACAGCGCTATAGGTCCCTATAAAGGCGGTATCCGTTTCCACCCTTCAGTCTACTCCGGGATTGTTAAATTCCTGGGCTTCGAGCAAATCTTCAAAAATGCCTTAACCGGCCTGCCCATCGGCGGCGGTAAAGGCGGTGCCGATTTCGATCCCAAAGGCAAGTCTGACCGGGAGATCATGGCTTTTGCCCAAAGCTTCATGACAGAGCTGTACCGGCATATTGGTCCTGACACGGACATCCCAGCAGGAGATATTGGTGTGGGTGCGCGGGAGATCGGCTACATGTTCGGACAGTACAAACGGATCCGCGGCGGACATGAGGCCGGAGTGCTGACCGGCAAAGGTCTGCTGTATGGCGGCAGCCTGGCGAGAAAAGAAGCTACGGGTTACGGCCTCGTATATTTCGTCCAGGAGATGCTGGCGGCGCAGGGACTCGGCTTAGAGGGGCAGACTGTGGTCGTATCCGGCTCAGGCAATGTCTCTATCTACGCTATGGAAAAAGCACAGCAGCTTGGTGCGCTTGTCATCGCCTGCAGCGACTCCGGCGGATTCATCCATGATCCGCAGGGCATCAAGCTGGATACGGTGAAACGGTTGAAGGAACAGAACCGCAGCCGGATCAGCGAATATCTTAAAGAGCATCCGCATGCGGAATATATAAAGGGCAGCACAGGGATCTGGAACCTCCCTTGTCAAATTGCCCTGCCTTGCGCGACACAGAATGAGCTTGATGAAGAAGCGGCACGTGCCCTGGTGGCAGGCGGAGTACTGGCTGTCGGAGAAGGAGCAAACATGCCCTCCACGCTGCCGGCGGTCAATTACTTTTTACAGCAGGGAATCCTGTTTGCTCCGGCAAAGGCAGCCAATGCAGGCGGAGTAGCGGTCTCAGGACTGGAAATGAGCCAGAACGGCATGCGCTTGTCCTGGTCGTTCGAAGAGGTAGATGAGCGGCTGCGGCTCATTATGAAGAATATTTATCGCAGTGCCGTCCGGGCTGCAGAGGATTATGACCTGCCCGGCAATCTTGTCGCCGGTGCGAACATCGCAGGGTTCCTGAAGATCGCTGATGCCATGCTGGCCCAGGGAGTGGTCTAAGACCGCCGATGAAGAGAACGTCATCGTTTTTGAATATAAGCACAAGAAGACGCGCCGCTGATCAACAAGCGGCGCGTCTTCTTTATCTAACAACATACCTGTGAAGTCCATTCCTACAGCAGTTCACGGCGAAGCTCTTCCGGTGACTTAGGCGAGAGGTAGCCAAGCGGAATATCAAACACCGTCTTGGCTCCTGCCGCCCCTTCTGCGCTGAGGCGCGAGGCCGCCCTGGCATAAGCGATCAGCACGCTGGCCGTGAATTCAGGGTTGCTGTCCAGCTTCAGCCCGAACTCTGCGATCTGCTTGCTTCCGTTGCCGGTAACTCCGCTGCGGATGACGAATCCGCCGTGCGGCATTCCGGAATGGTCCTTGGCAAGCTCCTCTTCCGTAATGAATGTCACCGTCGTATCGTAATCGGCAAAGTAATCCGGCATCCGGGTGATCGTGCTGCGGATGGCTTCCTGGTCCGCACCCTCCTCCGCTACGACGAAGCAGTTGCGGCGGTGTTTCTCGCGCGTCGTCAGTTCCGGAGTTTCACCGGAGCGGATACGGTCAATCACTTCCTGCACCGGCACTGTATATTGAACACCAGCCTTAACACCGGGTACCCGGCGGATAGCATCAGAGTGGCCTTGGCTGACTCCGGCTCCCCAGAACGTATACTCTTTCCCCTGAGGCAAAACAGCCTGCATCAGCAGCCGGTTCATGGAGAACAAGCCCGGATCCCAGCCGGTAGAGATGATTCCTACCTTCCCGCCCTCCACAGCAGCCGCGTTTACTTTTTCATAAAATTCCGGAATTTTGGCATGTGTGTCAAAGCTGTCCACCGTATTGAATAATTTCACCAGCTGAGGTGTCTGGTCCGGCAGATCCGTCGCCGATCCTCCGCATAGAATCATCACATCAATCCGGTTTATGTACTGCCCGGCATTATCGAGGCGCTCCACTGTTACCCCCGTTTCCTTCGCCAGTCCTTCCGGGTCTCTGCGCGTAAATATAGCAACCAGCTCCATATCGGGGTTTTGTTTAATTGCCAGCTGTACTCCTTTTCCTAAGTTGCCGTAGCCTGCAATCCCTACTCTAATCCGTCTGTTCATGATGTTCCTCCTGGCCGGAAGCTTCCGGATGATTTATATTCCTTTAAATTACAAGTATATATACATTACATGAAATGTAAACATTTTTCCGCCTCTTCCTGAAGTTTTTCAATAAAGATCAAGCCAGACTTGCTTCATGCAATCTGCTATGATCCTTTTTTTGCGCCTTTTTCAGTCTATCCAGGGATATCTGCGAAACTTCATTCTTGTCTCAACATAAATAGAAATATATCTGCGCATTCACCCTGTTTTTCAGGAAATTTTATGTTTATCTTGGATCCAGATCCCTTATTGTCTGATAAATGAATCAAGAGAAGCTAACGAAATATACTCTTAAGGGGAGGTGTAAATGCTGAACAGATCCGGACCCGTTAAGCTGCTTGGCGTTATTGCCGGTGTTGTCATTCTTAATATTGCTGTTTTATCACCTGGTCTGCTGGACGTGGAAATCGGTGGAGTAAGCACACTGGAAACAGCTTCAGGTGTAACGTTATTATTCATCAGTCTGCTTGTTGTGCTCTACGGTAGTTATACTTTACTCTTCAAAGCCCCGGCCCCTAAATCTGCCCGCCCGTTAACCTCACCTGAAGATTACGCTGCCCTGCTTCACCAATACAAAAATGTGAAGGTGCTGAAAAATGATATCCTTCTCGCCTTGGATCAGATGGAACGGATGGAGAAGAAAAAAACAACCTTAACCCGTGTGCTGGGCGGGCGGTTTGATCCGCTGGAATTAAGCTACAGGAAGTTCAGTTCTGTAATTGCCGAAGTAGAGAAGCTGCTTTATCTCAATGTCAGGGGAATGCTTAACAAGCTGAGTTTGTTCGACACCACCGAGTTCTCCCTTTTTGCCAATACCCACAAACCTCCTCCATTCTCCGAGAAACTGATCCAAAAGAAAACAGCTCTTTATAACGACTTCTTTACCGCCTTAAAAGGCTATCTGGGCGCAAATGAAGAGATTCTGCTCAAGCTGGATCAGCTGCTGCTGGAGATTTCGGAGCTGGACAGCACCAATTACGAAAGGATCGAAGAAATGCCCTGTATGCAGGAGCTAAGCGCCTTGATCAATCAGACGAAACTATATCAATAGCCGGAGGAGGATGTATATGGCCAGGAAAGGCAGAACACTCTTGATCCTTACGCTGATCGCAGCCGGTGTCTTTGCACTAGTCTATTTCGGAATTTCCCTAACCTCGAACTTGGGCAAATCCAAAACAGAAATAACGGCAGAAGATGCCGATAAAAGACTGAACAAGATCTATAAAGATATTAAAGTAACCCAGGCCCAGGCGGTAAAAGGACAAATAGATCTGGACCCTGCAGCTGTCGGAGACTCTTTGCCTGACATCTCCAAATTCCCGGTCTCCGTAGAGAATACAACTGACAGCTATGTTGAGATCTTCTCTTCCACCGAGAAATCCGGTACGGGGAATGACGGTTGGCTGAATGAAGTGGCATCAGCGTTCAATGATTCCAACCTCTTGGTGGACGGGAAACCTGTATCCGTGAAAATCCGCAATATTGCTTCCGGTACGGCCGCCGATTACATAAGATCCGGCAAGTACGTCCCGGATGCTTTTACACCTTCTAATGAGCTATGGGGCGAGATGGTAAAAGCAAACGGAATCCAGACCGAGCTCGTGTCCAAACGGCTGGCCGGCAATGTAGCAGGTGTTGTAACAGGCAAGAAAAAATATGACGAGCTGGTTGAGAAATACGGCGCTATAAACGTCAAAACAATTACCGATGCGATTGCTGATAACGAGCTGGCCATGGGATACACCGATCCTTTTGCCAGCTCGACCGGCCTTAATTTTCTGGTAACTGCCTTAAGTACCTTTGACAGCTCGGATCTGCTGAGTGAGCAAGCGGTTCAGGGGTTCGAGAAATTCCAGGCTAATGTACCGTTTATCGCCTCCACTACCCTGCAGATGCGGGATGCGGCCAAGACCGGGATGCTCGATGCTTTTGTCCTTGAATATCAGACCTTTGTCAATGCATCCGATCTGAAAAGCGGCTATGTCTTCACTCCGTTTGGAGTACGGCATGACAGTCCGCTCTATGCTCTTGGGGATCTGCCGCAGTCAAAGATGGAGATTATCCATAAGTTCGCTGAATTTGCCGCACAGGATAAGTATCAGAAGTCGGCAGAGGCCAAAGGGTTCAACGGCCTGAATGATTATGTCTCCGAACTGACCCCGGTGGACGGTAATCTCCTCTCCTCTGCGCAGAAGCTGTGGAAGGAAAAGAAAAACGGCAGCACTAAGGTCGCAGCGGTATTCGTGGCTGACGTCTCCGGCAGCATGGCCGGTGAACCGCTGAACCGTCTCAAGGAATCGCTGCTTAAAGGCCAGAAGAATCTGGGAAAAGACAACAGCATCGGCTTTGTCTCGTACTCCAGTGATGTAACCATCAACCTCCCCATCGCCACATATGATACCAACCAGCAATCGATGTTTGTCGGTGCGGTTAATAGCCTGCAGGCTGCGGGAGGTACAGCTACTTTTGACGGCTTGGTGGTGGCAATGAAAATGCTGCAGGATGAGATCGCCCTGACCCCCGGGGTAAAGCCTGTGATTTTCCTGCTCAGTGACGGAGAAACCAACGAGGGCCATTCCCTCAATGAGATTAGGGGCTTGATCGAAACCTACAAAATCCCCGTCTACACGATTGGCTATAACGCTAACATCAAAGCGCTGGAGAGCATTTCAAGCATCAACGAAGCCGCGAACATCAATGCAGATACAGATGACGTCGTCTACAAAATCGGCAATCTGCTCAATGTGCAAATGTAAGACATTTAACAAGGAGGCCTGTCATGTCATTTACGATGGAAGTTCCAAGCGCTGAGAAGCTGAGGTCTGCGATTGCCGAAGAGGTAAAGCCCGAGCCTGAAGAGATTACTGAGCTGAAAGAGCTTGCGATTAGCAATGTTTCGAGCATCCTGGAACTTAATCTGGAATCCCTGGAGCAACGCAAGGCGGTACTGCAATCCATTGACAGCTTCGGAATGGGCACCATGCGCTCTTCATCGGAGAAGAACTCCCTCCTTCAGGTTTCCGTGGGCAATCTCTCCAAAACCGGCGATGAAGGCGGCCAGGTCGCTAAAAGTTTAACAGAGCTGCATCTGCAGCTGAAAGATTTGGACCCGAGTGCCGTCGACTTTGCCAAAAGCGGGCTGTTAGGCAAATTCTTTAACCCGCTGCGCACTTATTTCGCTAAATACCAGAAAGCTGACGCTGTTATCTCTGACATCATTCTATCTTTGGATAAAGGCAAGACCATTCTTAAAAACGATAATACAACACTCGAAATTGAACAGCAGACTCTTCGTGAATTGACCAAAAAACTGCAAAAGGAAATCCAGCTCGGGCTCCTGATGGATCAGGAGATTGAGACACAGATTGAGGCTGCCAAGGTGCGCGGTGAGTCCGAGGACAAAATCCGCTTTATTACAGAGGAGGTTCTTTTCCCTCTTCGCCAGCGGGTGATGGATCTGCAGCAGATGCTGGTCGTGAACCAGCAGGGAATAATGGCCATCGAGGTCGTCATCCGCAATAACAAAGAGCTGATCCGGGGCGTCGACAGAGCCAGAAACGTGACCGTCTCTGCCCTTAAAATTTCAGTTACGGTTGCCAGTGCCTTATATAACCAGAGGATTGTGCTGAAAAAAATCGAGCTGCTGAATCAGACAACCGACAATCTGATCAGCGGCACCTCAAGAATGCTTAAAGAGCAAGGAGCTGCAATTCATAAGCAGTCGCTTGAAACCAGTATTTCTGCCGAAACGCTGAAGCAGGCGTTCTCCGATGTGTTGTCTGCACTGGACTCCATCAGCACTTACAAGCAGGAGGCACTGCCCAAAATGCGTGAAACCATCAGCCAGTTCCGTGAATTGGCTGATAATGGCGAGAAGCAGATTCTGCGCCTGGAGAAAGGGTCTACTCTCGGACTGTAAAGCTGTTAACCACATGCCTAAAGGAGAGCCTGGCGGGATCATCCGCCGGTGCTCTTTTTTTTATACAAAATGGTTGTGGTTACCGCTCCCTCCATTCGGAGCGTTCGGTACATCATTCAGTCCGGATACAGCTATCAGTAGTTCGTACTGAACAAATGATCCCGTCATCTTTCATCAAAATGCAAACAATAATAGTACTTTTGATTGATTTATAGAATCTGCAGCAAACCGATAGTTTCAATAGAAGAGTTTAATACATATTCCATCCTAAGAAGGAGCATTCCAATGAACGATTATCAACGCTACGCCAAAAAATTTTCCCTCATGCTGCTTGTAAGTGTACTGACAATTATCGGTATAGCCGGAGGTGGCCTGAACACACTTCCCGCTTCGGCAGCATCCAGCAATGCTTATGTCTATTACATATCCGATAACGATCTGTACCGGGTCCCTAGTAACGGCGGATCAGCCCAGCTTATTACAGAGAACTTTGAGAGTGCCTACAGCCTATCAACTAATAAGTATCTTTATTTCATGATGGATGAGAATTCTACAAGCCTACAGCGCCTCTCTCTAACCGAGCCCTCTGCCTTGATTACAAGCTTTGGCGGAGATAAAGAAATTTTGAATTATACAATTAATGATAACTATATATATTTCATGGATACCACCGGCAGCATATACCGCTCTCCTGCGGATGCAGCTGACGAGAGCCAGATCAAGCGGATTATTGACAACGGCGATGCCAATTTCCCAAGCTTTAGTATTGTGAAAGGCCGGGTCTATTACAATGCCCTTAAAAGCAACTCCACAACCTGGGTAGCTTCAAAAGCAAAAGACGGCAGCGGTAATATCCTGTGGATTGCCAGCGGAGCCGTTTATGGAGCAAGACACATCCAAGAGAACAATACCACTCTGTCTCTGATGGTAAATACCGATCCGTCGGAAACCGAATATTCACTCAACTGCATGGTGCTGTATAGTCTGCCATTCAACGGCGGAGCACCAAAGGCCGCCAATGCCAAAGCCCCTTTAGATACAAATGAGGTGTTCTCCGGCAAATTAACAAGTAATTATTATCTGTATAATAAAGGAATTAAGTTAGATGCCAACGGAGAGTATAATTATTCCACAGGCAAGGGATATCTGATCGACAAAAACGGTAAGATTTTTCAGTTAAGCCAATCCAGCGTGGTAGAAATCAGTGAAATTAGCAGCAATAAGCTGGCTTATGTTGATGCCAAAGGCAAAGCCTATGTTAGTACAGTAGCCAATGGTAAAGTAACCAGCACCAAAATGCTTCCAATAAGTAATGCTACTGCTGTTCGGACACTAATGTATGGTGCGGCTGCCGGATCTACGATATTTTTCAACAAAACCGATGCCTATGTACTAAATGCTGATTTGTCGCTTACTAAAGCTGCAGGAGTAGTGTGGGAGTATATGGCTTACGCACTGAACATTCCAGGACTCTTTTATATTAATGAACTGGACAATGACAGCCTGTACCGGCTTAGCAACGATGGTAAAACAAAGCTTAGACTTTCCGCGGATCCCGTCTCACAAATAATAACGATAACTGCAATCTGATTGTACCAGCGCTAGGGGAAGATGACTGTCCCTTTAAAAATGAAGAGAACTCAAAAACCATTCATGGTTTTGAGTTCCTTAGGAGAGAGATAAATGCATCTATTGGATCTTGAAAGCCTGAGTTCACAGCAAATTATTGAGCTATTTCAATTGGCCAGCCATTTAAGCTCGGAAAAGCCGGCACAGCTTTTGAAGGACAAAACCTTCATCCTGTTCTTTCCTGAATCCAGCCTGAGGACACGTATTACTTTTGAAAAGGGCATTCAGGATTTGGGGGGCAAATATATGATCTTCCCTCCGGAAACATTGGATAAGCGGGAGCAATCAAGCGATGTGATCCATTATCTCGAAAATTGGGCCAATGGTGTTGTAGCCAGACATTCCAGCTTCACTAAACTGGCCGAAATGTCTGCCCGCTCCTCTATACCAATCATTAATGCAATGACTGCCCGTAACCACCCCTGCGAAATTTTAAGTGATCTATATACAATCAGCCAGATCAGAGAAAATTACCGGGAACTGACTTATACCTTCGTAGGACCTGCAAGCAATATTTCAAGAACCTGGCACGAAATGGCCAAAGTTATGAACCTTACCTTTAAACATGTTTGTTCGGCTGGAAATGCACTGGGGCCGGATACAAATAACTATACATACCTAACCAATCTGGAGGATGTTCTGCCGGAAAGTGATATCATTCTGACCGACTCTTTGCCCGGTGAATTTAAGAATGCCGAGTACTTGAATCTATACCAAATCACTCTGGATCGGATGAAGCGTACCCGTCCCGGCGCTTTGCTTAACCCCTGTCCTCCTTTTTACCGGAACGAAGAGGTCAGCGCAGAGGTTATAGACTCCCCCTATTTTGCCGGATTCCAGTTCAAAAAGAATTTATTATGCATGCATCAGGCGGTACTTTTATATTGCTTGTCTAATTAATGCCGGCTATACCAAACTGAAAATGGCGTATTCAAGCAAAAATGAAGACGAGTTAAAAAAAGCGGCATGGGCTGCTTGGTCCGTAATCCGGATACAAGCTAAGACCATGCCGCTGCTGTTGTTACAGATAAATATCTATTGTCGTTTTTTCCGTGCTGCCGAGGCGCTGTATATCTTCACGGCTAACCCGAAGTCCGCCGAGGCGGTAAGGATTAGGGAGCCGCTCAGCCTGTATTTCCTGTCCATTTACTGAGATAGAGCGGAGACTTCCCTCCGTCAAATGATAAATGAAGGATACCGGGGCACCGCCGTATTCGAAGTCAAAGCATGTGCCGTCAAGCTCAGGAGGCAATACAGGGTCTATGACCAGATCGCCGCCGTCCTCGCGGATACCCAGGACATTCGAGATCAGCTGGTTCATGTAGATTCCCGGACCGCTGGAATAGATTCTCCAGCCGCCTTTTACCGGAACCGTTCCGTCACGCAGCTCTCCAAAACGTTCCTGTGCTTCATAGCGGTTGGCAAACTTACCGTCTGAACTGCTGAAATAGGCGTTGCTCTGGCGCAGCTCGGCATTAGGAACGGCATCCTGGATCCCGATCGGATTAATGGTAGCCAGCCCCTTCCATACCTGATCCCGTTTACCGATCTTGGCCATCGCCTCGACGAAGCGGATGTGTGCATGTACATATTGCAGACCGATTTCACGTCCGAAATTGGCTGCCTGCTCTGCGCGTTTAAAGTGAGTGCTGACCCCGCCGGCGTACTGGGCCGGGTGATTCATCAGACGGACGCCATCCGGGCAGAGGAACTGCTCCTGGATCAGCTTATAATGCTCCTCCATCTGTTCAGGGGTAAGCAGTTCCCCGATCATACTGCGGGTCATCGGCAGCAGGCGGTACTGGATGCCTGTCTCTTTATCCTCTGGATGAAGCAACAGCTTGGCTTGCTCCGGATCCTCGAAGTAGAGGAAACCCGGAATAACCTTCGTCCTGAGCATATAGCGGTTGAAGTCGCCTTTGATCCCCTCCGCCATTCCGCGCAGCTCATCCGACCAGTCTGCATCTGTTTCCTTCATGACTGTAGCCAGCCCAAGAACGGTCTGATAAGTCAGCGCTACCGTCCAGCTGCTGACCATATACTGCTTCAGCTGGGCATTCGCCGGCTGCAGGGTATCATCCCAGTCCCCATCCCCATAGGAGGAGAGGAACGTATCATGCAGGAAATGTGACTTAATGTAATCCAACTCCTTCACAGCATGTTCTCTAAGCGAATATGTCCGCTCCGTGAAGTCAAAGCTGTGTTTGCGCGTATAAGGAATCTGCTCATCGAGCACAGCATAGTCACGGGTTGCCCGCAGGTAATCGCCCAGCACCTTAAGCGGCCAGACAATAATATCGCCGTGACTTTCTTCCTGCTGGATAGACGTGTATTTGTCGAACATGAACCATTGCGGCCAGTTCCCGTCATCTTCATATTGATGGGCGAAGACTGTCAGGAGAATCTCCCGGACCTGCTCATATTTGTGGGTCGCTAGGAAATACTCCACTGGACCCTGGCATACATCCCGCGTTCCCCAGGCGGCGCCGCCATACTGTTCCAGGCCGTGAGGTACAGAATAGTGAACAAGCATATTATGGGTGTACCACCAGGCCAGAGCGTTTACCTTGAACAGCTCACCATCAGCTCCGCTTTCCTTAGTAAGCTTGAAGCCATTCATGACCCCGGCAAAAAACTCACGATATTCCGCTTTCTCGGTTTCAAACGACGCTATCCCTTGAGAACGTGTTTGTCCATCAAGCAGCCCTTGGAAGGTTAATGTCCACTCGCTGCTTGCATTAAGTTCAAGAACAACCAGCGAAGCACTGCCTGGAACTGCCCCAGATGCCAGCAGGGTTTCATCGCCCAGCTGATAGCCCGCTCCCTCTAGCATAAGCTTGTATGCCAGCTCCGGATACACAGCAGCACTCGTTCCTGCCTTGTCTGCACGGAAGATTAGTCCGCCGTCCGCATCCTCTGACAGGTGATATGGTATTTCATATTCAGCAACATTCATAGTAATCTGGTTGCTGACCAGGAAACGGTACGCCTTCCCCTCCGCGGAACGGACATGCAGTCTGATCTCCGGGGAATGGACGGCTGTATAGTTGGTGATCACCAAGGTATCTTCAGCTGTCTTGTAGTACCAGCGAACATAATTAAAGCCGATCTCATACATTGAAGGCATCGTCAGCAGATGATACTGCCCGTCAATCTCCACATAGATACGCTGCCCCGATGTCTTATAGACGTTCAGCGCACTGCGGGCATTCGATATCATTTTATGAAAATTGGTATTGCCTACAACAACCTGGGAATTGAATATTCCGTACATATATGAGGTAGTCGTCATAACCTCGGCATTCAACTGTGCATTGTTCCCGCTCATCAAAATATGTCCGTGCGGGCGCTCCACCAGCAGCTCTTTACGCTTAAGGACTATATGCTCATAGGTTTCGGTAAAAAAGGCCAACAATTCCCCGCCGACCCGTTCCTCCTGAAACCGCTCAGGGAACAATGAATCCAGTTCTGCTTCAGAGATCGACTCCGTTTGCAGAGGTGCTCCAATCTGCGGGGCAGTAAATATGCGTTCAAGCCAGCCCCCCTCCTCTGTTGCATTCCCTTGATTCTGAGACTTGCTCCAGGCAGCCTGCACAGCATCGGCATACTCCAGTGAAGTTATTGCCTCAGGATGGTCCGCCCGGAACAATCCGTAGAATGTAAAAGCGGCTTCACCGTTCAACGGTAGCTTAGCTGATTGCAGTGCAGTATAGGCGAATTCATATTGATAGATTTCATTGGCCAGATTCTGCTGATACAAGGCTTCCGGTCTGTCGGTTTCTTTGTAGGACAGCCCGAAAAACTGGAAGCCGTCAGTGGAGTAACCGGCTGCTCCGCCCAGCAGGCCCTGCTGCAGATAAGGGAATTCACTACCCTGTGGCTGATTCTGACGGGAACAGACTACATAGCCGTTATCTGAATCCTTGAATACTGCATGGTCGATATATTGGGACAAATAAGCTTCATTGCTGGTAACAGCCCCCGGTGAGGCAATCCCTACATCCTGGGTATAGAGAACATCCAGCTCTACGCCGCTTCCTTCAATCTTCACATCCCAGAACCACACATCACCTTCAGCTAATGTAAATACAACCTGATAGCGGAGTTTCTCCTGAAGGCCCTGGATCTCAGAGCTAACAGGAATCTCCCCCTGCCAAATAAGCCGCTCACCATCCCGGCGGAAACGGCTGCCCGATTTCACACCAAGCAGCGGAAACGCTTGAATGCCGCCTGGAAGATGCAGGCGCGCATAAATATTTCCCGGGGCTCCGTCCACACTGTTAGACAACAACTGATTAATCATCGTGGTACCGCCGGTTGCCTGGTAGAGATCACCGCTGTTCAGGAACGTAAATTTCAGCCCGCCTTTTTGAAGTGAAACCTTGGATTTCGTTGTGATTGTCATTTCTATTCACTTCCTTATCTATTACGGCTTCGCACCGCTATTATGAGTAGTCACATTTCTGTTATTTAAGCAGCCGGAATCCGGCTGTCAGCACATCACGGCTGTTGCTGCCTACATAAACATGGAACAGTCCGCGGTCACTGGATAGGCTCAAGTCGCTATGATGATAGCGAAGCTGCTTTTCTTCCATGCAGAATACGACCTCAGCGCTTTCTCCCGGAGCCAATTCAATCTGCCGGAAGTCTTTCAGCTCTTTGACCGGACGGACAACCTCCCCGGAAATGTCACGCACATACAGCTGTACAGTTTCGGTTCCGGCTGTATTGCCCGTATTGGTGACTATCACCTTCACTTCAATGGGCTGATCCTCTTTCATGGTATCGGATGAGAGCATAAGCCCTTCATAAGCAAAGGTCGTATAACTAAGTCCATAACCGAAAGGCAGAAGCGGGTCATTCGGACTGTCGAGATACTTGGAGACATACCGGTTCTCATCTTCCACAGCCGGTTTCGGACGTCCGGTGCTGAATGAATTATAATACACCGGAACCTGGCCAACAGAATAAGGGAAAGACATGGTCAGGCGCCCGGAAGGATTGACCTTGCCGTATAACAGATCCGCCAGTGCGGCTCCGCCTTCACTGCCCGGGAACCAGGCTTCCAGCACAGCCTCGGCCTGATCATACACCCCATGAAGGTCAAGCGGCCGTCCGTTAAACAGTACAATGGCAACTGGCTTGCCGAGCCCCTTCATAAGCCGGATTAATTCCAGCTGCGCATCCGGCAGCTGGATATTGGTGCGGCTCCCGCCTTCGCCGCTCATATGGGACGATTCACCGACGGCCAGTACAATCACATCTGCTCCTGCTGCTGCCGTTAGAGCCTCCTCCTTCTGAGCCTCCGTAATGGAATCAATCCCTGAGCCTCCGGCAACGACTATATGATCAGGATTGCCTGTTACAGCCCGCATGGCATCACTTAACTTCACTGCTGTCTCTTTGGAGCCGGTCCAGGACCACCAGCCCAGAATATCTCCGCTGTCCGCAAACGGCCCGATCAGCGCCACCCGCTGCTCTGCACGAAGCGGGAGCACGCCTTCGTTCTTGAGCAGCACGCTTGATTTCTCGGCAAGCTTCCGCGCAGCCTGACGGTGCTCAGCAGAATAGACAATTTCCTTCTCCCGTACCGGATCTGCACCGCGCATCGGATTATCAAACAGTCCAAGCTTCTCTTTAAGCCGCAGAATGCGCAGTACAGCTTCGTCAATCCAAGCTTCATGGACAAGTCCTTCATCAACCAGCTCAGGCAGATGATGCAGATAGCTGGTGGTCATCATATCGATGTCGACACCTGCCCGTATCGCCTTAAACGCTGCTTCTTTATCATCTTCAGCTGCACCGTGGGCAACCATTTCCTTAATAGAGGCCCAATCAGAAATGATAACCCCTTCAAAGCCCCATTCCCTGCGCAGTAAGTCACGGAGTAATTTGCGGTTTCCTGTAGCCGGAACACCATCTACAATATTGAACGAGGTCATAACCATTTCGGCTCCGGCATCAAGGGCCTTCTTATAGGCGGGTAAATAATACTCACGCAGCTGGCGCTCAGACAAATCGACCGTATTATAGTCCCGCCCGCCTTCTGCAGCACCATAGGCCGCAAAGTGCTTGACGCAGGCCGCCACACGGCTGGTGTCTCCTGCCAGGTCATCTCCCTGGAAGCCTTGTACGAACGCCTTGGCAAAGACGCCATTCAAATAAGGATCTTCGCCGGTAGATTCCATCACCCGTCCCCAGCGCGGATCACGGATGAGATCGACCATCGGAGCAAACGTCACATGCAGGCCGGATACAGCCGCCTCACGAGCTGCGATCTCCGCACTTTGCTTAGCCAGTTCCGGATTCCATGAACTGCCGATGGCCAGCGGGATGGGAAAAATCGTCTTGAAACCGTGGACAATGTCTGCCATGAACAGCAGCGGAATTCCCAGCCGGTTATTCGCCAGATGAGCTTTCTGTACGGCCATCATTTTGGCTGCACCGGCTACCCCGAGCACGGAACCCGCATTGCGTACCGTTTCGCTTTGGATGCCGAGCTCTTCCATGGGGCCGGTAATCTCCGAATGATCACCCGGTTCGTCATAAAAGGGAGCTGCCAGCTGCAGCAGCTGGGCTATTTTCTCTTCCAGTGTCATGTTCTTTACATATTTGTTATACAGATGCTCAGTCATAGTTGTAACTCCTCCACCGATTCGAATAATATCGAATCGTTTCTTTCTCCGTATCCCTTTATTTATAAGGTTTTATTTATATATTGTTTTAATTTTTCATAAACGTTTCACTAATTTTCGATAAACCACTGTTTCTACGGGATAAGACCGCTGCCCCGCTCTCCCAGAGCGGAGCATTCAGCTGAAGCCACAAGACATCAGCTAATAAGCCAAGCTATTTCTTCACCGGTTAGTTGTTGGTTTTAACCGAATTCCGTTCAATCAGTTCAATCTTAAGCTTATAGAAATCATTGACCAGGTCTCCGTTAAGCATCTGGAAGAGCAGATGTCCCGCCAAAGAACCGGACTCGTACATCGGCTGGCGGATTGTGGTCAGCGAAGGCTGAATGTATTCAGCCAGCTGAATATCGTCGAATCCGATAACCGAAAGTTCATCCGGCACCGAAACTTTAGCTTCCTCCAGTGCTTTCAATCCCCCGACCGCCATTTCATCATTGGCATAGAATACCGCTGAGGGCAGTTCGCCTTGCATCAGCATCATCTTGGTCGCTTTATAACCGCCTTCACGTACAAAGTTCCCGCTAAGCTTCCATTTCGTCTTCTCGGTCAGTCCGGCTTCGCGCATCGCCCGGCAGAATCCCTGATAACGCAGCGCATTGTCATAGGAATCGACAGGTCCGCTGATGTAAGCGATGGAGCTATGCCCTTTTTCGATCAGGTGCCGGGTTGCAATATAGCCCCCTTGTTCACCATCTACCACAACATTAATGAGACCTTCACCGGCAATCAGACGGTCCATCGCCACGATTGGAAAACGCGGTCCCGCCGCCGCATGCAGAATTTCATCTGTAATGTTATGGGCCAGCACGATTGCCCCGTCTACGCGTTTTTCCAGCATGTATCTGACTGCGGTTGATTCTTTTCCGCCCATTGAACTGCAGGCAATCAGATCATAGGAGTTGGACAAGGCCACATCTTGAATGCTGCGGATTAATTCCGAATAATATGGACCTGACAGGTCCCTTAGAATAAGGGCGATTGTATTGGTGCGGCTCCGTTTCAAATCCATGGCAAAACCATTTTTCTGATAATTGAGCTGCCGTGCCGCTTCCAGCACCTTTTCTCTTGTTTTTGCGCTGACTTTACTGTCCCCGCTCATCGCATAGGAGGCCGTCGACAGTGCCACCCCTGCCAGCTTTGCCACATCCTTGATCGTTGCCATCCTGTTCAATCCTTCCTCAGCACTGCAATATGCTTCTATATACTATTTTATGCCAGAGATCGTATATCCTTCTATGATGTGCTTCTGGAAGAAGATAAATATAATTACGATCGGAACAACCATAAATGCAGCACCCGCCATCTGCAGACCAAAGGCTGTACCATATTGTCCTTTCAAAAGCGACAAGCCGACGGATAAGGTGTACAGTTTCTCGTCATTGGCAATAATCAGCGGCCACAGGAAGCTGTTCCATGCCCCGATAAAAGTCAATATCCCTTGAACGGCAAATACCGGCTTCACAATCGGCACCATCAGCTGGAAAAAGATCCGCAGCTCGCCCGCTCCATCCAGTCTTGCCGCCTCCAGCAGATCCATCGGGATTGTGGTCATAAACTGGCGGAACAGGAAGATCGCAAACGCGCCTACGAGACCCGGAAGTACAATGCCCGCCATCGTATTCACCAGATGCATCTGATTGATAATCAGATAGGTTGGAATCATGGTAACCTGACCCGGAATCATCATGGTCGCCAGTATCACATAAAAGAATTTATTTTTACCGGGAAAATCAAATTTAGCAAAGGCATAGCCTGCCATCGCATTCAGGAACAGTCCGACAAATGAACAGAGCACGATAATCAGCGTGTTCTTCAAATAGATCAGAAAGTCCATTTTCACAAACAAATCGCGGTAGTTGTTAAACGTAGGGTGATTCGGAAATAATGACGGCGGAATTACCGTAAATTCGTTCTCAGGCTTAAAGGATGAGCCAATCATCCAAATGAACGGCACCATCATCAGCAGTCCTCCGATAACAAGCAGCGCGATCATTATTCCTTTTTCCAGTCTTTTCATTCTGAGTGCCATGCCAGTTCCCTCCTTCTTAAGCCTTCAGCAATAGCGGAAGCTTAATATTCTACTTCTTTCTTTTTGACCGCGAATTGAATCAGTGTCACGATAATGATGATAATGAACAGCACGAAGGAACCCGAGGCTGCGTAGCCGAATTTGCTCAGCTGGAACCCGTTGTTGTAAATGAAGAGCGCCATGGACATGGTCGCATTCAGCGGGCCGCCTTTGGTCATTACCAGCGGTTCTTCGAAGAATTGAATCCAGCCGATCAAAGTCGTAATGGTCACAAAGAAAGTAGCGAATCCAAGCAAAGGAACGGTAATATAGCGCAGCTTTTTCCAGCCGGTCGCACCGTCGATTTCAGCCGCTTCATAATAGGAGCGCGGAATTCCCTGCAGCGCAGCCAGGAAAATGATCATATTGAGTCCGATGGATTTCCAGAACGCCAGCAGAATCAGAGATAATTTAGCCAGAACGGGGTCCTGAAGCCACTGCTGCGCCGGTAAACCAAACCAGGAGAGTATATAGTTAAACAAGCCGTAGGAGCCGTTATACAAATAGCCCCACACCACTGCTACCGCCACAATATTGGTGATGGAAGGCATATAATAGATGACCCGGAAGCTTTTGAACAGCCAGCCGGAGCCGTAATTGAGCAGCAGGGCAACGCCCATCGAGGCCATCACAACAAGCGGAACTCCAATGACCACGTAAATTAACGTATTGTACATCGATTTGAGGAAAATCGGATCCTTGAAAATATCAATATAGTTGCTGAATCCAACGCCGCGAATGTTCGAATAATCCGCAAGCCCCACCAGATCCATATCCGTAAAGCTGATTACCAGTGCAATAATAATCGGAATAATGGAGAACAGCGTCAGCAGAATAACTGCCGGAGCGATAAACATATAAGGATACTTATGCTTGTTCCATTGCTTCACAAATGAATTCACTTGCCTCACACCCTTTCACGTTCTTTCACTTTCTTCCTTCGGGAAGAGAAACAAGCCTACTGCCGGAACCTCAGATGGAGATCCCGGCAGTCCGCCTGAAGGAAAATCAGATATTATTTATTGCCAAGGAGCTCGTTGGCCTTATCATTCAATTTATCCAGCTCGGTTTGCGTGTCTGCGCCGCCAATTGTAATCTGTTCAAAAGCAGCCATTGCCGCCTGGGCAATTTCCTCGTATTCCTTCACCGTTGGAGCAGGACGTGAATTCTCCAGCTGCTTGCCGAAAGCGGCAATCATCGGATCACTAAGCGCTTCATTCGTCCAGGCAGCCTTCAGGGCAGGCATGGAATTGGAGGTTTCATAGTATTTCAGCTGTGCTTCCTGTTCAGCCATGAAAGCTATGAACTTAGCGGCTTCGTCCGGGTTTTTGCTGTAATTGAAGATCGACAGATCTGCACCGCCGATGGATGAAGTATTGGTTACTTTGGCCGGGAGCGTAGTTACTGCCCACTTGCCGTCAATTTCCGGAGCCTTTTCTTTAACCGTCTGGATCATCCAAGGACCGCTGATGAACATCGCCATCGTACCGTCTTTGAATGCTGCCACGGTATCCAGGTCCGTGCCTTTTGGAGATAAACCTTCATCATAGAAGCTCTTCAGGAAGTTAACCGTTTCTACATACGCCGGCTGATTGAACTGTGGCTGACGGTTCTCGTCGATGATTTCACTTCCGTTCTGCCAGGCAAAAATGACCGGGTAGATGGAGTCTTTTCCTTCAATCGGCAAAGCATAATGTCCGGCTCCGCCTTTTTCGACCAGCTTCTTACTGGCATCCTTCAGCTCATCCCAGGTTTTCGGGCCTTCAGGATAGCCTACACCGCTGAGCAGATCGGTCCGGTAGAACATCGCACGGGTTTCAACATAAAACGGAACAGCGACCGTCTTACCTTCGTACTGTGTAGTTTGAACAGCCCCGTCGAAGAAGTTGTCCGCTTTCATACTTGGATACTGCTCGATATATGGAGACATATCCTTGAGGGCCCCGGCAGCCGCAAATTCCGGAATCCAGGTTGTTCCCATCTGGACAACGTCAGGACCGTTCTTGGAAGCTACAGCCGTCAGCAGTTTATCATGGGCAGTGTCCCAAGGAATCGCCTGAACATCTACTTTAATTCCAGGATTCTTAGCTTCATACATTTCAGCAATCGGCTTAACGGTATCCGATGTACCCATGAACCATACTTTCAAAGTCTTGCTGTCCCCGGAAGCGGAATTGTCTGAGTTGCCGCAGCCTGCCGCAACCAACGAGAAGCTGAGTAGCAATGAAGCAATGGTAAAGCCAGTTTTCTTTTTCATTCTCTTTCACCCCTGTTTTAGTGTGAGCCAAACGTAAGATTACTATGATTAAAGCCCTTACATCGAAACGTTTCGATTGTTATCGAAAAAAAATTCGAGTTTATTCGTTGTTTTTCGCGTTTACACCTTCATCACAGTTACTATTAACCCATTATCCGGTAGATAAAACGACATTTTAGTCGTTTTCAAAAGTGAATGAGTGCCGCAGCTGATCCTAAAGCTGATTAATCGAATAATTAATTCGAATCGTTTCGATAAACTCATTATAATTCTATGTGTTAGCGATTTCAAGTGGCTGAGCTAAAAACTTTTCGAGTATCCCAGCCGGAGGATAAAGTGTAAATAATAGGATCAAATTTATGCAGCAAAGGAATGATCATAATCCGCTGTTCAGCAGAAACAAAGAAACAGTTCTCCCAGTCTTTCTGGAGGTAGCGAGAGATATCAAATATATGGATTAGCCTTTCAGTAAAAAACCAGGGGCTGCCTCCTTTGTGGAAAAATCCACTTTAAGGCAACCTCTGGCTGTAATTTCCCCGTAAACCTATTTACCGTAAATTTTTCCCTCTTTTACCTTCTGCACTTCATACATATTTACAGTTGTACTGAGGATAAAAGCCGGTTTCTCCTGCCCTCTGCTGTTACGGTGGCCCTGGATATGGGCATCGCTTTTCTCCCAGTTCTTCCACGCGTCTTCGGATTCCCAGCGGATCAGCAGCAGCACCTCCTCATTGTCTTTGCTTTTCTTATTGACCATTACACTGATATCAATGAGTCCCGGCATTTCTTCCAGCGCACCCGGTGCACTGAATTTCTCAATGACCTTATCACTGTTTCCTTTCTCAACTACAATGGATCTCGTCTGAATGAACATCGATTATACCTCCAATGAGCCAATAAGCTGCAAGAGTCTCTCTCCGCCTAGGCAATTTTAGTAAAATTCAATCTATATTTCATTCTAATTGATAATCATTATCAATACCAGTCCTGCTTCTCCAAGTATTTTTTAATTTAAAATAAACAATCACTTGCTCAGGCATTTAAGCGTTAATACACTTGGAACATATTAACTAACCACTACAGAAAGCAGGAAAATCATGAACCTGACCGTTGAACTGGCTGAACAGCATGAAGCACATATCATTAAAAATCTTTATCCGCTCTATCTCCATGACCTATCCGGCCATTATGGATTTACTGAAGGAACCGTGATGAACCAGCATGGGATTTTTGAAGACGACCCGGAGATCCGCACCTTGGAACAGCAATATGATGCGCAAAATATATGGTGGGAGAAACCGGGAATCCTATTTCCTTTTTTGTTCAAAGCTGGCTCTGTCCCCGCGGGATTCGCACTTATAGCCACCCCTCCTCATTGTGCAAAAGGTGTTGATTTTTTCGTAAACGAATTTTTTGTACTTCAGCCATTTAGAGGGACAGGTCTCGCAGCACAAGCCGCACTTCGTGTATTTGAACGTTTTGCAGGGGTGTGGGAGCTGTACACCAACCCGGCCGCAAAAAATATTACCGGACAGAAATTTTGGCGGAAGACTGTAGCGGGTTATACAAAGGGTGACTACCACGAAGCTGTTGAAGAGACCTTTGACGGAACAAAAATGGTATTCAGATTTAACAACGGGAACAAATAGGAGGTTCTTATGAGCGGGGTAACAGTATATCATGTGGATGCTTTTAGTAGAGAGGCGGGTATGGGGAATCCGGCAGGGGTCGTTTTGAACGCAGGTGAACTCACAGAGAAACAAATGCAGTCAATCGCCGAACAAGTGGGATTTAATGAAACGGCCTTCCTGCTGCCTTCTGACCAGGCGGATATGAGAATCCGTTATTTTACACCTGGCCATGAAGTCAACCTCTGCGGTCACGCCACTATTGCCACCATCTATGCTATGAAAACCAAAGGACTTCTGGGTGATCAATCCGGAATAACAATTGAAACAAAAGCCGGCATTTTGCCCGTTCACATTAAAGAGGATCACTCCAATCAAATTCTTATTACCATGCAGCAGGCAGCACCGGAGTTCATGCCTTTCAACGGCTCACCTGCCGACTTGGCCGCCTGTCTTGGTCTTTGGGCGGAGGATATCGATCCACGCTTTCCTATAATGTATGGAAGCACGGGGTTATGGACGCTTCTGCTTCCTATTCGTTCTCTCGCTGCCTTCAAACGAATGTCACCGGATAATAACCGCTTCCCTGATATTTTAAAGGAACTGCCGCATGCTTCCCTGCATCCTTTTTGCCTGGAAACCTATGCTGCTGAGGCGGACATGCATGGCCGGCACTTCTCTTCCCCTTACTCAGGCACCATTGAAGATCCGGTAACAGGAACCGCCTCCGGCGTAATGGGTGCATATTATGCCAAATACATCCGGCCGGATCAGGAACATCTGGAACTGCTCATTGAGCAAGGACAGGAGATCGGACGCAATGGCAGCGTTAGGGTAACAGTGAATACAAACGGTCAGGAGGTCGCAATTACGGGCACCGCCGTTTTTGCCGGGGAGCTGAGCATTCAGATTAAGGAATGATGCAGTTATGGAGACAAATGGAGAAAGTGTACCTTATTGGGAATGTCCATGAGATAATACATACCCTCTTTTAGAGTCAGACTGATGCGAGTATCAGTCTGACTCCAAAAAGCCTCCGTCTATTTTGAAAGGTTAATTCTCAGCTTCACTGCTTCATTACTTGTTTTTGTCGTAAGCTCCAGTATGAGAGATTCCGGATTATCCAACAGATTACTGGCATACACTCTCTCAAACCCGTCCTCTGTTCCGCCTCCTGAAACCATAGGCATCTCCAGTGCGCCATCCTCAGTCTTGGACTTTATCACAGTTCTGAGAGAAGCCTCATTAATCTTCAGCCGTACTTCCCAGCTGTTCTCATCCGGGTTCTTTAGAGTGAACCGTGCAGATATCATTAACGGGGACAATTCAAGCTTACTAAGTACGACTTCATGACCATCAAGGATGACGGTCTTATCCGGATAAAGAATTCGGGTCACCGTCTTTTTAAACTTGGAATCCAGTGTGAAGCTGATCTTGAGTCTTGGCGAGTAATGCATATCCGCAAGGATGGTGCCAGTCTTGGGATCGTCCATCTTGCCCGGGTCTACAGAAGCAATCTGAAACTCCGCCTGCAGTTCCTCCGGAAAAGGCTTGCTCCGGTCCAATTCAAATTCGGTTTTTCCATAAAATTTATGATAATTGTCCTGACCCAACACTTTGTCATGAGCACCCATGCCACCGGCTGACGTCAGGTAACTTCGGGTCCGGGTATTCAAAATCCTGCTGCTGCTGACGTTGTAGACCTCCTGGTCTGCTTCCGTTGTGGCAGTATACAGAATGAGGATTCTATTCTCATCTGCCGTTACTGCGTTCAGTGTTATCCTGTAGCCCTGTATTTCAGCACTTTTGTTGATCAGCTGGATGTAGTCATTGCGGATTGCTGATTCTAAAGTTGTTGAATTAATATCATAAGTATTGAATTCCTTAAAGGACTCCAGTTCTCCCCAATTGACAGTTTGCGGGAACACCGCTGTCCGGGGTTCTTCGTGTATTATAGGGATTATAAACAGCACAATAGCGATTACTGCGGCAGCTGCCAACCCGAACAAAGAGCCTGTCGTTAGAGTAAACCGTTTACTATTCCGGATGCCCCGCTCCATTCCGCTCTGAACCGCAATTGTTAAGTCACTGTTGCTTTGTCCCGCTTGAATGTGCCGCTGAACACGGGCCGCATCCGATAGCATGGCCCGCTCTTCTCTGCTGTTAATCATTCCAATCCCCCCTATCCTTCATAATGCCTCTTAATTGCTTCAGCCCTTTATGCTGCCAGGTCTTAATAGTCCCTTCAGGCTTGTTCAACAATTCAGCGATGTCCCCCAGCGTCATGTCATTGTAGTATTTGAGCAGCAGCACGTGCCGGTATTTTGATTTTACTTGTTCGAGTGCTGAGAGCATATCCATACGTCCGGTGTCATTTTCAGTCACAGGCTCCTGCATGAACTCGTCAGGTGTAGGAACACTTCGTTTCCTTCTCCGCTGCTCATCAATACAGACATAGATCAGAATTCGGATGATCCAAGCTCTAAAAGCTCTAGGATCCTTGAGCGCCTTCCGCTTGATCCATGCCCGGCAGGTTGTCTCCTGCACTGCCTCCAGTGCATCGGTCTTGTTGCCAAGATAGCTGTAGGCAATCTGATACAGCTTATCGCTATGCTCCATCACCGCTTCATAAAACTGTAACTCCTCACCGGATGCAGCACCCGTTAACCTTTTCATCTCCACGCCCGGCATCGTCATCTTGCCCCTCCTCTCTCTATCCTTACAAAGTATAAGACGGAGAGTATCCACAAACAGTTTTACCTTATGCAGTTTGTACCTGTGATTTTTCTTAATCCTCTGCCGCATCAAAAGAGAGCCCTCCCCATTGGGGGAAGGCTCCTCTGCATGAAACTTTCAGCTTCCGGACCTCCGGTAGACTTTTGAACATAAGGAGTGACTCCGATTTTTTTCGCATGAACCGGTATAAGCTTTTTCAGATTATGAACCTATGTACCGTCAGACAGCTTTTCCCGTGAATTAACAAATTCAGAACCGAAAAATCCTATAGGCTTATCGTCTTCATCGTAATAACCAATCCGGTAATTTATAGCATTTAGCGTAGCCATTCCAGGATAAATGTTGAGTTTCCCTTCAATGGACTGAGAATCCCCGTCATCATCTTGAAAATAGGCCGCTGCAGGACGTAAAGCAATGCGCACTTCTTTCTGCATATCCTCGAGGCTGTCAAATTTATATAAAGCAAACTGGGGACCGTTACCCGAATACAGCAAAATGGTTCCGTCCTTTTTAAAATATCCATAGGATGCCGTAAAGGGTAAATGATTGACCGGTTCAAAAGTATCCCTATTATAAACAGCGGTTGACCCTAAGACTTGTTTCCCCCTGGCAAACAACAACTCGGCCGGATCGGGCCCGTCCTTATAAACTCCGTATCTCTTGCTCAGATCATCGGCAGCAAACCGCTGTCCAGCGTAATATACATATTCTCCGTCAGGAATCACTACTTTTGATCCGTAACCATTCCCGCCATTTGTATGCTGCAAGACGGTATTTGTTTTTGTATCCAGACTATACAGATTGCTGACTGAAAAATCGGTTTCACCGATATATAATAGCGATTTATCCCTATTCATTGAAAGTGAAGGATTGTTGTAAGACTGCGGAAAATTGCTGTACGCGTCATCAAATTCACCAACAGCATGCCAATAGTTTCCATTAGCATAATAAACTTTTCCATTTCCTGCAGCTATATCCGTAGTATGTATGCCAATTTCAAGTTGAGTGACCGGAGCCATAAAATTGCTCTCGCCCAAAGTATCGATCCTGGCAAGATGTGTACTTCCATTTAGTGAAACATAGATTACTCCGTTATGGATATCCACATCCGATGGCTGCGAACCTATATAGCGGTCTGCTACCACTTTAAACGATACACTGTTGATCTGCAGCAGCCGGTTACTCTCTTTGGATACAGCATACAGATACTTCTCATCTTTCCCTATAGCCCAGGCATTGAGGTTCCGGTTGAATGTAATCCGGTTAGTACTGTCACTATATTCAATTGCTGCAGAATCAATCGGGAGATTATAGCTTGTCTTAGACAGTAGGGAAGTCCATTTATTGTAGCTGTAAATAGTATGGTTATGATCTACTTCCATAAAGGTTGTCATTATGAAGTCATTAGCGAACTTTAAGACATTTATGCCTTCATCCTTGGTATATATTCCGATATCACTATAGATGTAGGCATCATCCACAGCCCGGATCTCGCCAGGAGTGGTGGAAATTGTGGACAATTTATCAGGATTAAGCCGGAGTGATCCAAAATAAAGTTCCCCGTCATTCACCACCACATTAGAAAAGTCATTCCCATCCGGCTCCACTTGAGCTTGCTTGACTCCAGTAGCGGTGTCAAATACTGTAAGCAGATCACTGAATATTTCCGTTTCTGTAGCGTAGAGTTTGTGAGTCTTCCTGTTAACTACCAGTGAAGGCCGTGAAATATTATTTTCAACTACCCTCTCTTCACCCGTTCTTAAATCTTTACGGTAAACCTTACTCCCCTGATCATTATTAGAATAGTAGAGGCTATTTCCGTCAACTGCGACCTGGGAGGGCTTCACTTTTGTCGGGATCCTAGCTTTTATTGCCCCTGTATCCAGGTTGACTACCGCGATAAAAGTTGAACCACTCAGAGCGACATAGAGTCTGTTATCTACCATATCCATGCCTTCAGGACTTTTGCCGACAATTAGTCTTTTATCGATCTGCATTGAATCTTTATTGATAAAAAGCAGTTCATTGGTTTCACGCGACACAGCGTATAAATAACCTCTGCGTTCATCCAGCTTCATGCTTGCCAGCCTCGAACCAGGGTCAAGGGAAGTCTCCGAAACAACCGTTCCCAATGCATGGGCAGTAGAATTCGCAAATCCAAACGGCAGTACACTTGTGATACCCAACACAATGATGATAAAAAAAGCCAAGCTTTTTCTATAACGACGGTTCATGAACTGTCTCCTCTACCATATTTTCCATATACTTTTCCAGTATATTTCATCTTCTGGATTCCTGTATATATGTATTGGTTCACAGTTTGTTATCCGGCATAATAAAAACAGCCGTAAACTCCACACTTGGCGGGTTTACGGCTTGAGAATATGATGGATATTATTTACAGCACCCAGTTCCCATTGCGGAAGACAGGCTCGATCGTTCCATCAGCCAATTCACCGTCGATATCCAGCTCAGCTGAGCCGATCATGAAATCAACATGTGTCAGGCTGACGTTGGCGCCGCGTCCCAGCAGCTCTTCACTGCTTAAGCCTACGCCGCCCTCGATATTTACCGGGTACGCGCTGCCCAGCGCAAAATGACAGGAAGCATTTTCATCAATACCTGTGTTATAGAATACTCTGTTCAGTCTTGAAATTGGTGAATCATGCTGCACTAAAGCCACTTCACCCAGATAAGAGGCTCCTTCATCGGTCTCCAGCAGGGAAGTCAGATGCTCACGGCCGGAAACGGCATCATAAGCAGTAACCTTGCCATCGGTAAAGGTGAACGTAATCCCGTCCACAAGGCGGCCATTCAGGTTCAGCGGAAGTGTACTGGTTACAGTGCCGTTAACCCCGGTCCGCTGCGGCATGGTATAGATTTCCTCTGTAGGCATGTTCGCCACAAAATACACTCCACTGCCGTTTTCGCCGCCACCGCCGCGCCAGAGATGGCCTTCAGGCAGTTCCACATGCAGGTCCGTGCCCGGTGCGCGGTAATGCAGACTTTTGTACCGCTTGGCATTCATCCGGTCCTGGCTCTGCTTCAGCTGGGCAATATTCTCACGCCAGGCAGCCACCGGGTCCTCTGTCCCCACACGGTTCATCTGGAAAACAGCTTCCCACATCGCATCAATACGATCTTCCCGGGGAAGATCCGCGAACACCTTGTCCGCCCAGGCGCGTGTCGGCGCTTTAATCAGCGACCAGCTAATTTTACTGCTGCGTGTGTAATTCTGGTATTTCTTACGGGCTATAGCTGCAGCTTTGACGGCTGTGGAGACCTTGGCGGAATCAATCCCGCGGAACAGCTCCGGATCAGGTACTTTAATATGTAAAATGGCTCCGCCCTCTTCGGCGAACCCTTCGAGCATGTCGGCATGCCACTGCGGGTAATAACCGAAAGAATCCTCTGGAGCCTTCTCGTAACGGATACGCGTAACCGCCTCGTCATCCCAGTCCACCATTACATATTTCGCACCGGCTTCATAGGCTTTGCCTACGATCAGGCGCGTAAGCTCGGCCGTTTCCAAAGGCGAATGAATCATCAGCACTTGCCCTGGCTGCACATTCACTCCAACCTTTACTACTAGATCCGCATATTTCTCCAGCATCAACTCAAAATCCTTGCTCATTTCTTATCCTCCATCTCTGACTGATCTTTGACTATCTTGATATCCTCAAAAAAAGCTCCAGTAGCTATTTTAACGCAAAATGAGGGCTATGGCGATTAATTGTCCTTTGACCGGAAATTTATGAGACAAAAGAAATAGGCAGTTCCGCTGAAGAACCGCCTCTTAAAAATCTATTTCTGCCCTAGTGTTTATCCACCTGCAATAAAGTAACTTCCTTCACCGTGTACGTACCCGCGAGCTTCTCTTCAGCAATCACATTAAGCTTCGCCAGACTTGCGACCTTCGACGGGTCCGCCTTGGAGAGCAGCCGCCACACCTGCGGGTCAGCCAGCGTGTTGTAGAGCTTTTCATCGTCATATTCTTTCCGGTTCTGCGTAACAAGCTTGACTCTATAGCTGCCGATTACCTTCTCCGTCTCTCCCTGATCCGCACAATAGGCCAGAATCTCCTGCCTGAGTTCAGCCAGCTCCTTCTCGATATCCTTCTGTTTGGACTTCAGTTTATAGTATTGCTGCACTTTCTTTTCCATTCTTGCTCACGCTCCTCTCCTAACATATGTATGCCGGAGAGATTAAATATATTGATTAAATACATAGAGCCGTTTTCCAGATAATTCTATAATGATATTGGTTACTTGCAGTGAATCCGGATGGATACAGCGTCTAACTGACTGCAGAGCATTTATTCGGATTACCTAAGCTAAGCTGCCGGTATAATGATGATACTCCGCCAAATTAGTTGACAGCAGGTGGGCCATGTTTACTTCGTATCTGTTTCCGATCTCATATGCCTTTATGTCTTTTCCGGTCGCGGCGATGCTCTTCACTTTGCCCTTCCTGATAGTCCAATACCGGCGGCACGGCTATATTCACAAGCTTCGGGCGTTAGTGCTTTATCTGTTGCTGCTCTATTTACTGAATGCCTTTTATCTGATTATGCTGCCCTTCCCTTCCTCCAGGCACAATTTGCCTTTATCAGGCAGCTGTATTCAGGTTGTGCCACTGCAATTTATAGGAGAAGTTGTCCGCAGCAGCCCTTTATCGGTTGACCAGCCGTCCACCTATTTGACGGTTTTGCGTAACCCTGCCTTTTTTCAAGCTTTATTCAATGTTGTATTGACAGTTCCTTTCGGCATGTTCCTGGGCTACTATTTTCGCACCCGCTGGGTAGTGTGCATTCTGCTCTCCTTTGTGCTTTCACTATCGTTTGAAATAACGCAAATTACCGGCATATACGGTTTCTTTGACAATCCGTACCGGATTTTTGATGTCGATGACCTGATTACCAATACACTTGGCGGAATTGCCGGATTCCGAATTGCACTCCGGATGTCGGGACTGCTGCCCCGGATCGAACAACTGGACAGCAGGGCGAATCTTAGTACAAAACGTGTCACCTATACCCGCAGGGGCATCGCCTTTATGCTGGACGCCTGTGTGTGGCTGACCGCTGCCGGTATACTAAGCCTGTTCCCGGTTCCCTGCCCTTTATGGATCGTACTTGGGGTATACTTCTTGCTAATTCCTTGCTGGACCCGGGGACAGACCTTTGGGAAATGGATTGTACGTATCCGGGTAGAGGGCTGCAGTAGCAGCCTCCGGCCATGGATGATTGTCCTAAGATACGGTCTGCTCTATGGAGTAACGTTCGGTATGAATATTCTGCAGTTTAATACGGCATGGGTAAACACCCTTGGACCGGATATATCCGGTCCGGCCCGTGGTATAGTGCTGCTGGCAGATCTGCTGTTCCTCATTCATCTAATCATCAGTATGTTTAAGAAGGAGCCGCTGTTCTACGAGCGATTAAGCCGGACCCGGAATATCATTGCCTGGCCTGAGAAACAGCAGCAGGCAGACACAGTAGAGTTACCGTTATCCCTTAAAAGAAAAGGAGAATCTATCCGGTGAACCAAGTTAAGACTAACTTAAACAATAAGGACGGCAGCCTGGAGTGGCAGGAATGGATTATTGAAGCGGATATCACAGCCATGCAGGCTGAAATGAACAAAGGCTCGTTAACTGCTGAACAACTGGTGAGCCTTTATCTGGAAAGGATCAACAGGTATGATTCTGTTATTAACTCTGTGCTGGAGCTCAATCCCGATGCAATGGATATTGCCCGCGAGCTTGATATAGAGCGGCAAATAGCAGGAGTCCGCAGCAGCCTGCACGGCATTCCGCTTCTAATCAAGGATAATATAGACACCGCAGATAAATTGCACACAAGTGCAGGGTCTATAGCGTTAGCAGAGTCAACGGCAGCTAAGGATGCTGCGGTCATCAGCCGGCTGCGCGCAGCAGGTGCCATTATTCTCGGGAAGGCTAATATGACGGAATGGGCTAATTTTATGGCTCCCGGGATGTGGGCCGGGTACAGTTCACGCGGCGGGCTCGTCCTCAACCCCTACGGACCCGGCGAGCTGTTTGTAGGGGGTTCAAGCTCCGGCAGTGCGGCTTCCGTTGCAGCCAATCTCATTGCCGCGGCCGTAGCGACGGAAACTTCCGGCTCGATTATCAGCCCGGCCAGCCAGAACTGTATCGTAGGGATTAAACCAACCGCGGGACTTGTCAGCATGGCTGGAATCATTCCCGGCATCGGCAGCCAGGATACCGCAGGACCACTGGCCAGGACAGTCTCTGATGCAGCGGTCCTGCTGGGAGCGATGACCGGACTGGATGAAGTAGACACTCAAGTGTCCGGAACAGCCCGGGAGGGAAGAATAGCAGATTACACGGTTTTTTTGGATGCAGCGTATATACAAGGGGTACGGATCGGTATCCCTAGGGCTATCTATCAGGAGCTCGATGAAGAGGTTTTGGCTATTATGGCAGAAGCGATTAAGCTTCTTGAACAACAAGGCGCTGTGATCGTTGATCCCATTGAGCTTCCCTGTCTTAACAGTGAATGGAGCCCGGTCATGCTGCAATATGAGTTTAAAAGAGGCCTGAATCAATATCTGGCCGGACTTGCCGAGTCCATACCCGTACATAGTTTAAGCGAGCTTATCGCCTATAATAAACTCCATAGTGAAAAAGCTCTGAAATACGGGCAAGGCACGCTAGAATGGCTGGAACAGTCCGGAGAAGGTATAACGGAAGAAATGTACCTTGAACAGCTTCGCCTATCCCGCGGTCAGGCACGTGATCATGGAATAGATTACGCCATAAAGGAATACCGGCTGGATGCCCTGATGTTCCCCGGATTTCACGGAACAGATCTGGCTGCCAGAGCAGGCTATCCGCTCATCACAGTTCCTGCTGGCTTTGCAGCCAATGGAATCGTTACACCAGGAGGATATCTTACCAAAGGCCCCCATGGCGTCACCTTCTCCGGCACGGCCTTTAGTGAGCCGACGTTGATCTCGATCGCATATGGATTTGAACAGGCGTCAAAGCGGCGCTTCCCGCCCCGCCTGTCTAAATAAACAAGCACTTTATTCATTCATCCCACGAGGAGCTGTGAACATGAACATTACCGGAACTTTATCTCCATTGCCAAGAAGTCTTCCCGAGGAACAAGGTATCCGCTCAACCGCTGTATCTGCATTTCTGGACCGGATTAAGAACCTGAACATCGAGCTGCATAGCCTGATGTTACTAAGGCATGGCCATGTTGTTGCAGAAGGCTGGTGGTCTCCGTACAGACCTGAATTTCCTCACATGCTGTTTTCACTCAGCAAAAGCTTCACCGCTACGGCCATCGGACTGGCAGTTTCAGAACAGCTCTTATCTCTGGAAGATAAGGTGGTTTCCTTTTTTCCTGACGAATCCCCCGCAGAGCCTGGTGATAACCTGTCACAGATGAACATCAGCCATTTGCTGATGATGGGTACCGGCCACACCATGGATACAATGACCGACATGCTGCAGTCCCATGAAGGCAATTGGGTCAGAGCCTTTCTTCAGCTTCCGGTTGAGGAGGTGCCCGGTACATATTTCCTCTATAATACCGGAGCTACCTATATGCTCTCTGCCATTCTGCAAAAGGTAACCAACCAGACACTCTTGGAGT
Organism: Paenibacillus pedocola; assembly: GCF_031599675.1. Lineage (NCBI taxonomy): Bacteria > Bacillati > Bacillota > Bacilli > Caryophanales > Paenibacillaceae > Paenibacillus > Paenibacillus pedocola. Next base: position 2,989,030 of record NZ_CP134223.1, on the reverse strand, counting down.
ATCTCGGTCCAAGGCTGTTCACTCCGCTGGGCATTAAGGATCCTACCTGGGAAAGCTGTCCGCGCGGGATCAATATCGGAGGGTACGGGTTAAATCTCACTACAGAAGATATCGCTAAATTCGGGCAGCTGTACTTACAGCAGGGACAGTGGAATAACCGGCAGATTCTCTCCAGGGAATGGGTCGCTGCTGCAAGCTCCAAGCAAATTGCGAATGGTGATGGGAGCCCGGACAGCGGAGAATGGTCACAAGGATACGGGTATCAGTTCTGGAATTGCCGGCATGGCGCCTACCGTGCAGACGGTGCCTTTTGCCAGCTCTGTATCGTTATGCCGGAACAGGATGCAGTTGTAGTGATTACTAGCGGTACGAATGATACGCAGCAGGTGATGGATGCTGTCTGGGAGCTTCTGCTTCCGGCTATGAAATCTGCCCCCTTACTTCAAGAGGAGCCTTCTGCAGTCGCAGACTTGGCTGCTCAGCTCAGCACACTGCAGATTGTACCGCCACGATGTATCCTTTCTTCAACCCTGGAAAGCTCCTTGAGCGGCCAAGTCTATAAGCTGGAAGCTAACGAGCTGGATATCGACACACTTGAAGTTTCCTTTAGCGGGAATGAAGCGGTGCTGACTATTCAAGAAAAGTCAGGTCGGCAGAGCATAGTTTTTGGGCGGGAGGAGTGGACAGCAAACTCCGCTAATATTATACCAAGCCCTTCGGGGTCCAATGCCATCATGGCCAGTTTCACCTGGGCGGCAGAGGACAAACTTCAATTGACGATGCAGCTTGTGGAAACGCCTTTTTGCATTACAGAAGAACTAACCGTGAAAGAGAAATCGATCCAACTCTCACATTCCTTCAATGTGACCATGGGTCCAAACGAACCGGTTACATTGTCAGGCTATCTCATAGAGTAAATTGCAGCTTTTAAATCTTCTAACCAAAACAAGAGGCTATGACATTCCTTAACAGGGATGCATAGCCTCTTGTAATAATACCTTACTGGATATCTATTAAGCTTCCAGACCCTTCATTGTGAGCACTACCGGACAATGGTCACTTCCCAGTACATTACAATCTATGGCTGCATCTATCAGCTGCGGCGCAAGCCGTGAAGAGGCCAGGAAATAGTCGATCCGCCAGCCGACATTCCGCTCTCTTATTTTTGGCATATAGGACCACCAGGTATAAGCTCCTTCTGTCTCCGGATAAAAAAACCGGAAGGTATCAATAAAACCCGATTCCAGCAGTATAGTCATCCGTCCGCGTTCTTCATCGGTGAAGCCTGAGTTCCCGCGGTTAGACTTGGCATTCTTCAGATCAATATCGGCGTGGGCAACATTAAGGTCGCCGCAAACGATGACAGGCTTACGTTTATCCAACTCCAGCAGATAGGTGCGGAATCGGTCCTCCCATTCCATTCTGTAATCCAGCCGTGTAAGATCCCTTTTGGCATTCGGAGTATAGACATTTACGAGATAGAAGCTGTCGAATTCCAAAGTGATCGTCCGACCCTCTGGTTCGGAATCCTCTTCCAGACCGTATCTTACAGAGAGGGGCTTGATTCTCGTAAACACGGCTGTTCCCGAGTAGCCTTTCTTCTGGGCATAATTCCAATACTGGTAATACTCTTCGCCCTGCTCCAGGACAATTTGGCCTTCCTGCAGCTTCGTTTCCTGCACACAAAAGATATCTGCAGAACTTTCTTTGAAGTAGTCGTTAAAACCCTTGCCCACACAGGCTCGAAGACCGTTTACATTCCAGGACACCAGTTTGATCATCGTCATTCTCCTTACATTTTCACTAGAATTATTCCAAGTGTAACATATTCTAAGCTGATTGGAGTTCATAGGCATGATACAATAACTGGGCTTGCCTAATTATTCTATGAAAAACGCGAGGGTTTTTAAATCTATGAACACATCTATTCTGCTCCGAAGCTTTAACTTTCTGTATTTTGCCTTATTGGCGATGTTTATCCCTTTTCTGCCGGTCTATTTAGATGATCAGGGCCTGACCCCGGGGCAGATTGGTCTGGTAATCGGGACAGGCGGGTTCATCACAATTATCGCCCAGCCTTTATGGGGGATGATCAGTGACCGGACGAAGACGATCCGCAAAGTACTTTTGCTGCTACTGCTGTGCTCAGCTATCACCGGCTACTTCCTGTATGACTCCACCAGCTATATACAGCTCATTCTGCTCGCGATGCTGCTCTATTTCTTTCTGATGCCGATCGATCCGCTGACAGAGAGCCTCAATTTCCGGATTGCCGAAGCTAGCGGCATCAGCTATGGCTCCATCCGCACCTATGGTGCACTTGGATACGGCATCATGGCTTTACTTACCGGCTATGTAATGTATTATTTGGGAGCGCACGGTTTGGGCCTGCTGTTTGCCGGCAGCTGTCTGCTGGGCTTTGTAGTCAGCTGGAAGATGCCAGATGCGCCGGTATCGGGAAAACCGGTCACGCTGAACAGCCTCAGGCATTTTTTCAGCAATAAGGAGACCCTGCTGTTCCTGCTGCTGGTGTTCATTATCTCTGTGCCGGCAAGAATGAACGATACCTTTTTAGGGGTGACCCTATTGGATCTTGGCGGCAGTGCAGCACTAATAGGCCAGTCTTTTTTTCTGGCGGCAATCAGCGAAATTCTGGTCTTCGCTCTGAGCTTCTGGTGGCTTCGTCAAGGTAAGGAACTGATCATTATCAGTTTCGCGGGTGCATGTTATTTTGTCCGCTTCTTTCTCTCCGCCTGGATCACAGACCCGCACCTGCTGGCATACCTTCAGGTTATGCAGCTCTTCACTTTCCCTGTCTTCTACTCGGCGGCCATCCAGTATTTGTACCGCATTGTGCCGGAAGAATGGCGGGCAACAGGTCAAACGGTGCTGGCTCTTCTGTTCTTCGGAGTGTCAGGAATTCTGGCTTCCTATGCGGGAGGGGCGCTGTATGGTTCCTTCGGAGGAAGAAGCTTTTATCTGTACGTGTCAGCGATGTCATTTGCCGGAACAGTCTTCGGACTGGCCCTGTACCGGACTTATGGTAATCGTTCTAAAGGAACAGAACCGAAGGTCACTTCAAAGGAATAATTACTGTTCCCGCTTCTCTTCTTTAGCAGCCTCTATCCATTACGGATAGGGGCTGTTCTTTTATAGACGCAGCAGCCTATTAAAATGTGCGAATCTCCCAAGACATCCGTTATAACACTCATAGATTTACTGAATATGATATTCTATCAAACACAAAGGAGGTCATCATGATGGCTATCTTATTACCGATTCAATACTTCAATCTGGCTCCATCGGTAGGTAAATCCTATTACGAGAATCTTGCCGGAGGCATTAACGCTGCTGTTACTGTTAACAACGGCTCGGCATTTCCCGTCGATCTCGTTATCTATCGGGTAAATGCCCCAGTAGTCACTTACACTATTCCTGCACTGAACAGCCTTACGCTGTCAGTAAACTTGCTGCTGGTTGCCGCACTGTTAAGCACAGCTGCCGGCGCAGTTTTCGGCACCATCGAAATCGCAACATCAGACTTCTAATGTAATACCAGAGTATCCGCCATACTCACTCATGAGCATTCCCTCTATCAAACACCCCTGGCCGCTAAGCGGTCAGGGGTGTTTTTTGCAATATTATACGGCTCTTTCACGTGATTTCTTCAAAGCTATTAAGCTTCGAGATCAGGCATTGGCCCTGTGTATACGGATTGAGGACGGAATATTCTGTTGTTCGCCGCTTGCTCAAGAATGTGCGAAGTCCAGCCGACAATTCTACCCGCCGTAAAGGTTGGAGTGAAGATCTCCGGGTCAAGCTGCAAAGCACGCAGAATTGCCGCAGCGTAAAACTCTACATTGGTGAATAAGCGGCGGCCCGGTTTGTATTCCTCCAGCAGGCGGATAGCGGTGTGCTCTACATGAATGGCCAGATCAAAGGACGGGTCTTTACCGTTCATTTCTACAGTCGCAATCATCAGCGCTTCAGCGCGCGGATCCTTCGTCTTATAGATCCGGTGTCCAAAGCCCATAATCTTGCCTCCGTTGTCAAGTACAGCGCGGATCCACGGCTCAGCCCGGTCCATTGTTCCGATGTCCTCAAGCATAGCAATGACTTCGGAAGGTGCTCCGCCGTGCAGCGGGCCCTTCATCGCTCCGATAGCCCCACACACCGCCGCGCACATATCTGACTCTGTGGAGAGGACGACCCGGGATGCAAAGGTAGAAGCATTCATACCATGTTCCATACAAAGAATCAGATAGGCGCTGAGTGCCCGTACATGGGCTTCTTCAGGTATTTGCCCTTTCAGCATATACAAATAATTTGCGGCATGACCCAGCTCAGCAAGCGGCTCAATAACCGGCAGGTTATTCAATTTGCGGTATCTGTAAGCAATAATTGTCGGCAGTACCGAGGTTAACCGGAGCGCCTGGGGAAGTGTCGGCGGCCAGGTCGCATTCACCGGTTCTCCTAAGGCTGCTACAGCGCTTTGCAGCACCAGCATCATAGGAACGGATGGAGGAAGCAAATCAATCATTCCACGCAAATAATCCGGGATTATTCTCGCTCCAGCCATATCCTGCTTAAGTTTTTCCAATTCGTCAGTATCCGGCAAATGCCCGTTCCACAGCAAATAAGCCACTTCCTCATAGCTTCTGCTGACTGCAAGCTCTTTCGCCCAGTACCCCCGGTAGACCAGATGCCCCTTTTCGCCATCCACTAATCCAATATCTGTTTCTCCTGCAACTACGCCTTCTAATCCGGTAACCTTTGCCATCATACTAGCTCCTTTTCCGCTCATCTGAAAGTTAACATCACAATAAAAGTATATGCCGGAAACTCGATATTGCATATTTATTGTTTTTTATGAATACATAAATTTTTTTTATCAACCATTGTACCTATGTTATTTCATTAACTGCTTCAGCTTGGCTTCCGTATTGGAATCCTTGGCTGGAGTATAGATACTGCAGCGTAAATCCGTACTGCCATGCACTTGAAGTGAGGTAAGGTGAAACAGCATTTTCCCTGCCTTGGCATGGCGGAATTCCAGCACCACATCCGGTGCACTGCTGACCCGGCTCTCCTCCCACAGCTCATGAAAAGCAGGGTGCTGAGCCTTCATTTCCGCGATAAAATCGTCATACCAGCTGTCTTCCACATACTGTCCGTAATACGCCCGGAAAATAGACAAAAACCCCCGGACGAACTGCTCCCAATTCACGGCCAGCCGCTGGAATTCCTTGCGCACGAACAATAGGCGGATCATATTGCGCTCTTCCGGCAGAAGCTGGGCAAAATCCAGAAAGACATGCGCCGCCGCCTCATTCCAGCCGACAATCCCGCAGCGGCGGTCCGAAATAATCGTCGGGCAGGTCGTGAGCTCCTGCAGAATTTTCTGCAGAGACGGGCTGATCACTGAGGCTTCCTCCTGCTGGAACGCGGCCATGCCCGGGCCATTCTCCAGCGCCAGGGCAAACAGATAATTCCGTTCATCCTTGGTCAATCTGAGCGCACCAGCGATACATTCCAGTACAGAAGGAGAGACTTTAATATCCCTCCCTTGCTCCAGCCAGGTGTACCATGTATTACTTACTCCGGCTAACTGTGCAACTTCTTCTCTTCTTAGTCCCGGAGTCCTTCTGCGGGTTCCTTCCGCGAGTCCCGCAGAAGCTGGTGTTATCGCTGCCCGGCGCGATTTCAGGAAATTGGACAAGGCCTGCAGTCTGGTCTGATTGGACATGTTCTATGCCGCCCTTCAAATTAATGATTATACAATAGTAGTAATTATACTAGTATAAACCACAACTTGTAATAGGATAAGTAAAGTGGAAAAATACAGTTATACCCCTTACAGGGAAGTAATCAAGAGACTCAAGGAGGATTCATATGGAACGGGTAGTCATTACAGGCATGGGCTTAATTTCACCGCTCGGCAACTCGGTAGAACCATTCTGGAGACGCTTAAGCGCCGGTGAATCGGGGATCTCCCCGATCACTTCATTTGATACATCACACTTCAAAAGCAAGATTGCCGGAGAAGTTCGGGACTTTGATCCGGAAGCCAGATTCGGCCGCAAGGAAGCCCGCCGGATGGACAGGTTTACCCAGTTTGCGCTGGCAGCGACTGAAGAAGCATGGGCCGATTCCGGCCTGCAGCTGGAGAAAGTTGACCGGGAGCGGCTCGGTGTGTATGTCGGTTCAGGTGTTGGAGGTATAAATACACTGATGGAGCAGGCAGAGCTTCTCAAGACCCGCGGACCGGAAAGGGTCAGTCCGACTTTAATTCCTATGCTGATCTCCAATATGGCTGCAGCCACGATCAGCATCAGGTTCGGGGCACTTGGCCCTACGCTGTCACCGGTGACCGCCTGCTCGATCGGAAATACCGCAATCGGAGAAGCATTCCGGCTGATACGCTATGGCGGTGCGGATTGTGTTATTGCCGGGGGCGCCGAAGCGGCGATTTCAGAAATTGCACTGGCCAGCTTTGGCAATGCGACTTCCTTATCGACCCGCAATGAGGAGCCGGAGAAAGCCAGCCGGCCGTTTGACGGCAACCGGGACGGATTTGTGATCGGCGAAGGCGGCGCTATTCTGATTCTGGAGTCCCTCTCGCACGCCCTGCGCAGGAACGCCGTCATTCATGCTGAGGTTATAGGCTACGGGGCCAGTTCAGATGCATACCACATGGTTGCAACCCATCCCGAAGGGATTGGCGCCTATCAGGCGATGAAGCTGGCGCTGCAGGAGGCCGGAGTACAACCGCAAGAAGTAGACCTGATCAGTGCACATGCGACCAGCACCTTAATCGGCGACCGTTCAGAGACAACCGCAATTAAAAAGCTGTTCGGCGAAGCTGCCTACCGTATTCCTGTAACCGCGAATAAATCAATGACCGGACACACTCTCGGTGCGGCTGGCGGACTGGAAGCTATTGCTATGATCAAGAGTATCCAGGAAGGTCTGATCCCGCCTACAATCAACCAGGAGACGCCTGACGATATCTGTGACCTCGATTATGTGCCAAACCACTCACGTACTACAGAAGTTAATATTGGGATATCTAATTCTTTTGGCTTCGGCGGACACAATGCAGTAATCGTGGTTAAGAAGTTTAAGTAACACAAAAACCTCCGGACAACGTCAATACGTTATCCGGAGGTTGCTGTTACAGTCTTGTACCAACTATTCCTTAGGTTCTGTCAGTACATGACTTCCCCAAACAGCTATACCCTCTTTGGAAAGTGCGGTAAATGTCATCACATTGCCGTCCACTGCTTCATTCCATTCCTTCAGGAAAACGCCGCTGTATTCTTTGCCTTCCACCGTTAACTTAACAGTATGTTCCCCGCTTAAGCTCCATGTGCCTGTTACCGCTCCAGTGATCTTACCGTCAGCAGTCAGCTCAATCATTTTCGATACTACAGACTTGGCTGTAATGTCCTTCCCGTGGTTCACGTATTTGTACTCTCCGGTAACCTCTTCGGAAGTGTACGCAGCGATCTTCTCACCGCTATACCGGTGGGGAGCCACTACCGGCCAGCCCTCCTCGTTCATGAACATCTGATGCACCCGCACCTCATGCTCTTCTCCCCGGTTGTGGAAACGGGTATGGAAAATCAGATAATACTGGCCGCTCTTCTCATCATAGTAGGCTGAATTATGCCCGGGTGATACGTATCCTTCTCCAATGGCCGCAGGCTCCGAATCACCGTTTCTGAATTCGAAATTGCCCATCAGCTTCACTCCGTAAGGTGCATAGAACTTATCGTCGAACAGCTTCTTCGGATTGCCTTTGGCATCTATCATAGCCTTGCCTTCTGAATCCTCAAAAGGGCCATCCGGATTCTTGGAGCGGGCGACACGGATATTATATCCGCCTTTGGTATCCAGCCCACCGTAGGATAGGAACAGATAGTAATAATCGGTTTCCGGGCTATATAGCATATAAGGCCCTTCGATCCGGGCATGATTCGCGCCCAGCAGCTTCTTGCCGTAGCCCTGATCCGGAAGCGGGAAGCCTGTAGCCGGGTCAAGTTCCAGGATAAAGATTCCGCCTGAATACGAACCATATACCATCCACAGCTTGCCGTCCTTATCAAAGAACACATCCGGGTCCACTACATTCGGCTTCTGGGTGGCATCATAAATTTCACCGTCACTTCCTGCTCCGGCCATTCCGGATTTCAGAATGATCCCCAGATCCTTGTAAGGCCCTTCAATCTTGTTAGAGACGGCAATCCCCATCGCTGATAGAGGTGAATCCCCTTTGCAGGCGTTATAGTACATATAGAATTTGCCGTCATCAAGCTGAATCACATCCGGCGCCCACAGCGTGTCTGTTTTAGCCCAGTTGAAGGTCTCGCTGAGCTCTTCGGTAACATTCGGAATGAGCTTATTGCCGTCTTCCACTACAGAAGAAATCTGTTTCCACGAGATCAGGTCCTTGGATTTGGCCGAAGCCAGATGGGAACCGAATACATAATACGTATTGTTCACCTTAATAACGGAAGGATCATGCACCGATACATTCTTGAACTGGGGTGCACCGCTGCCGCTGCAGCCGGATAACAGGGTTAAGGATAATAATGTGGTCATAGCACGTTTTTTCATGAGAATACCTCCTATGTATACCCTTACATTGTGCTGTGAAAAAGAAAAATAGTCAATACTTTTATTTATATATATTAATATTAGTTCATACTTTTATAAAACATAATGCTGCCTAAATCCTTTTGAAATACACCTTTATCGCACAAAAAGCGCCAATCCGTATAACGGACTGACGCTAATCTTATTAGTATAAACTTAAACCGATAATTAATACACGCTGTTGCCTTCTACCAGAATTGGCTGAGGATAAGCATTCGGCATTACACGCTGTCTCTTCTTCACCACATCAGGCGGCTCAACAGCCGGAGCCATCGGATGCATCAGCCAGGATTTCACCAAGTGTGAATCCGATACTTTATACATCGGAGGTTCCTTCTCCATGTCAATCGCCATAGCATAGGTGCTGCGCAGAGCAAATGCATCACCCTTAGGCGGCTTGATCAGATCGGGAGGTGTTCCCGGAATAGCTGTCAGCAGGGAACCTTTGCTCTCCAGACTTGGCATGGAAGCAAGTAAGCCCCAAGTGTAAGGATGTCTAGGATCATAGAAGATCTCTTCAGCAGTACCCATTTCAACAATCTGACCGGCATACATAACCGCTACACGGTCAGCCATTCTGGCAACTACACCAAGGTCATGGGTAATAAAGATAATCGCTGTGTCGATTTTTTTCTGCAGATCCTTCATCAGGTCAAGAATTTGTGCCTGAATGGTTACGTCGAGCGCAGTTGTCGGCTCATCGGCAATCAGCAGCTTAGGGTTAGCCGCAAGTGCCATAGCGATTACGACACGCTGGCGCATCCCGCCGCTGAACTCATGCGGATACTGCTGAAAACGGCGTTCCGGTGACGGAATGCCTACCAGGCTCAACAGCTCGATACCACGTTTATAGGCAGCATCTTTGGAGATTTTTTCGTGCTTGAACAGCACTTCGGTAATTTGCTTGCCGACCTTCATCATTGGATTCAGGGAAGTCATTGGATCCTGGAAGATCATGCCGATTTCTTTACCGCGGATTTTCTGCATTTGCTTTTCGGTTTTCGGAATCAGGTCTTGTCCGTCGAATAAGATTTGACCACGTTTGTATTGACCCTGCGGCTGAGGAACAAGTTTCATGACCGCTTGGGAAGTTACGCTTTTACCGGAACCGGATTCGCCTACAATCGCCAGTGTTTCACCTTTATTCACATGAAAGTTAACACCACGGATCGCTTGAACCTCTCCGCCGCGTGTTTTGAATGAAATTGCTAAGTCTTTTACCTCTAAAAGGCGCTCCATCCTGTCACCCTCTCTGCTCTTTTCAAAAGTACGATAATGATTCTCAGTATATAGATAGGCAATAAGTATTATTTTATCTATTTTTATGCCTCTTAGTCAAGAGCTTTCTGAAAATGAATCATCACAAATTCATGTCAGATTACCTGAACGTCATCAGTTGTTTAATCCATAATTTATAATTATAACAAAACATGATCTTAAAAAGCTGTTAACTATAATATAGTCTTGCATTATGTCATACTAAATTAACAATTACCCTCTTAAATAAGAAAGGAATGACTCCTTCATGATCATCAAACCACGCACACGCGGCTTCATATGCACGACCGCCCACCCCGTGGGCTGCGCCCGGCAGGTTCAGGAGCAGATAGAGTATATAAAGGGCAAGCCAACGGTTCAAGGTCCACGCAATGTACTTGTCATCGGCGCCTCAACCGGGTACGGCCTGGCCTCGAGAATCGCTGCAGCCTTCGGTGCCGGAGCGGCGACGGTAGGTGTATACCGTCCAAGTACAGCTACTGACACTCGTACCGCGTCCGCCGGATGGTATAACTCGGCAGCCTTCGAGCAGTCTGCGCTTGATACAGGCCTGAGGTCCTACAGTGTCTGCGGCGATGCTTTTAGCAAGGAGACCAAGGACCGTACCACCCGGCTGATCAAGCGCGAACTGGGACAGGTCGATCTTGTGATTTACAGTGTAGCTACTGCACGCCGGACAGACCCTGTAAGCGGTGAAGTGTACAATTCGGTGCTGAAGCCGGTTAAGCATCCCTATACGAACAAGACGGTAAACTTTCACACTGGTGAAGTCAGCCCAGTAACCATAGATCCTGCTACAGAATCAGAGATTGAAAGTACCGTCCATGTCATGGGCGGAGAAGACTGGCAGCTGTGGATTGACAGTCTGCGGGAAGCGGGAGTTCTGGCTGACCATGCAATGACCCTGGCATTCTCCTATATTGGACCTGAACTTACTCAGGAAATCTACCGCAAAGGCAGCATTGGCCAGGCCAAAGACCACCTCGAGGCCACTGCACGGCAGCTCAATGAGCAACTTGCTGCTCAAGGGGGCAGAGCCTATGTCGTTGTCAGTAAAGGGCTGGTGACCCAATCCAGTTCAGCGCTTCCTGTAGTCCCGCTCTACACCTCTCTTCTATACAAGGTGATGAAAGCTCAAGGCCTTCACGAAGGCTGCATTGAGCAGGCTTACCGCCTGTTCACAGAATGCCTGTATTCGCCCAAAGGCACTTCTGTTGACGAAGAAGGCCGGATCCGCATTGACGATTGGGAGCTGAAGCCTTCTGTTCAGACAGAAGTGGACCGGCTTTGGCCCTTGATCACAACCGAGAATATTTATGAGCTGTCCGATCTTGCCGGCTACAGGAAGGAATTCTTCCAGCTATTCGGCTTTGAAACAGACGGCGTTAATTACGAAGCTGACACGAATCCTCACGTCAGTGTCCCTAACCAGTTCTGAAAATGTCTGCAGCGCTGACACAAGAAGAAACATCCATTTCGTGAAGCTTATTACGCACTATTTTATATACAAGAAGACCGGAACCCGCTAGGAGCGAGATCCGGCCTTCTTGTTTCACAATTTGGAAGCATTGTTATGCTTGAAGGACTTCCAGCTCTCCGCCAGATTCTCTGCAGCCCACCGCACATGATTGTCATCTTTATACTGCCTGGAGTAGCACTCAATCACCAGGATCAGATCAAGATAGAAATCATAGAGCTTTTTACGGAGATGTTCGTTTGGACTGTCAAAAGTCTGCCCATACCCCTGAATAAAGGCCTGTGAATTCTCGAAGTGCCGGAAGTAATACTCCATCAGCACATCCCCCCACAGCGCCCTCTCCCAGTCAATGATTGAGACAATTACACCGTCTTTAACAAACAGATTGCCATTCCACAGATCCCAGTGAATCAGACGCGGTTCTGTCACCTCATCCAGCGCAGGCAGATATTGCTCCAGCACCTGCCTGATTTCCTCTTCGCTTGCCGGCAGGACTGCATTCAGATTCCGTGCATCTGCAAAAAGATTGGATATCATAGTAGTAAACGTTTCCCGCCACGAAGCCGCGGTTCCCTCTGTATCCCGTCCGAACAGGCCGAACCCCGGTCCCGTAAATTCATTAATCAGCCGCTGATACCGGCCAAGCTCAGCCTCAACCGCGGCTCTCTCCCCGGCCGAATAACTTTCTTTTACCTCACTGTATGGCTGGCCTTCAACCTTCTCCATGAAAAAATAAGGGCAGGGGATTAAGCTCCGGCTCTCGTCAAAGCTGTAGACAACAGGAACCGGAACTTTTCCCCTTGCCGCGACGAGCCGCATAGCTTCCACTTCAGCCCGCATAATGTCCTTCTCATAACTCAACGTCTGCGTTTCCTCCGAAGGAGCGACCTTCAGAATGACAGACCTTCCATCACTGAGCAACAAATCATAGGCGGTATTAAAAAATCCGCCCGTCAGCTCCGTACTGGAGACGATGGTTATATCCGCAGCAAAGGCGGTGTGAACCAGCCTCTCCAGCTGCCGGTCATCCAGTTTGACCTTAGTGAAGCTCTCCATAAAACGCTACACCCACCACATATCGCCAAGCGGTTCCTCTATCAGAACCTGCCGGAGATTATCGACAGCTTTGGAGAAGCCCTCTTCGATGGACATCAGACCATCCTCATGCTCAATGCTGACTACATAATCATAACCGACCAGACGGAGGGCACTGATAATATCAGCCCATGTCTTCACATCATGTCCATAACCCACAGAGCGGAACTGCCATGCGCGGTCCAGCATATTGCCATAGGACTGCATGTCTGTCAATCCGTACATGTTAACATTCACCGGATCAATGACGGTATCCTTAGCATGGAAATGGTGAATTGCGCCGCGGCGTCCGAGAATGTGAATCGCCTGCACCGGATCAATACCCTGCCACCACATATGGCTCGGGTCAAGGTTAGCACCGATAGCCTCCCCTGCTGCGTCTCTGAGACGCAGCAATGTAGCTGGTGTGTGCACCGAGAAGCCGCCGTGCAGCTCGAGCCCGATCTTCACGCCATGCTGCGTTGCAAACTCGCCCATTTCCTTCCAATATGGAATGACTTTATTCTCCCACTGCCAAGTTAAAATCTCCTGATAATCGTTCGGCCAAGGGGCAACCGGCCAGTTCGGGTACTTTGCGCCTTCATGGTCACCCGGACAGCCGGAGAAGGTGTTGACCACAGGTACTCCCAGCTTTTGGGCCAGTTTAATGGAATTGACCAAATCCTCATGGTCCTTAAGGGCGAGCTCCTTCTGCGGATGCAGCGGATTGCCGTGACAGCTGAGCGCACTGATGATCAGACCGCGTGATTCAATCTGCTGCTTGAATTCCCCCAGTGCCGCTTCATCCTCCAGCAGCTGCTTAGGATTGCAGTGACTGTTGCCCGGATAGCCCCCGGTGCCGATCTCTACCGCTTTGAGTCCCTTGGAAACTACATAATCCAGCGCGTCCTCCAGCTTGCGACCGCCGAAAAGCACCATAAATACTCCAAGTTTCATTGACCTGCCGCCTCTCATCATAAATATAAATCAAAATTAAACTTGGGATAGTACTATTTTAGAGATTGGCCGTGACTACAGAGAATATTTGGTCTTCCGGCCGCTGCCCTTCTGCAGATTTCTTGATTGTATACCGCTGTTCGCGGTTGAAATCCGCAGACAAAGGCGGACGCTTCCGCTCCTACAGTTCCAAAATTCCCCTCCGCCACTATTTCTCTAAAAGTATTAAATCAAGTTCAATTGATATAACTACTAGTCCTCGTAAGTGTCAAAATCCTTAATGACCTCGTTCTTCTCGGCGGCTGCAAATATCGCTTCAATCAGATTCTGTACACGCAGCACTTCCGCATTCTTCACGATCGGTTCAGCAGTGCCTTCAATGACGGCCACAAAGTTATTGTAGAATCCGTCCGGCAGCTCGGCTGCCGGAGGCAGCGCTTCAGTAATCGTTGAACCTTCTGATGGAGGAGCCATTGTCTTAGTGAGACCTACACCGGCACGGATCGGAGTCGGCTCCCGGTGTTCGCTTGCACTGTTGCGGGAGACGATTCTTCCGGTCAGAGACCAGTCTTCAATTACGGCCGAACCTTCTATCCCCTTAACATACCATCTCGGTAAAGTGATAAAGTTGGTCGTGCCGACCTCTACGATGGCTTTGATGCCATTTTCGAATTGCAGAACCGCTTCAAATCCGTCGTCTACATCGTTGCCAAGAATATAACTCATGGTGCTGGACACGCTGGTTACCTTGCTGTCAATCATGAACAGCAGCTGATCCAGCAAATGCACACCCCAGTCCAGCAGCATACCGCCACCCTGCTCCTTAACATGCCGCCAGTCGCCCGGAATGCCGTTAGCCCCATGGACACGGGATTCGATCTGGAACAACGCCCCGATCGTTTCCTTCTCGTACATTTGTTTGATCACACGGAAATCTTCATCCCAGCGTCTGTTCTGATGGACCATCAGGACACGGCCGGCTTCATCTGCTGCAGCAATCATTTCCTTGAACTCATCCGAAGACATAGCAACGGGCTTCTCGCAGACGACATGCTTGCCGGCTTGCAGCGCCCGGACGGCAATTTCTTTATGCACATCGTTTGGTGTAGCAATCAGTACAACCTCAACAGCGGGATCTTCAAGCACTTCCTCATAGGTGGCATAAGCCTTGTAGCCTGCTGCCTCCGATGCTTCCTTCCGTGCCCGCAGCGGGTCAAATGAGCCTGCTACTTCCAGATGCTCATTTTCTCCGATCAGCTGGGCATGATAGCTGCCCATGCCGCCATATCCAACGATGACTACAGTATGTTTGTTTGAACTCATGAATTCCACTCCTGTTTGTCTAATGTTTCCAATTTAATTCTATTCGTTGTCCGAGCTTCCGTCAAAATATACAGCTCGGCCGGTGCGGGCAGATTCATACACAGCCTCAAGAATCTGGGTAACGACAAGGGCTTGTTCCGGTAACACGACCGGATCCTTATCTTCTCTCACCGCTTCAAGCCATAAGCGGGCTTCACGGTCAGCTTCAGTCTCAGCAGAGCCGCTGTAGAAGGCAACACCGCCAGAGGAGAGATCAACTTTGGTTTCGAACAGCCGTCCGGCACGTTCTCCGTTGATCCGCAAGCCGTCTTTCATATCTGCACCGCCTTCGGTACCTGCCAGCAGCGTTTTGGCTTCACCAAACTCGGAGACATTCAGCGCCCAGCTGGATTCAAGCGAGATGGTTGCCCCATTCTCCATGGTGATAAAGCCGAAGGCTGAGTCTTCCACCTTGAATTGCTCCGGGTCCCACGGACCGAAGGCATTGGCGGCATTTTTACGCTGGCCGAGTTTGTGAAAGGTCGATCCTACAACCATACGCGGCTTGTAATTATCCATCAGCCACAGGGTCAAATCGAGCGCATGTGTACCGATATCAATCAGCGGGCCTCCGCCCTGCTTCTCTTCGTCCAGGAATACGCCCCAGGTCGGAACAGCACGGCGGCGCAGCGCAATCGCCTTACCATAATAAATATCGCCGAGTTCTCCGCTTTCGCACATTCCCTTCAAATATTCACTGTCTGACCGGAAGCGGTTCTGATAGGCGATCGACAATTTTTTGCCGGTGCGGCGGGCCGCATCCAGCATTTCTTGAGCTTGGGCTGTAGTCTTAGCCATCGGCTTCTCGCACATAACATGATTACCTGCTTCAAGCGCAGCTACTGTAATTTCGGAATGGCTGTCATTCGGTGTACATACATGCACGATATCAAATCCGCCTGCTGCCAAGAGTTCGCGGAAATCAGTATATACAGCAGCACCTTCGGCGCCATACTTGTCGGCAGCCTCCTGAGCGCGTTCTTCAATAATATCGCAGAAGGCTACCATTTCAGCATCACTCTGACGGGACAAGCTTGGCATATGTTTGCCGTTTGCGATTCCACCGCAACCGATAATAGCAATTTTGAGTTTGTTAGACATGAATTTTTCCTCCTTGATTGGCATAGGCTTTAACCCATTTCATACTGTCTTCTACACTTGCAAGCGGCGAACGGCTGCAGAAATCCTGCTCCACAACAGCCCATTCGACACCGGCCTGATCCGCAGCTTCCAGGATTGCCGGAAGATTCACTTCCCCTTCTCCCAGAACTACGGTTTCAGCTGAACCGTCTTCGAGCTTCTTCATATCCTTCAGATGGATGATCGGCAGGCGTCCGGCATACTTTTGAATGTAAGCTACAGGATCATAGCCCCCGTAGTACACCCAGCAGGTGTCCATTTCCACTTGAAGCAGCTCAGCCGGCACCTCTTCGAAGATTCCGTCGAAAGCGGTACGCTCTCCAAACGACTGCGTGAATTCGAAATCATGATTATGATAAGAAAAAACTGCACCCCGTTCCTTGCACTTTTCTCCGATAATGCGGAAATTCGCAACGACCTCTTCCCAGTTACGCTGCTCTTCGGTCAGATAAGGAATGATCAGGTTGCGGTTGCCAATCTCCAGATTGAAGCTGATTTCCTGTTCCGTATCATTCAGCATGGCATCATACGGACGATGTGCCCCAAGAGCGACCAGTCCAGTTTCCTGAAGCAGCCCCTTTATTTCCTCTGCTGTCCGGCCAAAAAAGTGGTAAAATTCCACACCGGCATAGCCCAGTTCAGCTACTTTTCGCAGCGTCCCTTCGAAATCCTGTTCCAATTCTTCTCTAAGTGTATACAGCTGAAGGCCAAGTTTTAACATTGCTCCCACTCCTATTTGGTATAGAGTTAATGTACATAACACTGTTGCTGTCCTATATCAGACACACCCGGCAAGCCACCTGAACAAAAGGGCTGCTATACTAAGCTGTCCTATATATCCCGTTTCAGTACAATTACATATCCTAAACTGCTTATGTAGCTTTCAGAGCCGCAGCACAGCCCCCTTCTCTTGGTTTATATGTTTTTGCATAGCTACATGGTAATATGAAAGCGTATATAATAAAATGAATAATATGATTCAAACATGAACAATTCAGCTATTATTTCTGCCACTCAGGAGGGCCCATGACATACACCGCACCATGCCACGTTTATACTGCCGGATTCTCATTCCACCGCAAGCCCTTCCACATGTCCCGGGCAGACGGTGTCCAGAATTATCTGCTGCGGCTGCAAACGGAAGGCCGCAGCAGAACCCGCATTGACGGTGTCCTTTCTTCGGTAGAAGCTGGAGATTTGATGCTGTTTGCACCTAACGACCCTTATTACTTAAGCATTGACAAAGAAACCTATTCCGCAGGCAAACCACGGGTCGAAAGCGGGGATTATCACATTTTTTGCGGCGGGCCCTGGATCGAGGAATGGTGGAACCGGAAGCACCGCCCTGCTGTGCTTCGTCTGCCGCTTAGCGATCATTTCCTCGGCCTGTTCCGCCAGCTTGTCCTGGAACAGCGCCGGTTATCCGATTCTTCACCGGAGATTACAGCTTGTTATCTGCAGATTTTATGTATGGAGATTGACAGGCTGATGACAGAGCAGCCGGCAATTTCACCCAAAGGCTACCTCGCATACCGGATGAAGCAGTATGTGGAGGAGCATGCCGCCATTCCGTTCCGCCTGGAGGATGTAGCAGCTTATGTGGATATATCAGTCTCGCGTGCGGTTCATCTGTTTAAGGAGGCTTTTGGAACCAGCATTGTTAAGTATGTAAATGATGTGCGGCTGGAGATGGCGCGTGAGCGGATCACCTTTAGTCCGATGCCGCTTGAGCATGTGTCTGAAACCTGCGGTTTTGCCAACTATACATACTTCCACCGCCTGTTCCGAGGCCGTTTCGGAATGTCGCCTAGACAATACCGCGTATACAGCAGGGAACAGATGTAAGCCGGGTTAAACTGCCTGTCCTGCAGAAGGGCAAATGAAAAGGAGCGCCATCCTGGAAGATCCGCTCCTTGTGTTTGACCTTATGCAATTTTTGCTGTTTGCTCGGCGTAACTCTAACGTGCTGAGAGATTGCGCTATAGTCCAGTCCTGTTCTCCGGTTTTTCTCCGCTACCCAGGTTCCGCTGCGTTCTGCTTTAAGCAGGGCTTTTTGCGTTTTTGTGCGTGCCATAGAGGCAACACTCCTTCAGTTGTGAAATCTGTCTGCCGGCCGGCTGACAGTACTTTAATTTTAACATAATTCTGACGGCTTTACCTGTAATACTTGAGTATTAATTAACTGTTACCGGGCCTTCCCGCTGGCAGCTTGCAGAATCAGAAAATGGTATGATAGAAGTGAATTTAGCAGCGGAGCCTATAAAAAAGGCGGAATCGGAGGAATTGGATGAAATACGATGTATTATACGATGGTGCCTTTGCAATGCTAAAGGTGCAGATGAATCCCGGCGAAAGCGTAAAGGCAGAGATGGGTGCGATGGTGGCCATGTCGCCCGGTGTTGAATTAAGAGGTACGGTAGACGGCGGTCTCATGCGCGGGCTGGGCCGGATGCTGAGCGGAGAAAAATTTTTCTTCCAGGAGCTGGCAGCAACGCGGGGACAATGTGAAGTGCTGCTGTCTCCGGGTGCGATCGGTGATATTCAAGCCATTGAGCTGGACGGATCGTACAAGCTGTACGTGCAGAAAGACGGCTTCCTTGCAGGCACCCACGGCATTCAGGTCAATACCAAGATGCAGAATCTGACCCGTGGCCTGTTCTCCGGTGAAGGCTTCTTCATTGTCGAAATCAGCGGCAGCGGAACAGTCTTCCTCTCCTCTTTCGGGGCGATTCATGCGATCAATCTGGAGCCTGGCGAAGAGATGATTATCGACAACGGACATCTGGTAGCCTGGCCGGACTATATGGACTATAAGATAGAAAAAGCAGCCACCGGCTGGCTGAACAGCTTGACCAGCGGGGAAGCTCTCGTCTGCCGTTTCCGCGGCGAAGGCGTTGTATTGGTGCAGACGCGGAATCCGGGCAGCTTTGGCAACTGGATCAAGTCGTTTGTGCCCTCCAGGCCTTAAAGGTTGAACTATAGCAATACAAAAAAAGCAGGACTGCACAGAGCAGCCCTGCTTTTTTGCTGTAACTTAATCATAACAGACTGTCTGAGTCAGGATACCGCCTGGCGTTCCTTATCACCCTTACAGCCGGTCCGCTTACAGGTATTATAGGTTCCCTTGAAGTCAAGCCGGTGGTCCGTCACGCTGAAGCCGTATTCCGCCTCGAGCCGCTGCTCCAGCTCCAGAAGCCAATCATCCTTGATCTCCTCCAGTCTGCCGCAGACATTGCAGATCAGATGATGATGCATATGGGCATGGTCATGGTCCCGCAAATCGTAACGGGCCACGCCGTCGCCGAAATTCATTTTCTCCACAATATGCAGCTCGCACAACAGCTCCAAGGTCCGGTAGACCGTCGCCAGGCCAAGATGCGGATAGCTGCTTTTCACTCTCATATAAACTTCTTCTACGCTTAGATGCTCTTCTTCATTGTCGAGCAGCACCTTCACGATGGCTTCACGCTGCGGTGTTAATTTATAGTTTTGCGCGGCAAACTGCTGGCTGATATTCGTAATTGGGTTCACTCAGATCTCCCACCTTTCCGGAAGCATTTCCATCATCCATAGTCTCTGACTCTGAGACAAATTCATGTCCACAAGTTAAAGCCCACACTAAATAGTAATCATTACGATATAATCATAGCAAAATTACCGGAATATGAAAAGTGTCTACATTCATTATACCATTAATGCCCCAAATTCCGCACAATGAATCAAAAATATCCAGGGACTAAACACCTGCCCATCCGCGAGACGGCAAGAATCCATACCATATAGAGAGTTAATTCCAATATGTGAGGATGGTCCGGATGGCACAACCAAACCGAAGACAGCAAGTCCAGCCTCTCGTAACAGCCCGTGTTCTGCGCCGGGTAGCCAAGGCCATGCTGCCCTTTTACCGGAAAATTGCCGGAAACCGCAGCTTTGCCAGGCAATGGTCGGCCGCTGTAGTCAAAGCTGACCTCAGTCTGATGGGCCGGCTGCTATCCGGTATACCCACTCTTGCCGGTGTGAAGAATTATGGAACGAATGGCATCGGATATTTTATCTCTTTTCCTTTCCCGCTGCCTGTTGCCTTCTACACGAATGGGACGACGATCCCGCCAGGCTCAGTGCAATTCACCTTTAGTACCACGGTACACCGCGCCGTTGCCCGGGCTGTTCTGCCTTTTTACAAGAAGCTTGCTGTATCCCAAAGCTATGCCGAGGATCTGGCTGCGGCAATCAATAGAAATCAGAACAAAACCGTCAATGCCATGGTCCGCAGATTCATCAAGGCCCAAACTCTTAAGTCTGTAACAATAGAAGAGCACGGCCTGGCCCTGCTGTTCAAAACCCGGTTCAGTAAATACCCCTACCGCAACCTGCTGTTTCAAGAGAATATGTAAGCAGTTCAGTAAAGACAAAATTATAGCTGGCATGCAACTTTTCCACATTCTGCTGCGTCAAAGGAGTTGAACATGGCCAAGCGGCCCAACTAAAGCCAGAGGTGGAATGGTGATGAACATGAAAAAGAATGCTTTTGCTGTAATAACAACGGTTTCGCTCCTCTCCTTTTCGCTCGGGAGTCCTATGTTTGCGGCAGGTGGTACCTTCAAAGATATTAGCAATGTGACCGGCAAAGACAAGATTAACGCGCTAAAAGCACAAGGCCTGATTAAAGGGATATCTGATACGCAGTTCCTTCCAGGCTCCAAAGTGACGACAGCCCAAGGGGTACAGTTCATCTCCGGCGGTCTGCAATTGAGCCTGGCTGCGATTGATTTCAACAAGGCTCCTGTAGCCAGCAGTATTTTCAGCAAGGTAAAGGACAATGTCTGGTATACAGAGGCCTTCATTAACGCCTACTATAATGGCATTGAAATTCCGGCAGATATCGATCCGGCCAAGCCGATTACCAAGGAGCTGTTCACGAACTTCCTGATTCAGGGCGTAGAAAAAGCAGGCAATCTGCCTATGATTAATATTGTCCCGGTGGATATCGCTGACGATGATGCACTGGATCCCTCGTATCAGGGCAGTGTCCAGCGCTCCCTGAAATACAATATCAATACCCTGGATGCAAACGGCAAATTTAATCCGAAAAGCGAGCTTACCCGCGCTGAAGCAGCTGTAATGCTCTACAATGCACTGGAATACCTGAAATCCAAAACTGAGGCTGCACCGCAGAGCTAAATCTCGACTGCATTATTGTTCCCCTGCGAAGAAACATTGAATTGAATAAATATAGCAAAAAGGCAGTCCCGGGTTTCCTCGTGGACTGCCTTTTGTGTAGTTCTAGGGCTTCTGCAAATCACCGGATAAAGGCTTCGAAGCAGAAGCTCCATTTTGCAGGCCAAATCATCATATTTCCTCGCCGCTAAGCTTGTTCAGAAACTGCAGGGCGCGGGGATTCTTGGTATGCTCCAGCACTTCCTGCGGCGTTCCCTGCTCAAGGATAACTCCGCCATCCATCAATATAATCTCATCTGCCACATCGGCGGCGAATTTCATCTCATGGGTGACGATAACCATCGTCATACCTTCGGCGGCAAGCTGCTTGATCACCTTCAGCACCTCGCCAACCAGCTCGGGATCGAGCGCTGAGGTCGGTTCGTCGAACAGCAGCACCTCCGGTTCCACGGCCATCGCCCGGGCAATCGCCACGCGCTGCTGTTGGCCGCCTGACAGCTGAAACGGATAAGCGTCCGCTTTATCGGCTAGCCCAACCTTGGCCAGCAGCTCAGCTCCCCGTTTTCTGGCTTCCTCCTTGGAGCGTTTCTGAACGGTCACCTGACCCTCCATCACATTGCCGAGGGCCGTCATATGCGGAAACAAGTTGTAGGACTGAAAGACCATTCCTGTCTTCTGGCGAAGCGCCAGCACCGAGCGCTGCGGAATTTTGCCGTCGGACGTAAAGTCGAGCTTAATGTCATCCAGGGAAATGCTCCCACGATCAGGCAGCTCCAGAAGATTGAAGCAGCGCAGCAGCGTGGTTTTGCCGGATCCCGACGGGCCGATAATCACCAGCACCTTACCATGCTCAACGTTGAGATCGACGCCTTGCAGTACCTGCAGCGAACCGAAGGATTTATGCAGATCACGTATTTCAATCATAGGTACATCCCCTTATCTCGCTGAGTAACGGTCCAGCCGTTTCTCCAGGTAATTTTGCAGCGCCGACAGCACGGAGCAGAACAGCAGATAGAAGAGCGCAACTTCGCAGTATAACAGCAGCGGTTCATAGGTTCTTGCTGTAATTTGCTGTGACGTTTTGAACATTTCAACCAACGTGATTGTCGCTGCAAGCGATGTATCTTTTACCAAACTGATGAACGAATTCGCCAAAGGTGGAACTGATACCCGTGCGGCTTGCGGGAGAATAACCCTACGAAGCGCCTGGCTCCGGGTCATCCCGACCGAGAACGCTGCCTCCCATTGCCCTTTATGTATGGAAAGAATGGCGGCACGCACCACCTCTGAGGAGTATGCCCCCACACTGAGCGTAAACCCGATGGTAGCTGCAACAAACGGATCCAGAATAATACCGGCCGCAGGCAGTCCATAAAAAATAATGAACAGTTGGACGAGCAGCGGGGTTCCGCGAATAATCCATACATAGAACCGAGCGATCAGCTTCGGAATTCTCCAGGGCGAAAGACGGATAAGTGCAGTAGCCACGGCAAGCATCAGCCCCAGCACAAAGGAGACTACTGCCAGCGGAATGGTAAAAGCCACCCCTGCTTTAAACAGGGGCAGCAGCGAATCCAGGAAAATCTGTATTTTTCGGTCATCCATAATTCAGACATCCTTCTCAGACCTTCTGGCCGCTACAGCCAGGGTCCATCCATGTTATTTGGAAACGTCAGCACCAAAATATTTCTCGGAAATTTTCAGGTAGGTTCCATCGCTCTGCATGGCAGCCAATGCGTCATTAACAGCCTTCACCAGTTCGTCGTTGCCTTTCAAGAAGGCAGCTGCACTGTGGGAACCCTCGGCGATTTCATCAACCACTTTAATTTTCACATCCGGTTTCTGCTTCTTAAGATCCAAATAAGACAAACCGTCGTTTACTGTGGCATCGATCCGGCCCGAGGTCAAAAGATCAATAGCCTGGTTGAAGCCATCTGTATCCACAATTTCTGCACCGTTCTTGCGGGCGATGTCCGACAGATTACTGGTCAGCGATTGTCCGGCTTTTTTGCCCTTTAAGTCAGCGAAGCTTTTGATATCATTGTTGTTCTCACCCACGATCAACACCGCTTTGGAGACAATATACGGATCGGAGAAATCATATTTCACCTTACGTTCATCTGTAATTGACACTTCGTTAAAGATTACATCGAAACGTTTGGCATCCATACCTGCAAAAATGCCATCCCATTGCGTTTCAAAAAATTCCGGCTCGACACCAAGACGCTTGGAGACCTCTTCTGCGATTTCTACGTCAAAACCTGTAAGTTTGCCGTCTGCATCATGAAAGGTGAACGGTGCATAGGTTCCTTCCGTTCCGATCCGCAGCTTGCCGCTGGCTTTAACAGCTTCCAGGCTGTTCTGAGCGGCAGGTGCTGCCGTTGCAGCAGTACCTTCATTTGCTGCCGCTGATGGCTCGGCTGCCGTATTATTGTTGTTATTGCCACAGGCAGCTACCAGGACCACTGTCAGCAGCAATAGGATCGTTAGACTAAATTTTTTCATTACAAAAATCCCCTCTCGTATCTTTTCTTTGTCTTCTTCTCTCTTTAGCTTCCGAATGTTTATATCGGCAAATTGAATAGTACACCGTCACGTCATGTTCGTCAATCATTTTTTCCGATAATAAACATCGGAATTATGATGTAAGGTAAATTCAAGCAATTCCCCCGAAAAGTGTCGGTAGGTATATCGCTGGTGTTGCAGATACTAAAAATGCAGAATATAGCCGGCGTTATTTATCTTGCCCAGAAACAGGCGAATATTCCACACGGAAATCACGCCCCCCCTAGCAGCACTTGTATGCCATCAGAGAGATTCGCTAATTCCATTCTGGCCAAACTGCTGCGCCGCACTTCCAACAACGGAGAGATTCTGGTATCAGCAGAAGCTGCATGGCTCAACCAAACAGGAAATCTCGCAGGGAATCATTACGCTGTTCGTGACCGGACTGCCGCAGCCCTGAAATCCGCTCCCTTTACAAGATGTGAGTTTATGGTATATTAAGTAGCAATTACGAATTCAATATCGACCTGTTATTTCACTAGGGGAGTCCAACGACTGAGACGGAGATAATGCTCCGGACCCTTGGAACCTGATCTGGATCATACCAGCGGAGGGAAGTGGAGCAGAAATGATCAGCAGTGCCGCAGCATCTAACTGACTGAAACTTTCAGACCCATTTGTCTCCCTTGGAGATGGATGGGTCTTTATTATTATTAAATACTTTTAAGGAGGCTGATCTATTACGGAAATGATTTCTATTCGAAACCTGTCCTATTCGTTTGACACGCCCCTCAAGGCTCCGGTCTTCTCTGGGCTCTCGATGAGCATTCATCAAGGAGAATTCATCTCTGTTGTCGGTGCCAGCGGCTGCGGAAAAAGCACATTATTCAAGATTATCGCCGGATTAATGGAGCCTGCCAGCGGAGAGATCCGTGTCCACGGAGTCCCCTCGCCTACAGCTGCTTTACGCCTCGGGCGGGTCGCCTACATGCCGCAGCAGGATCTTTTGCTTCCCTGGAGAACGGTCCTGGACAACTGTCTGCTGCCCTGGGAACTGAAGAAGGACTGCTCCAAGACCGAGGCTACCGCATTTATCCGCGGCATGCTGGGACGCTTTGGCTTGGCCGATATGGAGATGGCCTATCCGCACGAGCTGTCTGGCGGGATGCGCCAGCGGGCCGCCGTACTGCGCACGCTGGCCGCCGGAAATGAACTGATGCTGCTGGACGAACCCTTCGGAGCGCTGGATGCCATCACCAAACGGGAGCTGCACCGCTGGCTGCTGAACCTGTGGGGTGTGCTTGCAAAGACAGTCTTGTTCATTACACATGATCTTGAAGAAGCTCTGCTGCTCAGCGACAGGATTTATCTGATGAACGGAAGTGGACTGCAGGAGCTGATTGTTGATCTGCCGAGGCCCAGACATTACAGAATGAACTATGAACCGCAATTCGTCGCGCTGCGGGAGGATTTAGAGCGGAGGCTGCATGAAAGCCATGTTTTTTAGGAAGCCATTTCGGGATTACGGGCCTTTTATGCTATTGATGCTGTTGACTTGTGCAGTCTGGGAAACCGTATCGCGTCTTGGACTGGTTCCCTCTTTCATTCTCCCTGCCCCTTCCGCCATCTGGACAGCACTTATAGAACAAAGGCGGTTGCTGTTCGAGCAGCATCTTCCCGCCACGCTGCAGGAGGTATTGATTGGTTTTGCCTTATCCGTAAGCTGTGGCACCCTGCTGGGCGCAGGTATGCACATGTTCAGACCGCTGGAAAAAGCGCTCTATCCGCTGCTGATTATCAGCCAGACGATTCCGCTGATCGCCCTCTCACCCATTTTTATCATGTGGTTCGGCTATACGCTGTGGAGCAAGGTTGCCGTCGTGTTCTTAACCGCCTTTTTTCCAGTAGTCGTGGGTACATATGACGGTCTGCATAAAAGCGGAAAGATTTACCGGGAGCTTCTGCTGACGCTTGGCGCAAACCGCTGGCATATCCTGCGAAAAACGCAAATTCCGCTGGCGCTTCCTTCCTTTTTCTCCGGACTGAAGCTGTCCATCGTCTACTGTGTCATCGGTGCGACCATCGGGGAATGGCTTGGCGGCAGCCGGGGACTCGGCTACTTCAGCCGCCGGATGGCCGGTAATCTGCAAAGCGCCGAAATGTTCGCCGCCGTCTTTCTGCTGTCCGCCCTCGGCGTCGTCCTGTTCCTCGGTGTAGCCGGGCTTGAAAAGTATATTTTGAAGAAAAGAGGCATTCATCGATGATTCCTAACAACAGATCTGCATCCACATGGAAAAGAAAGATCCGATTTGCCCCGCTACTATTACTTCTGTGTCTGAGTCTGAGCACCAGCGGCTGTGGAAACTCTAATAGCTCAACAAGCTCTGCTCCAACTGCGTCTTCCGATGTAAAAAGCGCACAGCCGCATAAGCTGACAATTATGCTCGACTGGTATCCCAATGCGGTCCACTCTTTCTTGTATGCCGCACAGCAGAACGGTTATTTTGCCGAGCAAGGCCTGGATGTGGATATCCAGATGCCAGCAGACAGTAATGACGCGCTGAAGCTGGTCGCCGCAGGCAAAGTCGACCTGGCCCTCAGCTACCAGCCGCAAGTGCTCATGGCCCGCGGGGAGCAGATCCCCGTCAAGTCGGTCGCTGCCATCGTAAGGCATCCGCTGAACCATCTGATGGTTCCGGCGAACAGCGGCATCACAAGCCCTAAAGATCTCGCGGGTAAAATTGCCGGCTACTCCTCCATTCCGCTGTATGAAGCGATGCTGCGGACGATGGTTAAAAGCGACGGCGGCGATCCTGCAGCCGTGAATCTGACCGATGTTGGCTTTGATCTGATTCCGGCCATCTCCACCGGACGTGTTGACGGAATCATCGGCGGCTTCATTAACCATGAACAGCTGATCCTCGAGAAAGAAGGCCATCCTGTCACATCTATCAATCCGACAGATTATGGCGTTCCTGACTACTATGAGCTAGTCCTTGTCGCCAGTGAGCAGGGGCTGCAGAAGTCAGAAGACGATATCAAAAAGTTCATGACAGCGGCCCGCAAGGGGCAGGAATTTGTGATAGAGCAGCCGCAAAAAGCGCTGGAGCTTCTAATCGCCCATGAGGATGCGACTGCACCCCTTGAGAAGGACATCGAAACCAAAAGCCTGGAAATTCTGCTGCCGCTAATGGATGCGGGGGATCAGCCTTTTGGCTACCAAGCTCCTGAATCCTGGGCGAGGGTGCAACAATGGCTAAGTGCGAACGATCTGCTGCCGGCTGAGATTAATAGCCAGGATGCTTTTGTTAATTTGTAGTTTTGTACGAAACAGATTCTATGAAGTATAGCTGACAAAACTTAAGCCTATGCTTCCGATGCCAGTTTTGCCGAAGTCATTCAATGAAGCATTACAAAAAAACTTTTAGGAGGACTAATCATGTCTTTTTTAGCCAAAGTACGTGAACTGAATCCGCTTGTTCATAACATTACGAATATTGTAGTTGCCAATTTCTCGGCAAACGGCCTGCTCGCACTGGGCGCCTCCCCGTTCATGGCCGATGCCCCGGAAGAGGTAGCGGATGTAGCCGCTATGTCGGGGGCCGTAGTGCTGAATATCGGCACACTGAACGAGCAGTTAATCGCCTCGATGGTGCTGGCCGGACAGTCTGCCAACACTCATAATGTCCCGTTGGTGCTTGATCCGGTGGGAGCCGGAGCCACAGCTTACCGCAGCGAGGTCACACAAAGACTGTTGAATGAGATGCAGATTACGGCACTGCGCGGAAATGTCGCCGAAGTAGCCAATGTCGCCGGGGAGATCTGGGCCAGCAAAGGCGTAGATGCCGGAGCAGGCGATGGAGATGTCATTGCTCTTGCCAACAAGGCAGCGCTCAAGCTCGGCTCTGTGGTTATCATTACCGGTAAAGAAGATGTTATTACAGACGGCAGCCGCACCTTCATTGTCAGCAACGGCCACCCGGTCTTAACCAAAGTGACCGGCACCGGCTGCCTGCTGAGCGCTGTCGTCGGTGCCTTTCTCGCTGTCAGTGAAGGCAACGGGCTGGAAGCCGCCGCGGAAGCTATTTCTTTCTATGGCGTAGCCGCAGAGATTGCTGCAGAGCTGACCGCGCACAAAGGTCCGGGAGCCTTCCAGATCGAATTCCTGAACCAGCTGACTATGGTCACACCACAAATCTATAGCGGGAAATCACGGATACGGCTGCTTAACCAATAATCGTCAGCGAAATAAAAGGAGACTCCATAATGACTAGTGTATTTAAGGCCCTTACCATTGCCGGATCGGACAGCGGTGGAGGTGCGGGTATCCAGGCTGATCTCAAGACATTTCAGGAGCTGGGCGTATACGGCATGTCGGCACTTACAGCCGTGACTGCACAGAATACGCTTGGCGTTCAGGCGGTCTATCCGCTGGAACCCGATGCTGTTGCCACCCAGCTGGATTCCATCGGAACCGATCTTCAGCCGGACGCGGTCAAGACAGGCATGCTGTTCAGCAGCGAAATTATCCGGATTGTGGCCGGTAAGATCAGGCAATACGGCTGGAACTCACTGGTGGTTGATCCTGTAATGGTGGCAAAAGGCGGCTCCCCGCTGCTGCTGCAGGAAGCTGTGAAGGCGCTGATTACAGACTTGCTACCGCTTGCCCGAGTCGTGACCCCCAATATTCCCGAAGCGGAAATATTAACAGGAATGACCATTTCGGGACTCCCGGACCGTGAAAGAGCAGCACAGGTTCTTCATGCCATGGGCCCGCAGTATGTGGTCCTCAAAGGCGGCCACGATGACGGAACATCCGGAGTGCTTGATCTGCTCTATG
The DNA here is from genome assembly GCF_031599675.1 of Paenibacillus pedocola. Lineage (NCBI taxonomy): Bacteria > Bacillati > Bacillota > Bacilli > Caryophanales > Paenibacillaceae > Paenibacillus > Paenibacillus pedocola. The sequence continues at coordinate 2,960,561 of NZ_CP134223.1, read as the reverse complement.
ACGGCCAGGAGTTCATATACATGGACGGTCCGCGGATTGCAACCCGGCACACCCATGGAACAGGCTGCACCTATTCAGCGGCCATTACCGCTGGACTTGCTAAAGGGAACACGGTAGCGAAGGCCATTCCTACGGCGAAGGCCTTCATCCAGGCGGCGATAGAGGACAGCCTGGGAATTGGTGCCGGTCACGGGCCGACCAACCATTTTGCCTATGGGAACAGACGCAGGGGGATGCTGCCATGAAGCAGATCAGTGCCGAGGATATGCGGCGGATGCTAAAGCTATATTTTATCATGGGCAGCGTAAACTGCCGCCTGCCCCCTGCAGAGACACTGACCCAGGCTATTGCAGGCGGAATTACAATTTTTCAGTTTCGTGAAAAGGGTGCTGGCGCGCTGCGCGGTAACGCGGCTTTCGATCTGGCCAGGCAGCTCCAGGCCATTTGCCGTGAACACGGGATTCCCTTCATCGTGAACGATGATGTAGACCTCGCTATTGCGCTTGGTGCCGATGGGGTTCATGTCGGCCAGGAGGACGAACCGGCTGGCTCGATCCGTCAAAGGCTCGGAGCCCATAAAATCGTCGGCGTATCGGCCCATAGTCTGGCCGAGGCGAAGCAGGCGATTGCGGATGGAGCGGACTATCTGGGAGTCGGTCCGGTCTATCCCACCTCCTCCAAAGACGATGCACAGGCTGTGCAGGGGACTCAGGTCCTTGAGGAATTGCGGCGCAGCGGTCTTACCATCCCGCTGGTCGGGATTGGCGGCATCACAGCGGGTAATGTCCCTCCGGTCATCCAGGCTGGAGCTGACGGAGTCTCAGTGATCTCTGCAATTGCCGCAGCCGCAGACATTCGCGCAGCAGCACAGCAATTGCTGGATGCCACCTCAATATAAGCGGCGATATTTCAGTAACACAGAACGGGTGCCCCTCCTTCAGGAGACGGCACCCGTTCTGTTTAATGAAATCTGCCCATCATAAGTGTACTGTAGTATGTACCGTCAGCTAAAAGCTTATCTTTTTTAAGTATACCTTCGGTTTCGAAACCAAATTTGCGGTACAGCGAGATCGCCGGCCCGTTCGTCTCCAGAACCGTTAAAGATATTTTTACAACTCCGTTCGCATCAGCCCAGGCAGTCGCTTGCTGCAGCAGACTGTATCCGATCCCATACCCCCAGAACTTCTGAAGGATACATATGCCAAATTCAACTTTGTGGGCATTTCTCGTCAAGGTATTGCCTTCACATCTGGCAAATCCGACTAGCCTCCCCTGCACCTCGGCAACCAAAAACAAATTTCGGCTAGCCTCCGTATCTTCCCGGATCATCCCGGCAAACCCCTGCGTATCAATGAATCCCTCACCCTGCCGCCGCTCTAAATTCTCCGTCTCTCCGTCGATCTGCCATCTTAACCCGGATAACTCCGCAGCATCCTGCTCGGCCGCTGACCTGATGATATAACGTAACCCGTTCCTTTGAAATTCCAGACTGTCTATGTACATCTTTTGATCCTCCATTGTATCGGTTGTTAAATTATAGCATTTACTTTCCCGGCGTACAGGAGTAAAATCAGTTTACATTGTTAACGGTTTACAAGCATAACTATATTCAGAGGGGCAGGGTTCACTATGATTGATCCGGAACACACGATTGAGCTCTATCATTCTTATTTCAAAGTAGCCCGCCAGCTCAAACGGCTTGCGCATCAGAGTGCAGCCAGCCTCGGGCTGACCGTTCATCAGATCGGCGTGCTGAACTCCATCCATGAGAATCCGGGGCAGACGCAGAAAGAGGTGACAGAACAGCTTGTTTTTGCCAAAAGCAGAGTCAGCCTCCATATCGATTCCCTTGCCGAGAAGGGCTTAGTATCCCGGGTAACCTCAGAGCAGGACCGCAGAGAAACGAAGCTGTTCATTACCTCAGAGGGTGAGGCGCTATGCAAGCGGTATAACGAAGAGGCTTTTTCATACAAAATGCTGAGTTCAGCGCTGGAGCAGTTTCCGGAGGAAGACATCCACTCCCTGCTGCGTATGAACCAACAGCTGCTTGCCCGGTTAATGCAGGTGCAGGACCAACAATATTAAATCCAAATAAAGCTGGTGATGAGTAATGTCTAGAGGATTTGGTCCCGGCAGTGGTTTCGGCGGTGGCCCGGGTCACGGGAAACTTAAATTTGACGATGACGAAATGAAACCGAATATTTCCAAGGCGCTGCTGCTCCGTATATCTAAATATTTTGCACCCTACTGGAAGCAGACACTTGTAGTAATGCTTGTGTTGATTGTGTCAGCGGTTCTGGGGCTGCTGCCGCCTATCCTGATTCAGCAGATTATCGACGTGGCGCTGCCGGACAAAAATCTGCGGCTGCTCGTACTGCTGGTGCTCGCTTCGCTCGGAACGACGGTGATTTCCGGACTGCTCGGCGTATTGCAGAATTATCTGAATTCCTTTATCTCACAAAATATCGTCCACGATATGAAAAATCAGATGTACCGCCATCTCCAGCGGATGCCGCTGCAGTTCTTCTCGGGAGTTAAGCAGGGTGAAGTCATCACGAGAATGACAAGTGACATTTCTGGGGTCCAAGGCGTATTCAACAACACGATTGTCAATTTTGCCAGCAATCTGTTTATTCTCGTATCGACCGCTGCGGCTTTATTTATCATGAACTGGAAGCTGGCACTGCTCGGTATCTTGGTTGTCCCCCTGTTCATTATCCCTACCCGCAAAATGGGCAACGTGCGCTGGAAGCTCGCCAAGCAGACACAGGAGAAAGTATCGGAGCAGAATCAGGTTATCCAGGAAACGCTCAGTATCAGCGGGTATCTGCTAATGAAGCTGTTCACCAAAGAGAATGCGGAATATAAAAGCTTCGCTGCCATCAATGCGGAGGCTACCTCCCTGCAAATCCGGGAATCGATGGCCGGCCGCTGGTTCATGATGGTTCTCTCCACCTTTACGAGTATCGGCCCGATGCTGATCTACCTGTATGGCGGATTTCTTTTTATTCAAGGAGAGCTTTCGGTAGGTACCATCATTACTTTCGTCGCACTGCTCGGCAGACTGTACGGACCTGTGATGCAGATGACCAATCTGTATGTGGATATTAAGCGCTCGGTGGCCTTGTTTGAACGGATCTTTGATTATTTTGATATGGAGCCGCTCATCTTCGATGAACCACAGGCAGAACCGATCAGCGCCGCGGGGAAATGCATTGCATTCGAGAATGTAGGTTTCGCCTATCAGCCGGATAAACCCGCTCTGCGTGGTATTCAGTTTACTGCGGCTGCGGGAACGCTGACGGCACTCGTCGGACCGAGCGGAGCCGGGAAAACAACGATTACGAACCTGATTCCGCGTCTGTATGAGGTCACTTCGGGGAAGATTACCATCGGAGGAAGAAATATCCGTGACTTTACACTGGAGTCGCTGCGTTCCCAGATTGGACTGGTTACTCAGGATACCTACTTGTTCAACGGTACGATCAGGGAGAATCTGCTCTATGCCTGCCCTGAGGCCAGTGAAACGGAGATGATTGAGGCCTGCCGCTCCGCATATATTCATGATTTTATTATGGGGCTGCCGGAAGGTTATGATACAGTGGTCGGAAACCGCGGCATCAAGCTGTCCGGAGGGGAAAAGCAGCGGATCTCCATCGCCCGTGTGCTGCTGAAGAATCCGCCCGTTATCATAATGGATGAAGCCACATCCTCACTCGACACCGTCTCAGAATTTTACATTCAGCAAGCCATGCATGTCCTGTTAAGGAATAAGACGAGCATTGTTATCGCCCACCGGCTCTCCACCATTATGGCAGCAGATCAAATTCTCGTTTGTAAAGACGGGGCAATTGTTGAGGAAGGAACGCATGAAGCACTGCTTGAGCTGAACGGCGTTTATAAGGATTTGTATGACAAGCAGTTTGAGCCAAAAGTTTTCGCTTAGGCTATTGTCGGTTCAGTGTAGCCAGAAGCTCATCCAGCTCATCCCGGGTCAGATGCCGCCACTTCCCGCGTGCCAATCCATCCAGCGTGATATTCATGATCCGGGTCCGTTCCAGGCGCAGGACTCTTTGGCCCAGCTCTTTGCACATCCTGCGGATTTGCAGGTTAAGTCCCTGGGTCAGAACGATCCCGAATTCCTGATCGTCAACCGGGTAAGTAACACAGGGTTTCGTAACGGTTCCGAGAATGGGTACGCCGGCGGACATCGCCTGCAGGAATTCGGAAGTTACCGGCTTGTCGACAGATACGCGGTATTCCTTCTCATGATGGTTCTCGGAACGCATGATTTTGTTAACGATATCCCCATCATTCGTCATTAGGATCAGCCCTTCCGAATGTTTGTCCAGCCGGCCCACAGCAAAGATCCGTGAAGGATAATTCACATAATCAATGATGTTGCCTTCCACTTCGCGTGCTGCTGTACAAGTAATTCCAACGGGCTTGTTCAGTGCCAGGTAGACCAATTCTTCCTGGCTTAAACTGACGGGCTGGCCGTCAACAGCCACAAGATCACCCGCCTCTACCTCGGCACCCTTTTCGCATACTATACCATTTATTGTAATCCGGCCGGCTTGGATCAGCCTGGCGGTCTCTCTGCGCGGGTAGATTCCTGTCCTGCTCATGTATTTATCAATCTTCATCGTTTCTTTCCTTCCGGCTGGAAAATACAAAAGCACCTGATTTCAACGTACAAATCAGATGCTGCATGTACCCCATCTATAGGCACAAGGCCAGATTATTTACTGCCGCCTGTTTTTGCTCCGCTGCTGCTTTTGGCAGCACCCTTTGCCCCTTGGCTGCCGGCGGGTCCGCCTTTTGGCTTCACCGGCTTCGCTGTTTTATTCCAGCGGGTCCAGCCCTTGCTGCCTGTCCCTCTGCCTGTGCCGCCGCCTTTACTTTTTGCCACAATATCACTCCGTCAGTATTCAGTTTTCGTTAGACTTCATCTATCTTACCATTACTATGGGCAGAATGTCAGGTAAATACACAAACAGCCCCCCGGAACAGATCCGGAAGGCTGCATTGTAGGCTCTATTATTTCGGCTGGATATAACCTTCCGCCTTCAGCAGTTCAGCGATCAGCACGGCTCCGCCGGCTGCGCCGCGTACCGTATTATGGGACAGGCTGACGAATTTGTAATCATACAGCGAATCTTCACGCAATCTGCCTGCGGAAACCCCCATTCCGTTCTCGATGTCGCGGTCAAGCTTGGTCTGCGGGCGGTTTTCTTCCTCAAAATAGGTGATGAATTGTTTCGGTGCGCTTGGAAGCCCCAGCTCCTGCGGACGTCCCTTAAAGCTGTTCCAGCGTTCCAGAATTTCTTCCTTGGACGGTTTTTGTTCAAAGGAAGCAAATACCGCAGCCAAATGGCCGTCAGCGACCGGAACACGGATACATTGGCTGGTGATCACCGGCTGCTCGCTTTTAACGATACCTGCATCCGTCACTTCGCCCCAGATCCGCAGCGGCTCCTGCTCACTCTTCTCTTCTTCGCCGCCAATGTACGGAATGACGTTATCAAGCATCTCCGGCCAATCGCCAAAGGTTTTACCGGCTCCGGAAATCGCCTGATAAGTTGTTACTACGACCTTGGAAGGCTTGAATTCATTCAATGCATTTAGTGCAGGCATGTAGCTCTGAATCGAGCAGTTCGGCTTCACGGCGATGAATCCGGTATCTGTACCCAGACGTTTGCGCTGCTGGGCAATCACTTCTAGATGCTCCGGATTGATCTCAGGAATGACCATTGGAACATCTGGAGTCCAGCGGTGTGCCGAGTTGTTGGAAATAACCGGTGTTCCGGTCTTCGCGTAAGCTTCTTCCAGTGCCTTGATCTCTTCTTTCTTCATATCAACAGCGCAGAAGATAAGATCCACATCTGCAGCCACTTCTTCCACATTGGAGGCATCCTGGACCATAATACCCTTAACCGCCTCAGGCATAGGAGTGGACAGCTTCCATCTGCCCTTGACCGATTCTTCATACGTTTTGCCTGCCGAATTCCGGCTTGCAGCAATTGCTGTCACTTGAAACCATGGATGATTCTCAAGGAGTGCAATAAAACGTTGGCCCACCATACCGGTACCGCCAACAATACCCGCTCTCAACTTACTTGACATAAGAAATTCATTTCCTTTCAAGCCGCTCCTATAGATAGGTGCTTTTTAATAACCGATTATAAATGATATACGCAGCTTACACAATATGTGAATGAAAAGTAAGTCTTTCCTTTTGTGAAATCCCCAGATTTCCGCAATCTTAAAACCTATGCTGTTCCAAGGCGTTTCGCCAGTTCTTCCAAATCCTGCCCTTTCAGCGCACCTTCAACAAGCGCCGGAAGCAAAGCCGGAGTACAGGCAAAACAAGGCGTTCCATCCCGCGACAGCTGCCTTGCGAGATGTTCATCATAAGAAGGTTTACCTGAATCCGACAATGCCAGCAGCGTCATTGTGCGTACACCGGACTCCCGGAGCTCACGCATCCGCCGCACCAGTCCGGCCTGGTTCCCGTTCTCATACAGGTCTGAAACGATAATGAACAGCGTCTTCTTCGGCTCTTCAATAAACTGCTCACAGTATTTCACTGATTTATGGATGTCTGTTCCGCCGCCCAGCTGAATGCCGAACAGCATATCGACCGGATCATTGGCGCATTGCTCAGTCAGATCCACAACCTCAGTATCGAACACTACCACACGTGTATTCAGGGCAGGGATGCTGGCGAAGATCGACCCGATAACCGATGCCCATATGACCGAATCGGCCATAGATCCGCTTTGGTCGATATCTACAATAACCGTCCACTCCTTGCTGCGGCGGGCGCGGTCAAAATAATAAAAACGCTCGGGAATGATGATTCTACGCTCCTGGTCATAATGCTTCAGATTCCGCTGAATCGTCAGCTTCCAGTCCAGCCCGCTGAGCGATGGCAGCGGTGAGTGCTGCCGCTTGTTCAGCGCTCCGGTGACTGCGCGCCGGATGTCCGTCTCCAGCAGCTTGACCAGATCGTCTACCAGCGCCTGAACTAGCATTCTCGCGGTATCCTTAGTCTTCTCCGGGATCTTGCCCTTCAGCGAGAGCAGAGTCCCTACAAGCTGAATATCCGGCTTGACTGCAGCCAGCAGCTCCGGCTCGAACAGCAGCTGCTTCCAGCCCCGGCGCTCCATGGCATCGCTCTGGATGATCGACACCACATCCTCCGGGAAGAAGCTGCGCACATCCCCCAGCCATTTGGACAGATGCAGGGCACCGTGCCCGGTGTTTGAGCCCTTGCCCTTTGCACTGCCGGCAGCCGTTCCCGAGGTACCGCCCGTTCCTGTCTCGTCATAAATAGCGGCAAGCGCCGCATCCATTACCTTCTCTTCTTCCGTCAGCATCAGCTGTCCGCTTTCACCGTAGCCGGACAGTGCAGCATCCGCTTCCTGGCCGAGAATCAGCCGCCAGCGGGATAGGGTATTCTCCTGCTTATGTTCATTCGTCATCTAAAAGTCCCCGAAGTCAAAATCATTCAGCTCCTCCAGCATTTTAGCTTCTTCCTCCTTCAGCTCACCGGTGAGAATCTCTGCAGCCTGTTCGGTGTTCACACCCCACAGCTCGCCCAGCAGCTCGGATATCATTGTCTTCTCGCGCGGCGAGAAGGTGCTGAATGCACGGCGCAGGAAGACCAGCGCCCGCTTGAATTCATCATCATCGAGCGCATTGATGTAGTCGTTTAGCTGCTCCCACAGACTCATGCGTGACAGGAGACCGTAATGGCCGCGCATCGACAGTCCTTCGAACCACCCTGCTCCAAGATCAGCAGGGATGCCCGGTGAAAGCCGCCGCGACACCTCAGCGGCGACCTCTCCGGCCGAGACCGCACCCCGCTCCATCAGAATGGCGCAGGCATAACCGGAGAGCCGCGGATTGCGGTCATCGCGTTCCGAGAGCAGCAGCAGCTCCTGCAGCCATAGCTTCTCATCCAGGGTATCCCCATGCTCAAGGGAAATCCCGTTAAGCTCATTCATTGCTGTTAGCATAGCGCCTGCCGCTTCATCATTGCAGCCGCTGGCATCCAGCAGGAACAGGCAGCCGCGGCGGAACAGCTCTTCCAGCAGAGGCATCAGCGGGGCGGTATCGACCTTCCGGATATCACCGAAGCTAAGGATGGTTGACAGTTCACGGGCCGCGGCAGCCATGCCTACGACATCCCTGCTGAGAGCTGCCAGATTCTGCAGCACCCGGCTGCCTTCCTCCATCTGCGATGTCATCGCACATTGACAGGCGATCCGGATCAGCGCCGAAGCTTCCGCTATGGAGCGGCACTCCTGCAGCTTCTCCCGCAGCACATAGGCAGCAGCCACCTCCACCGTCTCGCCCAGCAGTGTGGATTCCACCACCTGGATTTCCACCTCCGGCGACCACTGGATGACCCAATGCTCCGCCCAGGTGGCACTGTCCTGGCTGCTTGGCCGGTTCTTGGCAAAGGCTATTCCCAGCAGATTCAGACGGTGGAACAGGACCGAGCGGTGCAGATCCAGATAAGCGGCTTCACTGCTTGATACTCTGCGGTTCTCCCGGAGGTCAAGCTGCAGCTCGCTTGCAACTGTGGATTTGTATTTCTCCAGCTTATAGGTCTTCAGCAGCCGGTTCAGGTCATCCTGAATCGGTGTCTGGCTGACGCCTTCGGCGAGAGAACCGATCGCTGTACCGACATCTACTCTAGCCAGCGGCTCCGCGATAGCCGCAAGATCGCCATGCCCGAGCAGTGTCTGTGCGGCATCGCGCAAATCCCGCAGGGTTGGCCTGCTGCCGCCGTGCAGCGCAGCCAGCGACTCCGCCAGCCTGACCGCCTCAATGACTTCGGCCGTAGAACGGTACGTGCCGCCGCTGCGCACATGGCTGGCCACCGAGGACAGGTACCGGTGCGGCAGTTCCTCCGGCCGCCCCGCTTCAATTGTCTCCCACATCATTTCGAAGTAATGAGGGGCGGCGTTGCCTGCCCCATAGCCAGACATTGTTGACAGCTTATAATACGAATAGGGCATCAGTGTCAGCTTCGTACTGCGGGACGGCAGGGCTGCCAGCTCTTCGTCACTCATAGGGGGCGCCTGACCGGCAAGTGCAGAAGCATGATAAGCACCGCAGATCACCACAATTTTGCCCGGCTCATGTCCGGCTGCAATTGTCGCCTGAATCTGCCGGCTCATATATGCTTCGCGTAGCGCATTATATGCATATTCCGACGGCTGTTCCCGCAGCTCCTTCTCCTCACCGAGCTCACGCATCTGCGAAGAGAAGGACAGGATGGAGGTCAGATAGGCACCGGCACTCGCATTATGCTCAAAGTTACGTTCCCAATACATATCATAATCATATTCACCGGCAAGCTGGGCGATCCGGCTGTACAGCGATTCTTCGTCTTGAACCTCCGCGCTGGAAGGTTCACCCGATGGATCGGCAGCAGGTACTGATTCCCGTACAGCGGTTCTCCCCCGGTTCATGGCATCCTGCAAACCAAGCGTTACCGAAGAAGGCAGATCAATAAATGCAGCTGCAGCACCGTGTGTCTTAGCCCATTTCATTGCCTGATATTCGGGAGAATAGACGGCAAACGGCCAGAGCACCGTCCGTACGGGCAGTTCATCAGTAAAGGCCAGAATCGCTACCGGCGGTTTGGTCGCCCCCTGGGTCAGATGCGTAATCTCTATCGTTGCATCGCTGGGACCTTCGATCAGCACCGCCGTAGGCTGAAGCTTATCCAGATATTCCAGCAGATGCTGTGCGCCGCCGGGAGACAGATGCCGCACCCCGAAAATATGCACTCCAGCTTCAGCAGCCTTAATCACTCGTTCATCTCCTTACAGGCCTGATAAAGGCCGCGCCACTCCGTTCCTTTTTTCTTCATGACATTATCCAGATATTCCTTCCAGACCAGCTTATCCTTATCATCATCCTTGACGATAGCCCCCTGGAGGCCCGCAGCCAGATCACTGTCGGTCAGCTTACCGCTGCCAAAGCTTGCAGCAAGCGCCATGCTGTTGGTCAACAGGGAGATCGCCTCCGCGGTGGAGATTACCCCGGCAGGCGTCTTCACCTTCTCTTTCTTATCGAGTGTCATCCCGCTGCGCAATTCCCGGAAAATCGTCACGACCTTGAGCAGCGCATCATCCGCTGGTACCGCAGCCTGAAGCTCGTATGAGGAAGCTATCTCAGCAACCCGTTTCTTGACAATGGACAGCTCTGTTTCAATATCTGAAGGTGCAGGCAGCACGATGATATTGAACCTCCGCTTCAGCGCAGCGGACATTTCATTGACCCCGCGGTCTCTGGTGTTAGCTGTGGCAATGATCGAGAAGCCTTTGCGGGCACCGGCCTCCTTGCCGAGCTCCGGTACGGAGATAGTCTTCTCCGAGAGAATGGAGATCAGCGCATCCTGCACTTCGGAGGCACAGCGGGAAATCTCTTCAAAACGGGCGATGCCCCCGTCCTCCATCGCCCGCATAATCGGGCTTTTGACCAGCGCCTCCGGGGTCGGTCCGTTCGCCAGCAGCATGGCATAGTTCCAGGAGTAGCGCACATGCTCTTCACTTGTACCGGCAGTCCCCTGGACCACCAGTCCGGAATTACCGTATATCGCTGCTGCCAGATTTTCGGACAGCCAGGATTTAGCCGTCCCCGGTTCTCCGATCAGCAGCAGCGCCCGGTCTGTGACCAGAGTAGCAACAGCCATTTCGATCAGCCGCGTGTTGCCGATATATTTTGGGGTTATGACCTTGCTTCCGGCCTTCCCCCCGGCGATGAATGTGAATACTGCACGCGGTGACATCTGCCAGCCGGCAGGTATTCTGCCCGTATCCTCTCTGCGCAGTGCTTCAAGCTCCTCGCGGTACAAAACCTCAGCAGGCAGCCGCATATAATCCTGAAGCTGCTCTTGTCCCGTTGACATGTACACCTCTCCTTTGTGTAAACCGTGAATTCAGCTTCCTAAGTCCATTATTACTGTCTCTGCAAATGATTCAGCAGATATTCCAGCTGTGTTTTGGATTCATAACGGTAATTAGGTACAATGGCTTCAATCCGGCTAAAGTAGCTTGCCGGAAAGCGGAGCATCAGATGAAACAAATAATAAGGAATCATATACGGATTATAGAGTCTATCCTTCTCAAGGATGGACATGAGCAGCTCCTGCCGTTCCGGTTCTGCCAATCCTGCACGTTCCAGTCCCATAAAAATATGGAGCATGTAATCGTGGCCTCTCCGTCTACCGCTCTGCTCCTGAAGTTTGCCGAGCAGATAATTAAGTGCGGCGGGAGAATTCGGCCGGGCAAAGGCACATACCAGATCCAGCGCATCCTGGTCAATGAACCAGTCGAGCCAGCGGGGATCCCAGGCTGCAGCAATTTTGTCAGCTGACAGCATTTCCCTCCAGATTTGCTGGCGGTCTCTGGAGGAATCCCAGGGGACCTCATATACAACGCTTTCAGCGTTTATAATCTGCCGCCCCAGCGTTTCCAGCAGCTGTTGGTCACGCTTTGCCGCTTCTTTCGATACTTTAGATTTCAGCCTGCTCATCATTGTTCCGCCGAACTGCTTATAGAGTTCCTTTGCACTCAGCAATTGCTGCGCTGCACGGAAATAGTGAGGCAAATAACGCGAATTACGCTGCTCCAGCTCCCGTAGAAGTTCCAGGCCCTGTTCCGAAGCAGCCCTCTCCTCATAATAAGCTGCCTGATCCAGCAGAGGCAGCCAACCTAAAGCGATAAACTTTTCATAATTCTGTATCACAAAGCTGTAGACTTGGTCGAGCAGCGGATTCTGTGCTTCCTCAAGCGCGGTTAAATAAGGCTGTATGCTGGTCCAGACGTTCTCGTTCTTTTTCTTGTCGGTATTATCCTGCTGTAAGGCTTCCTGAAGCTCCTCCATGAACCGCACGGACAGCCGTTCTGCAAGCGGTGCGGACGGCCATTTCGCGATCGCTTCGGCTGCAAGCGCCCGGTCTTTCTTCCCGGCAAACGCCTCAAACAGCCGTTCCATGCCAGCTTGAGAACCTCCGGCGGCCACTGCAGTAAATGCAGCTTCACGGATCGGCTTCTTCTTATCGTTCGTCCATTCAAGCAATGACGGCGTATACGCCTCATGTCCGGCCAGACACCCGATAGCAGCAACACGGACATCATCACTGCCGTTCTCAGCTGCCTTGAAAATCTCAGGAAGCAGCTCCGTCCCGCCTGCTTCTCCGATCACCTGCAGCTTGCGTACATCGCTTTTCCCGCCGGAAGGATCGAATTCCCGCATAAGATAATCGGCGATTGCCGGGCCATAGGATGGCAGAATCTGCTTCATGGCAAATTCAGCGATCTCGGCATACGGGTCACTTAAGGCACCGATAGCCAGCGGCAGCAGGCGCAAATCTTGAAATATCCCCTCATTGAACGCCTCTACTACCGTCTCATATCTGCCGCTGCCTGTTGTGGTCAGCGCCTGCCGGACCGCAGCCAGCTTGCGGTAAGATACTTTGGTTTCAAGGGTAAAGCTGCTGCGCGGCAGCTCGCCTGGAATACCGGCTGGTGATGTGCTTCCTTGTGTATAGAGCACGGACTCCAGCAGAAGGGTCAGCTCCTGCAGCTTCACCGCCGGAGCAGCCTCCCCTGCACTCTCCTGCTTGAGAAGGGCCGCCACGCCTTCGCCGAGCCGCTTAAAGACAGCTGCCCGCTCACCCAGCTGCTGAAACTGCGGCAACAGGCGTTTCAGGCGGAAGTCATCCGCCGCCAGGTCGCTGCCGGCAATATAAAGTCTTCTGACTTCCTGATGAAGCTCTTGTAATAACGCTGTACTCATGGGCAGTCCCCCTACTCAAAGGTATACGAAAATTAATATTCATAAAGTTTGCTTAGTATAGAAGACGCGTAATCCCCTCATCAGTAATGACGCTTAGCGGCTGGGCAACCAGCCTGCCCTGGTCCAGGTCATGTTCAAACATCACCAGCAGCGAGCAGCCCTTGAGGCTTGCAGGAGGCAGGAATGGCAGCAGCTGGAGCGTACTCTGGGGCAATGAGGAGATATCCCCCAGCACAAGCTGCCCGCCGGCTTCATCCGTTATGACATATTGGCCGTTCTCCGTCACTCCAAGGCTTGCTGCATATAAAAGCAGTACCGGTTGCTTATCGCTGAGCGGATTCTTCAACTGATTTTTCACACTCTTGATTGCTTCCGCGAAGCTGCGGTGTGCATGCACCCGAACCTGGACCAGGTCTGCCGGAGAGACAGGTCTTGCTGTCATCTCTTCATAACGTACCCGTGCATTGAGTTCCCCTGGATATTTGTAGAGCAGCGGAATCTTGGCTACATCAAAGAAGCTGTCATCCTCCCGCAGCAGCTTGGCTGCTTTGTAGGGGCGGTAGTGTACGGTCTTGTGGATCCTGCCGCTGGCCATGTCCAGCCAGTACCCGAGATCGACGAATTCCTGCCGTGCCTGATCATCGTAGCTGTAGAAGGAGAGCTGCAGCAGTTCAACATCTGCCTCTGTAAGCCCGTATTCCTTCAGTTCTGCCAGCTGCCAGGCATGACCCAGCCATTCATCTATGGTTGATTCATAATCCGGCGCAAGCTCCGGGTCCTCGCTTCTTGCGGTCAGATAACTCCGGCCTTTCTTAATGAAGGCATGCAGCCGTGTCAATTGCTCCACAGCATATGTATAGCTCTGCTCACGGTCCTGCCCCTTTCCCAGCAGCAGCGCGAACCGGCGAAGTTCAATCTGTGCACCGGACAAATAATAGTTGCCCAGCTGTTTCACATGCTCCTGAACCGACTTAAGTGTTTTGGCATCAATCGTGGACAACCCGCCGCGGATCAATGAAAGCACCAGCTTCTCCAGCAGGTCCAGCCCTTCAAGCTGGGCTGATATTTTTTTCTTAAGTGCTGATTTATTGACTTTCTTCGGTTTGCTCCCGCCGCCTTCAGCAGCCTGCTTCACCTTGTTCTCTTCCCGTTTCTCAGCCTTTTCGCGTTTGGCGGCAATCGTCTCAGGAACTTGCGCAGGCGTAAAGGACTGGCCCTCCACATAGGCATACAAGAGACCCAGGGTGTGCTTGCAGGGAAATTGCCGGCTCGGGCAGGAACAGCGGAAGACAGGGTTCTCCGGAGACACAAAATCTACAGAGCATTCATATGGTGTCTTTCCGCTTCCCGCACATTGCCCGAATAGCAGCTCTCCGTTCTCTGAACGGTGAAGCTGGATAAAGCTTTTTTTGCGTACCAGCCCCTGTCCATTCTTGATAGCGGCGGCATTCGGTGCTAACGAATCTACATAGGATGAAGTAAGTTCAGGCAAATCAGATTCCTCCCGACTGGTTTAGCTGAATACAACGTAATATTGGGCAAAATTGGAACATGATCTCTATTACCCAAGTACAGGGAATAAGATCACATGTTTGCATTCATCTTAGCAAAAATCATTTCCTCTTCCAATCTCTTGAGCCTCTGAATGGTAAAAACAGGAGAATGGAACTAGATAACTGAATATGGACCTAAGAAGAAACGGCTTCGCCGTCCGATTAGGGACGGTATCCGTTTCTGCGAAAAATAGAAGGATAATTTATAGCGTAATACATATTAATTCTTATATTTCAAAGAAAATCCGCGCAAAAAAACAGGGCAGACCTTGGCGGTCCCCCGTGATGATCGGGTGTGACTGTACATTCCGGATGACAGCTCCACCTCATGATGAAATATATGCGGAATCCTGCTTACTTAAACCAGCCTTTTTCCTTAAAACGTGTAATTGCCTCAATCCGGTTGCCAACATCCAGCTTATCAAGAATAACTGAGATATAGTTACGTACCGTTCCTGTTGTAATGTACAGCTGGCTGGCGATTTCCTTGGTATTTTTGCCGTCGGCAATCAGTCCGAGCACTTCCTTCTCCCGCTGTGTCAGCGGATTGGCTTCACTGCTGTAAGCCTCATCCATGAGCTCCGGTGCATAAATCCGTCTGCCGGCCATTACACTGCGGATGGAGAGGGCCAGTTCTTCACTGGGGCTGTCTTTCAACAGATAGGCGTCCACTCCAGCCTTCACAGCGCGCTCGAAATAGCCGGCCCGGGCAAAGGTGGTGAGGATCATGACTTTACAGCCGGAATTCTTCAGGGCCTCCGCGGCTTCGAGACCGGTCATGGCAGGCATTTCTATATCCATAATACAAATATCAGGCGTATGCAGCTTCACCAGCTTAACAGCTTCCTCACCGTTGGCCGCACGGCCGACCACCTTCATATCCTCTTCCAGATCAAGCAGCGAAGCCAGTGCGCCCAGCAGCATGCGCTGATCCTCAGCAATTACTATCTTTATCATTCCTCTTTCCCCTCCTGCTCCAGCTGCCGGATCACCGTAGGCACCTTAACCACTATGGTTGTCCCGCTGTTCTGCACAATCTCCATGCTTCCGTTCACAAATTCAAGCCGCTCCCGCATGCCCTGCAAACCATGGCCATTATCCTGCGGATTTGAGGGCTTAAGGCCCCTACCGTTATCGGCAACCTTGATGACCAGTTCTGTGCGGGAAGGCTCGATCCCAATCCGGCAAAACGTGGCGCCGCTGTGCTTCACCACATTCGTCACGGCTTCTTTAATGCACATGCTGAGCACATTTTCCGTAATCAGTGAAGTATTGGTCAGCTTAGGGCTGCCCTCCAGCTCAAATTCAATTTCTGCCGCCTGCAGAAACTGCCGGATCCGCACAAGTTCATCTTCAAGCCGGATGCCGCGCATCTGCGTAATCATTTCACGGACCTCTTTAAGCGCGCTTCTGGCTGTCTGGCGGACATCATTGATCTCCACGACCGCCTGCGCCGGATTTTTGTTGATCAGCTTGCCGGCCAAGTCACTTTTTAGCCCGATAAGCGACAGCTTCTGGCCCAGGGTATCATGCAGGTCGCGGGAGATCCGCTGGCGCTCCTCCATGATGACCAGTTCGGAAATCCTTTTATTGGCATCCTCCAGCTGTCCCTGCAGCTTATCCTGATTATTGCGGTTATAGGTCGTGGCGGGAAGCAGCACTACGGCAATGATACTCACCAGCACAAACGGCAGCTGCGACAGGAATACCGGGTTTCGGGTAATCAGCTCGTAGTTGATGGCTACGATGGTCGTCAGCAAATGGATCGTATACATAGTGAAGAAGCCGCCGCGGTTCTGAATATTACCGATAAAAAAGGCCAGAAACAGCGCAAAATACATATAACCGAACATCAGCGTCATCGTAATGGAGACGATAATCTGCACACTCGTCCAGAAATAAACAACCCATCCCTTAGATTTGAAGGCGAGCACGTAACAGGCAAAAAACATAATAATCATCACAATTCCATATACCCATTGATCCATCGAAGAGGACCGGAATATCGAGTAAAACGGAAGGATGTAGAACACAACCCATACATAAGGGCTCAGACCTGTACTTTTATGAAAAATATGATGCCACTTCTGCATGTCAGCCATCCTTTTAGCCAGCTAGATTACCCCCATTTTAGCATAAAGCTTACGTTAACCGGCAATTCCCGGAAAAAAAGAGAAGAAGCCGCACCCGCTGGATAGTTCTCCGGGACTGACTTCCTCTCCTGACTGCGCACGCGCAGCATACTATTTGGCCTGGAGTTCCGGTTTGCGCACTTTCAGCCCCTCTACCGAAGGTAAAGGATGGCGCAGCCGGGCTTTGATCTCCTTGAAGCTTACAAAACCTTTATTTTCCTCATCCCACAGCCGGAAATGGAGCGCCTTGAGACTGGTTCCGATGGTGATTGTCGTTGCTTTCTGCAGCGGCGGTGTAGCGTTATGGGCCAGCTCAAGGTTATAGTTCGGCACCTTCGGGCTTAAATGATGCACATGGTGAAAGCCGATATTGCCGGTGATCCATTGCAGGATCTTCGGCAGCTTATAATAAGAGCTTCCTTCCACAGCAGCCATCACATAGCTCCATTCCTCTTCATGCTCAAAGAACGTATCCTCGAACTGGTGCTGTACATAAAACAGCCAGATGCCGAGAAAACCGGAGACGAACACGATCGGCAGCTGTACCAGCAGGAAAGCCTGCCAGCCGATCGCCCAGATCATCGCCCCGTACAGGGCCGCAATCAGGATATTGGTCAGATAAGTATTCATGCGCTCTTTACGTCTTGCACCCTTGGCATTGAAGCGGTATTGAATCAGGAATACGGCAATCGGTCCGGCACCAAACATAACCAGCGGATTGCGGTAAATCCGGTAGTATAATCGTTTAAGCGGAGTCGCCGCAAGATATTCATCCACAGTCATAATCCATATGTCGCCGATGCCTCTTTTGTCGAGGTTGCTGCTGCCGGCATGATGAATCGAATGGCTGTGCTTCCACTGGCGGTAAGGCACCAGGGTCAGCACCCCTGTAAGAGTACCGAGAATATCGTTGGCTTTCCGGTTCTTGAAGAATGAACCATGACAGCAGTCATGGAAAATAATAAAGGTGCGGATTACGAAGCCCGCTGCCGGTACTGCGAACAGCAAGGTCAGCCCATATGATACAGAAAGACTCAAGTAGGCTGCGGTCCATAACAGGATCAGTGGGCCAAGCGTATTAATAAGCTGGTTTATACTTCTTTTATGGTCGTTTTGTTCAAAAGGGGCCACGCTTTTTTTTAGGCTGGAGAGCTGGGTAGCATTGCTCTTCGTCATCTGGTCGTTTCCTCCTCGTGTGTCCGGTAAGGGATACATTCATCTATACTTATCATTATAAGGAAGGAAGTGTCATGACAGTAAGGCATAAACATCAAGGAGAGGGTATGACAAATATCATACCCTCTCCTTGATCCAATTATTATTAATATCCCTCATTCGCCTGCTGGGTATACTGCTCACGGTATTCCGTCGGCGTTTTGCCGGTTGCCTTCTTGAACACCTGGGTGAAATATCTGGGGTCCTGATATCCGACGAGCGGCGCCACCTGATACACCTTCACACTGCTGTTCTGAAGGATATATTTAGCCTTCTCCATCCGGTAGTAGGTCACAAACTCCAGGAAGGTATAGCCCGAGATCTGTTTGAACAAGGTGCAGAAATGGCTGATGCTTAAGTCCGCAACTTCCGCAACTTCTTCGATGCTGAGATCTTTATGATAATTATCTTCAATGTACCGTTTGGCCTTATCGACGACACTCCGGCCATCCTCGCGGGTGACCTGCTTGCTGCCCTCCTGCATCCAGCTGCGGAAGTCCTCCTTGAGCACATTCATAACCGAGGTTAGTGTTCCCAGTCCCTGCAGCTTGCCTAGCAGCCCTTCGAGCGACCACTCCGCCTGCATGTTCAGCTGCTCAAATTGTCTGTACAAGACTACGACAAGCTCGATGATGATCCGCTGTGCTAATTCCTTCGGCAGTGACTGGGATTCGATGAAGCTGGCCATTTCATCGAACAGGGACAGCATCCGCTCCAGATTCAAGGTGCGGATACTCTCAATGAGCGCAAGCTCCAGCTCCTTCGGATACTGCACCTCACGGCCGGCGTCCTCCGGCGTTTCCTCTTCGATGAATACCCCTGCCTGGCCGGAGTAAAAACGCTGGTACAGCGCTTTGGCAGCAAGCGGATATACGGTGCTTAACTGGTCAATTCCTTGTGTGCTTCGGCTGATGCCCACCGAACAATGCAGCTTGGAATAGCGCTTAATATCGGCAACCAGCCGCTCGCCGAGTTCTTTTTTGACTGTGCTAAGGCTTCCTGGGAACAACAGCACCCACTCCCCATTGTAGAACGGGAAGATCGACAATGCCCCGTTCTCCAGCGACCACTCTTCAAGAATATTGCGGATCGCGAACAGCCAGAGATGTTTCTCCTCGGGGCTCCATTTGGCTGTGAGGGCGGCATAATCGTCCAGCCGGACTACAGCCATGAAATATTCCCCTTCCAGTTCGCTGTTCTCCAGCCACTTCAGATGCTGCAGCGGACGCGGATTGCCAAGTGTGAACTCGGTGAACATCCTCTCTCTCGCCAGCATGGACAGCATCTGCACCGAATGCATCAGCTGCTCATTCTCTTTCTGGCGGTCAAGCTTAAGCCGCGCCCGGGTCAGCATTTCCGTCAGCTCATCATGGTCGATCGGCTTCAGCAGATAGTCAAATGCGCCCAGCCGCAGTGCATCCCGTGCGTATTCGAATTCACCGTAGCCACTGATAAAAATAAACAGCAGCTTCGCACTCCGCGGCAGCACTTCTTTCATTAAAGCAATCCCGTCGATCACAGGCATGCGGATATCGCTGATCACAATATGCGGAGAATGCTCTTCAATGAGCCTCAATGCCGCTTCACCGTTCCGCGCTTCACCCGCGATGGTAAGACCCAGCTCCTCCCACGGGATCGCCACTTTCAGGCTGCGCAGAATGATAGGCTCATCATCCACCAGCAGCACTTTATATTTCTCTTGCCGTGCACCCATTCCCGGCACCTCCCAGATTATTGAAGTGTTGAGCTTTGTATGAGATTCCAGTATTGTTCGGACGAGGACTGCAGCTGCCCAAGAGCATCATCAGCAGACAGGCCGCCGTCGATCATATCTTCGATCACACTGAGGAAGGTCTTCTTCACTTCAGGTGACAGTAAATTGTCATAAGGCACGAAGCTCTGGTGGTTCTCTTCCATCACCGTCATGACTTGAGCGAACACCGGACCCGTCTTCTCCGGATCAAAGGTGATGCGCATGGAGGGAATTCTTAATCCCTCATAGACGATCCGTGTCTGGATTTCCTTCGTATAGAAGGCTTTCATCAATTCCAGTGCCGCCTCCCGCTTCGCTTCTGTCAGGCTGGAAGAGAGGCCGATCCCGATCGTATAGCCGCCGGCAATCGAGGCTTCTGTTCCTTTGATCAATGAAGGAAAGGGAATGACGCCTACCTGGTTCTGAAAATCAGCAGGAGCTGTCTCCCCCGTAAAAAGGTTGATGTCCCAGTTACCGTTAAGGTACATCCCGGCTTCGCCGCCTGTGAACATCCGGACCGCCTCTTCTGGTGAGGTATCATTGGAAGCGCTGCTGAATGCCCCTTCATCGATCCATTTCTTCAGATGGTCAAAGGCCTGATGATAGGCCTTATTCTTAAAGGTGACTGCATCTTTGCCTGTTACCAGCTTCTGAATCAGCTCCGGTCCGGCATAACGGTCCATCAGATAATGCGCAAAAATGCCTGCGGGCCAGCGGTCCTCATTACCGAGGGCAAAGGGGATGTATCCGGCTTTTTTCAGCTGTCTGATCGCTTTATCAAGCTCTTCCACCGTCCCTGGAGTTTTGATACTGAGCTTATTGAACAAGGCCTTGTTATAATAGAGCGGTTCCGCATTCCCTTCAATCGGCAGCCCGTAGATATGATTGTTGAAGGTCCAGAGATGCAGATCGCTGAACTGGTCTCTCAGGCCGTTCTCCTGCACGAAATCTGTCAGATCCATCAAACGGTTGGAACGGACATAAGGCTCGATCTCGGCACCACCGAAGAGCACAAACATATCGGGCGGCGTACCAGTGACCATTTCGCTTTTCAGCTTCTGCTCGCGGTGGATGGTCTGGTCTAAGCCTTCGAAGTTCACCTTCACATTCGGATGTTCCTTCTGATAATCCCGGACGACCTCTTCAAAGATGGCAAGCAGCGGCCGGTCATGCTCCTTCATCCAGAAATGGCGGAAGGTCAGCGTTATTTTCTCGGGAGAGTTGTCTTCGATCGGCTCCTTGTAGCCAATTGTAATAAACAGCACCGCTCCGGCCATTATTAAGATATAGAGCAGAATCCAGCCCCATTTGGTTAACCATCTCACAGCATTTCTCCCCACTTTCGTCCCGCTTACGTTCTTCATGGCTGTATTTTTGGAATACGGATACAGATGGTCGAGCCGAATCCCGGAGATGAACAGACTAGAATGCCGTAAGGATTGCCAAAACGGATGTTGAGTCGCTCATGCACATTCCGGAGCCCCACCCCGTTGTCGCTGTATTTCTTCGGATTGCTGTGTTCCTTATCCCATAGACTCATCAAGGTCGACAGATCAAAGCCCGGACCATTGTCCTTCACAATGATGATAATATCCTTGCCGTTCTCCTGTGCACCGATTGTAATCACCCCGTGCTCTTCCATCTGCTCAATGGCGTGATAAAGCGCGTTCTCCACGATGGGCTGCACGATCAGCTTCTGGGTCATCACCAGTTTGAGCGGATCCGGCAGATCGATGGCATAGCTGAACTTATCTTCAAAGCGGAATTTCTGGATATCCAGATAATGCCGGACATGCTCAAACTCCATCTGCAGCGGGATCAGCTCCTGATTCTGGCTGATGCTGATCCGCAGCAGCTTGCCGAGCGAGACGACCATCTTACTGATATCACGGTTACCTGCCAGCACCGCCATAGAGTTGATGGATTCGAGTGAATTATAGATAAAATGCGGATTGATCTGCGCCATGAGCGCCTGCATTTCCGCTTCCTTTTTGCGTCCCTGTTCCGTCTGCACCTGCTGGATCAGTTCACTAATCTGTGAGCTCATCCGGTTGAATCCGTCGATCAGCAGGTCGCTTTCATCATCTGACCGCACAGGGCTGTGTATGGGCATAAAAATCCCCTGCTTTACCCTTTTCATCCCGTTGACCGCACTGTTGATGCTGCGCACAAGCCTCCTGATAAAATAACGGTCAAACAAAAAGGCGGACAAAAGTGAAACCGTTCCCAAGATAATGGCTAAATTGCGGATGGAAGCCGACTCCGAAGAAATCAGATTCATCGGTGTGATTGCTGCCAGATACCAGTCCGCATTATGTGAAGGCAGGAAAGTAATCAGTGATTTCTCTCCTTGATAGTTGTCGATGTAATAGTCCTGCGTCTGGGTATAATCCTCCTGTAAAAAAGGAAAATCCGTCCGCTGTCCGATATGCTCCCCGGATTTATTGAAGACGATATTGCCCTGTTTGTTGACAAGCAGAATATCCCCTTTCTTCAGCGTCGCTGCTTCCCAGAAAATCTGATCAAGCAAATCAGGTTTAACATAAACGACGAGGTAGCCTATATCCTCAAGGGAATAATAGTCTTTGATGACTCGTGCCTGTACAAGAACAGGATTTCCTGAAGTTTCGGAGCCATTCTCTCCTGGACCTGACCAGACGGGCCGGCCCTCCGCACTTTCCATGGCGCCATACCACACCTGTTTGCGCATATCCGCAAAAGACATCGGCGCATTGTACTGATAAAGCAAACGGTCCTTGCCATAAAGGCTGAAGGAGGTAATCATAGGATGGTTAATCAGCAGATTGTTGATTTCCTGCTTGCGGTCATACGTCAGCACAAAATTCGGCTGCTTCAGCGACTGCTGAATCGCCGGCTGGGTAATGGCCGAATTGGTGATTGAAGAGATTTCACTGAGAGCAAATTTAAGCTTGCGGTCTGTCTCCAAAAGGGAGATCCAATAGAAATTACTTGATTTCTTCTCCATCGCACTTGAGAAATATACGTAGGTAACGGTACCCATAATGATTACGGGAATGAACACGAGAAGAATAATAGCGAATAAGATTTTGCGCCGTAGCTTCATTTCTCCTTACCTTCTCCCTGCTGCCTTAAGCCTGACTTAAGCGAAACGAATGCCGCCCTTTTTTTTAAAAGGACGGCTCTGCCGTTTCTGCTTTATTTACTATTCTTCACGGAACTTCCGGTTTCCTTGTTTACCGGCCAAAACCAGTTTTAACTCTTGATCGCGCCTGAAGTCAGACCGGCAATGACCCAGCGGCTGAACAGCAGGAACACGATCAGCAGCGGCAGGGTGGCGGTAAAGGTTGCGGACATGATCATCCCATAATCAAGCCCGTCACGGGTTGTAAAGAGCTGCTGCAGGGCGAGCTGAATCGTATAATGCTCCTTGTTTTTCAAGACTACGAGCGGCCAGAAGAAATCATTCCATACTGTCATGAAGTTGAGAATGCCCAGGGTCGCCATTGCAGGTGTAATAACAGGCACGGCGATATTCCAGAAAATACGGAAGTGACCGCCCCCGTCAATCCGTCCAGCCTCAATCAGCTCGGTTGGAACGGCGGTAGAAATATACTGGCGCATCCAGAAGATCCCGAAGGCATTGACCATGGCCGGAACAATTAGCGCTTTATAGCTGTCAATCCAGTGCAATTTAGCCATAATGACATAAGTAGGCAATACACCGAGCTGCTGCGGAACGATTAGAGTGGCAATAACAAATACAAACAGCCCGTTTTTAAACGGAAATTCATATTTGGCAAAAGCATAACCGGCCAGAGTACAGAAAAACACAACAGAAAGAGTTACCATTGACGAAACGAACAGCGAGTTGCCGAGCGCCTGGAAGAAGTCAGCCTTCTCCAGCACCCGCTTGAAATTGTGGAAGAACTGGTCTCCGACCGTCAGCAATGGCGGTACATGAAACACAGCGCCTTTATCATTGGTTCCTACGACAAACATCCAGTAAAACGGGAAGACCGAAATGAGTGCTCCAAAAATTAAGAGGAGATAGTAGCCTAATTTGCCGAAGAACCCGATATCATCCGGTTTTTTCCTAAATATACGCAGTGTACTCACGCTTTTTTACCTCCAGTGTCTCCGCCTGCGCCTCTGGAAATCAGCATATTAAGGATGGAGAATAGAATTGTAACGAGGAACAGCATGACTGCTGTAGCCGCCGCTGTACCGAAGAATCCGTTGCGGAATGCTTCGCTGTAAAGATACGTAACCATCGTAATCCCTTCCTGACGGGTAGAGCCTGTGCCCGCCTGTCCGAGGAATACATAAGGTTCTGTGAAGAGCTGCAGCGCGCCGATCGTTGACTGCAGGGACACGAAGATAATGAAGGGCTTAAGCAGCGGCAAAGTGATCGAGAACAGCTGCTGTCTGCGGTTCGCGCCGTCGATGCGGGCGGCTTCGTACAAATCCATCGGGATACTCTGCAGCCCGGACAGGAAGAGAATTGCATTGTAACCCGTCCAGCGCCACATGACCATGGTGGAAATGGCTATCTTTACTCCCCACCAGCCGGAGTTAAAGGCTACGCTATCAAGCCCGAGCCCGTTCAGCATCCAGTTGATCATTCCGTTGTTTCCGAACAAGGTGCTGAATACAAGTGTAACGGCCACAATGGACGTAATATTCGGCATGAAGTAAAGAATGCGAAACGTTTTTTTGAATTTGGTCATCCCTGAGTGCAAAAGGACTGCCAGCAGCAGGGCAAGCATTACCTGGGGAACCGTTCCCATAAGCCCCATAATGAGTGTATTGGTAAAAGAAATCCAGAAGGTCGGGTCACTGGTGACCAGATCATAGTTCTTGAAGCCGACAAACTTCATCGGGTTGAGTGCATCCCATTTAAAGAAGGACAAATAAAAGGTGAAGAAAATCGGGTATAGTCCAAATATCGAGAACAGAATAAAGAACGGAGAAATGAAGGTATAGGCCGTAATCCGGCTCCGTCTTTGTTCAGTTAAAAAAGGGCGTTTGCTCTCGGCATGCGGACTCGTAATTACGGGTTCTGCCATGTCACACCTCCAAGAAAATTAAGAAAACTCCATTTCCGAAGAATCCGGATTCCCGGGGAGGCTTACTCTCCAGGAATCCGGATATCCGGTTCATATCAGTCTTGGCGCCGGGGAGTCCTAGCTCCGTTCAGCCAAGGTCTTCGCTTGTTTTACAGCATCGTCCCACTCTTTTGCAGGGTCCGCTTTCTTTTCGATTACGTTTTTAAGCGCGTTTTTGAAGAAAGTGTCCGTCTGGTCATGCAGTGGTCCGTAGTATACCGGTTTAACGCGGTTTGCCGCTTTACCGAATTCAACGGCTGTTTGCTGGCCGCCGAAGAAATCATCTTTGAAATCTACAAATGCCGGATCTTCATACAGTGCAGGAATCGAAGGCATCAGACCCTTTGTTTTGAACGATTCGAGCTGATTGTCTTTGTTGACCATCCAAGAAATGAAATCATACGCTTCTTTCGGATGCTTGCCTTCTTTCGGCAGGGTGATGAACGAACCGCCCCAGTTACCGGCACCTTCAGGAAGCTGTGCGATTTTCCATTTGCCGGAGGAATCCGGCGCATTGCTCTTGATGTTGCCGGCCATCCATGCAGGACCCATAACTACAGCGAACGAACCGTCACTCATGCCTTGGCCCCACTCAGGCGACCACAGCAGATAGTTGCTGATCCAGCCTTCTTGGATACCTTTAACGGTGAAGTCATACGCCTTTTTCACTTGCGGATTGGTGTCGCCGATGAATTTGCCGTCAGCTTTGCTGAAGTAGATTTCATCTGCAGACTGGTCGCGCAGTGCGTTATACGTAAGATCGGTCAAATCGGAGAAATATTTGCCGGTTTTGTCTTTGTATGCTTTGGCTACAGCCGCGAATTTGTCCCAAGTGTCGATAGCTGCGCTGAATCCTTCCGGATCGCTTGGCAGACCGGCTGCTTCAGCCAGATCGGTACGATAGTATACAACGGTAGGGCCGATATCTGTCGGAAGACCAAGCTGGAAGCTGCCGTCGATGGAGGAAGCCTGCTTCCATTTCCAGTCCAGATAGTTGGCCTGAATGTCTTTGGCGCCCAGATCGTTCAAGTTATAAAATTTGTCCTGAGCACTGATAAAGCGCTCCATGAAACCGATTTCAAGCTGGAAAATATCAGGTGCGCCTGAACCGGCAGACAATGCAGTCGTCAGATTGTTGTGGTGTGCCGTCTGGTCACCGGTATTCTGAATTTTGATCGTAACGTTCGGGTGCTCCTTCGTGTACTCGTTCGCCAGCTCTTCATAGTTGACGTTACCGAGTGTCCAGAACGAAAGCTCCACTTTCTCAGCCGGCTCTGCGCTTGCTTCTTCTGTTGCCGGTGCATTAGTGCTTGCTGCGTTGTTACCCGTATTCTCTTTCGTAGCATTGTTTCCTGCGTTGTTGTTGCCTCCGCATGCTGCAAGTGAACCTACAAGCATGATGGACGCAAGCGTCAGCGCCAGGTGCTTTACTTTTTTCATTCCTTTGTACCCCTTTCAAAGGTTTCTCTTACAAGACTTAGTGTAACGTAGGAGAAATCATTTTTTGAGGAGTCAAACTTCCGATTTGAGGTGGAAATACTTACGATTACGTTCAAATGTGATTACGTTTACACTGCAGACAGCTATTGTTTTGGGCTAACGGATTGGATTTATCCCTCCTCCGCAGGTATACTGGTTGTATTTCCAGCTATTATTTGCCGCTAAAAGGAGAGTGCTCTCATGCCTATCAACCGCCCGCTTATGACCGACAGCGATTTACAGGAAGCGATTGACCATAAACTGCCTGTCCGGGTCTTTGAGGATGATCATCTGGTGAATTCGGGGGCAACCGTTGTCCGTTTCACGGATTCGGACGTAGTTATTCAGTCGCGGGTAAGCGACTTAACTTATTATTCCCGCCGGACCTGCCAGTTCTTCGAGGTCAGACCTTAGACTATGAAGGGACAGGCTGCAGGCACCTGTGAATTGTGCGGACGTTCACCGCTGGCTACTACGGTCCATCATCTCGTTCCCCGGGAAAAAGGAGGCGCAATGCAGCCCACTGCGCTGCTCTGTAAAGCCTGCCACCGGCAGATACATGCGCTTTATACCAATTCCGATCTTGTCCGGATGCACCTGACCACCCTCCAGGCCCTGCGGCAGGACCAGCAGATTGCTGCATATTTGAAGTGGATAAGCAAGCAACCCCCGGGAGCCGAGCCGAAGCTGCGCAAGTCACAGAGGGTCCGGAGCAAACGGTAAGACTCCCCCTCTGCCTGTTCAACAGATGCCAAGAAACTGCCGTTGAATTCCCTTCCCCGAAGTCTACAGAAACACAAAGAAGCCGGACACATAGCCCTATTTGGCCAAATGTCCGGCTTCTATTCAATTTCATGAATATTCTGCGATAATTGCTTTGTTGTTCTCCAGGCTACCGCTTCATCTGATTCTGGACCTTCAGCTTCTCGTTAAGGATATCCTGGAAGCTCTGCGTCTTCTCATCTGTTCTGGACTGCTTGGGCTCGATGACAGGTTGAGGTCTAAAAAACTGATGATTGAAAGCCATAAGATTATGTACTGTCATACTCATAATGGTTCAGCCTCCTTCCGTAATCTGCACCCATTTTCGTGGTTGCGCAATTTCTTATCCCTTATTTAACCCCGCGCTTCCAATCCTAAACAGTTTTTTTGCATTTTTTTTGCATTCCCACATAAAAAAAGCTTCAGACCGTTTATCCGGTCCAAAGCTATAATAAATTCTATTTCAAAGCCGCCCAGGAGGCTTCATTCAATTGTTCCAGCTCCTGCTTGTCCAGCCGGAAGCTCATGGCTCCGATATTCTCCCGGGCGTGACGGACCTTAGAAGCGCCGGGTATAGCAACCACCGTATCGCCGTGATAATAGATTAACCAGTTTAGGGCAATCTGGCCCGGTGTAACTCCATATTTTTCGGCAAAGACGGCAAGAAGATCAATCAGTGGCTTGCTGCGGGCCAGGCTCTTCTCATCGAGGCCGGATTGCATCCTCCGCAGGCGGGATACCGCACGGATCTGTGCGGGGTCATTATGGAATCGACCGGTCAGAATGCCCTGCTGTAACGGGGAATAGGCAATAATTGAAATACCGAGCTCCTTAGCGGCTGCCATCGTGCCGTTCCGGTCAATATTGCGGTGCAGCAGATTGTATTTCACTTGGTTCGAGACTAACGACAAGCCGTATTGCTGCAGCAGGTGGTGTGCTTCCGTCATCTGTTTGGCCGAATAATTGCTTACGCCAACATAACGGATTTTGCCTGCTTTAACTAAACCGGCCATCGCCTTCATCTCACTGGCGATAGAAGATAACGAAAAGGGCTGGTGAATCTGATATAAATCAATATTACGTCCGCCCAGACAGCGGATACGTTCATCAATGGTAGAGGTGATCGACCCCGCGGTGCGGAACATCGGCCACCACTTGGTGGCAATCAGCGGTGTGGCATGGATGCTGCCTTCGCGCTTCAGCTGATCCAGCACATAGGCAAGCGCCTGTTCCGATTTGCCGCCCCCGTATATTTCAGCTGTATCCACCCAGTTCATGCCGCCCTCCAGACTCGCCCGCACAATCTCGAGGATATCCGCATCCTCAAGATTACTCCAGTACTTCCCTACAATTCCGCTCCCCCGGCTAAATTGCCAGCATCCGAGGCCCAGCGGTGAAACCTCCAGATCCGATTGTCCTAGCTTACGTAATTCGATTGGTGATGTCACTGTACTCATCTCTTATCCCTCTTTCATTAAATAGAATATAAAGCGTCTTCGTTCAGAAATGACATCGTGGAATATTGCAGGAATATGGTATAATTACCCTGCTCTGCAGTTCGATAGTAATCGAAATGCCAATCCGGAGTTACCATTTTAACGGAGGGAATTCATGTTTAAAATCTTGGGCTTTTTACTTCTAATCCGTCTGGTGGGCAATCCTTTTCTTGCCTTGATCATTTTGCTGGTGATTCTGTATTTCCTGGACCGCCGTTACGTCGGCATCTTCCCCAGCATCACCAGACCTTTCCGGAGGAGCCGGCAAATATCCAGACTGCGGACCACCATTTCGCTTAATCCCAACGATGTTTCTGCCAAATTCGAACTGGCCCGTCTGCTTGTTGAACGCAAGCGGTACAACGAATCCAAAGATCTTCTCCTGCAGATCACAGACCGGTATGAACAATCCGCCGAATATTGGGTGGAGCTCGGATACGTGAATCTGAAGCTAGGTCTGATGCCGGAAGGTGAGGCTCAGATGCTGCAGGGACTTGAGATCAACCGCAGAGCACGATACGGCCAGCCTTATCTTCAGCTCGCGGAGACATTCCGTGGTGTAGATCAGGACAAAGCGCTGTACTACGTGAGCCAATTTCAAGAGATTCAGTCTTCATCCAGTGAAGCCTACTACCTTGCCGGCTCTATGTATAAGGCACTCGGCAGGAATGAGGATGCCAAACGGGCTTTTGAGGAATCCACGGCAATCTACCGCACCCTCCCGAAATACAAAAAACGCCAGGAACGCGGCTGGGCACTGCGCAGCTATTTTGCAAAGATGCGTTAAGGTGTGCACTGCTACATAACTCTATGTTTTAAACAAGAACCTATGCGTATGACTTGGACCGCTGTTGCTGTTCACGCATTATATCCCGCTGGACCGCCGCGGCAAGACGATGGCTACCGTCATGTCCGCCGTATCTTTGGAGCTTGGCCTCGGACCGGTCGCCGGAGGATCAATGTTTGAATATTGGGGCTGACAGGACCTAGGCGGCGAGTGTTTCATACAAGCATGCCTCCCATCGTAGATATATAGCCCAATATATCAAAACGGGAGCGATCCTGTCGCCCCCGTTTTGATATATTTTTCGTTTATCCGGTTGTGTTCATCCGCATCAAACATCTACTATTCTCACTGCAGCTTCATTCCACCGCCAGCGCAGATGGTGTCCTTCGGAGACGCACGCCGCCGGACCATTCGTTGATTCCCGGCCGCCTCCCCGCACCGCGATAACGCAACGGCTTGTTGACCTCCGCCTGAATAATATCCACCCAATACAAACAAGGCGGTCTGCTTCCCGTTAAATAAGGTAAGCAGGCCGCCTTATTGTATATGGATATGCTACGCTCAGCCCTTTACGGCCCCCGCAACCATCCCTTTCATAATCGAATTCTGGAACAGCAGATAAATGATGATGGTCGGAATCACCGCAATCGACATCGCCGCCATCGTCAGGCTGTAGTCCGTGCCGTACCCGTCCGAGAACAGCGATAGGCTGAGCGGCAGCGTCTTCAGCGCCTGATCGTTAATGAACACGAGCGCGAAGGCGAAATCGTTCCAGAACCGCAGGAATCCGAGAATAGACACGGTCGCCATAGCCGGAACCGCCAGCGGGACGATAATCCGGAAGAAAATGCCCCAGTAACCGTTGCCATCGATCATCGCCGCTTCCTCCAGCTCTTTCGGGAAGGCGGTCAGATAGGCGGCCACGACGAAGATCGCGACTGGAAGCTCGAAGGCGGTGTACGGAAGAATCAGAGACGCATACGTGTCCAGGATGCCGATATTTTTCATCAGAATAAACAAGGGCACCAGCGTGCTGTGAATCGGGATCAGCATGCCGAGCACGAACAGCATCATGACCACCCCCTTCAGCCGGAACTGCAGACGGGACACGATAAAAGCGGTAAGTGTTCCGAGAAACAGCGTCAACGCCAGGGAGCATACTGACACAATGACCGAATTCAGAAATGCTGAGCCGATGCCGCCGATCTCCCACGCCCGCGTATAGTTGCTGAACTGCCACTCCGAAGGGAGCGCGAACGGACTGCCGAAAAAGTCCTGGTTCGATTTGAAGGAGCTGATAAACAGCCAGAGCAGTGGATACAAGGTGAGAAGCGCATAGATGAGGAGAACGGGGTTCAGGATCCACGCCCCGCTGAACTTCAGCGTCCTGGCCTGTCTTTCGGCCGGTCGTTCCGTCAAGCTGCCGGTAGCGATCGTCTTCATTCCATCCCCCGTTTCCGCATGAGCAGCTGGCTGCCGAGCACCAGAATCATACTGATGATAATAATTAAGGTAGAAACCGCCGACCCGTAGCCGTAGCGGAAGATTTCAAAGGTGTTGTTGTACATATACGTGGCGAGAAGCTCGGTGGACTGCGCCGGCCCTCCGCCCGTCATGACGAAGATCAGATCGAACGCCTTTAGGCTGCCCGAAATGCACAGCACAATAGCGACCTTAATGGTGTCCCAAATCATGGGGATGACGATCAGATACAGCCACTTTCCTTTGACCGCGCCGTCGATTTTGGCGGCTTCCTCAATTTCCGAGGGGATGTTCTGTATGGCGGACAGAAAAATAATCAGATAAGGGCCGATGTTGGCCCAAATGACCGGGGCGCTGACCGAATACATGTTGATGCCCGGGTCGCCCAGCCAGTCCCGGATCCAGGATCCGAGCCCCATACTCTCCAGCAGCACGTTCAAAATACCGATTTGCGGATGATAAATGTATCCCCAGATCAGCCCGATCACCACAGTGGAGACGACCATCGGCATAAACACAGCTGAGCGGACAAACCGGTGAAACCGGGTGCTTTTTCTAAGAATCATGGATAACAGAAGCGCGATCGGCAGCTGTCCGAGAATGGAAGCCACGACGATGATCATATTGTTCTTCAGCGCCCGCCAGAATACGGGGTCCTGAAGCGCTTCGGCATAATTGTCGAAGCCGA
Source organism: Paenibacillus pedocola (assembly GCF_031599675.1). NCBI lineage: Bacteria > Bacillati > Bacillota > Bacilli > Caryophanales > Paenibacillaceae > Paenibacillus > Paenibacillus pedocola. The sequence goes on along the minus strand of NZ_CP134223.1, from coordinate 2,929,302 downwards.
GAAAGCTGGCTGCGCCGATGCCCTTCCAGTCGAAAAACCCGTAATATGCGGACCAGACAATCGGAATGATGACAAAGACCAGGTAAACGGTCAAGGCGGGCAGCAGCCCAATCGCAATAAAGCCTCTGAGACGGTTCGTGAATGCCATAGCCGGCCTCCTTTGCTAGCCTTGCAGAATGGATTAGAGAGATAGAGGGAAACGATCCGGCGATCGGCCTTTCCCTTGCGGGCAGAAGATACGGACGCGATATTTGCTTAAATCCGGGTGTCGCCCGGTAAAAAGGTCCTCCACCGGCTATCAGGCGGCGGAGGACGCCCAACCTTTATGAAGGCGATTATTGGCCGAGCTCGCGGGCCTGGGCCTCCTGAATTTTCTTCGCGATATCTTCCGGATTGCCGCCCATAGAGATTTCCTGCAGGCCGTTGTTCACCGCTTCCGTAGCCGAGGAGGTCAGGTAAGCGTCGTATACCGGCGTCAGCTTCACAGATTTATAGAGATTGAACGCCTTGTAGAACAACGGCATCACCTTGGTCTGATCCGGCTCCACGTTGTACGTCACGATAGAGTTGCTGTTTGCAATTGCTTCCATAGCTTCCGGTCCGCTGACGGTATAAATCAGGTCCAGCGCAGCCTTCTGCTGATCGCCTTCCACATGCTTGCTGAGCGCGAGACCTCCACCCGAGCCGCCGGACATGGAGTTCGGATCGCCTTTGCCTCCGGGTACGGAAGGAAGAATCGTTACATCGACCTGTTTCAGCTGCTCCTCGGTGCCAGAAGCGGCCATGTTCGTCAAGGCCCACGCGCCGTCGATCATCATGGCAGCTTTGCCCTCAATGAAGTACTGCTCCATCTGCGTGTTGTCGAGGCTGTTGAAGCCGTTCTGGAACGCCTTTGCGTCGGCCAGCTCTTTAAAGAGGCTCAGCGCCTGCACGAATTCGGGATCGGTGAATTTCGCTCCGTCCTGGGCGACGGCCTTCTTGAACCACTCGGTGCCGGTCACCCGGTCCGCAAGCGACGAGATGATGCTGGACTGGGCCAGCCAAGAGGCCTTGTTCCCGAGCGAGATCGGGGTAATCTTGTTATCGTTGAACGTCTTGACCGCAGTCATCATTTCATCCCATGTGGTCGGAACCTTGACGTTATATTGTTCGAACAGGGATTTGTTATAGAACAGGAAGGAGGTCGCCGAGCCGCTCAGCGGAGTCGCATACACCTGACCGTCAAAAGACAGCGTGTCCAGCGAGCCCGGGATAAAGTTGTTTTTCCAATCCGGATATTGATCGAGCAGCGGTGTGATCGGCTGGATCAGTCCGCCATCGTAGAACTCTTTAATGGAGGTTCCGGACTGGGTAAAGAACACGTCCGGCATTTCATCAGCCGCGGCCACGGTCTTCAGGCGCTGGCGGTAGCCGTCGGGAGGAATGGCTTGAGCATCCAGCTCAATTTCCGGGTGCTCCGTTTTGAACTTGTCAATCTGGGCGCGGACCGCCTGGGCTCGAAGATCATCCCCGGAGAAGTTATGCCAGATGGACAGCTTGATCTTGGGGGATGCCGCATCGGCCGCATTCCCCTCCGCTCCGGTGTTCTCTGCGCCGCCTTGCCCGCAGGCCGCAAGCAGCAGCGACAGCGCCGCCGCAGAGGCAGTAATTGCCAGTGGTTTCTTTTTCATCATCAAGCCCTCCTCGTTTCAGTTGGTATGTTCAGTATAGGTGCTTAAGGACGGGTCAAAAAGGTGACATTCTACAGGATCAGGGTAGACAAAATTCAGTTTATGGGAGGAAATAGGACATTATTTTCGGATATAAAGCGTTTCCTTTGAATATATCACTTCGATATGTTAGATTATATGCCATTTGATTGACGGAATTCGGATGGGGTAAGCCCGGTCGATTTTTTAAACTGCTGGCTAAAATATTTCACATCTTCATACCCCACCTCTCCCGCCACCTCGCTGATCTTCTTCTGGGTCGTCATCAGCAGGCTTCCCGCGCGGCTCATCCGCTCCCGGGTCACAAATTCCATGTATCCCTGACCGGTCTCCCGTTTAAAAACCTCGCTGAAATGATTGGGGTTCAGATGCACAAAGCCTGCGACCTGCTGCAAACTGAGCTGCTGGTTCAGATGGCTGCGGATGTAAGCTATGGCCCGCTGGATATACGAATACCGGCCTTCGCCCGCTTCGCGGTGGAACTCGTTCATGACCGACAGCAGAAGCCGGAACACCTCATCCTCCAGCTTGACTCCCGGCTCGAAGCTTAAAGAGGGTGAACCGCCCGTCTCCTGCCCCCGGCCGTCCCGGTGCCGCTCCAGCCACCGCTGCGCGACTATGACGACCGACTGCAGATAGGCCCGCAGCGTTGCCGGCGTCGTCTCCGGATCCTCCAGCTGCTCGCTTACGACCCGCCGGGTCCAGGCGTGTAGCTGCGGCGTATGATGCTGAATAAGCAGGCCCAAGAGCTCCTGCTCTTCCTTCTCCGAACACACCGACCGGCCGCCCCGGCGGCGCTCGATATCCCCGATTTCGTAAAATCCCCGGTCCCCGAACAGAACCCGGTAGGCGAATACTTTCTCCGCTTCCTCATAGGAACGCCCAAGCTCGCCCAAGGTGCTTACCCTGCTGCCGGCGGCGGCAAACAGCTCGCATTTCAGCATTTCCTCCACCCGGCCCAGGGCTTTCGCAAGCGCCGCTCTGCCCGCCCGGTCCGCCTCGGTCCTCAGCACTGCGACAATCGTCCGGTTCCGGCGCAGCGTCACGCACGGAAGCAGCTCCTGCAGCCGGTTCTCCGCGCTGCCGAGCATCAGCTCGTCAAACCGCCCGTCTCCCCAGCCGGATGCCCCGATCAGAAGCACCCGTACCTCACCCGTTGGGGCGCCGGGGGTCTCCGACTCGGAAATCACGCCGGCTTCCCCCAGCCATTGTCTTACCGGCTCGGGAACCGTTCCGCCCGCGCCGGCTTTTGCTCCTCCTGTTAGCCATTCCTCCATCAGCCGCTGCCGCAGCGCCGCCGCCTGGGCCACTCCCTGCTTCGCCGACTCCCGCTTCGCCGTCAGGTTCTGCTGCGCCTTCATAACAGCCTTGATCACCTCTTCCGGCCCGCTCGTCTTCAGCAGATAATCGGTCACGCCCTGGCGCAGTGCCTGCTGGGCATAACCGAAATCATCATAGCCGGTCAGGATGATGATTTCGGCATCAGGCAGCCGCCGTTTAATTTCCCCGGCGAGCTCAATCCCGTCCATGCCGGACATACGAATATCCGTCAGCACGATGTCCGGCTGCTCCGCCGGAATCCGCGCCAGCGCTTCCTCGGCCGATTCCGCCGGCGGAAGCAGCGTCATGCCCAGCTCTCCCCAGTCAATGACGGTGCACAGCCCCGTCCGGATGATCGATTCATCGTCAATGATCAGTATGTTCACGAGAATCCCTCCGTCGCCTCAGGTATAGTAAAGGAAATACGCGTGCCGCTGCCCGGCCCGCTTTCGATATGAAGTCCTGTGCCGCTTCCGTAGTGCAGCAGAAGCCGCCTGTGCACGCTTCCGAGTCCGTACCCGGACTTGGACGAGTCCGCGCCTCGTCCCTCTTCGGCGTCCGCGGCTTCCGCCATCAGCAGCATGCGGCGAAGTGAATTGAGCTTCTCCGCGTCCATGCCGATACCGGTATCCTCCACGGTAAAGGACATCCCGCCCTCCTTCAGCTCGCCATAGACGTATACGCTGCCCTTGCCCTGTTTTTTCTGCAGGCCGTGCATGATGCTGTTCTCGATCAACGGCTGCAGCAGCAGCTTCAGTATTATCCGCCCCTGCATGTCCGGCTCGATCAGAAATGTGGAGTCGAATTTGTCCGGAAAGCGCTTGGACATAATGCTCACATAGTTCTGGGCATGCGCCACCTCCTGTCCGACGGAGCAGAATTCCTTGCCGTCGTTCAGGCTGAACCGCAGAAAATCGCCGAGCGCCCCCACCATCTCCGCCACCTGCCAGTCCTTGTTCATCAGGGCGGTCCAGTGAATGGAAGATAAGGTATTGTACAGAAAATGCGGGTTGATCTGCGCCTGAAGCGCCCGGATATCCGCCTCTTTCTTCTTGGCTTCGTTCAGCTGAAGCTGGCTCTTCAGCCGCTCAATCCGGCCGCCTAGCTGATTGTAGCTGTGCAGCACCATCCCGATCTCATCGGTCGAACGAACCTCGAACTGCTCGACCGGATCGCCAGGCCTGACGTCTTTCAGCTTGCGGGCAAGCTTCGTCAGCGGCCGGGTCACCCATGCCGTAAAATAGAGCGCAAGCGCTCCCGCGAACACAGCGGCTACACCAATCGCGATGGCCGTCAGCGTCAGCACGTATTCGTTCTGGGCGGTATATATCCGGGTCGGGATGACGCCGACCAGCTTCCAGTTCAGGCTGGGCAGCGTATAGTAGAGCAGCGTATTGCTCTCCCCTTCCCTCGCTACCGTTAGAACCCCTTCGGTCCCTTTCATCGCTGCAACTCCCGGTAGGACCGATTGGAGCGACTGGTTCAGGCCCTCGCCGGTCTGCGAGGACATAATTTTGTTCTCCTGGTTGACGAGCCAGATCCGCCCGCTCTCATTCCATGCCGCGTCCTGAAGCATCTTCTGCACTTCATCCACGTTAACGCTGACCGAGAGCTCGCCGAGCGGTTGAAACTTCTCGGTGCTGCGGATCGGGCGGACGAGCGAGAACACCCGCTTCATCCCGTCGTCGGTCGTCTGGTTCTCATATAACGGCGTCCACCATTTTTTCTCCGGGTCATAAGCATCCGCGTTTAATTCCAGCAGACGCGGCAGCCCGGAATGCAGAACGGTCGTGTTGGACAAGGTCGGATAACCCCGGTCGGAGGTAATGGTAATGTTAGAAATATATGCCTTGGAAGAGGCCAGATTCAGCAGGAAAGCGACGTTTTGCGAGTACAGGGAGATGTCCCCCTGCGCGCTGCCGAGATAGGATTGGATGCTGCGCTGGCCGATGATGAATACCGACATGTTCTCCGCGTCGCTGATGATGAAATCCAGTTTGTCCGAGATTTGCCGGATGGTGTTCATGCCGGACTGCTTCTCGATTTTCTCCGTCAGGTTGGACGCGATCCGGTAAGACACGGCCCCCGCGCCAAGAAGCGGGAGCGCAATCGCCGCAATCAGCAGCAGCGACAGCTTCCCCTTCAGTGATTGTTTGATTCCCATGATGACCTCCCTCCCTGTTAACATTTTTCACATTGTACCTCAAACCGCCCGGATGGTCTTTAGTACAGGCGCACAATTTTCACACTATTTCGAACAGTTCCTGACGGTTTTCATGATGTTTACATGAACAAAGAAGCCGCTCCGTGTCAGCCGGGCTATCACCGGTCGGAAGCGGCTTCTATAAGGGGGTTGGGATTACTAGAACGGATTCAGCACGTGGAAAAAGACATTCGGCGACGCCATCCGGTAATAATAGCTGCACCAGCCGGCGCCCCGGTTGTTGAACCGGTTGGCCGAGCTGTACAGCAGGCGTTCCTGCTCCAGCTCCTCAATCCTGGCGATCCGGCCCTCCGTATAGTCCAGCAGACGCAGAGCGGCGGAGTCGAGCCGGCTGAGCAGTCCGCCGTACCGGATGTCCAGCACCTCCCACCCGAACGGCTTGAACATCCCGTGCCAGGCGGCCCGGTGCGCGCTGCGCAGCTCCCGCACCGCTCCGGCGATTTCCGGCAAACGGCGCACGGCCGCATCGGCCAGTGTGCCCACATCGCCGGCGTCGTACGCCCGCTTCAGCTCAATGCCGAGCTCGCTCTTGCGTTTCAGTACGACGCTCAGCTTCTCCGGCACCTCGAGCATCGCCGCCGCCGCGGGATCGGTCGCGCAGGCCGCAGCAATCCGGCGCTCCAGCCCCTCGTAATGGGCGTTCATCTCAAGGCCCTCGATCTGCCGGTCGAACAGGCCCAGCAGCACGTCCTGGTACAGCAGAAACTTCGACGGATTGCTCTGGACCCGGTTATCCGGCTCCGCGCCCGGCGTCTCGTCGAGATCTTTCATCAGCATATAGCTGTCCGCTTCGATCCCTGTGCAGAACCTCACGCGCTCCGCCAGCGTCTCCCATTCCGGTGAGCCTTCCGAATAGGCATGCTCCGCGTACTGCTGCAATCCGAGGAGCGCCGCGAACGGATTCCCCTCATTGCCGTCGTCCCCCCACATCGTGGCGTACACCTCGCGGATGCCTTCCTTCTTGCACACTTGAAGCGCGGTGTCAGACGCTTTAAGGGACAGACCGTAGTTGACCCCGAACGTATTGAAAATCCACACCGCCCCGGCGAATACAAGCCTCGAGCCTAACGGGCGGTGCTTGGCAATCAACGCCTCATAGTCAGCGGCCTCCGTGTGCACATAATCCCAATACACCATCCCGACATCCTTCGGTATGCGCCGCTGCATCTCTTCCGGAATCTTCGTCTCCCCGTCGTAGTATTCGCTGCCGTTTGACGAGGCGAGCTTCAGGAACATATCGCTCCACATCAGCGGCTCCAGTCCTTTGCTGCGGACAACGGCCAGCACCACTTCAAGATGCGAGGTCATGATGTCGAACCGGCTGACATAGCCGTTTCGGTCCAGATATTTGCCCCGGCCCAGCTCTTCCGCTTCATCCATGCCGATGTGAATCTTGCGGCTGCGGAACGGGGTGCTCGCGGCTTCGATCATCCGTCCGATCAGCGCGCGGGTCCTCTCTTCGCCGACGAGCAGGGCGCCTTTCGTATCCTTGTAATGGGATACAGGCTCCCATTTCAGGAATTCCTCCAGATGGGCCAGCGTCTGAATGCTCGGGAACGCCTCGATGCCGAACTGCGCAGCGTAATCGTCGATTTCGCGCAGCTCCCCGCGGGAGTAGCGGCCCCGCATGTAGCCGAAATAAGGCTCCCCTTCAATCTCGTAAGTATCCTCCATGTACAGCATAACGGTGTTCAGTCCCATCAAAGCCATCCGGTTCAGCATGGATTTAAAGCTCTCTACCGTCAGGACCGCGTTCCGGGACAGATCAAACATCGGGCCAACCAGGTCGAATTGCTGACGCTCCCGGATTCGGAACGGCTTCCCCTTGCGCATATGCTGGACCAGCAGACCGAGCCCGCGGAAGAACTGATGGGTTTGTGCATACGATATATAGGCCTTCCCCTCTTCCCAGCCGGCCTCGATCCCCTCTTCGTTTACGCCGACACGCACGGGCGTGCCGTCCTCCACGATCTCGAATCCAAGCTCCCCGGCTATGATCCCGATCCCGGGCAGCAGCGGTGCTACGTCGCCTTCGAACCGAAACTTCATTTTCCCATCCTCCTCTAATATCAAGTAAATCCGAAGCAGACATCATCTGCTTAACAGCTTCCCGAACAGCTTCTCAAACAGCTCCTCAAACAGATCCTCAAACACCAGTTACTAAACAAACTCTCATAAACATTATAACGTTATATTGTTTTTTCTGATTTCTATGGTATCTTAAATGTACGTCGAAGCGCAATACATGATTATCGGCGGCAGGAAGAATTGAAATTCATTTATTCAACATAGGCAGGTGAATCATATGCGGGAACATAACCAAACGCAAGAAGCGACGCTGGTGCTCTCTAATGTGCGGATGACAGACGGCCGCAGGGCTGACATTGTGCTGGACGGAGAACATATTGCGGAGCTGGCTCCTCCGGGCCAAGGACAGGCCGAACGAAGGCTGGACTGCACGGGCCTGTACGTATCCAGCGGCTGGATTGACATGCACGTACATGCGTTCCCCGAGTTCGACCCTTACGGCGACGAGATCGACGAGATCGGTATCCGGCAGGGCGTTACAACCATCGTCGATGCCGGAAGCTGCGGAGCGGACCGGATTGGCGAGCTTGCCGCAAGCGCCCAGAGCGCCCGGACGAATCTGCTTGCCTTTCTGAACATTTCCCGCATCGGACTATCGCGGATCGACGAGCTCTCCAGACTGGAATGGATCGATGCCGAACGGGCGGCGGAAGCCGTCAGGGCTCATCCGGACCTAATTGTCGGGCTGAAGGCCCGGATCAGCGGCAGTGTCGTCAAGGATAACGGCATCCAGCCGCTCCGGATGGCGAGAAGCCTGTCCGGGGCGCTGTCTCTGCCGCTCATGGTGCATATCGGCTCCGGGCCTCCCGATATCGCCGATGTTATTCCCCTTCTGGAGCAGGGGGACGTGCTGACCCACTATTTGAACGGAAAGGACAACAATCTGTTCGACGCCGCAGGCAATCCGCTTCCGGTGCTGACCGAGGCGATTGCACGGGGCGTGCATCTGGATGTCGGTCACGGCACGGCAAGCTTCTCCTTCCGGGTCGCCGAGGCCGCCCGAAGGCACGGGATTGCACCGGACACGATCAGCAGCGACATCTACCGCGGCAACCGGCTGAACGGTCCGGTATACAGCCTGGCGAATGTGATGAGCAAGTTCCTGCACCTGGGTTATTCACTCCAGGAGGTCATCGATGCCGTCACCATCCGCGCGGCGGCTTGGCTGAACCGTCCCGAGCTGGGACGGATCCGCCCCGGCGAGACCGCCAATCTGACACTGTTCGCCGTCGAGGACGGCCCGGTCCCGCTTACGGATTCCGAAGGAGTCGTACGGACAGCGTCCCAAAGCATTCATCCCAAAGGAGTGATTATTCATGGACAATACGCTGCATGCGAAATACGGCCTTAAACGGGTCATCAATGCCAGCGGCAGAATGAGCATACTTGGCGTCTCCGCCCCATCCGACACGGTGATGGAGGCGATGAAGACCGGCGGTCAGCGTTATGTCGAGATCGCCGACCTTGTGAATAAAGCGGGCGATTACGCCGCCCGGCTCATCAGCGCGGAAGCCGCCGTCGTGGTCAATTCCGCCTCAAGCGGCATCGCTCTTGCAGTGGCCGGCATCGTCACACAGGGCGACCGGCGCCGGTCGCTGCGCCTGCATCAGGATCCTCTCCCGAAGAATGAGATCATTATGCTTAAAGGTCATAATGTCCAGTATGGGGCTCCTGTAGAAACGATGGTTTATTTGGGCGGGGGCCGGATCGTGGAAGCCGGATACGCCAACGAGGGCCAGGCGGAAGATATTGAGGAAGCAATTTCCGATCATACCGCAGCGATTCTCTACGTCAAATCGCATCATGCCGTGCAGAAGAACATGATTTCCGTGGAGGAAGCCTCCGAGCTGGCCCGCCGCCGGGGCGTTCCGCTTATCGTCGATGCCGCGGCGGAAGAGGATCTGCGGAAATACGTTTCCCTCGCGGATCTTGCCATCTACAGCGGAAGCAAGGCCATTGAAGGCCCGACCTCCGGCCTTGTCGCGGGCAAGCGAAGCTTTATTGAGTGGGTCAAGGTTCAGCTGCACGGGATCGGTAGGAGCATGAAGGTCGGTAAAGAAACGACCTTCGGGTTGCTCCAGGCACTGGATGAGTATATGGTTAAAGAAGATACGAGCGATCAGGAACGGGCGGCGCTGCTGCCGCTGCTTACGCTGAATGAAACGCCCGGTGTCCAGGTAACGATTGTGCAGGACGAAGCGGGACGGGCGATTTTCCGCGCACGGGTAAAGATCGACCCGCAGCAGTCCGGTACCAGCGCCGCCGCCGTCGTCAAGGCGCTGCAGGAGGGCGAGATCGCCATTTATACGCGGGATTACGGAGTGAGACAGGGATATTTCGATATCGATCCGCGGCCGCTTCAAGGCGATGACCTCGCCGTCATTCAGGCCAGAATTCAAGAGCTAGCAGGGGGGCAATCACGATGAGCGACATCTCTCAAATGAATATCGCCGGACGGCTGTATAAGAACCGTGCGGCTTTGAACGTACTGGCCGGCAGCATCGACAATGCGAACGACATCTATGAAGCGGCCGAAGGCCATGTGCTCGTAGGCGTGCTGTCCAAGAACTACCCGAACGCGGCTGAAGCGGCGGCAGCGATGAGGGAATACGGCGCGGTTATCGAGGACGCGGTGTCCATCGGACTTGGCGCAGGCGATAACCGCCAGGCGGCGGTCGTGGCCGAAATCGCCAAGACGTATGCCGGCAGCCATATCAACCAGGTGTTTCCGGCGGTTGGAGCGACCCGGGCGAGCCTTGGCGCACGAAACAGCTGGATCAACAGCCTTGTGTCTCCCTCCGGGCGTCCGGGCTATGTCAACATTTCGACCGGACCGTTCAGTGCCGCCGGGGAACATGCCGTCATTCCGGTCAAGGCGGCTATCGCGCTGCTCCGCGATATGGGCGGAAACGCCCTAAAGTATTTTCCAATGAACGGGCTTACGCTGGAGGAGGAATACCGCGCCGTGGCGAAAGCCTGCGGTGAGGAAGGCTTCGCCCTGGAGCCGACTGGCGGTATCGACTTGGACAACTTCGAGCCCATCCTCTCCATCGCACTGGAAGCTGGCGTCCCGCAGGTCATTCCCCATGTCTACTCCTCCATCATCGACAAGGCGACGGGCGACACCCGGGTTGAGGATGTGCGCACCCTGCTCGCCATCATGAAAAAGCAGGTCGATCTCCATGCCTAAAACGGTCGCCGCCTTCGGAGAAGTGATGATGCGCCTTCAGGTGCCGGGCTTCAGCCTGCTGTCCCAGAGCGATACGCTTCAGGTGTCGTATTCCGGAACGGGCGTCAACGTCGTATCCGCTCTGGCCCGGTTCGGGCATACCGGATACCTCGTCACGACACTGCCGGCCAACGCGATTGGAGACGCGGCGGTCGCCAACCTGAGCAAGCTGGGCTTGCTTCCCTCCCACATCCGGCGCGCCGGTGCCTATATGGGGATGTATGTACTGGAGAACGGCTTCGGTCCCCGGCCAAGCCGAGTGACCTACACGAACCGGCTGGAGAGCAGCTTTAATACAGCTCCTGAAGGAGCGTATGATTTCGCCTCCGCCACACGTGAATGTGATGCCGTTCATTTCTGCGGGATCACGCTGGCGATGAATGACACGGTCCGGCGGCATGCGCTGACCTTTGCCCGTACCGTCAAGGAGGCGGGCGGCCTGGTCGTCTTCGACTGCAATTACCGGCCTTCCCTATGGGGGGATGACGGGTATGTGAAGGCCAAGCCGTGGTATACTGAGATGCTGGGGCTTGCCGATATCGTCATGATGAACGAGAAGGACGCTCTTTATATTCTGGGGATGACAAGCAGACGGGAAACCCGGCAGAAGCAGCTGGAAGAGCTGATCCCCCAGGTGGCTGATACATACGGCATCGCCGTCATCGCGGGGACTCACCGCACGGTGAACCCGGACAATACGCATTCGCTTCAAGGTTATTTGTATAAACATTCCGCCTTCGCCTATTCCGAACAGCTGACCTTCCCGGTCCATGACCGGATAGGAGCCGGGGACGCTTTTGCGAGCGGAATCATTCACGGAGAGCTGGAGGGCCATCCTCCCGAAATGGCAGTCCGTTTCGCCGCCTCGGCAGCGATGCTGGCCCATACGATTCCGGGCGACACGCCCCTCTCTCCCGAAAGTGCCATCCTCCGGGCCATGACCGAATGGAGCGGCGATGTAGAAAGGTAGGAATACAGCGTGAGTTTATCCCGTAACAAGCGGCCTTTATATCAGCAGATTAAGAATATTATCAAAGACCGGATTCTTCACGGCCATTATCCGCTGGAGTCCAATATCCCACCCGAGCCCCGTCTGGAGGAGGAGTTCGGCGTCAGCAAGATTACGGTCCGCAATGCCATCAAGGAGCTGGTCCAGGAGGGTTACCTGGAGACAAGCAGCGGCAAAGGAACGAAGGTGATCCGCAATACCTCCACTTCCAAGCGCTCCACCTGGAAAAGATTCACCGAGGTGCTTGTGGAAGAAGGCCGGGTCATCCGCAAAGTACTGCTCAGTGCGGAGGTCGTAATTCATGAGGAGGGGAGCCGTCCCCACGCCCTGTTCGGAGACAAAGGCCTGCGGATTGAACGCCTGTATGAGCTAGACGGTACGCCGTACATCCATTACACGCATTACTTTCCGGCGTGGATCGGCGAGGCGGAGCCCTCGGAGCTGGACGCCCAGTCCCTGTACGGCTGGCTGGAGGAACGCAAGGTAACGATTGCCAAATTCAGGGACGAATTCGCCGTTGCGTCCCCGCCGCCCGCCGTCGCAGGTCTTCTGCAGACCAAGGAGAGTCATCCCATGCTCAAGAGATACCGTTACGCCTACGACGAGGCGGGCAGCGTCGTTGAATACAGCGAAGGGTATTACCGTTCCGAGCTTCAGCCGTATGTTGTCAATTACGACATTTGATTTCAAGCGCTGGGGAACGCGGCAGAAACCGGCCGCCAGCTTCCCCTGAGGACTGAAGCACTCGGAGTGTGGTACATGAAATAATGAGAAAGCCTTCTAACATGACCTGTATGCAGAGTTTCCACGGGGAAGCAGAAAATGTGATTAGTCTATTAAAAAAGGGACCCTACGGGTCCCTTTGCTGTTGTTTTGTTATTTCTGCTGCTACTGTTGTTTGCTGTTGCTTTGTTGGTTCTGCTGCTACTACCGTTTGCTGTTGCTCACGGTTTCTCTGTTGCTTGCTGCTTCACACTGTACTAGCCGTAATGTACTGTCCCTCTTTCCGTAAGGCAGTCTACTGCATTAACGGCATCAACGGCTTCTCCGGCAGCATCAGAAAGTATTGAATCGCGGCTAATTCGGTCCGCAAACGATGTTGTCCGATGAACCGCTGAACACGCGCAGGAAGCCATTCGCACGGTCCTGAACGCCCGACAGCAGACGGCACCAGTGATTCACAGAGGTTCTTTTGTTGTTTATTTAGAAGGAATCCGCCATTTACATTTACATATGCATGTCATGCTTGGTTGTCTCTCCGCTGTCCTTGACGGCAAACGGCCACCAGTTCGCGCGTCCGAACATACGGACCATAACTGGTACGAAGAACGGCAGGAAGACCAAGGCGTACAGGGCAAGCCCCGAGAGCACCACAGTGGCAATCTGCATCATCGACAATACACCGGAAGGATACATTGAAGCAAAGGTGCCGCCCAAAATGACTACCGCTGACAGGATAACCGTACCCATATTGCGCATTGCATGCAGAATCGCTTCACGCACATCCCATGTTTTGTTCTCGTTAAAACGGGCCATCAGGAAGATACTATAATCTACTCCTAATGCAATCAGCATTACGAAGCTGAAGAACGGCGTGGTCCAAGTAATCCCGGAATAATCCAGGAGATTCACGAAGATTGCTTCTGTAATGCCAAGAGCCGTAAAGTAGGTGATTACCAGCGATACAATCAAATACAGCGGCATGATTACCGAGCGCAGCAGCAATACGAGAATGATAAAAATCCCCGCAAGCATCAGCACAACCGTCCGTGTATAGTCCTCATTAGAGATCTTTTGCAAATCGCTGTAGGTGCTGGTTACGCCGCTGATGGCCGTCTCGGCATTTTCCAGCTTCGTGCCTTTGACCGCACGGTCCACTGCCGCTTGAATATCTCCCATACTGTCAATCGCTTCAGAGCTGTAAGGATTGTAAGAAAATACAACATCCAGCGTCATCACCTTGCGGTCGTCAGAGAGATACGTGTCAAACACCTGCTGCATGCCATCGGCTTCCAGAGCTTCCGCCGGAACAAAGAATCCGCTTAGCTCATCGTCTTTGGCATCCTGAATCTGCTGCAGGTAATCCTGGGCAGAGCTCAGGCCCGTGGTGATCTGCTTTAGGCCGTCCGCACTGTCGCTTAGACCGCTGGTCAGCTCGCCAATCTGCCCGGTCAGCTGTCCAAAACCGTCAGCCAGCTGCTGTTGTCCGCCCTGCAGCTGATCCAGCCCGCTGCTGATCGACGGAATCTGATCCACAATCCGGCCCTGGCCGGCTGCCGCCTGGTTCAGCCCTGTCTGCAGCTGCCCGATTCCGGCCACCAGCTTCTCAAGGCCCTGGGCCAGCGCTGTCTGACCTGCCGCCGCCTTGGCATAACCGGTGTTAGCTTCAGTCAAGCCTGCCGCTGCGCTTTGAAGCTGGCCGGAAATCTGGCCGAGCCCTGCTGCAAGCTGTGAAGCTCCTGTACCGGTTTGAGTTACGGTACCTTTGATTGTCTGGTAATTCATATCTTGAAGCAGCTCAGGATGACTGCCTTCAAGGCCGGTGAATGAAGCATCCAGCCCGGTTAATGCGGAGGCCACACCTTCAAGCTGGGTTTGCAGCCCGCCAAGGCCTCCGTCAAGCGCAGTCAATCCTGCGCCAATCTTCTTATAGCCTTGAAGCAGCGCAGCATTCGCATCTGCCAGCTGCTTCGCACTGGCTGCAGCCTGGGCCAGACCGGCTTTGATCTCTCCGGCACCGGCAGAGCCGCTCTTAATGCCGCTCTCAATCCGGGAGAGGCCGTCGCCAAGTGCAGCAATGCCCTGTTTGAGCTCCGCCGTCCCTTCCGTCAGCTTCGCACTGCCGGACACAGCCTCCTGGAGCTTCGGTTCATTGTCGCTCAGCTGCTTGCTTGCTTCCGCAAGCCCCGACTGGATCTTGTTCAGTCCGTCATTGCTCTGATCCAGTCCGTCTGACAGTGTAGCAACCTGGGTCGGAATCAGAAAATCATTGATTTGTTCTCCGGTTGGCCGAGACATGCTGCGTACCGACTTGACGCCATCCACCTTTTCCAGCTCGCGGCTGATTTTTTCAGCCAGTCCCATATATTCAGAGCTGTCCATGCGGTCGTCATTTTTGATCACGATTTTACCCGGCATCGATTCACCCGGGCCAAAGCTCTCCGAAATGATATTAAAGCCTTTCACCGAGGCATAATTCGAGCCGATCTCATCCATGCTGTTGAAAGACAGCTTCCCGTCATAAGTAATCAGGAACGGAGCAACGACAGCCGCTACAATCAGCAGCGCCGCCCAGGGTCTTTTCAGCGAGAAGGAGCCTGCCGCTCCCCAAATCCGGCTTTCACTATGCTCCAGCTTGCCGCGTGAAGGCCAGAACAGCTTTTTGCCCAGGACAGCCATAAAGAAGGGAACAACGGTCACGAGGGCAAGCAGCATCACAGCAATTCCTACCGCCACGGCCACCGCTGAACGGTACAGCATGAACTTCGAGAGGCCGATTGCCAAAAAGCCGACGAATACGGCAAGTCCCGAATAGAACACCGTACCTCCTGCCTTGCGGTATGTTGCTATAATGGCGCTTTTCGTATCTTCTGCAGTAGCCATTTCTTCCTTAAAGCGGCTGATCAGCAGAATGCAGTAATCCGTCCCGATCCCGAACATCACGGCCACCATGAAGATCTGTGTGAAGGTCGACAGCGGGAAGTCAAAACGGTCAACCAGGAAGGACACGATCGACTGCGATACAATATAACTCAGTCCCACCGTCAGCAGCGGCACAAACGGCGCCACGAAGGAACGGAATACGACAAACAGAATCAGCAGAATAAAAATAACGGTAATATATTCTGATTTCTTCAGGCCGGCTTCCGAGCTGACAATCGTATCTTCGGTGATCAGCCCTTCACTGGTAAGATAATGATCGGCAGTGACATCTCCGAGCAATTCATCCACCTTATCCGGCAACGCTTTTACCTCTTCCTCCCCGCCTTTTACCGACAGCGCCACCATGATGGTATTACCGTCTTTGGCAATCAGCGTATCCGCCAGCTCTGACTGCGAAAAAGGATCTGTTATGGAGTCAAGCTTAAGCGCCTCCTTGTCTCCAGCCAGCTTCTCCACGCCTTGTTTGATGCTCTCTTTATCTTCGGCGCTAAGCCCCTCCGGCTTATTGAACACAAGAGCTACCTGATGCAGCGTCTCTCCGCCCTTGGCAGCTGCGACCTCCCGCATAATTTCGGCTGCTCGGGAGGAGGTATATCCGTCCGGAACGGAGATTTGCCCCTTCTCGCGAACCAGATCGGACATGGCCGGCGCAGTCATGAATAATACTACAGCGACGGCGAGCCAGACTGTTATCACAGCCCATCTAGCTTTCAGTATGGTCTTCAATCGTTTCTCCCTCCTGTTTCTCCTGCATTAAAAATGCCAGCTTCTCAAACATGGTGATGAATTTCTCGATATCTTCTTCCATAAAATAGAGCAGATAAGGAGAGATCACTTCCTTTACCTGCTTTTCAGCCAGCAGATATATTTGCTCCCCCAGCTCAGTGAGCGACAAGTATACCTGGCGCCGGTCATGCTCATCACGGGTCCGTTCGATCATTCCCGCTTCAACAAGCCGGTTAATAATTGCGGTAATTGAGCTCTTGCCGACACATACGGCTTCCGCCAGATAGGTGGAGGTGCACATCGCCTGGCCTTTGATCAGCCGCAGAATCAGAAACTGATCACTCGTCAGACCTTCGGCCATCCGCTCCTTGATCCGGGCATTGATCTGCCTTGTCACTACGAGATAGGCATCCACGTAGCGGTTTATCCACCGTTCTGCATCTTCCTTCAACACTGCTGCCTCCTGTTCCCATAATAGTTCACGAGTAGAATAGTTTCACAGTAAAACTATATTGTCATCGGCCTAAAAAGTCAACCCGGCACGGGCTCCTTTCTGCGGAATCTTTCACTACCTATAGACAACAAAAAAGCTACCCGGGATGGGCTCCCGGATAGCTTCATTTGAACGGCACCAGCGGAGTGCCCTTTATTCTTCGTCTTCGGTCTCTTCAACTTCATACACACAGCGGAACATCTCAATGCCCGCCGGATTCTCGCCAAGACTGTACACCATGAAACCCAGCGCACGGTAAAAGTCCGCAGCAATCTCATCTTCAGTCTCTGCAAGCAGGTAACGCGGCTGACGGGCAGTCAGCAGCTCAAGAATCATGCCGCGCGCATAGCCTTTGCCTCTGTTCTCAGGCAGAACAGCAATGTGGCGGATGTCCAGTGAACCGTCCTCGGTCTCTTCGAAGCCTACCAGGCCTAGCAGCAGCCCCTCTTCTTCCCAGCCGTACAGCTGCAGCGCAGCATGCTTGCTATATTCGGCTGAAGCGCGCCACAGTGCATCCGGTTCATCGATTACGGCGTAAGACAGCAGCTCATCCACTTCAGCTGTTCCGATGCGCTGCTTCAGATCTATCAGCATAAATGTTAATCCTCCTAAATGTGTTTATTCATACGAAGCAATAAATATCCTAACCATACACCTATTAGATTGAGCAGCAGATCATCCACATCGAAGCTGCCGACCCGCAGCAGCATCTGAAAGATTTCCAGCAGCAAAATACTAGGAACTGCCCATAAGGTCAGTATGAGTAAGGAACGAAATTTTCTCAGCAGCAACGGGTATAACACGCCAAACGGAATGAACACAGCCACATTGCCAGCGAGATTAATCAATCTGCCGGTGACGGAGACTCCGTTATCCAAATTAAAATAAAGCTTCACGGTACGCAGCAGCTCCAGATTATATTTCAGCGGCCCCTCCGTCCGGACCGTTCGTCCAAAACCAAGAAACATCCAGTATATCACGGCCGCACTATACAGAAACAGCAACATCCATTTCCCAAGCTGAAGCCGCGGACGGATCTGTGAGCTTCCGGTACGTGAAGGACTGCTTCGTTGTTTTCGCGGTTTAGAGATGGTTCTCACCTTCGATAATTTCGATGCTGCCGTCATTCTTGCCGATAATCGCCATACTGGCGATTCCGATGAACAGTCCGTGATCCACTACACCTGAAATACCCTGCAACGATAAGGCCAGTTCAGGAGCGGAAGGAATGGCTTCAAACCGGCAGTCTGCAATAAAATTGCCGTTATCCGTCTTGTAGAGCTCCTCGCCGCTTCGGCGCAGCTCCGGTTTGCAGCCGAGCTTCGCGAGCTTCGCGACCGTCCATTCCCAGGCAAAGGGAACAATCTCTACCGGCAGCGGAAATTTACCAAGCGTCTGTACCGCTTTACTCTCGTCGGCAACAACAATCATGCGGGTGCTGCCCATAGCTACGATTTTCTCGCGCAGCAGAGCCCCGCCTCCCCCTTTAATCAGCTGAAGCTCCCCGTCCAATTCATCCGCGCCGTCAATTGTCAGATCCAGGCTGTCAATATCGCCAAAAGCAACCAGCGGAATCCCCAGCTCGCGCGCCTGATCCTCGGAAGCCCGGGAAGTCGCGACCGCGGTAATTTTCAGACCCTGCTGCACGCGCTCTCCCAGCTTACGGATGGCCCAATAGGCGGTAGAACCGGTACCCAGTCCCACCTTCATACCGTCCTGCACATATTCCACGGCTTTCTCCGCAGCCAGCTGCTTCACATTGACACTCATTTTAATACCTCCATGTTATCCGTTATAATGAACTAATCATGACTTTAACCTATAATCACCAGGAGGATTCCGGATGAGAACCGAAAATCAGATTCAATCCAAAATCAATGAACTAACGATCCAGTGCAGAGCCCTGGAGACCCGCCTTGCCCCCCTTGAATCAGACAGCCCCCAGCGGGAGAGTCTGAACGCGCAGATTGGCAGACTCGAGGATATGATCCTTATGCTCGAATGGGTACTCAACGCACCCTCCGGCAAATACCATGCTTAACCCTTACGGTCAGGACAATATTTTGCCGTAGCAGAGGCTGTCCGGATCAGCAATATAAGGACCGAACAGATCAATCGGCCGGTAGCCGTGTTTTACGTAGAGTGCGATGGCTTCCGGCTGCTTAATTCCTGTCTCCAGCTTAATCTCCCCGTAGCCGGCAGCCATTGCTCTGGCCTCAAGGTGGAGCAGCATTTTGTTCGCAATCCCCTGCTTGCGGCTGCCCGGATCCACGTAGAATCGTTTCAGTTCCATGACCTTGCTCTCGCTGTCAAGCGGCCGCAGTGCTCCGCAGCCCACCGGTTTCCCGCTGAGATAAGCCACTACGAAGGTCATCTCGTGAACTTTGGGATCGGAGAAATCCACAACATAAATCATTTCATGAGGATACCTCACCTTTAAATCTTCATCCAGGCGGTTGATCAGCTCATGCAAGTCCTCATTATCAGGATTAACTTCAACAAATTTCACTTCAGTAACAGATGACATCTCCCGCTTCCCCCGTTTCATCCGGCATTCCGGTTTCTTTACATATAACTTTTAAGCGTTTCCTCATACAGTTTAGCATTGTCCTGCTCGAAGCAAATAAACGCAATGGTCTTCAGTGGCAGCAACCGGGAATCCCTGTCAGACACATATTGGATCACTGTAGAAAGCGCCGTCTGGCAGGCGAGCAGCTTAGGGAAATTATAAACCCCCGTGCTGATGTTCGGAAAAGCAATGCTTTGCGCGCCGCGGGCAACCGCCATGTCAAGGCTGCTTATATAACATTTGGCCAAAATTGCGGCCTCTCCTGCACCGCCGCCTTTCCAAATCGGTCCGACGGTATGTATGATCCCCAGGTACGGCAATTTTCCTGCGGTAGTAACAGCAGCTTCCCCCGGCAGGATGCCTCCCTGTTTCTGGCGGATGACCGCGCATTCGGCAGCAATTTGCGGTCCGCCTGCACGATGGATCGCACCATCCACACCGCCGCCTCCATACAGTCCCGAGTTGGAGGCGTTCACGATCATATCGCCCTGCCAGGTTGTAATATCTCCTACACTGACTGAGATATCCACATGATTAATATGGATCTGCATGTCCGGTTTCCTCCTTCACCGTAGCCTCCAGATTTAAAATCAGCTCTTTCTCCCCTTTGCGGGCAGCTTTATCAGGAAATCCGGAATGCTCCATCAGCACACGTTGGATAGCAGCCTTGCGGATATTGTTCACCATCCAGTTTTGTGCATCCCAAAGAATCATTTCTCCGGTACCGGCCGGTACACGGCATAGGGCAAACGTTGTTCCGGTTTCTCCCAAAGAGAGCTGCTCACCCGGCTCCGATAACACTGTGTACTGAAATAGGGGAACGGCTTCAGGTCTTTCATCATTCTCCAAAAATCGTTCATTAAACACGGAATACATCAGCATACCCGCGGGGACCGCAGTGCTGTCAGCTTCCTGTTCAGCGATCAGCCTGCTGTTCTGGTAGGCGAGAAGTCCGGCAGCTGCCAGCAGAAACAGGGCAACTCCGGCAATTACAGTTATCATCACTGTCACCAGCCATTCGTAACTATTTAAGCAATACCGTTTCTATATTATCATGGGAGGAACGTGCCGGGAAATGGTCTAAAGGTAGAATTCATTTTTTTCTAAGGGGGAGTTCTATAAAGTTATTTTGAAATATTCATATTAACAGTTGAAACTTCAGGTGGCATGATACATAATGAAGATATGCATACTGTTTGTCAATCCATATGAAATCAAGGGAGGATTAATTTACAATGAAATTTTTCTTGGATACCGGAAACATTGAAGAAATCAAACGTATTACCCGCCTCGGATTAGTGGATGGCGTGACGACTAACCCGTCGCTGATCGCCAAAGAAGGCAGACTGTTCAAAGATGTAATTAAAGAAATCGTTGAGATTGTACCTGGTCCAGTAAGTGCAGAGGTTATTGGCCTCACAACCGAAGAAATGCTTAAGGAAGCCTTCGAAATCGCGGAATGGGCACCTAACGTAGTTATTAAACTGCCTATGACCGAAGATGGACTGGCTGCCTGCTACGAGCTGACTAAAAAAGGTATCAAGACCAACGTTACCCTCATATTCTCCGCCGCTCAAGGCCTGATGGCCGCCAAAGCAGGCGCTACTTATATCAGCCCGTTCGTTGGACGTCTGGATGATATCGGTGTAGACGGTATGAAGCTGATCAAGGATCTCAAAACCATCCTGACCAACTACGGACTCTCTTCCGAAATTATTGCAGCCAGCATCCGCAACATCGCACATGTAGAGGAAGCGGCCATTGCCGGAGCGCACATTGCAACAATCCCTGGCTCCCTGCTCCCTTCCCTCTGGAAACACCCGCTGACAGACAGCGGCATTGAGCGTTTCCTGAAAGACTGGGAAACTGTTCCGCAAGCGGCTAAATAATAATCAAAGCTAACTACAACTTAAGCACCTCACCAGAAATATTTTGGATCTTATGCAAGATCTGATATTTTTCCGGGGGGTGCTTTTTGCTCTATCTTTATTGACAATTTTAATTGTCATGAATATAATTGTTATAACAACTATTTGGGAAGGAAGATTTGTTATGTCTGGTTCCTCACCGCAGCAATTTCTCGGATTTCTGCTTGGCTCCACTCACCGGCGGATTTCAACTGCCTTTGCCCGTGTACTGAAGCCTTACGATATTACCCCTGAACAATGGTCTGTCCTGCTAATGATCGTAGACCGGGACGGAATAAACCAGAAAGAAGTCGCCGCATCAGCAGCCAAGGACCAGCCTACCACTGCCCGAATCGTTGAACTTCTCCAGAAAAAAGGTTTTATCACAAAAACGATGAATAAGAGTGACCGCCGTGCTTACCAGCTCTACGCAACTGAGGAAGGCAAGGCATTAATCAACAACACTCTGACCCTGGAGCAGCAGGTGATTGATAATTCAGTCACCGGACTAACCTCAGAGCAGCTTGAACAGCTGCGGAAGATGCTTGAGCTCATCTATCACAACACAGGGAACCCACATCAAGAATAGGAGCAATTCGTATTGAATAATACCTCTGAACGTTTATGGACCAAATCCTTTATCCTACTAACTCTCTGCAATCTGCTGCTGTTCACCGGCCTGCAGATGACATTGTCCACCCTGCCGGTTTATGCTGAGGGAACCCTTCATGCTTCCTCTGTGCAAATCAGTCTCGTAACCAGTCTGTTCGCCTTAAGCGCCATCGCTTCCCGGTTATTCGCCGCCAAAGCCATGGAAAAAGGCGGCCGCAATCTGCTGATCTTCCTCGGTCTGGCAATCTCTCTTGCTGCTGTAACCGGCTACTATTGGTCAGGAACCATTATCGTCCTGCTGCTGATGCGGATGCTCTTCGGCATAGGGTTCGGGATGGCCAGCACCGCATTTCCCACAATGGCCTCAGATGTCATTCCCATCCGCCGGATGGGCGAAGGCATGGGCTATTTCGGGTTGTCCACCAGTCTTGCGATGTCCGCCGGCCCGCTGATCGGACTCAGCCTGCTGCAGGGACCGGGCTTCGGTTCTCTGCTCCTGAGCACCGGCCTTGCGCTTGCATTAATTCTGCCGCTTGGCTACCGCCTGACTAAAGGCCTGCCGGCCAATCACAAAGAACCCGTTCCAGTTTCAGCACCCGGCCCTAAGGGTAGTCTATTCCGCAAGCTGTTCATTCCTTGCCTGCTGAATCTGTTGCTGTCTATCTCCTACGGCGGCCTGCTTGGTTTTCTTGCCTTATATGGCCAGGAGGTTCATCTGGAGCATATTGCTTATTTTTTCCTGTTTAACGCTGTGGCCATCGTCATCATACGGCCGGTCTCCGGTAAAATTTATGACCGCTTCGGCCCGGCAGCCTTGCTGATCCCCGGCAGCTTGTTTATTATCGGCGGATTGATGCTGCTCTCTTTTGCTGGTTCAACCGCCGCGCTCTTCCCCGCCGCAATTTGCTATGGCATCGGCTTCGGATCCATGCAGCCTGCGCTCCAGACCTGGATGATCCAATCTGTAGACGTGCGGCAGCGGGGCATGGCAAACGGCATGTTTTTCAATTCACTGGATTTCGGGGTAGCCATCGGCACCATGCTCCTTGGATCAGTAGCCCTTTATAACTCTTATGCTGTAATGTACCGCTATTCTGCACTTGCTCCTCTGCTTCTGCTGGTCATCTACATGATTATTCTTATGGTACAGCGCCGCAACCGTACGGCATTATCTAGAGTCTCCGATATATGAATCAAAACGCCAAAAGGCTAAAGACCACAAACTGTTAATGGAT
The DNA here is from genome assembly GCF_031599675.1 of Paenibacillus pedocola. Classification (NCBI taxonomy): domain Bacteria; kingdom Bacillati; phylum Bacillota; class Bacilli; order Caryophanales; family Paenibacillaceae; genus Paenibacillus; species Paenibacillus pedocola. Next base: position 2,906,518 of record NZ_CP134223.1, on the reverse strand, counting down.
GGTCTTTAGCCTTTTATTGTAGCAGCCAGGTGCGGCGAATCAGCTCTTCAACGATCCTGCAGCCACTGACTCACGGGCTGCAGCCGGTAAAAAGCGGCTAAGCTGCCCCAGACTGTAGATATGAAGCAGATGCATTGCGCGGGTGCATGCCGTATAAAACAGCTTGCGTTCATTTTCTCTGCTGTATTTCTGATCCGAGCCGTCGTAAATAATAACCGCATCGAACTCTACTCCTTTGGCCAGATAAGCCGGGAGAACCAATGTGCCCTTCTGGAAATTAGGAGTCTCCTTTGTAACCAGTCTGACCGGAAGCCTGTTCTGAAGCTTGGCATGCACATCTGCGCTCTCCTCTGCTGTTTTGCAGATGACCGCCACATAATGATAACCGGCTGCATGCAGATTCAGCACATCCTGTTCCACTGAAGCCAGCAGTTCGGACTCACTGTTCACTACAGTTAACGATGGAGTCTCCCCACGGCGGTTAAAGGGAACGATCCGTTCTCCGCCCGGAATCATCGCCCGCGTAAACTCTACAATCTCGTAGGTCGAGCGGTAGCTTCGGGTCAGGGAGATCACCTCTGTATTTTCCTCGCCGTAAATACTGACCAGCCCGGCCAGATCACCCAGCACTTCTCCCTGGGCATAGATCGCCTGGTTCAAATCGCCGAGCACTGTCATCTTAGCCCGCGGGAACAGCCTGCGCATGAACTCCAGCTGGAATGGAGAGTAATCCTGTACTTCATCCACTATCACATGACGGATCAGCGTATTCGTCCGGAAGCCTTGGCTGAGTTCCTTCAGGTAAAGGAATGGGGTCGCATCTTCATAAGCAAGCTCCCCGGCAGCGATGGTATCCAGCGTCATTGCACAGATTTCAGCCCACGCCTCCGGCAAAACGCTATCGCCATTCAGACTGTCCATTAACGGACGGTCTGAAAATAGTCTGCTATACAGCCCCTTTACATCAACGAAACGTCCACGTTTGGTCCAAACACGAAGCGGCTTCAGGCGCTGGCTGACAATGTAGCGGGCCAGCATGCTTTTTTCGGTATCAAAATCATCAAAGCTGTTGTCATGGGCGCCGCCTTTGCGCCGTGTCATCTGGTAAGCACGCTGATAATCGCTGGAATCAAGCACTTCAATCTGATCTTCTACCCAGGAGGCACTGCGCTCTTCCACACTGAAGGCGGCTATTTTTTTGAGCAGCCAGCCTGTCATCAGGTCGATCCGGTTCGCCAGCTTAATATTAGAGTCATAGGCATAAAACTGCCGTTCCATCTCTTCTTTGCTGACAACTGCCCGTCCCTGGAACATCAGCGGTTTAAACTTCATACCCTCATGTTCCAGCAGATTCACATAACGCCGGATGGCATCCAGAAATGCAACAGAGGATTTATAGCCAATCCCTTCACGGCGCACAGCCGCAGCCGGACCATCCGGCGCGTTGAGCAGGCTCTCCGTCTGGCTGAACACATCCTCCAGCTGAAATTCCTGGCCCAGCCGGTGTTCGAGATACATCTGGAATGTAGTCTGCTGCATGTTTTCTTCGCCAAGCTCAGGCAGAACCGTGGATACATAGCTGTTAAACAACGGATTCGGTGAGAATAGAAGCATTTGATCCGCCTGCAGCACTTCACGGTACTTGTAGAGCAGATAGGCGACTCGCTGCAGTGCTGCTGATGTTTTGCCACTGCCGGCCGCCCCTTGTACCACCAGCATCCGGCTCCGGTCATTACGGATTACGGCATTTTGCTCTTTTTGAATCGTTGCGACAATACTCTTCATCCGGTCATCCGCACTGTGGCTGAGCACCTGCTGGAGCAATTCATCACCGATAGTCATCCCGGTATCGAACATTACCTCAATGATGCCGTTGTCGATTACAAACTGGCGCTTAAGCTCCATGGTGCCGTTCACCAGGCCGCCCGGTGTCTCATAAGCTGCGGGACCGGGGGCGCCGTCGTAATATAAGCTGGAAATCGGCGCCCGCCAGTCATAAATCAGGAATGTGCCGTTATCCTCCATTAAAGATCCGATTCCGAGATAGATTTTCTCTGCTCCGCTATCTCCGCTATCAGAGAAATCAATCCGTCCGAAATACGGGGATACTACCAGCTTCTTATATTTCTTAAGCGCTTTGCTGGACTGCAGGTGATGGCGCTCACGTTCATTCAGAATTTGCGCCTGCTGCCGCAGGCTTGTAGAAGTTTCACCCAGATCATCCGGGCTGCTGAAGTTCACGGTAACCTCTTCCCAAAAGTCTTTACGCATATCTACCACATCGCTACGATGGAGGCCAAGCTCCTCCGATAATTGCCGGATACGGGCAGTAAGCAGCTTCGTAATTCCCGTTACCCTCTCTTGTTCCGCTTGCCACTCGCTATCATGTTTCTCCAATGCATTTCATCCCCTTTGGAAGGTTGACATTACAATTCATACATGTTATAATTAAATTGACTATCTATGTCTAAATATTGTTATCTTTCGATATCCTTATATTCTAACAACTTCGCTGCACTTTTTCAAGTCGTACTGTGTTTCGCAACGTGCTCTATGATGTTTTTTTATTCTATGTATATGATCCGGCCCCTGAGGCCGGATTTTTTGCGTTCAGCTTAAAAGTACAGTTATTCCTTTTCATCCCCGTTCTGCCGGTTGATCTGATCCGCCAGTTTGTCGAGACGTTCGAGCTGGTATCCATAATCATAAATCGCCGCTGCCACAACTGACAAGCGTAATTGTCCTGATTTCTCTGGATCGTAACCCTGAATCGCAGCATTCAGAAAACTGTCATTGTCGTCTCCGAGCGGCTCCGAGTCATTAGCACCCGGCTTCAGCTTATCTTCGAACTTAAGCAGAATGTACTCATGGTATTTGATCAGCTGCTCTAAATGCCGGTCAAACAGCTCATCCGTCCGTTCTGTCCGCTCCGCCTGGAAATAATGCCGGTCTACCGCTTCCAGCACTTCAAACCCTTTTTGCAAAGAATGCAGCAGATTCTTATACACCACCATCTGTCTGGTCTGGCTGTATTTTGCCCGGCGCAGCTGCTTCTGCTCTTCTTCAAATAATGCATATTTGTCTGCCAGCGCTTTTATCGAGCCCTCGAGCGCATTCTTCTCATCACGAAATACACTCTCCTTCATCTCATGCGACACTGCAGTCCGCAGCAGCAGCGAAAGTCCGGTAAACACGGTCTCAATCTGCTGGATGTACTGCTTGCGCGGCTTCGGCGGAAATACACTGATATTGATGATGAATGCAGAGACAATTCCCGTCAGAGTAAGCAAAAACCGGGTAAGTGCAAACTCCCACTGTCCGGAAGCCTCCATCACGGAAATGACCGTAACCAGAGTCAGGCCAATGGTATCAGCACGGTTCATCTTCATACTGATCATAATCACCAGGATACATACAAGTCCGACCGCAATCGGTTCATTGGACAGCAGCATACCCCCAAGCAGCGCCAGCACAGCGCCCATGGTACTCGTCTGAATCTGGTCCAGGAAATAACGCCATGAACGGTAGATGGACGGCTGCATGGCAAAAATAGCAGCAATCGCCGCACCGACAGGAGAAGTGAAATTCAGCAGAGCGGATAAATAGAGGGCAAGGGTAACTGCCATTCCTGTTTTTAGTATGCGGGCGCCAAAAGCCAAATCCATCCCTCCTAAAGTTTTGTTTAGCATAAGCTCCACTGAAATTACTTCGGCAAAACTCGCTTCGGAAGCATATGCCTAAAGTTTTGTATAGCATAAGCTCCACTAAAATTGCTTCGCAAACTCACTTCGGAAGCATATGCTTTAAGTTTTGTTCGCACCTTTTATGTATATCCCCGGAAGCTTCGGTCAATCTCTATTAGAGTACAAATGTAATTACCCATGAAGCAGGAAGACGAATTTTTAGAAAGTCTTAAGCTGGCTTTCAGCATTCTTTCAGCTTCCCGGGAATACTGATTACAGCAGTACCATCACATACCCGAGAGGTGACCCCATGAATAGCAGCATTAAAAGAATAACTGCATTTGCGGCATCCGTCATGCTATGCCTGACACCAGCCGCTGCATTTGCAGAGAATTCTGCCGGCAGCACACCCGCGCCATCAGCGGACAGTGTCCGATCCGGTCAAGAACAGCCGTCGCATCCGCACCACGCGCGGGGATTCAGGGCAGGAGGACATTTTATCCTGAGTGAAACCGCCAAACTGCTGGATATGGACCGCGCTGAGCTGATGAACAGCCTGAAGAGCGGACAAACCCTTTACAGCCTGGCAAAGGAAAAAAAGGGCTGGAGCGAAGATCAATATATACAGAAGCTGAGCGACGCAGCAAGCCAAAAGCTGGATGAGACCATTCAGGACGGCCAGCTGACGAAGGATGAAGTCAAAAAGCTGAAGGCGGGTCTTCCCGCGCTTCTGAAGCTTAGCATCAGTAATGCCGCAAATGCCCATAAAGGTAAACCGTCAGAGCAGCCGCTAAAGACTAAATAAAGCATTATAATACGGATACCTTAGCAAAGCTAGCCGCTGGTATCCGTATTTTTTAGTACAGACAAGTTTATTTCCGCTGCTTTCTACTCCGGTATGCCTCGAAACCTGCGATAGACAACATCAGCCATGCCCCGCTGGCAGCGTATCCCCCGATAACATCGCTGGGATAATGAACACCAAGATAAACCCGGCTCCAGCCAATGCCAGCTGTCATCAAGACAGTAAACAGAATGAGCAGAATCCTCTGCGCTCTATGCCGCATATGACGCCAGAGCAAATAGGCAATAGCCCCGTACAAGGAAAAAGCCGCCATAGAATGTCCGCTGGGAAAGCTGAAGCCTTCCTGTTCGATCAAGCGGTGAAGTGTAGGCCGCTCGCGGCGGAACCACAGCTTGAACAATGTATTCAGCAGCTGCGAGCCTAGTGCAACCCAGACAAACAGGATCAGTTCCATCCGGTGTTTTAGCACTAAGAACAGCAGTGTTATAGTCACCAGTGATATGACAACAACAAACCAAGTCGAACCTACCAGAGACAGGTTTTTGGCTATCACAGTAAGTAGAGGCGACTCTGCTGACTGTACATGACGTATGATGAAGTTATCAAAGGATGCGGTCTGGTCAAACATTACAAGTACGGCAATGACAGCAAAGCCCAGCAGAAACAACAAGAAAAAGCGGCCCCCTCTAGACCAGTTCCGATAATAAAGCATAACTGCCCCCTTGTTTATTTTGTAGTCTATGAAGTCATTTCCTGGGATAGGTATTCCCGTGTTATAATGAACCCGGAAGTCAATTCATAAAAGATGGAGTGCTGCCAAGTGGAAAGTCTAAAATTACAGGAACGTTTGTTGAACCAGTGTATTTCAACAAAGGTGCCCGTGACGATTTTTACAACCAATGGGGTCAAGATGCAGGGACTCGTTACCTCTTATGACGCTTATACAATTACCCTGCAGGGCCAGGGTGATGGCAGACAGAACGTTTTGTTCAAATCGGCGGTCTCGACAATCGTGCCGTTAAAGCCCGTCTCGCTTAAATAAGCTACTCTTCCCTTATCATTCTGCTTCTTCAATCCGACAAACGAACATAACAGTTTTAATTCAAAAGGAACACCGGAGCTAACCCGTCCGGTGTTCCTTTTGCCGGTGTTCCGCCGGAATAATTGGCCGCTCCCTATAATGGATATAAGTCTACTAGAGAGGGAATACAGCCGGTTTAACACAAACAGGCTTGGACAGCTCAGCAGTATTGCCTGTAAAGCTCAGCCGCCCGCTGACTGTATCGAGTGAGAATACCACCAGGTTATTTCCATCGCGGTTGGCTGCGATTAAGTATTCTCCGTCCGGGGTCACAGTGAAATGACGCGGATGCCCGCCTCGTGTGGACACATGCTCCACCAGCGTCAGTGCTGCAGTGTCCGGATTCACAGCGTAGACTACAATACTGTCATGTCCACGGTTGGAGCCGTATAAGAAACGTCCGTCCTTCGAGAATGCGATCTCCGCGCAGCTGTTCTTTTCCGCCGGGAAATCTTGAGGAAGTGTAGAAATGGTACCCGCAGTCTGCAACGTTCCAGCCTCACTGTCATATAGGAACGATGTTACAGTGCAGTCAATTTCATTAATTACATAAGCTGATTTGCCGTCCGGGTGGAAGACAAAATGCCGCGGGCCTGCGCCAGGCTGTACCTTAGTTTCGCCATGAGCCTCAAGGGTATTCTGATCCCGGTTAATGCGGTATGAACGGATCAGATCGAGACCAAGGTCGGAAACGAACAGGTATCGTTCATCCGGACTGAAGATAGCCGAATGCGGATGCGGCTTTTCCTGACCGGGTACGGTTCCTTTACCGGTATGTACAGCAGTATCTATGAGCTGCAGGGGCTGGCCGTTCTCATCCATTGTGATTAAGCCTACCAGGCCGCCGTGATAACTGCAGACCACCATATATTCACTATCCGCATCCCTGTTAATATGGCAAGTTGTGGTTTGCCCTGCTCCAAGAGCTGGCATCGTGGAAATCCGGTTCAGTTCGGTCAGCTTGCCGGTCTGCGGATCAATTGCGAAGGAGACTACCTCGCCTTCCTTGCCGCCTTCACCATTTGCTTTCTCCCCAATTGCGTACAAACGATGATTCGCAGCGTCCACGTTAACAAAGGTAGGGTTAATAATTCCTTCTACACTATCCAGCAGGTCTAACGTGCCCCCGGCTTCCCCGTTAAATTCATACACTTGCACTCCATTTTCTGCCGCACTCGCGTAGGAGCCGGTAAACAATAACAGCTTTGAATGCTCATTCATCTCGGTATTCCTCCTCCATTAGTCCATCCGGTGTTTATGCCTACCAGCCGTCATTAATTCAGCAGCCATCTTTATAATTTACAATTTTTCAGCGTCTATGACAAATGCAACGGAAAAAATGACAAAAAACATTTCAAAAATAAGACTTCTCAAGAGAAAAGAAATATGCTATAATGAAAGCGCTAACATCTGTCTTTTATTTTGTATAAAGGGGGAACACGAATGAGCAGCCTGCTGGAAGCCAGAAACGTATATGAGGACTTCGAGGTGGAAACAGACATTCTGTTCTTTAAGGTCGGAGACCATGATTTGGTCATTTTTCACGGCAGAAACTATAACATTAAAAAGAGAATGACTGCCGAGCAACTGAACCGCTTATTGTCGAATCCCAGTTATTATCATGTCTACGGAGGCTGCTACGTGAATCTGAATAAGATCAGTGCAATTGAAGATGACTGCATCTATTTCGGAGAAAAGGGCCTCTACGCCAAAAATGTCCGTGTACCCAGACGGAAACAGGAAAGCATACGCCATTTGCTGAAAGGGCTTACTTCTTAAGCATCTGAAGTGGATACAAGAATGCGTAATCTGTTACACTTATGCATTCTTGTGACTTCCTACAAATAAGCCGGAGGTGCGTGGGGATCCCATGCCGCTCCGGCTTTTTCCTTTATATTAATGGAAACTTAAAAAGAAATTATGCTTTTTTATACTTTCTTAAGGTTTGGAATCATGATTTCTGGTAAAGTTGTAGAAAGACAGGCATCACCTATATCGAAGGGAGTCATTACTTATAATGGACAAAAAAGAATTTGAAGGCAATGAGCAACAAAGCAACAACGGAACACAGGAAGAGGTTACCCCTTCCGTAAACAACAATGAAGGTTCACTTGATGCAGAAGCAGCACCTGCTCCTGTACAGGAAGTTACAGCTACAGAAGAAGCCGCTCACATTCCGGCTGATGTCCCTGCACAAGGCGGCGTAACTGAAAGTGTTCCTGTAATGAGCAAAGTAGGCGGCAGCACTCCTCCTTCCTCCCCTTCTTCTAAAGGCGGCAAAGGATGGATGATCGCTTCCATCGTACTCGCTGCAGCACTGATTATTGTACTAATTAAACCGCCATTCCAAAAAGATGACAGCAGTACGGCGGTAGCTTCCGTAAATGGTACGGACATTACCAAAGCACAGCTGTATGATAAACTTGTTGAAGCCGGTGGTGAATCCACCCTGCAAAACCTGATTACCACTACACTCGTAGATCAGGAAGCCAAGAAAGCCAACATCACCGTTACCGATGAAGATATCAATACTGAGATTGAAGATTTAAAGACCCAGTTCGGCGGTGAGGAGGCACTGAATTCCGCATTGGCACAAAGCTCGATGACACTGGACGATCTTAAGGAGCAAATGCCGCTGCAGGTTGAGATCCGCAAGCTGCTTGAACCGCAGGTTAAGGTGACGGATGAAGACATTAAAACTTACTATACAGAAAATAAAGCTACCTTTAACCAGGAAGAAGAAGTTCGCGCTTCCCACATCCTTGTTGCAACAAAAGAGGAAGCCGATGCTATCGTTCAACAGCTTAAGGACGGTGCCGATTTCGCTACTCTGGCTAAAGAGAAATCCTCGGATACCGGTTCGAAAGATAAAGGCGGGGATCTCGACTTCTTCAAGAAGGCAGACATGGTTGCCGAGTTCTCTGATGCCGCCTTTAAGCTTAAGGTCGGAGAAACCAGCGGTGCTGTGAAGACCGAATACGGTTACCACGTCATTAAAGTGACTGACCGCAAAGAAGCAAAAGAATATACGCTGGAAGAAAAGAAAGACGAAATCAAAAAGACACTGATTTCGCAGAAGGTTTCCGAAATGTCTTCCACTTGGCTCCAGGATCTGACGGCCAAAGCTAAAATCACTAACACGCTAACGGATAAAGCGGAAGCATCTGCTTCTCCTGAGGCTAGCGCAGAAGCAGCAGCAACTGAAGCTCCTGCTACTAAATAATTAAGCACATGATTCAGGCCCGGCGGATTCCGCCGGGCCTGATTGCTGTCTGCTGGACTTACAATCAGATCATTGTCCTATTATGTGTTTTTCTTGCGGATTTGTTTATCGTGATTCTCGCCCCATTCTTTGGCCTGTGCCGTAGCAATGGAGATCGCCCGCCCTTCGTCATAGCCGTCCTCCAAAAGTGCATTGGCAATTTCAATCGCCTTGTTGCGCACGGGAGCCATGAAATTCTTCAGCGAGTCCGGATAATCATCCTTGTTCCAAGGCATAACAAAAACCTCCTTGATCAGGTTATAGTTATACTTAGCCTGATCAAGGAGGTTCTAAACATTTCTGTTATGTGCTTATTTAAACACTTTTACACGTTCTTCGATCGGCTGGAATTCTTTTTCCCCTGGAGGGGTAACCGTCTTGCCGAATGGCATTTGGGCAATCAGCTTCCACTCGGCCGGAATTCCGAACGTTGCTTTTACTTCGTCGTCAATCAGCGGGTTGTAGTGCTGGAGCGAAGCGCCCAGACCCGCTTCAGCAAATGCCGTCCACACAACAAACTGCAGAATACCGGAGGATTGGTTAGACCAAATCGGGAAATTATCAGCATACAGCGCAAAGTTCTCTTGGAGACTCTTCACGACTGTCTGGTCTTCGAAGAATAATACTGAGCCGTAGCCGGCTTTGAACGAAGACAACTTTTGAGCTGTACCTTCGAATTGCTCAGTAGGTACAATCTTACGAAGCGTTTCTGCTGTAATATCCCACAGCTTGTCGTGCTGTTCGCCCAGAAGAACTACAGCTCTGGAGCTTTGGGAGTTAAATGAAGTTGGGCTATGTAATACCGCCGCTTCAACAATATCCTTGATCTGTGCATCGGAAACCGGGGATTCTTTGCTGATGGCGTATACGGAACGTCTTGCTTCTACAGCTTCCAGAAATGTTTTAGACATAAAATAACTACCTCCATTAATATTAGTAACTAACTTTTTTATATCATAACACTTTTATTCCGATAAAACAACATCTATTTCACAACATTTTCCTAAAATCACACGGAGTCCCCACACTTATTGTCGCAGTAATCCGGCGATTTATTCACCTTCCACTATTTTCTATAATCACATAGACTATTTTCGAAACACCTCCTATTTTCCGATATACAATGTAGCTACAGATAAGCTACAATAATTCAGCCAATTTGCTGAAGGAAGGTCATAAAACATGAAATTATTACCGCAAAAAGCACTTATTCCGCTAAAAAAAGCACCGCTTTTCGCTTTATCTATACTGATTATCTCCGCATCGCTTCTGGGAGGGTGCCGGGACACAATATCGTCAACTGTCTCCATTGAAGCTTCCACTGCCGCTGCTCCCTCAAATCCTAAGGACTCTAAAGAGCCTGTTTCCTTCTGGGTAGCTACCGACACCCATTATCTTGATAAAGCACTGCAGGACGGCGGAGCCGCCTTTCAAAGCTATGTATCCAGCGGGGATGGTAAAATGCTACCCTACAGCGATGAGCTGATGGAAGCCCTAGTGTATGATGTGCAGCAGCAGAAGCCGGAATTCCTGATCCTGAGCGGCGATCTGACGAACAACGGTGAAGCGAGCAGCCATAAGCAGCTTGCGGCCAAGCTGAAGCGTATTGAGGAGCTGGGGACCTCTGTTTATGTCATTCCCGGGAATCATGATCTGTTCAATCCTTGGGCAAGATCCTTCAAGGGAGATCAGCAGATTGTTACCGGACACATTACCGATGAGGACTTTACAGCGTTATATGCTGATTATGGATATGATGAGGCGATATCGCGCGATCAGAACAGTCTGAGTTATGTTGTCAGCGCTGCACCCGGATTATGGTTGCTCATGATCGACAGCAGTCAGTACCGGAATAATGAGAAATATGAATTTCCGCAGACAGACGGGCGGATTCTGCCGGAGACTTTAGACTGGATGGATGACTGTGTGAAGCTGGCAGCTGAGCAGCACGCCTCCATCATTACAGTAATGCACCATAACCTGCTCAGCCACACCTCCATGCCTATTTCCGGCTTTAAGCTGAATAACAGTCAGGAAACAATGAAAATGCTGCGCAAGGACGGCCTGAATCTCGTGTTATCCGGTCATATCCACATGCAGGATATCCGCCGTGATCCGGCCACGGGTCAGGAGAGTACAGCTGACTCCGATGCCCTGCCGGTATATGATATTGCCACAAGTGCGTTTGCTGTCAACCCGCATCAGTATGGTGCCATGACCTTTGATCCGCTCTCCCGAAAAGTCAGCTATAATACCGTATCTGTTGATGTTGAGGGCTGGGCTGCTGCGGAAGGGATCACCGACCCCAATCTGTTAAACTTTAAGGCTTACGCTGAGCAGAGCTTTGCCGGGGGGTCATACAACAAAGCATTAAATAATCTGCAGGATAGTCCTTTCACAGAATCGGAAAAACAGTCCATGGCTGAAATGATGTCTAAGCTGAATGTGAAATATTTTGCCGGTCAAGCCGCCAGCGCTGCCGCAGAGATCAAAGCCATGCCCGGCTATAAGTTATGGGAGAGTCAGAAGGAAGGATTCATGTCAGGATATATTGACAGCATGCTGGAGCCGCAGGAAGTGAGTAAAGTATCGCTCGAAATGATTCTAACCACACAATAGGAGCCTAGACTCCATCAGAGGTATATTCCATAGAACCCAGTCGATACAAAGAAGGCCAAAGCCCTGAATTTCAGGAGCTTCGGCCTTCTAGTGTTATACATAATAAGTTATCCTACGGACGGTCAATGAATATATAACCTTCCTCATCCTTCTCTACCTTGGCATGCAGCGCCTCTGCAAGGATGCGGAGCGGCACATAGGCATCGCCGTATTCATCAACGAATACCGGCTGTGGAAGCTTTACAGTAGTGCCTTTAATGAGCGCCTGATCGGAACCGATTTTGAACACCAGCTTATCGCCGTATACATCATCGGTAACTGTAATCGCCCGGTTTGCACCATCCCATGTCACTGCTGCATCAAGGTCTTCTGCCACGTAACGCAGCGGAACATAAGTCGTGCCTCCTTCAACAATCGGATAATAATACTCATCATCCGGAGCGATGACTAAGGTTCTCGCCGTAATGCCTAAGTCATCCTTAAGCAGGTTGTATACGGTAGAACCTGTTTCAAAGCTGCGAAGGGTTTCACCCGGTGTAAGACTTGCTGAAGACAAATCCAGTGCACCTTTGGTAGGGATCGGATCAGCTGTAACCGGTCCGTTCACATTCCAGGTCTGACTTTCCATCTTCATTGAAAGGCTCTGGATCGGCAGATCTTCGCTGGCTGGCAGTGCAACCTTTAGATCGACATTCTGCTTACGGATATGCAGCCCGCTGTCCACAAATAGATCCACCTGCAGCTTCGTATCTTTGCTCAGAATGGTCTTCAGCTCAGGAGTAGATTCATACAGACTTTCGAGCTGTTTATCATAAACAAGCAGCAGCGCATCCACAGCCAGCTTGGCAGCATCATGGGCTACAGTTACAACACCATCTTTGTCTTCCAGCGGAATATCACCAAATCCGAGATCATTCAGCTCTGAATCCACATCAGCTGCGGTCAGAATCGGATACAGGTAATCATAGAGGCCGCTGATCAGAGCAGTAAAGCCTTCTGTATCTTTGGAGACTGATTTCAGGAACCCTTTCACTAAAGCAGGCAGCTCATCACCTGTGATTTCCGTATGTAGCTTAGTCAGATTCAGCTGCTGGCCATAGACGTTTTCACTTACCGAAGAAGCACTGATGGCGGCCGGGTTTGGAAGATTCTTCACAACAAACCCTGTAACAAGCTTGGAGATATCCTGGATTTTGGCCTGATCCAATCCTTCAATACCCATGGAATCTTCATAGCTCTCCAGAGGGAAGTAGAACGGCTGTTTCGCGCCTTCAGCGGTGAACACAACCGCTTCTTTATCCATAAAGAAGGTAAACGGCACAGCGGATTGCTTATACGCGACCGTTCCGGCAGCAGAAACGTTTCCGTTATCCTGCAGCTTTACATGCGCGATATTAACTGAAAAAGAATTAATAAGATCGATGATTTCTTGATCTTCACTGGTTATTCCGCTTGCCGGAACCACATTTAATGCAAAGGTTGTACTTGATTCCGACGACTTAACATCCAGACCCCCCAGCAGCGCCTTATTGACATCCAGACCGCCAACGCTTTGGCAACCTGCCAGAATCAGCAGCAGTGCCAGAACCGGCATCAGCCACTTTGTTCGTGCTTTCATTTTCCTCATAGCAAGACTCCTTTTACGAATATTTGTTAAATCTATCCATCAACTCAAATGAGGAAGGACTTGAATTTGCAAGTGCCTATATGTAAAAAATTTATAAAGTGAGCAGACTTCTCCACTCAATAGTTACCCATTCTCTGGAAGTCAGAATCTTCACTGCTGCCAGCACCGCCAGATGAGCCGGATAAAAGGACCACCACATCCAGCGCGGCAGCCTTTTTTTCTCCAGAAAGCCCCATATCCCTGGCGTTAAGGCGATGAATATTGTAGGAACAATGCTGAACAACTGGACCAGCCAGCCGCTATAAAATAAATAGAAGCCATTCAGCAAAAAATGCCCCGCAATCAGCCAGTAGGAACGTGCATAACGGAAAATCAGCACCAAAACCAGCCCGTAGGCATTGTAATCAATCGGGAAATAATCCATCAGGAAAATTGCCGCCAGCACAACCGGAATGCCAAGCCACAGCGAGGGCAGCTTATCCAGAATGACCAGCACGATCGCGGAGAGCAGCAGCGTAAATACAACATTCCAGCCGCCGGGGTCCAGCGCTAAATTATACGGCACCTGGGCAATTAAGGCAATCAGGAACAGCCTCCGCAAATATCGGGGCCTCGATTTAGTATGTATATGCCCTTGCACCAGCGCGTAGCAGTAAATCGGAAAAGCAATTCTTCCAATATATCTCCAGCCAAGCTCCCCCGGGAAAAAAATATAGCCGATATGGTCAATCAGCATTGTCAGCATCGCAATAATCTGCATCTCCGGCCTCCTGTATAGTTCATCAGGTTAAAGCTGACTTCACATGATTGCATGGACAATTATTTGTGCCTGCATCCATATCCTACAAGATATACGTCTATTAACACAAGTTGTTCCATCGGATATCCAAAAACAAAAGCCGGTTTCCCGGCAGATCGGGAAAACGGCTCACCATTTTTTCTATTATCATCAGACTTCGTGTCTAAGCTGTCTTAGACTTGTTGTAAATATCGAAGCCCACCGCGAGCAGCAGCACCAGCCCTTTAATCCCCTGCTGCCAATCGACACCGAGGCCAACCAGGGACATACCGTTATTCATAACGCCCATAACCAGACCTCCGATAATCGCCCCGACCACCGTTCCGATTCCGCCTGAAGCGGAAGCTCCGCCGATGAAGCAGGCTGCAATGGCATCCAGCTCAAAGTTCGTACCCGCTTTCGGTGTTGCGGAGTTAAGGCGTGCAGCAAAGACCAGGCCGGACAATGCGGCAAGAACGCCCATATTAACGAATACCCAGAAGGTCACCCGTTTGGTCTTCACACCGGAGAGGCTGGCTGCCTTCTCGTTCCCGCCCAGTGCATAGATATGACGGCCCATCGTCATGTTGTTCATGACAAAGGAGTAAATCGCAATCAGCACCAGCAGGATTACGAGGATGTTCGGAATCCCGTTATATTGGGCGAGAACGAAGGTGAACAGATTAATTACGACAACCAAGGCGGCCGCTTTGGTAATGGATATCCATACCGGCGGAAGCTCAAACCCGTATTTCACGGAGATTTTGCGTGTTCTGAATTCCTGATAGACGATCAGGACGGAAAGAATGATGCCTGCGACCAGCGTCAGCACATTCAGCGAGCTTCCGCCGATGAAATCCGGGATGAAGCCGGAGCTGATTTTTTGAAAAGCTTTGGGAAAAGGGGCGATCGACTGCCCGTTCAGCACAATCATCGTTAACCCGCGGAACAGCAGCATTCCTGCCAGAGTAACGATAAATGCGGGAATTTTGATATAGGCGACCCAGAATCCCTGCCAGGCACCGACAAGCGCCCCCATCAGCAGGGAGAGGATGACGGCAAGCACCGGATTCATCTGCATATCCACCATCATAATCGCTGACAGTGCCCCGATGAAGGCGGCAACGGACCCTACGGAAAGATCGATATGTCCGGTGATGATAACCAGCACCATGCCGATAGCAAGCACCAGGATATAGCTGTTTTGCAAAATAAGGTTCGTGACGTTAAGCGGCTTGAGCAGAATGCCATCCGTCAGAATTTGAAAAAAGACTGAAATAAAGATTAAGGCAATAATCATGCCGTATTGGCGGATATTCTTTTTGAAAATTTCACTGATTGTTCCCATATGGTGCTACCCCCTGCTTCGTGTCATAAATTTCATCAGCAGCTCCTGCGTGGCATCCTGCCGTTCAACTTCCCCTGTAATCCGTCCTTCGCACATGGTATAAATCCGGTCGCACATCCCGATGATCTCCGGGAGCTCGGAAGAGATGACCAGCACGCCTCTGCCTTCTGCTGCCAGCCCGTTGATGATAGAATAAATTTCGTATTTGGCACCCACATCAATCCCCCTTGTCGGCTCATCCAGTATGAGCACATCCGGCTGGGCATAGATCCATTTGCTGAGAACCACTTTTTGCTGGTTACCGCCGCTTAGATTGACTGTTTTCTGCAAAATGCTAGGCGTCTTAATGTTCAATTTCCTGCGGTATTCCTCAGCCACCAGCACTTCCTCGTTCTCATTGATTACGCCCCGGCGGGACAGCTTCTTCAGGCTGCTGAGTGAAATATTGCGTTTAATATCGTCGATGAGGATCAGCCCATATTGTTTGCGGTCCTCCGTCACATAGGCCAGTCCGCCTTCAATGGCTTGGTTGATGTTATTTAAATGGACCTCCCGGCCATGCATGTACAGCTGACCGCTGATTCGCTTGCCGTAGGACTTGCCAAATACGCTCATCGCCAGCTCTGTCCGCCCTGCGCCCATCAGACCGGCAATACCGACTACTTCCCCGCGGCGGATATGCAGATTGATCTGATCGAGCATTTTGCGGTCAGCCTGCGTGGGGTGATACACCTCCCAGTTACGGATTTCGAAGATGGTCTCCCCGAGTTCAGGTGTCCGCTCCGGATAGCGGTTAGTCAAATCCCGGCCGACCATACCTTTTATAATGACATCCTCCGTGACCGCATCCAGCTTCATATCCAGTGTCTTGATGGTCTGGCCATCCCGCAAAATCGTTACAGAATCCGCTACCTTCTCGATTTCGTTCAATTTGTGTGAAATGATAATCGAAGAGATCCCCCGCTTCTTCAGCTCAAGGATCAGCGTCAGCAGATTTTCGCTGTCATCCTCGTTCAGCGCTGCTGTAGGCTCGTCGAGAATGAGCAGCTTCACTTCCTTGGAGAGTGCTTTGGCAATCTCCACCAGCTGCTGCTTGCCCACACCAATTGTGGATACCCGGGTAAGCGGCGATTCCTGAAGGCCGACCGTCTCCAGCAGCTCCTTCGTCCTCACCGTTGTCTCACTCCAGTTAATCACTCCACGATTCGCCCTCTCATTGCCGAGGAAGATATTTTCCGAAATCGACAAATACGGAATCAGCGCCAGTTCCTGATGAATAATGACAATCCCCAGTCTTTCACTGTCTTTGATATCCTTGAACTGGCACACCTCACCGCCGAACAGAATATCCCCTTCATACGTTCCGTGCGGATAGACTCCGCTAAGCACCTTCATCAGCGTAGACTTTCCGGCCCCGTTCTCCCCGCAGAGTGCATGGATTTCGCCTGCCTTCACCTGCAGGTTCACGTTCGAGAGTGCTTTGACTCCTGGAAAAGTCTTCGTGATGCTCTTCATCTCCAAAATATACTCACTCATCAGTCTCACCCAGCTTTCCT
The DNA here is from genome assembly GCF_031599675.1 of Paenibacillus pedocola. Classification (NCBI taxonomy): domain Bacteria; kingdom Bacillati; phylum Bacillota; class Bacilli; order Caryophanales; family Paenibacillaceae; genus Paenibacillus; species Paenibacillus pedocola. The sequence goes on along the minus strand of NZ_CP134223.1, from coordinate 2,889,759 downwards.
TGGTACTGTGCAGCGGTATGCCGGCGGCAGTTCCCGAGGGAGCTGCCGCTGCATGCCGTTAATAATGATTCAACCGGTTATTGACCCAGCTGGTCTTTGGTATAGTAGCCGCCTTCCACCAACACCTTATCCACGTTGCTTGCGTCAACAGAGACAGGCTCCAGCAGGTAGGAAGGGACGATTTTGACTCCATTATCATAGGTGGTTGTGTCATTGACTTCTGCTTCCGTGCCTTTAAGCACGCTCTCGGTCATTTGCACCGCTTTTTTGGCCAGCTCACGCGTATCTTTAAAAACCGTCTGTGTCTGTTCTCCGGCCAGGATCGATTTCACAGAGGCCAGCTCGGCGTCCTGTCCGGTTACCACCGGAAGCTTCTTGTCCCCGGATCCGTAACCAACGCCCTTCAGCGAAGAAAGAATGCCGATGCTGATGCCGTCATACGGGGAAAGCACGGCGTCGAGATTATCGCTGGCATAATTGGCACTCAGCAGATTATCCATCCGCGACTGGGCAGTGGCTCCATCCCAGCGCAGTGTAGCTACCTGCTCCATCGTGGTCTGTTTGCTGCGGACGACCAGCTTGCCGGAATCGATATAAGGCTTCAGGATGGACATTGCGCCATCGAAGAAGAAGTAGGCATTGTTATCATCCGGCGAGCCGCCGAACAGCTCGATGTTGAAGGGGCCTTTGCCTTCTTTCAAGCCCAGCTTTTCTTCAATGTAAGAGCCTTGGAGCACACCGACTTTGAAGTTGTCAAAGGTAGCGTAGTAGTCCACGTATTCACTCTTTTTGATCAGCCGGTCGTAAGCAATGACTTTCACGCCTGCGTCATGCGCTTTTTGCAGCACATCAGTCAGCGCCTCTCCATCGATTGAAGCAATGACAAGCGCCTTTACGCCTTTCGTGATCATATTCTCAATCTGCGACACCTGATTCTCTACGACATCCTCCGCATATTGCAGGTCTGTCCCATACCCCAGCGCTTCAAATTCCTTCACCATGTTGTTGCCGTCATTCACCCAGCGCTCTGAGGATTTCGTAGGCATCGCGATACCCACTTTGCCTTCCTTTCCTTCTGAGCTGCCTGAGCCGTTCCCGTTACTGCAAGCGGACATCATCAGCATTAGAGCAAGCGTCAACATCATTAATGAAACCTTCTTCATCCTGATACCCCCTGAACTGGTCTGTTGTTCGTCCGAAGCGGGTGCCACCCGTTCGACAAGTTGAGTATAGCAACCGGGGTATGGCGGCGTATTTACACTGAAGCTACTGTTTTTATAAAAAACAAACCTTTGTTGTTTACGCTTTCATAAAACGAAAAATAAGCACATACCGCTTATAGCCAGCATGTGCTTAGTGTATGATTGCAGAAATTTTGCACTGAATCGGGCCGGAGCTCAGCCGTTCCCGGGCACTCCGCTGTCCCCTTCTTCCGGGAGCACGCCTTTGCGGAATTGCAGGGGAGAGACACCGGTTTGTTTCTTAAAGGCTGTACTGAAATAGTGCTGCGTCTCATAGCCTGACCGCTCTGCCACTTCATTGATGCTCATATCTGTGGAGTGCAGCAGCTGCGCAGCCTTACGGATCCGGATTTGGGTCAGATACGTTCCGAACGATTCGCCCAGCTCCTGCTTGAAAAGACGGCTGAGGTACACCGGCGAGGCCTGCAGGATACCGGCCATCGACTCCAGACTCAGACCATATTCCGTGTAATGCTCCTGCACATACTGCCTGGCCCGGCGGACCAGCGGTGATAAGGGCTGCTCCTTGGCCAGGGCCACTCTGCATTTCCGGTAGGCTGCGGGCAGGCCGGTGATATCTGCGTCTGCCTGCTGTATGCCCACCTCAACCGCAATTTTGAGATGACTGCGAACCGCTGCTTCAATGCCGGCCAGGACCGGTTCGCCTCCGGCATCCCAGAGCAGGATTACAATCAGTCCGGCAGCATCGCGGAAGATTACCTTCGGGTAAGGCTCCAGCAGCTCGGTACTGATATTCTCGATGGCAAACAGAAACAGCTGCCGCTCGTTCTCCTTCATCGCGGGCTGGCGGACTTCCCCCCGCCAGCGGATAATAGAGATCAGCTGAGGAGGCGCCTGAGGCAGCTTTAGAAATTGCAGCTGCTCGCAGATTTCCTCCCGGCTGAGGTTGCCGTCCAGCCATTCCTGGCAGAAGCGTTCGCGCAGCAGCGGAAAGTTCTTCAGGATCTGCCTGGAGGCCTGCTGCAGATGCTCGCTTTGCCGGCGCTCCGCCTCCAGATCATCCCTCACCCCGCGCAGTACCTGCATCAGGGCTTGCGGATCTGCAGGCTTGAGAATATAATCATTGACCTGCAGGCGGATCGACTCCTGGGCATAGGTAAACTCATCATGCCCGGTGATTACAATAATCCTGCATAAGGGCAGCCGCTCTCTAAGCTGCTTCATCAGCTCCATGCCATGCATGATCGGCATGTTCAGATCCACCAGTGCGATATGCACGGAGTGGTGCAGCGCAAGTTCAAGCGCCTCTTCCCCATCCTCAGCCTCTGCTGCAACCTGCAGCCCGAGCGCATCCCAGTCTACGCAACGCCTGATCCCGTCACGGATAATATCTTCGTCATCAGCGATTAGAACCTTCCACTTATCCATAGCTCTATGGCTTCCTCCCTTATTTATGATCTTCAGGATAGCTGCTGCGGACTACGGGATGACGGACAGTCACAAGGGTACCCCTGCCCGGTTCACTGTCAATACTTAGGCCATATGGCTCTCCGTAAGTCAGTCTGATCCGCGCCTGTACGTTCAGGATGCCGTAGCCGGTGCCGGCGCTTTCTGGTATGGGCTGCTCCGCTTCGATGCTGCCCGCACCTATGTCATCCAGGCGTTTCCTCAGCTGTGCAAGCCGCTCCGCCGGAATGCCGGCGCCGTCGTCGGCTACCGTCAGAACCAAGTCACCGCCGTGCTCAGCCACAGCGATCCTGATATTTCCGGGACCGCGCCGCTCCTTAATTCCGTGATAGATTGCATTCTCTACAATCGGCTGGAGCAGTAATTTCAGCACATACAGCTCCCCGAACTGCGGCTCCGAATCAATAGTGTAGGACAGCTTACTGCTGTAGCGGGTATGCTGGATTTTCAGATAACTGACGATATGCTCCAGCTCATCGGAGAGCGGGATGATGTCGCTGCCCTTGCTGAGGCCGAGACGGAACAGCTTGGATAAGGATTGTACAACCTCCGCGATATCGTCGGCGCCTCTGCTGCGGGCCATCCAGTGAATGGTATCCAGTGTATTGTAGAGAAAATGCGGCTTGATATGTGCCTGCAGACTACGCAGCTCCGCTTCCCGCTTCTGCCTCGCCTGAAGTTCAGTCAGGGTGAGCAGCCGGCTGATCTGAGCCAGCATTGTATTAAAGCTGCGGCCCAGCATCCCGATTTCGTCCGAGCGTTTGCCCCAATAGCGGATCGTGAGGTCTCCTGACTGCGCCTTACTCATAAAGGAAGCAAGCTGCCCGATAGGGCGGGAGATTGAATAAGCCAAATAGAACGATGCTGTCATCCCTAGCATGCAGACCACAAATACGAAGGTGACCACATTAAAGGTAATCTCCCGGACTCCATACGCCGATTCATCCATAGGAAAGACGCCAACTGTCGTCCAGCCGGTAAAGGACGAGGTACGGTAAATCAGCTGGATATCACGGCCGTTTACCGTTTCGGAAGTGATCCCGGACGTCTCGCTGAACAGCCCGGCCGGAATCGACTGCATAAAGGGATGCTGCGGCGCATAGACGAGCTCACCATTGTCATCGACTACGGTTAAATATCCGGTTTTGCCCAGTGTCACATCCCTTGCTGTCTCTGCAATAACCCGCAGCTTCAGATCGACCAGCACAACACCCTGGACCACCTGGGTATCAGGATCCACAATTGCTCTGACGGCTGAGACGACCTCGCTCTCCTTGTAGTCGGCATGAGACATAACTGCGCGGCCGTAAGGATGTCCGATCATTTTAAAGATTCCTTTATTGGCGGCCGCTGCTTTGTACCATGCTTCATTCTTCACTTCGGTTCCCGGCCGGGTATACATCTCATTGCTGATGAACTCACCTGCCTGATTCACCAGCATTATTCCGGCGATTTCAGAGCTTAGTGTAGTGAAGCCCTGCAAAAATTTGCGGATATTATATTCCGCCGACTCCCCGTTTACACCGGTACCGCCCGGCTCAGCCCTGTCCTTCATCGTCCCCTTCAAAAAGGCTTGAACCCCCGGATCAAACGAGATTAAGTAAGTGATCTTCTGAAGATTCTCAACATCATTCTCCAGGGCGGTATTCACCTTGCCGATCAGCTGCATCGTATTCTCACTGCTCTGTTCTTCAACTCTGCGGTCCACCGTCCAGCCGATTAATAGTCCAAGTCCAATGGACGGCAGGATGCTGATCAGCAGAAAATGGATAATCAGCTTATACCTGATCGGCAGGTTGTTCAACTTCAGCTTTTCGATCGTTAAGCTGCTCCTCTGCATGTGGCCTTCCTCCCCCTGCCCAGCCTACTTGGCATAATAATTGTCCACATTTGCCCGGGTTACCACATCAATTCCGGTATCTACTTTGTCCGGCACCGGCAGCGGCTTATTATTGTCATAAGCGGAGGAATCCTCCTGCAAATCCCGGTGTAAACGGAACAGCTCTGTCAGCGACCAGTAACCCATATTCCAGGTGCCTTGGGCCATCGTTGCGGCGATTTTGCCTTCTTTGACCAGATCCAGCGTACCTTTATCCGTATCAAAGCTTATAATCTTAAGCAAGGAGCGACTGCCCTGCATTTTCTCTACGGCTTCCGCCACCCCGATCCCGCCATTAGACTCCGTGGCAAAAATCCCATCCAGCTGCGGATACGCTGTCAACAGCTGCTCCGCGGCTTCCCTGGAGGCCACCTGATCCCCGCGCCCGTCCTTGATGGCAGTCACCTTCATCTCCGGAAACTCGCTGCGGATGGTCATACTGAACCCGTCTGTCCGCTCCTGGTGATTATGCTGTTCAGGTGTAGTAATAATGGCCACTTCACCTTTGCCTCCGGTTAGCTCGGCCATTTTTCGCGCGGCCTCTACTCCTGCATTATAGTTATCGGTACCGAGAAATGAATAGGCCTTGCTGTCCGGCGCACCGGAATCAAATAAGACAACCGGTATTCCGCTGTCTACCGCCTTATTGATCGTCTCCGTCAACAGCTTGGAATTGACTGCCGATATGGCGATGCCGGCCGGCTTCTTGGCAATAATCTGCTCCAGCACCGTCATCTGCTCATTGGCATCATGCTGGGTGGAGCCATGGTATTCGACTGATACATTCAGTTCTTCCGCGGCATCCTCAAAACCCTTGAGAACACTTTTCCAGTAGTCGATTCCGATCTGGAAGGTCACCATCACATATTTATCTTCAATATTGCCGCGCAATCCTGCGGTTTCCCATGCATCTGTGCTGTTTGCCTGCAGCTTGTAATTCAGTACATAAATGAGGAAAATCCCGATCAGCAGCACATAGACCAGCCACAGCTTTTTCACAAATGTAACCCCTTTCAAAACCAACTAAGATAAATAGCTATCGCCATAATACCTTGTTTACCCGGGGAAGGAAATAGAAATTTAAGTGGGATTCATGTCATGATTAACCACTTGTTCGACTGACTTGCCTGCAGCAATAAGGCCCACCTGTATGGTGAGCCCATTAATTTCAAACTATGATTTAGGGGTGACAGCGGACCCGCACTTCAGAAAAGCAGACTTTCCGAGTAGTTTTCACCCTCCAGCATGTCGTATTCCACCAGCCGGTAGTCATCCAGCAGCTTCTGCTGCTTCTCTGTCAACCCGGTGAGTGGGCCCGAAGCGCCGATTAGCACACTTTTGCTAAGGCCGGGAATTTCCGCCTGCACTTGCTCCAGCAGCTTATAGTAAGCCGGCATTGCCTGCCCGGACAGCCGGAAAACCGTCGGTCCGAGATAAGCCGGGCTAATCGTACCGAGGGCTGTACTGCCGATGTCAAAGTTCGCCAGGATCATCAGCTTTGTCTCATGCTTAAGCCGAGGTTCACTGTCCCAGCCTGCATCCGCATAGATTCCTGCCGACAACGCCGGCAAGTGATCCCCCCAGAATACGGCAATCGTCGGCCGCTCAATTGTCTTCAGCTCCTGCTGCAGAAAGACAAGCGCCTCGTCTGTCAGCTTGGTGTCCTGGAAGTAGGTTTCAAGCTCATCCTTATAACCCGCCTGAACGCCGTTTACAGCAATCGTATTCGGTCCATTGAGTCCCTTGGTGAACGGAAAATGGTTCTGCATTGTTACCAGGTGCAGGAACGCCGGGGAAGCTGAAGTCTTAAGCTCGCGCACAGCCTCCTGCACAGCAGCCTTGTCTGAAATATAACCGTCCGGGGTCATCCGGGCCGCTTGCTCCAGATCCTTGTCACTGGTAAAAGAGTCGAAACCCAGCACCGGATAGACGCGGTTACGGTTATAGAAGGTCTCATCAAACGGATGCAGGGCCAGTGCCCGGTAGCCCCGGTCTTTCAGAATGCTGACTATGGAAGGGAGCGTAGACATTTTCACAATCCGCTGCTGGTACGGAATCGATCCGTCGTTAAGGAAATACATCGACATTCCGGTCAAAGCCTCAAACTCGACATTGGCCGTATTACCGCCGAATTCAGGGGAGAGCAGATAACCCGAAGGTGTGGCAGACTCTTCCTGATGTATGAACTTCAGCGGATCCTCACTGTAGGTGAGCCCGCTCAGCCGGGTCGGATCGAAAAAGGCTTCATCCATCATAAAGATGATATTGGGCTGCTCAACAGCAGTAGCCGCAGCAGCAGAATCCGGTAATGCGCTGTATTTGGCAGCGATCTCTTCAATGGCCTTACGGCTGTAACCGTCGGGCTGCTCCAGCAGATTCTGCCGCAGATTTCCGGCAAAGGCAAAGAGAAACCCGTTCTGCGTGTAGTTCACCTTCTGGTTCCAGAATATATTCTGGTACTTCAGTGAGGAAGCAAGCGTGGTCTGCCCGCCGACCATGATTATAAATCCGGCAAGCAGCACAGCGGAAATCCCGGCAAAAAGCACCCGCAGCGGCAAGCGGAGCTTCGTCTTCGGCAGCTTCATCAATACCCAGAGAAGTGCGGCGACGAGCAGAACTGCAGCGGCAAGCGCCAGCGGCGACACCATTCCCTTGGTAATTTTGCTCATTTCCCCGGCATTTTTGAGCAGCAGTAAATCCCAGGGGAACAGCGGCTCTCCGGTGGTTGTCAGCTTTTTATAGTCTGCGATCCCCAGAACAGCACATACCAGGGAGATAAGCACCGGGCCTAAATAAAGATTAGGTAAGAGTGCTGAACAGGCCAGCAGAAGAAAGAAGAAAAACAGACTGCCGGCAGCATAAAGCAGTGGATATTCCCCGATCCATAGGAAGACTTTTAACAGATTCAGCTCCAATGTGGCTACCTGCATAAACAAATTCAGCAAAAGCCCCGTAAGGAGCAAGCTCAGCAGCAGGATGCCAAGCCGCCATGAACGCAGCATATGACGCAAGTACAATCACTCCAATCTATACTAAACGTGTAGTATACGCCACTTTGCTTAAAACAGCATTAAAAACCCGCTGGAAAATCTCCATGCACTGCCACTATTCTGCGCAAGGTTCCGCTCAGCGTATACCTATCTAATCCTCCTAAACAGCAAAAAAGGCGGAACGCAGCAAACTTCACTGCATTCCGCCTTACTTTAGATCCCTGCACAGTATGCTGTCCCAGAGAAGCCCTGCTATTTTACATACAGACGGCTGGTTTCTTCCCAGTATTCACCTGGCTCAAGGCCGAACAAACCGATTTCATCAGCTGGAAGGTCCACCTTCGGTGCATTGACCAGGTTAATCTGCGGCTCAGGGCAGAAGAAGCCTTCGGTCGCCCCATTGTTCCAGATCATCCACTGCTTGTACGAAGTTCCGACATCATAGACCAGAGTTACACCGGCCTTGCTGTCGGTAAGCTCCATACGGTTACGGCCATTCTGCGCTACTGCAGTATAATGGTTGTCCATTGCCGCATAGAACGGATTCACGCCTTGATTACGCAAAGCGATCTCTTCAGCGGTCAGCTCCTGGAAGGTACCCGTTGGCAGCATGCGATTGTTGAGGTTCCAGCGTTCGCCGATGGTCAGCTTCACAAGGTAATCCTGAGCGGTGCTTCCCGGCGCGAACGGTGCATTGATTGCCGTATGGAACGCCAGCAGGCAAGGCATCAGTTCTTCACCGTCATTATGCACCAGCAGCTGTTGGGACAAGCCGCCTTCACCAAGTGTATAGCGCAGCTTGATGGTATATTTAAACGGCAGGTATTGATAGGACGGGTGATTCTCATCCACTTTGATCGCTACAGTGACGAAGCTTTCACTTCTACCGCTGCCGAATTCCTCAACTTCCCACGCAGCTGTATGTAAAAAGCCATGCAGATGGTTGCCTGTTGCTGTCTCATTCACCGGGAACCGGTAGGTTTGTCCATTCCAGGGGAACTCGCCGTCTTCATAGCGGTTTGGAGGAAACAGTACTGGTATCCCGTGAATTCCCGGATTAGCCTTGAACCCTTCCATCTCTTCCGCTCCTGGCTCATGCAGGAAACGGTAACCGTTTTCGGTATCGCGGAAACAGATCAGGTTCCCCCCGATCCCCGGCAGGATTGCCGCCTCATAACGTCCGGCCTTCAGCCAGACTGCAGCTTCTCCCTCATAATGTCCTTCATATGCAGTAATTGACATCGTAATTTCCTTCTCCCTTCCATAATCTCAAAATGACTCTCTTAAATAGATTAACACATTTGAGTAAGCGGAAACATGGCATTTTTATAACTGTTCGACTTCTACGCTCATCACATGTTCGATTTTCTTCACATCATAATAAATTTCCGTAGCATAATCCCGGTCCGGTGCTGACAGCACCATATCGATCAGCTGTCTGCCGTCATCCAGATCTTTAATTTTCATCCGCCGGATGGTCCGGCCGGGACTCCGCGTTTTTCGCTTATCGGTCATCTGCCGCCCTTCAATCTTCTGAATCACCTCGGTCAGTACATAGTTCGGCTCCATAATGATTTTCACTGAAATTTCATGTTTGTTCAGCACTTCCGGGCCAACCGCTTTGATTAACAGTGGGACAGCATTGACCGCGAACATCAGGAGCACAACTGCATAACCCGCTTCTACATAAAAACCGGCGCCGACCGCGATTCCAATCCCGGAAGCCGTCCAGATCAGTGCTGCAGAAGTCAGACCCGATATGGCATCCCCGCCTCTGCGCAGGATAACGCCTGCCCCCAGGAAACCGATCCCGCTGACGATCTGCGCCGCCAGACGCATCGGGTCCATATTGGGATGCTCGTTCCCCCCGAATTTGTCGTAAGCATGAATGGAGACAAGTGTAACCAGACAGCTTGCAATACTAATGACCATACTGGTCCGAATCCCCAGCGGTTTCTGCTTCAATTGCCGGTCAATACCGATGAACAGCCCGAACAGCATGGCCACAAGCAGTTTTACAATGGATTCCGTGTGCAGATCAATACTCATAATTCCTCCTAAAAGTTTTGTTAGCATAATCATCTCTGGTTGACTCCGTACAAAACTCGCTCCGGAAGCATCAGCCATATAAAAAAAAACAGATAGGATCAGTATACCTGAAAACAGTGCAAAAGCTTTAGTTTATTTATAGCAAGAAGAAACGCATTGCCGGCCTGCCGCAAACTGCATCTCATATCTGCCGCTGAGGGCTATGCAGGACTGCTGAGGACGGAATCCGTTTCTTCAGATAAGGAACTATTCTGTTTATTTTATGCCCGGCTGAACAGAATTAGAATGACCTAGCCATGCAGGAGCGATTCTGCGCCGTCGCAATAGATTTCCGTACCCGTAATGTGATCTGAATCTTCTGAAGCCAGGAACAGTGCCAGTCTGGCCACCTGATCAGGCCGTCCGGGTCCATCCTCCAGCGGCTGTCCGCCATCCGGAAAGTTCACTTCAATCTGCACTTCTTTCAGATCGTCGGATGGATAGGTGTTGTCATCAATATTGGTAGTGATCGCACCCGGGCAGATGGCATTGACCCTGATTTTGTATTGAGCCAGCTCCAGTGCCGCCATTTTCATAAAAGCAACCTGGCCTGCCTTAGTCGTGCTGTATGCCGAAAATCCGATATTTGAGAATACGCGGTTGCCGTTGATCGAGCTGTTGATCAGAATGCTGCCGCCTTTCTCCTTCATATATGGGATCGCATATTTGACTGTCGCAAACGTTCCACGGAGATTAATATGAATCGTCTGGTCCCAGGCTTCGATATCCATCGTCTCAATCGGTGTCATCGCCCCGTTAATGCCGGCATTGGCAAAGACGATATCCAGCCGCCCCCACTTCTCGGCAGCCTGTTTCACCGCTTCTTCCACCTGCTGCGGGTGCTCGATATCACAGGCAATCACAACGGCTTCCCCGCCTTCCTGTTCGATCTGCCGTTTTACTTTTTCGGCATGTTCCGGAGTACGGTCTAGCATTACGACCTTAGCACCGTTTCTTGCGAATTCCAGCACCGATGCCCGTCCGATACCCGAACCCCCGCCTGTTACAATCGCTACCTTGCCTGCAAGCTTTTGAACTGTCATATCTCTGCTTCCTCCTCACAGTAGTAGAACCAGCAAAATTTTGCTGACCTATGAAGTTCTTTCCTTAACCTTTACCTCACATACACGAAAGTGAACCGGATGGTCAGTCTTTTGACAAACCGGATTTGTGTATCTTCATCCATATCATCACAAAAAAGCATTGAGTCCTGTGAAGGAACCCAATGCTTTTTGGAAGCGGATAATCTTCTGAATTATTTAATAACTACGTATTCCAGGTTAACCAGCTTAGCATAAGTAACGATTTGATCTGTCGTCAGATTCAAGGAAACCACAGTGTGGTGACCGCCGCCGTTTTCAATCCATGCTTTAACCCCGTCCTGGAAGTTTGGCTTTACGTTCCACAGTACACGGGCTACAGGAAGATTTGGAGCAGGAACTGTCGGTTCAAAGGCAGTAACCTCATTGATCAGCAGTTTGTAATGCGTGCCGAAGTCAGCCATGGAAACAACCACGCCATCTCCTGCCTTACCGTCAAACACCAGACGGGCCGGATCTTCACGGTCGCCGATGCCGAGCGGGGATACGAGAACCTTAGGTTTATTGCTGGCCAGTGTCGGGTCAACCTCAAGCATGTGGGATTGCAGAATCGATTCTTGGCCTGCGGTCAATTCATAAGTATAATCTTCCATGAAACCGGTGTTCTGGTTATGGCTCATTACTTTCAACAGACGATCGAGTGCTGCAGTCTTCCAATCTCCTTCTCCGGCGAAACCGTATCCTTGTGCCATCAGACGCTGAACGGCCAGACCTGGAAGCTGTTTCATTCCGTAGAGATCTTCAAAGTTCGTTGTGAAGGCTGTATAGCCGCCGTTATCCAGGAAGCGTTTGAGGGCAATTTCATAACTCGCCTGAACTTTTACGCTGGCTTCCCAGGCTTCCTTGCTGTATGATCCATATTCGAAATCATAAAGTTCAGCATACTCAGCAAACAGAGCATCAATTTCTTCTTCCTTTACAGCATTTACGTACTGAACAAGATCGCCGATGCCGAAGTAGTCAACGGTCCAGCCAAATTGAATCTGCGCTTCTACCTTATCGCCTTCCGTTACGCCAACGTTGCGCATGTTATCGCCAAAGCGTGCAACCTTGATCGTGAAGCTTTCATTGTAAGCAACCGCTACATCCATCCACTCTGCGATTTGCTTCTGAACTTCTGCACGTCCCCAGTACCCTACTACCACTTTATTCTGTTTCTTCAGACGGGCATTGATAAATCCATATTCACGGTCACCATGAGCAGCCTGATTGAGGTTCATGAAGTCCATGTCGATGGTAGCCCAAGGAATACTTTCATTGTATTGCGTAGCCAGATGAAGCAGCGGCTTCTGCAGTAATTTAGTCCCGCGGATCCACATTTTTGCAGGGGAGAAAGTATGCATCCAGGTAATAACCCCGGCAACCTCGTCACGATAGTTAACTTCCTTCATGAGGGTAGTAATTTTGTCTGCACTAACTGCCAGATCCTGCAATACCAGCGGGTATGGCAGAACGCCGCTTTCATTCAGGGCATCGGTCATTACTTGTGCATTAGCTTTAACTTCCGCGAGTGCTTCTTCCCCGTACAGATGTTGTGAACCTACGACAAACCAGAATACTTTTGTTCCTGCTGTTGACATTATTCATCCTCTTTTCATGAGTTGTTGGTTTGGTTTACTTCTGCCCGTAGTAGGCGTCTTTCCCGTGTTTGCGCAAATAATGCTTATCCAGAATACGCTGCGGCAATTCTTCAGCGAAGCTGTTCAATTGTCTTGCGAACAGATTCATTTTCGAAACCTCTTCAAGCACGACGCTGTTCATGACTGCCGATTTCGCATCTTTGCCCCAGGTGAAGGGAGCATGGCCTTTAAGCAGAACACCGGGTACTGCTAAAATATCCAGCCCGCGCTGCTCAAACGTCTCGATGATGACACGGCCGGTTTCCGCTTCATAACCACGGTCAATCTCCTCTTGGGTTAAGAACCGGGCACAAGGAACAGAACCATAGAACGTGTCTGCATGAGTAGTTCCCATAACAGGTACATCCAGGCCGGCTTGAGCCCAAATGGTCGCCCAGGTCGAATGTGTATGCACGATACCGCCGATCTCCTCGTAGTGCTTATACAGTACCGCATGGGTTGGTGTATCTGAAGAAGGTCTCATCTCCCCTTCAACTACTTTGCCGTCAAAATCAACAACTACCATGTCACTAGGCTTCATTTTGTCGTAATTTACGCCGCTGGGTTTGATAACAAATAAGCGGCTCTCACGGTCAACGGCGCTTACATTTCCCCAGGTGTATTTCACGAGTCCATGTTTAGGCAAATCCAGATTCGCCTGAAATACTTCTTCCTTCAGTTGCTCTAACACACTAACCCCTCCGGTTCTCCACTAGATTATCTACAGCAGCCTGCTCAATGGCCAGACCCTGAGTGTAGCGTTCCATAAATGTCTCAAAGCCCTTAACATCGGAGCCGTCAGGGTAAATTTCCTGGCCCTCAGCATCTTTAAATACTTTTTGGTCGAGGAAGTCTTCCAAGGTTTCCTGCTGTTCCTTGTTACTCATGTAAGAAGCCAGAATGGCCATCCCCCATGCTCCGCCTTCTCCGGCTGTCGACATTACGGATACAGGAACATTCAGCGCAGCCGCAACAATTTTTTGCCCGACAATCGGAGTTTTAAATAAACCGCCGTGTGCCAGAATGCTGTCAATGGCGACATTTTCGCGTTTGGTCAGAATGTCCATTCCGATTTTCAAAGCACCAAAAGCCGTAAACAGATGAGTACGCATGAAGTTAGCCAGATTGAAACGGCTCTCCGGGGAACGGACAAACAGCGGCCGGCCCTTTTCGATACCAGTAATATTCTCTCCCGAGAAATAACCATAGCTGAGCAAGCCGCCGCCGTCCGGATCTGCCTCCAAAGCCTTATTGAACATCACACCGTATAAATGATTGACATCCGCCTTAAGTCCCATGGCTTCATAGAATTCACGGAACAAGCCCAGCCAGGCGTTGATATCACTAGAGCAGTTGTTGGCATGAACCATTCCGACCGGATTACCATTCGGCGTAGTTACCATATCAATCTCCGGATATACCGCGGAAAGCTCCTGTTCCAATACAAGCATAGCAAAAACCGAAGTTCCCACCGAGACATTACCCGTCCGCTTTCTTACACTGTTCGTGGCAACCATCCCTGTTCCCGCATCACCTTCTGGAGGACAAAGCGGAATACCCGGCTGCAGGTTTTCGGATTTATCTAAGATTTTGGCACCTGCTGCGGAGAGCACACCAGCCTGCTGACCTGAAATATTGACCTCAGGAAGAATATCCTTCAGCTTCCAGGAGTAGCCTTTGGCTGCAACGAGTTCATCAAATTGCTTAACCATCGTTTCATTGAAATCATGAGTAGCTTCATCAATCGGCAACATACCGGAAGCATCACCGATACCAATGGCCTTATTGCCGGTCAGCAGCCAGTGAATATAGCCGGCCAGCGTTGTAACGAAGTCAATACGTGATACATGGTCTTCTTCGTTCAATATCGCTTGATACAGGTGGGCAATACTCCACCGCTCAGGAATGTTAAATTTAAATAGTTCAGTTAACTCTTTTGCTGCAGCACCCGTTGTCGCATTACGCCAGGTCCGGAACGGAACAAGCAGCTCACCCTCGCTGTCAAAAGCCATATAGCCGTGCATCATTGCAGAGAATCCAATCGACCCCACTGTGCGGATCGTGATTCCATATTTCCGTTCAACCTCTTGTTTCATTCCACTGTAAGCCTCTTGCAGACCAGAGATAATACTCTCTAAGTTGTACGTCCAATATCCGTCTGCCAGGAGGTTCTCCCACTCATAACTACCAGATGCGATTGTCTCAAAACGTTGATCAATCAGCACTGCCTTGATACGTGTGGATCCAAATTCGATACCCAGTGAGGTTTCTCCCTTGAGTATCGCTTGTTTAATGTCTTGATCCATGCACACGTTACTCCTCTCTGAACAACTGTTTTATTCGCTATAATATTGAAAGAAGGCGCTTTCCCTTATTTACTGCTCAAGTATATTTTTTGTTCGTACATTTGTCAACACACTTTAATAGTTATACATACAAATATCCTGATTAAGCGACATTTTTCTAATATCCACCTCAAATTTATGTTCATGGTAAGACGATGGATTATAATTTGTTCGTAACTGTGCTAGAATATGTACATACAACTATTACGGAACGACAAAGTAGTATTAGAACAACCAGGAAAGAAGGAATCGTGTGAAACCAAAGTATCAGGTCATCCTTGAAGATATAAAAAGCAATATTCTATCAGGAACATACAGCGTAGGGAACCAGATCCCCACGGAATCCGCTCTGCAGGAGATGTATCAAGTCAGCCGGCAGACGGTACGAAAGGCGATTTTGGAGCTTGCAAACGAAGGTTTCCTGCGAAGTGAGAAAGGCTCGGGCACTTATGTCAGCAATCAGTTCCGCTCCAAAACCGGCGGGAATTCCAATAATAAAACAATCGGCGTCATTACGACTTACATCTCTGATTACATCTTCCCTTCCATTATCCGCGGGATTGAGTCCAGATTGAACGAAGATGATTATTCCTTGCTGCTGGCCAGTACAAATAACGATGTCGCCCAGGAAAAGAAAGCACTAGAGATGATGCTGTCCTTTGGGGTGGACGGTCTGATCATTGAGCCTACGAAAAGTAACCTGTACAATCCCAATATCGCCTACTACCTGACGTTCAAAGAACAGGATGTCCCGTTCATCATGATTAATGCCTATTATGAGGAATTGGAGGTTCCTTTCTTTTGCCTCGATGACGTTCAATCCAGCTACCTGGCTACTAAGGAATTGATCTCTAACGGACACACACAGATTGGGATCATCGCCAAAATGGACGATTTGCAGGGAAAGTACCGGATGAAAGGCTATATCAAAGCACTCGGAGAAGCCAAGCTACGGTTTCACCCGGAACAGGTCCTTTCCTTCTATACAGAGACGAAGCAGGAGCTGTCCGCCAACTTAAAGAACTTCCTGACCGAAAATAGAGGCGCATTAACTGCAATTGTCTGTTATAACGATGAGGTTGGCCTGGAGGTCGTACAGGTGTGCAGACAACTTGATATTTCGGTTCCCGGAGAGTTGTCCATTATTGGCCAGGATAATTCTTATATTGCCAAAAATGCGAACATCACACTGACGACCTTGACCCACCCTCAGGAACAAATGGGGCGGGATGCCGCCGACTGGGTTATAAAGAAGCTGCAGGGAAAAAAGGATCTGCGCGATCAAACCTACTATCAGCCTGTGCTGGTTGAAGGCGAGACGGTAAGGAAAAGATAAGCTGCACAGGCACACACCTCGGCCAGAATATAAGAAGATCGCCCTGCACCCGGTCAAACAGACCGGATGCAGGGCGATTATCATTTAGGAAAACTTTTAATACATATTAGAATTTGTCCGCCGCGATCACATAATAATGAGACTCCGCAGAGATCTCAAATCCTGCTCTCTGATACAGATTCAATGCCCGCCTATTGTGAGTGATGACTCCAAGACGCACCCGAACATCCTTCTGATCCAGCAAGAGTTTAACTGCCGCACCAAGGATTTCACCACCCAGCCCTTTGCCCTGGTATGCAGGAAGCACACAAAAATCATGAATGACAGCAAGACCTGCTGCCAGGTAATTGATTCTGATCATCCCGACCGGAATCATGCTCTCCGTTGCAATGTAAGTGATCCGTTCCGGTCCTTTGGTACGTGTTAAATAACTTCTGGTCCATGATTCTGAATCGCCAAACGCCAGGGAGGAGCAGCTAACCATGAACTCAAAATCGGAAGCCTGCTCAAGCCGCAGATCTATGGAGTGACTGGGCAGCAAAGAGTCTTCCACTTGTCCGCGATTTAGCATCATGGTAAATTCAGATGTTGCAAAATCAGCGCCTAGATACCGAATACACTCCATACCTGGCTCAGAATTGGCCGGAATCCTGAAACGGTAAGTTTCGATGCCCTGTGTCTGCATGTCTGATGCGGCATGTTCCAGTAATCCGCGAAATATACCCTGGCGGCGGTAGTCCGGGTGGACCATACCATTAATATTCGCTTCCTTCCCATCCGAGGTATACCAGCTGAGGAATCCGATGATCTGGTTACCGGTATGGCACAGAAAGGCTTCATCACCGTCAATTTCTTTAAGACTTTCTAAGCCCACTCTTAAACTTGAACAATCAAATGTCTTGCATAATTGTTCCAGTCTGTGGATTGGATCAATTTGAGCTTTGGAAAAGTCCTTCATTTTTGTAATTTGATAATTTTGCATATACGACCCTCATCAGGAAGGAAATACGCAGTTTATGGACGATCAGGCGCTATCCTTCTTATATCTGTCCGCATTATTAGAGTTGCCAATGGAACCGCCTCCTTGATACTGTAATTATCCTATTCTAACAGCTATTTATTCGGAATACAGCCTCTGTTATAAACCAAAAAGACTTGAATCACAGTATGTTGCTTAACTGTGTTCAAGTCTTTACATCTCTATCCAGTGTTAAGTCCTGCCGTTACAGTTATGATTAGCCGAGCATCATCCGGTCATCCGCCAGCTTGTGTCCGCTGATCGCTTCAAACTCGCCAAGCAGACGTTCTACAGTCAGATCCTTCTTTCGCTCTTCATCAATATCCAGAATAACCGATCCTTTATCCATCATGATCAGACGGTTACCCAGGCGGATTGCTTGTTCCATGTTATGGGTAACCATCAGCGTCGTGAGCTTCATCTCGCGGACGATGGATTCGGTCAGCTTGGTAATCAGTTCCGCCCGGGCAGGATCGAGTGCTGCCGTATGCTCATCCAGCAGCAAAATTTGCGGCTGGGTAAAGGTCGCCATCAGCAGGCTGAGCGCCTGCCGCTCCCCGCCGGACAGAAGTCCCACTTTGGCGCGCAGCCGGTTCTCCAGCCCGATACCCAGGCGGCTCAGCTGTTCGCGGAACATAGATCGTCTGGCGGCATTAACGCCAAAGGATAGCCCGCGCTTCTGGCCTCTCTTGTAAGCCATCGCCAAGTTCTCTTCAATGGTCATATGCGGCGCTGTTCCGGCCATCGGGTCCTGAAAGACCCGCCCGATCCAGCGGGCCCGCTGGAACTCCGGCAAGTGGCTGATAGAGCTTCCATCGATCCGGGCTTCGCCCAGATCCGGCCGCATCACGCCGGAAATCACATTCATCAGCGTAGACTTGCCTGCTCCGTTGCTTCCGATAATCGTCACGAAATCTCCGGCACGAAGCTCCAGATCAATGCCGAACAGCGCGATTTTCTCATCGGGTGTGCCGGGATTGAACAGCTTGGAGACATTATCAAGCTTTAGCATCAGCTGCTCCCCCTTTCTTGTTGCGCAACGCCAGATCTTCAAGCTCGGCCGTACGCCTGCGTGCTGTATTCTTCGTTTTCAGATAACGCTGAAGGGAAGGGAACAGCAGTGCAATAATGACAATAATGGCTGTAATCAGTTTCAGATCGGAGGCCTCTAGCCAAGGAACTCTCAGAGCCAGTGCGACAACAATCCGGTACACGATAGAGCCGAGAACTGCAGCCAATGTGGCCCGGAATACGCTACGTGCTCCAAAGATAGCTTCCCCGATAATTACCGAGGCCAGACCGATAACAATCATTCCTATACCCATAGATGAATCGGCAAAAGTGGAATACTGGGCGATTAGTGCGCCCGAGAGCGCCACCATCCCGTTCGACAGGCTGATGCCGAGAATAGTCGTAGTATCGGTGTTCACGCCAAAGCTGCGGATCATCCGCGCATTGTCTCCTGTTGCCCGCAGAGCGAGTCCCAGGTCAGTCCGCAGAAACAGATCCATTAGAACCTTAACCAGGATCACAACAAACGGCATTACAAGCAGCGGGTTAATCGAGCTGAATAATGTTGTTTCCCCCATCAGCGAAACATTCGGTTTGCCTAATATCCGCAGGTTGATCGAATAAAGCGCAATCATCATCAGTATCCCTGACAGCAGTCCGTTAATCTTACCTTTGGTATGCAGCAGGCCTGTACACATGCCGGCCAGCATACCTCCTGCCAGCGCACAAAGAGTAGCCAGCCATGGTGAATAACCGTTTGTAATCATCACAGCGGCAATTGCACCGCCGGTTGTAAAGCTTCCATCCACGGTTAAATCCGGGAAATCGAGAATCCGGAACGTAATATAAACCCCTAAAGCCATAAAAGCATACAAGAGGCCCATTTCCACGGCTCCAAGCATTGAATTATACATAGGTGACTTCCTCCCTCAAGCGGCAAGGGGCGTCCCGCCGGGAATCGCCCCATAATGATGTCTGACAATTATTGAATGATATTGCTTGCCTGATCGGCGACTTCAGCTTTCATGGCATCTGTGACTTCTATACCCTGGGCAGCTGCTGCCTTCAGGTTAAGAATCAGGTCCAGCTTCTCTTGCATCGTCACTTTCATATCTCCAGGGCTGGTACCGTTCTTAAGCACTTCAACAGCCATTTCACCAACCTGGTAGCCATGATCATAATACTTAAAGCCGACTGTAGCAAAAGCGCCTTTCTCTACGGTGTCGCGGTCAGCCGAGAAGAAAGGAATCTTGTTGTCATTTGCCGTCTGGATGATTGCATCCACACCGCTCACGACGGAGTTATCAAGGGTGATATAGAAGGCATCCACACGGCCGACGAGGGACTCTGCAGCCTGCTTCACTTCGGAAGTATTCGTGATCGCCGCCTTCACCAGCTCGATGCCGTGTTTGTCCAGCTCTTTCTTGGCAATATCAGCCATGACGACTGCATTGGGCTCGCCTTCATTAATCACTAGCCCCAGCTTCTTCACGTTAGGGAACTGCGTTGCTATGAAGTTCATCAGCCGGGTGATAGCTTCCGGATTCGTATCAGATGCTCCGGATACATTGCCGCCCGGATGCTCCAGGTCAGTAACAATCTTGGCATCCAGCGGATCAGTAACAGCTGCAAACAAAATTGGGGTGTCTTTCACATTCTGTACAATTGATTGGGCTGACGGTGTAGCAATCGCCAGGACAAGATCATTCTTATCTCCGGCAATCTTCTGCGCGATGGACAGGTTGTTAGCCTGATCGGCCTGAGCATTCTCAAGATCCACCTTAAGGTTCTCGCCTTCTACGATTCCGGCGTCCTTGAGTGCGGCCAGGAACCCTTCACGTGTGGCATCCAGCGAAGGATGCTCAACATATTGGGAGATTGCAATTTTATAGGATTTGGCGTCGTTAGCTCCGGCATTAGCAGGGGCATTGGTAGTTGTTGCCGGTGAATTCCCAGCGTTAGCAGCATTTTCTGTGTTCGCTGCATTGTTGTTTCCGCAGCCTGCTGCTACGAGCATCAAACACAGGCTTAAGCCTGCCCAAATATTCTTTTTCTTCATCAAATAACCCCTTTTCATTTACGGTATCAGCGCGTGCATCAAAGTGAGCGACTCAGCATTATCGCTTTTAAAGATAAAAGCATTAAAGCGAAAGTTCACACGAATCTCCCATTTAATACAGCAAATCTATTAACTAATATTATATGGACGTTGTTTATCCGTCAATCATTTATGAATGATCCAGATATTACATTCCGTGCAGATTCCTGCGGCCCGCATCCTCATTGCAGCTTTTTCTTATAAAATCAGGAAGTTTACCCAAGATGTTTACACCATCCGATCTTATGAAACAACACCCGGCTGTGCAAACTTAAGCTACAGTATGAAGATGGAGCGTGACATATGACAATTTCTGCACAGAAAAAATCAGTTGCCACCGCAGCAATACTATTGGCGTTTTCCCTCACCGGCAGCGCATGCGGATATTACAAAACCGATACTAAACCTAAAGTGAACGCTGTTAATCCGGCTGGAAATTTTGTAGGCAGCTATTACGAGAAATCATCCATTACCGACAAGCAAGGAAAATTCTGGATTCCGCTGAAGCCGGCGGCTGCTTCTATTGGCTACAGGATGAAGGATGACACCTCCAGCGGTGGATATGCCAAGATCGGCTACACTGACGTGATGTATATGTTAAAGCCGGATTCAGTCCAGGTCTTTTCGTTAGGTGAGAAAATCACTTTGCCGGATGCTCCGGTTCGCCGCGACGGTCAAATCTACATCACGCCTACAGCGCTGTCCAAGCTGCTCCAGACTGAAGTGGGCTGGAATCCGAGCAGTGGGGAGATCAATATTGCTCCCCCTAAGGACAAAGATACCGGTGTTAGTACAGGCAGGAACGGAATTACCGACGGTTCTAAACCGCTGCGCATCCAGAGTGCCTCGAATGTTGACACCGGAGAACTGGTGGATTACGCCAAAAAGTTCTTAGGTGTACCTTATGATTTTGGTGCCGGCTCTTACGAGGAAACCAAGAAATTTGACTGCTCTTCTTTTACCCGGCATGTATTTAAAAAATTCGGTGTCACTCTGCCGCGGCTGGCTAGAGATCAGGACAATATCGGCCGCCGGGTAAGCCGCGATGATCTGCAGACCGGCGACCTGATTTTCTTCACGGTGCCCGGACGCTTTGAGAGTGATGCTGTACCAGGCCATGTCGGCATTTATATCGGCGGCGGGAAATTCATCCATACCTGGGGTGAACCCGGCGTACAGATCAGCGAGCTCGACACCGGCTATTGGCATAATGTCATCCTGCATATGCAGCGTGTGCTTTAAAATTCCGACCGCTTTGCTGAGGGTAAAAGAGCCTGGAGTCCGTAACTGGACTACCAGGCTCTTTGCATGTTAATCCCAGGTCTTTCCTTTGCCGCTCATCCGGAGAAACAGCTTTACGATTTCCACAATAACTACAATAGCTATGGCAGCACCGCAGACAATTCCCCATTGCAGGCCGCTCAGATGCTCCACGCCAAACCATTCGTTCAGACCCGGTATGATGATTACCAGTACCAGCAGCAGGCCTGAGATCAGGGATGCTCCCAGCATAAAGCGGTTGGTAAACCATCCGATCTGGAATAGTGATTTGGTATTGGATCTGACGTTGAAGGCATGGGTGATCTGGAGCAGTCCCAGAGTAGCAAATGCCATCGTAACCGCAACGCCCTCATCATAATGCGTGTGCGCCCAGTAATAGACCAGCAGTGTCAGCGCTGCTTCAATAATTCCCTGATACACAATACCGGCACCCACTCCGCCGGCAAATATGCTGCTGCTTGACTTGCGGGGCTTCCGTT
Source organism: Paenibacillus pedocola (assembly GCF_031599675.1). NCBI lineage: Bacteria > Bacillati > Bacillota > Bacilli > Caryophanales > Paenibacillaceae > Paenibacillus > Paenibacillus pedocola. The sequence continues at coordinate 2,867,846 of NZ_CP134223.1, read as the reverse complement.
TCATTACATCTTCCCCGGCCTTCTCCAGGCCCAGTGCCAATGCAGGCAGGGTGTCCGTCACCAGATTGATCCAGAGAATATGAATCGGCTCAAGAATGCGCCAGCCAATCATCGTTGCGATGAACAAGGTCAGCACTTCTCCGAGATTGGCGGACAGCAGGAACTGAATAGCTTTACGGATATTGCTGTACACCTTCCGCCCTTCTTCAACAGCAACTACAATCGTTGTAAAATTATCATCAGCAAGCACCATATCAGAGACACCTTTAGCCACATCCGTTCCGGTGATACCCATGCCTACACCGATATCCGCAGATTTCAGCGCAGGTGCATCATTCACTCCGTCTCCGGTCATAGCGACAATCTTACCCTTCTGCCTCCAGGCTTTGACGATCCGTACTTTATGTTCAGGGGAGACACGCGCATACACAGAGTAATCGGTCACCTTCTCGGCAAAATCAGCTTCACTGATCTTGTCCAGTTCCCGGCCGGTCAGCACACTGCGGTCATCGTCAATGATGCCCAGACGTTTGGCTATGGCCGCAGCTGTATCCCTGTGGTCGCCGGTAATCATGACCGGACGGATGCCCGCCTTGCGGCAGACGGCTACCGCATCTCGGACTTCATCCCGCGGAGGGTCAATCATCCCGCACAGCCCGATGAATACAAGCTCCGTCTCTGCGCTCTCCGGCGTCATCTCATCAAGAAGTTCTCCGTAATCACGGTAAGCAAAAGCCAAAACACGCAGCGCTTCGTCAGCCAGCTGCTTATTGCGGGCTGTAATTTGCCGGGAGTGCTCATCCGTCAGCGGAACGACATGGCCGGCTTCGTAGATATAGCTGCACTTGGACAGCAGCACATCGGGTGCGCCCTTGGTATAGGCGCGGAATTCCCCGCCCTGCTCCTGTGCATGGACCGTAGTCATTAGCTTGCGGTCGGAATCAAAAGGCAGCTCTCTTTTCCGGGGATTCCGCTTTTCCAGCTCGCGCTTATCCACCCCGATGCTCAGTGCATAATCAACCAGTGCAGTCTCTGTCGGGTCGCCGATGATTGCTTTGCCGCTTTTCGTTTTCCCGGCTTTGACTTCCTTACTCTCATCGATACTGGAATCATTGCACAGCGTCATCGCCTGCAGCAGCAGTTCTCCTCCGGATTCGCTTTTGACTGCGTCTGTGGCCTCTATAGATTGGCCGTTTACGAACAGCTTCTCCACAGTCATTTGGTTGAGCGTCAGCGTACCCGTCTTGTCGGAGCAAATGATTTCGGTACTGCCCAGTGTCTCCACCGCTGGAAGCTTGCGGATAATAGCCTTGCGCTTGGCCATCCGCTGGACACCAAGGGCCAGAATTATCGTCACAATCGCCGGCAGGCCTTCCGGAATCGCCGCTACAGCCAGTGAAATGGAAGTGAGCAGCATATCCAGCATTTCTCTGCCCTCTAGAATTCCGACGGCAAAAATCACAACGCAAACTCCCAAAATTATATACGTAAAATATTTCCCTAGCTCATCCAGTTTCTTTTGCAGCGGGGTTACATCCTGTTCAGCCTGGGCTATAAAACCCGCGATTCTGCCGACCTCAGTCAACATTCCCGTTGCCGTAACCACTCCTACTCCTCTGCCGTAAGTCACACTGCTGCTCATATAGGCCATATTGGTGCGATCCCCGAGTGCAAGATCCGTGCCTTCCAGTGCCCCGGCATGTTTATCTGACGGCAGGGATTCTCCGGTCAGTGCCGCTTCCTCGGTCTGGAGAGATGCAGATTCGAGTACCCTAAGGTCGGCTGGCACGACGTTCCCGGCTTCCAGCAGTACAATATCGCCTGGTACGAGCTCCTCGCTTTTGATCTCCATAACCTGTCCGTCCCGGCGGATTCTCGCCATCGGTGAAGACATACTTTTCAGAGCTTCCAGCGCCTGTTCCGCTTTATTCTCCTGGATAACCCCAAGCACAGCATTCAGGATCACAACCAGCAAAATAATGACCGTATCCGTCCATTCTCCCAAAATCCCCGACAGTATCGCAGCGGCCAGCAGAATAAAAATCATTACATTTTTGAATTGCTCCATAAATTTTGCCAGCAGAGACTTCTTCTTTGTTTCCTGAAGCATATTTTTTCCGTAATGCTCGAGCCTCTGTGCTGCCTCTGGGGTTGTTAATCCGTTCTTCGCTGATTCCAGACGCCTGAGTACCTCACCATGATCCAGCGTATGATAGGGTATGTTATCTGCAGTTTCTTTCGTTGCCGGCTTTGAATTCAATACCTCAGCTCCTTCCAAGATTTCATGGATCTACGCTAACCCTTATATGGAGTTTTACCCAATAGGTTCTGCGGGATGCAGAGAAACTGTGTATATATTCAAAATCATCTGTCTTATGCACCTGCAGTGAAACGCAAAAAGGCCGTTTCCGCAATATTCATTGCGGGAACGGCCTTTAATTGTGCCGGATACCAGGCATCCTCCGCACTCAGCGGAACATCCCCCATAAACGTATAAGATGAAAAGTATTGCTGGGATCTATCTTCTGCGCAATTACAAATTTAACGATCTGTTCCTCCTGGGCCCCTGTCAGTTTCTCGCTCAGCACTGCCGAGGCATTGCGTACAAGCCTGCGTACCACCGCTGTATCCTGCAGCTCCTGCTTGGAGATCCCGTTAATCATGTTCTTAATCCGTTCCTTAACCGCCGGATTCTTCATCTTCAGCTTGATCCGCTCCACCAGCTGTGGACTGATTCCGTATTGCTGATAACCCAAATGCAGCACCTCCCGTCATATCCAATCATTCACAGTATATGAGGGCAGGCGGCCGCATGTGCCTATTTAATCAATTATATCGCCTTGGAATATTTGCTCGCTCTGTAAATAGCTGCGCAGCGGCGCATAATCGGGTGAAGTCCAGAATGACGCCTCTTTCAGCAGCCCGGCGGCATCATCTCGTGCCTGCTCCAGCACTTCGAAATCAGCTGTCATGTCCGCCAGCCGGAATTCCGGAAGGCCGCTCTGCTTCGTGCCGAAGAAATCCCCAGGACCCCGCAGCTCTAAATCGCGCCGCGACACTTCGAACCCGTCATCCGTGTCGGTCATGGCTGTCATCCGCTCCCGGCCAATTTCCGATTTCGGATCGGCCACAAGTACACAGTAGGAAGCATGCTGGCCGCGGCCGACCCGGCCGCGCAGCTGGTGCAGCTGCGACAGGCCAAATCGGTCAGCGTCCATGATGATCATCAGTGTGGCGTTAGGAACATCAACTCCGACCTCTACCACTGTAGTGGAGACGAGCAGCTGAATCTCATTACTATAGAAGGCCCGCATGACCTCATCTTTTTCCGCTGGGGTCATCCGTCCGTGCAGCAATCCTACCTTGTAGCCGGGGAAAGCTTGAGACATCTGCACATGCAGATCGATCGCGTTCTGCACATCCAGCTTCTCCGACTCCTCGATGAGCGGACAAATCAGATACGCCTGTCTGCCCTGGTCTACCTCCCGGTTCACCAGCTTCAGCACCCGTTCCATCAGGTCATGCTTGACCCAATAGGTAGTAATAGGCACTCGCCCTTTCGGGCGCTCAGACAGTGTAGACACGTCCATATCACCGAATACTGTTATCGCAAGCGTACGCGGTATCGGCGTCGCCGTCATCGTGAGCACATCAGGATTGTAGCCCTTGCGCCGCAAGATGCTGCGCTGGTTCACCCCGAAACGGTGCTGCTCATCCGTGACCACCAGACCGAGTGCGCGAAAGAATACATCCTCCTGAATCAATGCGTGGGTTCCCACCACAACATCGAGCAGCCCCATCTGCAGCGAAGCAAGCAGCTCCTTGCGCTTGCGGCCGTTGACGCTTCCCGTCAGAAGGCCGACTGTGATGCCAAAAGGCTCGAACATCTTGGTCAGCGAGCGCATGTGCTGTTCGGCGAGAATTTCAGTCGGCACCATCAGCGCCCCCTGAAAACCCGATCTTACGGTAGCGTACAGCGCAATGGCCGCGAGGACCGTTTTACCGGAGCCCACATCCCCTTGAAGCAGACGGTTCATGCAGTAGCCGGAACGCATATCCTGCAGAATCTCCAGCTCCACATGCTTCTGGGCATCCGTCAGCTCAAACGGAAGGCTGCGCACAAACTGGCGGACTGTAGAATTATCGACCGTGTGCACCACACCATCCATTCTGCCCTGATTCAGCACGCGGAATGCCTGCACCTTGAGCTGGAACAGAAAGAGCTCCTCGTACACCATCCGGCGCCGTCCCTGCTGGCCTTCTCGGGTATCTTCGGGCTGATGAATCGTAGCAATTGCCCGTTTACGCGGCATGAAATCATATTTCCGAAGGATTACCTGCGGCAGGATCTCCGGAATCAGCTCTCCAAACTGCTGCATGGCCTGATTGATGACCTTACGCAGCCAAGTCTGTGTGATTTTCCCTCCGACCGAATAGACAGGCTGCAATGTACCTGTCTTACCCTCTCCGCGGTCCGGAAACTCATAATTCGTTACATTAATCTGGCTCCGCTTCTGATCCCATTTACCCGTAATCACAATCTCACGGCCAACGGTCAGCTGTTCGCGGACATAGGTCTGATTGAACCAGATCGCCGTGAACATCCACGGTTCGGCGACCATTTTGCAGCTTATCCGTGATTTGCCGCCAAAACGCTGCAGCACTGGTATGCCGATCACCTTAGCCACCAGTGTAGCCTTGTCGCCGTGCTTGACCTCACTCAGTGTCTTAGGCCGGAAATCCTCATAACGGAACGGATAATACTCCAGCAAATCCTTCACTGTAAAGACGCCAAAGGCGTGAAGCTCACTTTGCTTTTGAGCGCTCACGCCAGTTATTTGTTTGACTTCAATTTGATCTAATGATAGCAGTGTATTCATCCCCTATTTACGCGGGCCAAATGAATACGGCTAGAGTACCGTTGCCCACATGGCTGCCTACAACGGGACCGACATTGGTCAGCACCTTCTCTTCCAGGGTAAAGTGCCCGGCCAATTCCTGCAGGAATTCTTCGCCGTAAGCCGGTTCAGCCGTATGACCCACGGCCACGTTGATTTTGTCCACACCCGGCAGATCCCCCTTGAACAGCTCGATCATTCGGGCTACTGCCTTTTTACGGCCTCTGACCTTCTCTACCGCATAGATGATACCTTCGGCATCAATGGAAAGTATCGGCTTAATATTGAGTAGCGTGCCCAGAATTGCAGACGCTTTGCCGATTCTGCCGCCTTTCTGCAGATATTCCAGTGTATCGACCAAAAAATACAACTTGCGGGACTGGCGCAGCTGTTCTACGGATTCCAGAATTTCTGCCGGCGCCTTGCCTTCCGCTGCCATTCGCGCAGCTGCTACTACCATAAATCCGAACCCGTAGGATGCGGACAGTGAATCAACAACAGTGATAACTTCTCCCTGTTCCTCAAGCATCGATTTGGCGAGCACGGCGGACTGGTATGTACCGCTGAGCCCGGAAGAAATATGAAAAGAAAGTATACGGCTATCCGGATTACGCTCCAAAATGCTGCTGTATACCTTCATATATTCAACCGGGGAAGGCTGAGAAGTTGTCGGTAACTGTGGTGAGCGGGGAAGACGCTCATAGAACTGCTCCGGTGTCATATCGATATTATCCCGGAAAGCTTCTTCACCGAACATAAGCGTAAGCGGTACGACTTCAATGCCGTACTTCTCCGCCAGTGCCGGCGGGATATCTGATGTGCTGTCAGTGACAATGACCGTACGATTCATGGGTTTCCTCCCCAAACTATAATAATAACCTATGGTTCCACAGAGAAAAGATAATAATAAAGCGGTTGTCCGCCTTCATGAACTTCTACTTCCACCTGCGGATACGTTTCTTCCAGCCAGCTTCCGAGCGAATCTGTTACGTCTGCTTCGGCATCTGAACCGGTCAGAACGGTAACTATCTCATCCCCGTTCTCCAGCATGGTCGTAAGCAGTGCCTTACTGGCTGCAAGCAGCTCATCAGAGGCCGCTACAATCTTCGAGTTGGAAATACCGATGAACTGCCCGGATTTGATCTCCAGATCTTCGATGACCGTATCGCGGACCGCATTCGTTACCTGCCCGGACTTCACTTGGGAAATGGCCTCGAGCATATTCTCGGTATTGGTGTCCACAGCATCCTCTTCCTGAAAGGCGAAGGCTGCAGCAATCCCTTGCGGAATGCTCTTGCTTGGGATCACGGTGATGTCGCGTTCACCTTCGAGCAGCTCTTTGGCCTGCTGTGCGGCAAGCACGATGTTGGAATTGTTAGGCAGAATATAGACATGCTTCGCAGAGATCAAGTGAATCGCATTCACGAAATCTTCTGTGCTTGGATTCATGGTCTGTCCGCCCGCAAGCACGGCATCGACCCCAAGGCTTTTGAATATATCGGAAATGCCTTCACCTGAAGATACAGCGATGAAACCGTATGGCGCCATATCATCCGCCGGCGGAACAGCCGGTGCCTGCACTGAGCTCTGCTCTGTAGGCATATCCGCGAACAGCTCCGGCATAGGCGCAATATCCATCCCCGCGGTCAACAAGTCACGATGCTGTTCACGCATGTTCAGAATATGAATTTGAGTGATCTCTCCATATAGGAGTGCTAAGCTCATCACTTCACCAGGTGTTTTGGAATGCACATGCACTTTGATTGTTTCATCATCGGAAATAACAATAATGGAATCTCCGTTGACTGATAACGCTTTCCTAAAAGCTTCCTCATCAAAATCCGCTTTCACGGATGCGCCAAGCTGGCGGTTGATGAAAAATTCCATATCATATAGAAACTCGATATCCTCCGTGGAAAGCTGGGATTGAGCGGAGGATTGTACGGATGACAATACATTTTCTTGTTTAGTCAGCACGGGTACCGCTGCAGCTGCAGGGGCAGGAGCTTGTCCTTGCGCAGGGGTCTGCACGCCGGAGCTTCCGCTTGTCAAATGCTGATGGAATCCTTCATAAATGTAGACCAGACCCTGGCCGCCGGAGTCTACTACTCCAACCTGCTTCAGGACCGGCAGCAATTCCGGTGTATTGGCTAACGCTTCTTTTGCCTTGGACAATACTTCTGTCATAAGTTCAGTAATATCAGTGGTACGGCGGGCATAGTATACGGCATGTCTGGCAGCTTCTTTGGCGACGGTAAGGATGGTTCCTTCCACTGGCTTAACCACTGCTTTGTAGGCCGTATCCACACCGGTCTGCAGCGCTGCTGCGAACTGCTGCGTGTTCAGCTCATCATATTGGGCGGCGTAGCGTCCAAGACCTCTGAACAGCTGTGACAAAATAACGCCGGAGTTTCCCCGTGCGCCCATCAATAGACCTTTGGAGAGTACTCCTGCACATTGACCGACTGAGGCGGTATTATTCTTCTTCAATTCGTTCGCACCTGCGGTCATCGTCAAATTCATATTGGTTCCTGTATCTCCATCCGGAACCGGAAATACATTCAAGGAATTGACGTGCTCTGCATGCTGCTGCAGCTTTTCCGCACCGGCGAGTACCATTGCGGTAAAATCTGCTCCGTTTATAGAACGCTTACTCAATGAGAATTCCCCTTCCTAACTTCATGCCTAATCAATTCTATGATTAACTGGACATAATGCACTAATTTACATTGTACTATAAGAGCCAAAAGAAATAAATGTTTTTGAATCGGTTGACGTAGCAAATTTTGCTGTGATATTATATTTAAGTATTGTTTTACGCAGGTGTAAGTAACAAGGAGGTGTAATCTATGTCCCGCAAATGTGCAGTAACAGGCAAGAAGCCAAGCAGCGGTAACCACGTGTCTCACGCAAACAACCGCAACCGTCGTTCTTGGGGAGTTAACGTTCAGAAGGTCCGTATTCTCGTGAACGGAAAACCAAAACGCGTGTACGTCAGCACCCGTGCTTTGAAAGCCGGCAAAGTTGAACGCGTTTAGTCTTGGATTATTCCAGGGCCCAGCGATATCTCATATGAAGCAAAAAGCACCCTTTACATTCGTAAGGTGCTTTTTTTCATGTTCTCTGTTCGGTTATGAACTCAGCTCTTCTGAAACGTGTTCAATATCGCCTTAACAAAACCTCCCAAAAATCTTGGCAGCTTAAACGTGTAAAATTTCATCATTAACCCTCCCATCAATTCTTGCCATACGGTAGGAGACTTCCCTTAATTTCCGTATACATAATTGAACCCAGACGAACTGCAGACCTCCCTTGATGTACAAAAAAAGGCTACATGAGATTTCTGCTCATGTAACCATATTTATGCGGCCATAACTTGGCCTATACCTTAATCCCTCAATGCTTGCTCATAAGCTGCAATTAACGGACTGCACTCTCTGCAGCCTCACGGATTGCCCGTATTGCAGCTGCACGGTCAGTACGTCCAAATACGGCATTGCCGGCCACCAGCACGTCTGCGCCAGCCTCAGCGACGATTGGAGCGGTGTTCTCCGCAACCCCTCCATCGACTTCAATCCGCAGATTGTTGTGATTGATTTCATTGGCCCATTCACGGATCTGGCGGATTTTACGCATCGTATTAGGAATAAAAGCCTGTCCGCCAAAACCAGGGTTCACCGTCATAACCAGCACCATATCCACATCCTCAAGCACCTCACGTACAGCTGAAGCCGGGGTTCCCGGATTAATCGCCACTCCCGCCATAATTCCCAGCTCCTTAATCTGGTGAACTACACGGTGAAGATGTACGCATGCTTCGGCATGTACAGTAATAACAGATGCGCCAGCAGCTGCGAACTCAGCGATATAACGCTCCGGATTTTCAATCATCAAATGAACATCCAGCGGCAAAGAGGTATGCGCCTTTACCGCCTTAACAATCGGTGGCCCAAGTGTAATATTCGGCACAAAGTGGCCGTCCATCACGTCTACATGAATCCAGTCTGCGCCGCTGGCCTCAGCCTCCGCGACTTCAGCACCAAGTGCTGCGAAATCGGCAGATAAAATGGATGGGGCTAGTAATATCATAGGTTAGTACCTCCGCTTTTTGTCTTTCATTTCATTGTAGAACAGCTTGTAGTGATCATAGCGGCTGTCTGCGATCTCACCGGCCTGCCAGGCCTCTATGACCCGGCAGCCCGGCTCATGAAGATGGCTGCAGCCGCGGAACTTGCAATTTTCCGCATAGGAAGCAAATTCCCGGAAACAGACCGACAGCTCCTCCACACCCAGTTCTAAAAAATCCAGCTGGCTGAACCCTGGTGTATCAGCTACAAATCCGCCGTTCCCGATGTCCATCAGCTCGACATGGCGGGTGGTATGACGCCCCCGCCCCAGCCGCATGCTGATTTCACCTGTTTCCAGCTCAAGCCCAGGCACCAGCCGATTTAAGAGCGTCGATTTGCCGACTCCGGACTGACCGGAGAAGACACTGATAACTCCGGCCAGCCGGTTGCGCAGCTCATCACTGCCCGAGCCGGTTAAAGAGCTGGTAATCATCACTTCATATCCGATACGCTCGTACAGATCTTTCACGAGTGCTGTGGCTTCACCTTCGTCAACGGCCAAATCCTGCTTCGTCAGTACAATTAGGGGTTCCAATCCGGAGTGCTCGATATGCACCAGAAACTTATCCAGCAGATTCAAATTCATATCCGGCTCACGTACCGAGAACAGCAGCACCGCCAGTTTGACATTGGCTACAGGCGGCCGGATTAATTCCGATTCCCGGGGGAGGATCTCATCAACCATTCCTTCCCCGTTTTCGGTCAGAACGTAGATAATTCGGTCTCCTACGAGCGGAGCGACGCCCCTTTTCTTCAGGATCCCCCGTCCACGGCACTGTACAGCCTCTTCTTCTGTCGCAATGAATCCGTTATGCAGCGGTTTTACATAATAATAACCGCTCAGCGCTTTTACAATGATTCCTTCAGGCATACATAATGAGCCTTCCTCTCCTGATTTTGCGCAAATGACCCAAGCTAAAAACACCCCGGGTCATCTCGCTGCCGCAGCCTTACCGCTAATGAACTGGAACTGCTGCAGCTTTTCTCTTTTATTAGATATTTCTCTAATTCTTATTGTTTTTCACTTTACCTTTTTTATTACTTTGACCTTCCGAGGCGTTGTTCACGATATACCCAGTTTGGTTGTTACCGCCTGTATTTCCGCCTTCTTCTGAACCCGGCGGCAGGATTTCCGGTTCAATCGTAGGTTCTGCCGGTGTCTCGGTAGGTGCTACCGTGGGCTCTGGTGTCTGAGTCGCCGGAGGTTCTGGCTGCTGTACCGTGCCGTTCTTGGCATCGGAATAGCGGATCTCATAAGCCTCGATGTATTCCCCGTCCTGGTAGATCGAAACCGCCCCGTCTTTATTCGGAGCCAGAACCAGATTCACAGACAATACCTGGGTCTTCGCTATCGTACGCGTCCCCCACTCCTGAGGCTCCCCATCGTTGCGGGCATCGGAATACACGATACGAATTTTAGTTTTCTTCCCGTCGCTTGAAGGTGCTACCGGCACATTGAAAGTATAATTCAACGCTTCCGGCGGGAATCCTGTGCTCAGGGAGATGGAGATCTTATCTCCGGGAGATACCATATCGTCTTTCTCATAAGGCCATTGCTTCGTGATTTTCCCTTTATCGACGGAGTAGCTGGTATCTTCACTGACCTCATCCAGCACCAGTCCCAAGCCCTCCAATATTGCCTTGGCTTCATCCTGGGTTTTGCCTGTCAGGTCAGGCATCGGCTTGCTTTCTTCACCTTTACTGACAATGACCTTAATTGTAGCTGTCTCCGGATCATATTCGCTGCCTTCCGCCGGTTCAGTGCCGATTACCTGTCCTTCAGGGAAATCTTCGCTAAATCGCGGATCCGGGCTGATGCGGCTTTGTTCCACACCTTCCGCCATTAAAGCTTTTACAGCATCATCATAGGTTTTGCCGGACAATGAAGGCACATTTGAAGTAGGCTTTGCAGTGCTCACTGTTAGAACAACATGCGTTCCTTCTTTTACCACAGTGCCTTTCTTTTTATTCTGCTCCCAGACGACATTCTCGTCAAAGTTCGGGTTGTATTGCTCTACAACCGGATCCTCCACGATCAGCCCAACCTCATCCAGCATTGCGGTAGCCTTTTCCAGAGTTTGGTTAGTTACATCCGGAACAGTGACTTCGGCAACCACCAGCTTGGAGTTCACATACCAGACCACACTGCCCATGGCCAGCAATAAAAGCAGGGTAAGACCTATCCATAATGCCGGACGCCCCCATTTCTTCTTGCTGTTCAGTGCAGGCGGAACGTCTTCCTCCTCATCCATACGGCGCATCCGCTCTTCACCCCCGCCGCTGCGGCTGCCCAGACCACGCTGAATCGGTTTGATCGCCGGGATAATCCTTGTCCGGTCTTCATCATCCTCATCATGGAACAAGGCCTTGGCTTCGCTGCGCCGTTCAGGCAGCAGGCAGGTCTCCAGATCCTGAAGCATCTCCTTAGCAGACTGATACCGCTCATCCGGATTTTTGCGCATGGAACGCAGGATCACATTCTCCACGCTTTGCGGAATCAGCGGATTCAGCAGCCGAGGCTCTTCAAATTCCTCCTGCAGATGCTTAAGCGCTACGCTGATCGGGCTTTCACCCAAAAAAGGCAGCACACCGGTTAACATCTGGTAGAGTACTATTCCGAGCGAATACAAATCGGACTTTTCTCCGGTCATCACACCTTTGGCATGCTCCGGTGAAAAATAATGCACAGAACCAATTACAGAACCAGTCTGGGTAATTGTGGTAGAAGTAACTGCACGGGCTATACCGAAATCCGTTACTTTAACACGGCCGTTGCGTCCAATCAGGATGTTATGAGGTTTAATATCACGGTGAATAATCTGATTCTGATGGGCATGATCAAGCGCATCGCAAATCTGGGAAGCAATCCGGATAGATTCATCTACCTGAAGCGGCGCCCGTTCTTTAATAATTTCATTCAGGTTCTTACCTTCAACATACTCCATCACGATGTAATGGACATCCTCTTCCTGACCTACATCGTAGATACTGACTACATTCGGATGCGATAAGGAAGCAGCCGATTGTGCCTCACGCCGGAAGCGGCGGATGAACTCCTCGTCATGTACAAACTGATTTCTTAATACTTTAATGGCGACGTTCCGGTTAAGCAAAATGTCATGGGCTCTGTAGACAAGCGCCATGCCACCTCCCCCGATCCGTTCGATGACTTGGTAACGGCCGCCCAATTCGTGACCGATCATCTATTCCACTCCTTTGTCTCGGGCACAGCGGCCTCTCCTTGATGTTCTAACATAGCGACGCTGATGTTGTCGCCGCCACCGGCTAATAGTGCCAGTTGAAGTAATCGATCCGCTCTTTCCTCTAACGGTATTTCATGAATTCCGGCAACCTTGCCTAGATGCTCCTGGCTGACGAAATTGCTCAGACCGTCACTGCACAGCAGCAGAAGTTCCCCCAGGGACAAGCTTACGGGAGCCAAATCAGCCTTAACCTCGGCATCCGTCCCCAGCGCTCTAGTCAGTACATTGCGGCGCGGATGATTGCCAAGCTCCTCCTGGCTGATCTGGCCGTTTTTGAACAGCTCATTGACCAGCGTATGATCCTCGGTTAATTGAATTGCGGCACCGTCTTTAACAAGATAGGCTCTGCTGTCTCCGATATGGCCAATATATCCTGCCGGCCCTTGAAGTAGAACAGCAACCACTGTCGTACCCATGTTATGGTACTTTTCGTCGCGCGAAGCCTCGGTAAAGACTGTGCGGTTGGCCTCCATTATGGCAGCCGACAGCGCTTCTCTAAGCTCTTCCTCCGGAAGATCCGGCGGCAGCCCGTCGAGTGTGCTGCGCATGGTCTCCAGCGCGAGCTTGCTCGCAGTGTCTCCTGCTAAATGTCCACCCATTCCATCGGCAATAATGCCGAGGGTATAACCGTGACGTGTTGTGCCGATCCAGACCGAATCCTCATTGACGGTACGTACCCGGCCAACGTCGCTGGCATGAACTGTTCTGATCAAATATCCTCACCCCAACTCCATATGTTTGGCGCGCAGCTGTCCGCATGCGGCCGCAATATCATGGCCCTGCTCACGGCGGATCGTTACATTCACACCCTGGTCGGCCAGAATACGCTGAAATTCAAAAATATCATTGCGGGAAGTCCGCACATATTTGCGCTCCGGTACATGATTGACCGGAATCAGGTTGACATGGCACAGCATGGTCTTGAGCACACCGGCCAGTTCTTTCGCATGCTCCGGCTGGTCATTGACTCCGCCAATCAGCGCATATTCGAAGCTGATCCGGCGGCCTGTCTTGGCCTGATAATAACGCAAGGACTCAATTACATCATCGAACGGGTAACGCCGGTTGACCGGCATCAGCTTGGAGCGCAACGCATCATTGGGTGCATGAATCGAAATCGCCAGATTGATTTGTGTGTCTTCCTCAGCAAATTTGTAGATGTTCGGCACAATTCCGCTTGTAGATACTGTGATATGACGCTGGCCGATATTGAGTCCCTTCTCATGAATCATCAAACGCAGGAACCGCATCGTGGCGTCATAATTCTCAAACGGCTCTCCCGTACCCATAATTACGATACTGCTGACGCGTTCACCGCGTGCATCCAGAATCTGCTGGGAACGGACAACCTGGGCAACGATCTCGCCGGCTGTAAGGTCGCGCTTTAGTCCGCCCAGTGTAGAGGCACAAAATGTACAGCCAATCCGGCACCCTACCTGTGTCGTAACACATACGCTGTTTCCATAATTGTGTTTCATAATAACTGTCTCGATCGCATGATCATCATGCAGACCGAACAGGAATTTAACGGTTCCGTCCTTAGACTCCAGTTTTGTAATCTCAGTCAATGCATTAATGCTGAACTGCTCCGTCAGCTTGGCGCGGAGCGCCTTGGACAGGTTACTCATGGACTCAAAGTCATTGACGCGTTTCACGTACAGCCAGTCGAAAATCTGGCCGCCGCGGAAAGCAGGCTCTCCGTTATCTTTGGCCCACTGCTGCAACTCTTCCAAAGAGAAATCATATATTAAAGGTTTCATTATATTTAGCACCTGTTCTTTCATAAAGTATAAAATCAATGGGTCGGGACGACTGCGGACCAGCTTCTGTATCAGCACAAAACGAATACCGTCCTTAAAAGGACGATATGACGATTATCCTAACGGATATGCGTATTATTTCTCATTCTTCCTATTTTAACACAAATATCAGAGACGGTAAAAGAAAAGCCCGCCGCGCACTAAAATCTGCGGGCGGGACATCTGTAATTCCCCTGCCGGTTTACTATTTTACAAGAGTCGCCGGAGCCGGGCAATATAAAATCCGTCGCTTCCAAAATGCTGCGGCAGCAGCTGAATTCCCTGACCTGCGGCCAGCGCCGTTCCGCCGAGACGCTCCCAGACAGGCGTCTCAAAGCTCACCGGAACGAAATCCGGGTTCCGTTCTAAAAATTCAGCCACAATCCCGCTGTTCTCGGCCTGTTCAGTTGTACAGGTACTGTACACCAGCACACCGCCCGGCTTCAGCAGCCGTGACACCGACTGCAGCAGTTCTCCCTGAAGAGCGCTTACGCTGGCTACGTCATCAGGCTGCTTACGCCATTTAAGATCCGGTTTGCGGCGGATGACCCCAAGACCGGAGCAGGGCGCATCCAGCAGAATCCGGTCAAAGGATTCCGGCGGCAGCGCTGCTGCAAGTTCAAGCGCGTCACTGCTGCCTGTAGTGATGCTGTCCAGCCCCAGGCGTTCCGCCTGATCGGAGATCAGTTTGGCTTTGTGGGCATGCAGATCATTCGCATAAATATATCCTTCATCCTTCATCAGCTCACCCATGTGCGCGCTTTTACCGCCGGGAGCTGCACAGCAATCAAGCACCCTCATTCCCGGCTCTGGTTCTACAGCTTCGGCGACCAGCATGGAGCTCTCGTCCTGCACAGACAGATATCCGTCCTTGTACCAGGCAGACAGGGCCAGATTACCGCCCCCTTTGACCACGATACCATACGGGCTTACTTTAGAGGCAGCAGCATCCAGTCCTGACTCCTGCATTTGCGCCAGCAGACCATCACGGCTGATCATCGTTGTGTTCACACGAACACTGACTGCCGGGGGTTCATTGTTAGCGGCGCACATAGCCTCTGCTGTCTCGATCCCATACTCTGCACTCCAGCGCTCTACCATCCAGAGCGGATGGGAATGGATAATGGAAATTCTCTCAGCCTCACTAATATTCTTGCTAAGTACCGGCAGATCGCCTGCGCGCAGGACGCTGCGGAGTACACCGTTAACCATACCGGAAATACCCTGATGACCGCGCTTCTTAGCGATATTAACCGCCTCATTAACAGCCGCATGGGATGGAATACGGTCCAAATACATAATCTGATACAGGCTTAGGCGCAGCAGATTTCGTACCCAAGGCTGCAGCTTCGTGATGCCCTTGCTCACGAAATCTCCCAGGACGTGATCCAGGGTGAGCATCCGCGAAATAGTACCGTATACAAGTTCCGTTACCAGCCCTGAATCTTCACGGCTAAGCGCTGACTTCTGCAAACTGCTGTTCAGCAGGAGATTGCTGTAAGCCCCTTCCTGCTCGACCCGCACGAGAACATCAAGCGCAACCTCCCTGGCAGAACCCGCCGCCTGCTTGGTGCTCTTGCGGATATTCTTGCGATCCGCTCCAGATTTGGTTCCGGCAGGTGCTGTACTGCCCGCAGCCTTACCAGCTCCACTCTTGCTCTGAGGCCGGTGCCCTCCACGGCCCGCATTATTGCCGCCCGCGCTCAACCTAGCACCGTCCCTGGACTCATAGCCGCGCCGCGGCTGAAGTCGCCGGCGCTCATCGCTTTTTTGCCGGCCGGCTGCACAGAGGTCAGCAGCAGTGATCCGTCACCGGTGCTCACCTCTACACCGCGCTCGTTAACCGCAAGCACTGTACCAGGCGCTTTGCCCGATGGGCTGTGACTTGCGGAAGGCTTAGCCGCTGCCCATACTTTAAAGGTCTCGCCATTCCAGAGGGTAAATGCACCGGAGAACGGCACCAGTCCCCGTATACGGTTGTAGATTTCACGTGAGCCTGCATTCCAGTCAATCCGCTCATCATCGCGGGTAAGATTTGGTGCATACGTTGCCTCACTGTCATTCTGTTTTGCTGCTTCTACCCGTCCATTCGCCAGACGAGGCATCTCAGTCTTTAGTAGATCACGTCCGGCAAGACTCAGCTTTTCAAACAGATCACCTGCAGTGTCTTCCTCTTCAATCCGCACCTCGACGCGGGAAATCATGTCACCGGTATCCATACCTTCTGCCATGTACATCAGTGTTACGCCAGTTACGTTCTCCCCGTTGATGATGCAGCGCTGAATAGGCGCACCTCCGCGGTATTTCGGGAGCAGTGAACCATGAACATTGATACAGCCATTGTTAGGCAGATCAAGTACGCTTTTCGGTAAAAATTGCCCGTAAGCAGCCGTAACGATCAGATCCGGCTCATAGGCAGCTAGCTCGGCTACCGCCTCCGGACGGCGCAGCCGTTCCGGCTGCAGCACCGGCAACCCCAGTGACAGTGCAGCCTCCTTTACCGGAGTAGGCATAAGCGTCTTCTTGCGGCCCTGCGGCCGGTCAGGCTGGGTGATAACAGCTACCACGTTATAGCCTTCCTCCACGAGCATCTTCAATGAAGGCACAGCAAATGCGGGTGTTCCCATGAACACTATCTTCATTTCATTCACTCCCCGGCTTCGCTGTGTTCAGCTTTGTACTCATAAACCTTCTCGGCAATGTCCGTAAAGAGGACTCCATTAAGATGATCGATCTCGTGCTGGAAAGCCCGGGCCAAAAGTCCGCTGCCCGTAATGGTGACCTCATTGCCTTCGCGGTCAAGTCCGCGTACTGTTACCGTCTCCGCACGGCGTACGTCACCGTTGAGTCCGGGAATACTGAGGCAGCCTTCCGGTCCGAACTGCTCGCCTTCCGTGCTGATGATCTCCGGATTAATCAGCTTGATCAGCCCATGCTCTTCGTCAGCATCAACGACGATCAGCCGTTTCAGAATTCCCACCTGTGGTGCAGCAAGACCAACACCTTCGGCATCATACATAGTATCTGCCATATCATCCAGCAGCTTCTGGACGTTTGCGGTTACTTTCGTTACGATTTTCGCTGTCTTGTGCAACACTTCATCCGGTTCTTTTACGATTAATCTGATTGCCATTACACGTACACCATCCTTGTTCTGAACATTTCAATAGTATTTTCATTGTATCATGTCTGTAATCTACATCAACATTTGCGGGTCCACATCAATACTGATTTGCAGACCGTTATCACGGACTGAATCCTCCAGCTCTTCAGCTACCTGGCGGGCCAGTCCGATGGCATCGATAGCTCCACGCCATTTCACGATGCACTGGAAGCGGTATCGGCCTTTCAGCCGGGGCAAAGGCGAGGCAACCGGGCCGAGCAGGTCAAGCGCATCTGAGGACAGCTTGTCCAGACTGCCGAACCAGCGGAGCTGCCTTGCCCGTCCCTGCAGATTCAGCGCGTAATTCTCCGCCATCTTCAGCAGCAGCGGAAGCTGCTCATGTGAGAGCGTGACAAGAATCAGACGGCAGTATGGCGGGTAATGCAAATCTCTCCGGTGCTTCAGTTCTTCCCGGACAAAAGAATTATAGTCATGTCCGCTGGCATGAACGATTGAATAATGCTCTGGTGTGTAGGACTGCACTACGACCTCACCGGGAAGCTGATGTCTTCCGGCCCGGCCTGCGACCTGTGTAAGGAGCTGGAACGTCTTTTCTGCTGCGCGGAAATCCGGCAGATTGAGAGCGGAATCTGCAGTGATGACGCCGACAAGCGTTACATCCGGGAAATCCAGTCCTTTAGCCACCATTTGTGTTCCCAGCAGCACATCTGCCTTCTTATCTCTGAACTGGTTCAGCAGCTTTTCATGCGAGCCCTTCTCTGTCGTTGTGTCTACATCCATCCGGATGACGCGAATGCCTGGAAAGAGCTTGCCCAGCTCTTCCTCTACACGCTGGGTCCCTGTCCCGAAGAAACGGATGTGTTCACTCCCGCATTCCGGACATTCCTTCGGCGAGGCTTCGGCATGTCCGCAATAATGACAGCGCAAATTGTCGCTTCGGCTGTGATACGTCAGTGAAATATCGCATTCCGGACATGTAGCCACATAACCGCAGCTCCGGCACATCACAAAGGTAGAGAAACCTCTGCGGTTCAGCAGCAGCACGGTCTGTTCTCCCCGTTCGAGCCTGCTCTCCAGTGCGGCATGCAGCCTGCGGCTGAACATCGAGCGGTTGCCCTCTTTCAGTTCATCCCGCATGTCGACTACATGCACCTTGGGCAATTCATTGCCCAGTGCCCGGGTAGGCATCTCCAGCAGGACTGGAGAGAAGTGGATATCGCTCTGTGATCTGGCCGCATGATAGCTCTCCAGTGAAGGAGTGGCTGAGCCCAGAATAACCGCTGCTCCGCCCTGCTCCGCACGGCGAACAGCGACATCACGGGCATGATATTTCGGATTTTCCTCCTGTTTATAGGAGGATTCATGCTCTTCATCCATAATGATCAGACCCAGATTTGAAAAAGGGGCAAATACCGCCGAACGCGCCCCGACGGCAACGTTCGCTTTCCCCTCCCTGATCTTGCGCCATTCATCATAACGTTCACCTACGGACAGGCGGCTGTGCATGACCGCTACACCGCTGCCGAACCGGCCTTTAAAGCGTTCCACCATCTGCGGAGTAAGTGCAATTTCCGGCACGAGCACGACCGCCTGTCTTCCCTGATCGACTACTCGCTGGATACATTGCAAATAGATCTCCGTTTTCCCGCTACCGGTAACCCCGTGCAGCAGAAACACTTCATGCTGCTGCTCTTCAACCGTACGGGCAATCCGTGTGAATACCGTCTGCTGCTCAGGAGTAAGCGGCAGCGGTGTACTCGGTTTGAAGTCACGACCCCGGTATGGGTCGCGGTACACCTCGATTTCAGTGATTTCGATGAAACCTTTATCTTCAAGAGCTTTCACCGTAGCGGTTGTAACCTGCAGCACTGACAGCAGGTCTTTCATAGGCATGGGCAGCATCTGCTCCATCTCGATCAAAAAAGCTAAAACTTCCTTCTGCCGGGCGGAACGCGCCGGGAAACTTCCGAGCGATTCGCGGGCTGCAGCCAGACCAACCGCCAAATCTACCGCCTTCAGCTTTTTTTTGCCCATTTTATCCTTAATAGACTGGCTTTCGGTCAGCACTCCCCTCCGCAGCATAAACTTCACTGTTTCCGCCGCATCCGGAAAAGTCCGGGTCAGCTGCTTCATGGAGACCTCTCCGCCACGTCTGACAAAATCAATGATCGTACGTTCCTCCTGATCATCCTCTAGGAAAAGCGGAAACAGCTCATCCTCCGGCTTAGCTGCTTCTTCCGCAGCCTCCCCCAGAGAAATCAGACGCTCAGCTTTGCCCTTAAGAGCCGTTGGAAGCATTGCCTGCAGAGCAGAGATACGTCTGCAGGCATATCTTTGACTCATCCAGTCACCTAATTCAACCAGCTCGGGCGATAAAGGAGGCAGGAGATCCAGGACCTCCTGAATCGGCTTAAGACTAGAGACTGAGCCAGTCTCACCGGATTCAAGTGAGACTACGAAACCTTGCACCGTCCGGTGGCCGAAAGGAACGGCTACCCTGCTGCCGACTTCTATCCACAGTTTCAGGGAATCAGGAATCAAATAATCGAACGGCCGGTCGGTGCTGCGCACAGGAACATCGACAATGACCTTCGCTATTTCCATTATAACGCTACCCCGGAAATACGCTCTGCCGCCAGGGTCAGCAGACGGCGTGCGACTTCATCTTTCGAGCTCAAAGGAAGATCAAGCACCAGTCCACCGGCATCATAGATCGATACAATGTTGGTGTCCGTGCCGAAGCCGGCGCCTTCCGTGGACACATCATTAGCAACGATAAGATCCAGATTTTTGCGGACCAGCTTATCCTTTGCATAAAACTCGGCATTGCCGGTTTCAGCGGCAAATCCGACCAGGAACTGGCCGTCTTTCATGTTCCCCAGAGTCTCCAGAATATCGGTTGTCTTGACCAGTTCAAGCGTCATCGTATCTCCGCTTTTTTTAATTTTCGAGTCAGCACTGTGCATTGGACGGTAATCAGCCACTGCGGCAGCTTTGATCAGAATATCGCACTCATCCCACCGGCTGGTGACGGCCTCCAGCATGGACTGTGCTGATTCCACCCGAATTAACGAGATTTCAGGATCCTGCGGCGGCGCTTCATCGGTCCGTGCAGCAATAAGGGTAACTTCCGCACCCATTGCCCGTGCGGCACGGGCAATGGCAAAGCCCATTTTACCGGAAGAATCATTAGAGATATAGCGGACCGGATCAATCCGTTCTACTGTTCCACCGGCGGTAACAATCACTTTTTTACCGGCTAAAGGCCCCTTTACGTTGACTGCCTGGAGAGCAAAGTAATCCTCCACCACGCGGACAATCGTTTCCGGCTCCTCCAGCCTCCCTTTGCCCACATAACCGCAGGCGAGCAGGCCTTCGCCCGGTTCAATAAATTGCACACCGCGGGCGGCAAGTGTGTTCATATTGCTGATTACCGCCGGATGCTGGTACATATGAACGTTCATTGCCGGTGCGACCATAACTGGCGCTGTAGTTGCAAGCAGCGTGGTGGACAGCATATCATCAGCCAGTCCATGCGCCATTTTACCAATAATATTGGCCGTTGCCGGAGCAATCAGAACCAGATCAGCAGAACCGGCAAGATCTATATGAGAAATTGAAGCCGGGTCGCGTTCCTGGAAGGTATCACTATACACCCGCTGTTTGGACAGCGACTGAAACGTCAGTTCGGTAATAAACTGCTTGGCCGAAGACGTCATAATGACATGAACCTCGGCACCTTTTTGGGCTAGCTTGCTGGTCAAGGCCGCCGCCTTGTAGGCAGCGATGCCTCCTGTAACTCCAAGGATGATGGTTTTGCCTTGTAAGCTGTTCAACTTAATCCCCCCTGTTCCAAACCTGTAAGAAGCAAATGAACCGGCTATGAAAAAAGATATCCTTATGGTTTCATATTCCGGCAAGAAGAAACGGCTGCGTCGCCTTTAGCAAAGGACGGCACCCGTTTCTTGCAGGACATGCAGGAAATCAATATCAACTGAAAATTAACGGAATCTTAAAAAAATAACAACCTTCCGGTTGTCAGGATCAGCCCAGCACGGGCTACATATAGCATTATACAATACAAGCCCCGCTAACAGAAGAAGAAACGGTGCCGCGAATGAAGCTGGCGGTGACCGTTTCTACTGTAGGCATAGCAGGCTTCCCGGATTACTCTTCGCCGCGGGTTACAATAATGCGGTCTTCATAGATTTCTTCCAGCGCCACACCAACGAATTTGTGCGATTTCGGCGATTTAACATCCGTTTTACCGCCTTCGCGGAGTGCTCTTGCCCGGCGGGCCGCAGCGACAACCAGCGAGTACTTGCTGTCAACCTTAGTCATCATTTCATCAATAGATGGATATAGCACGTAAGACACCTCTTCATCTTTTACTGTAAATATGATCCATTCTTGTAGTGCATATCATCTTACCTTACAATGTTCGGCGATAATAATGCTTTCTATGCGCTTGCAGGCGAGATCAATCTCATCATTCACTACGGCGTAGTCGTAATGCCGAATCAGGCCAATCTCATCCTCCGCCACGGACATACGGTGGTTAATCACATCAGGATGCTCCGTACCGCGCCCGCGGATACGGTCCTTGAGTTCGTCCATCGATGGCGGCAGCAGGAATACAAAGATTCCTTCGGGAAATTTCTCTTTGACTTTGAGTGCTCCCTGAACCTCGATTTCCAGAATAATATCTCTTCCGCTCTCAAGTGTCCGCTCCACAAAATCACGCGGAGTACCGTAATAATTGCCTACGTACTCCGCATACTCCAGCAGCTGGTCGGCTTCAATCATCGCCGCAAACTGCTCTCTGCTCTTGAAAAAATAATTGACACCGTTCTCTTCGCCTTCACGCGGACTACGGGTGGTGGCGGAAACGGAATAGACAAGCTCGGGCATTTTCGGCCGTAGTGCTGTACACACTGTGCCTTTGCCAACGCCGGAAGGTCCGGATAAAATGATCAGCAATCCTTTTGACATAGTACACTCCAATTGTTGTTATTCGTCGTTATCGTCATCTTTGCTGGATAAGCGGTGTGCCACAGTCTCCGGCTGAACGGCCGACAGAATGACATGGTCGCTGTCTGTGATAATGACGGCCCGCGTCCGGCGGCCATAGGTAGCGTCAATCAGCATATGCCGGTCTCTCGCTTCCTGGATAATACGTTTAATCGGTGCAGATTCCGGGCTGACAATGGAAATAATACGGTTGGCCGATACGATATTCCCAAAGCCGATGTTGATTAATTTAATTGCCATGTTCCGGTTGTTCCCCCCATAAGTTACATCTTTGCTTATACAGATTCCTGTTATTCAATATTCGCCGCTTGCTCACGAATCTTCTCCAGCTCAGCCTTCATCTCAAGCGTGAGGTTCACCAGAGTCAGATGATTGCATTTCGACCCGATTGTATTCGTCTCCCTGTTCATCTCCTGGATGAGAAAGTCCAGTTTGCGTCCTGCCGGCTCGCTTCCATTCAGCAGAGTCCTGCATTGTTCAAAATGACTGTACAACCGGGTAAGCTCTTCATCAATGTTACAGCGGTCGGCAAAGATAGCAATTTCCATTCCGAATTTATGCTCTTCAAAAGGGAACGTTCCGTCATTCAGTTCACTTAGCCGCAGCCTTAGCTTGTCTCGGTATTCACTTACAACAGCGGGGGCAAGCGCAGCCATTCTAGCCTGAAGCTCTTCAAGATGGCCAAGCCTGCTTAACAGGTCAGCAGCAAGATAGCTTCCTTCACGGGCACGCATCTGGAGCAGCGATTGCAGGCTCTGCGTCAATCCCTGTGCAAGCATCTCGGAGCACTCTTCGGCAGAACCGGACGTTTCGTCCGCCGGTCCATCCTTCAGTTCCATAACCCCGGGCATAGAAAGTATATCACGTAAAGTCAACTCTCCCGGCAGCCCGAACTCATCCTTCAGCACTTCCGCTGACTTCAGGTAGGACTTCACCGCATTACGGTTCAAAACCTGTAAGGAAGCAGCTTCTTCAGTGACTTCCCTATTAATGATGACATCTACCCGTCCCCGTTTGATATGACTTTGAACTATTCGTCGCAGCATATCCTCATAAACCGTCCAATCCCGGGGCATCCGCAGCACAACTTCGCAGTAACGGTTATTCACCGATTTGACTTCGAACGTTATCTTGTAACCGCCGAATTGCAGGGATGATTGACCGTATCCGGTCATGCTAAATGACAACGGAATCACATCCATTACACTATTGTAATTGATTATTACTACCGAAACAAGGGGGACAATTTGCGTCCTTGCTTCGCCCAAATATATTCCAGCAGCTGCACACTCATATCATAGAACATGAAAGGTGTCATTAAATAGATCCCGTTAAAATGCGCTGTCGCTGCATCCAGCAGCTCTTTGGCTATAGCTACACCTTCCGCGCGGCCAGTCTCTCCTTCAAGTCCCTGCATACGTCTGCGCACTTCATCCGAGAGCTGAATACCAGGCACTTCATTATGCAGATATTCGGCATTACGGCCGCTCGCCAGCGGCATAATTCCAATGAAGATCGGAATATCCAGATGTGCGGTGGCTTTGGCAATGCGGGCAATCAGCTCCGGATCGTACACCGGCTGAGTCATAATATAATCAGCACCTGAGGCGATTTTTTTCTCCAGACGTTCCACTGCCTTGTCCAAATGCTTCACATTCGGATTAAACGCAGCCCCAATCACAAATTTCGCCTTCTGCTTGAGCGGTTTGCCGGAAAAAGCAATGCCGTCGTTGAGCTGCTTAATCATCCGGATGATCTCGAAGGAGGTCAAATCATAAATCGAGCTCGACCCCGGTAAATCGCCGAACCTTGCCGGATCTCCGGTCACAGCCAGCACATGGTCAATACCCAGCGCATCAAAGCCCATCAGGTGGGATTGCGTTCCGATTAGGTTGCGGTCTCGGCAGGCAACATGGACCAGGGGGCGTAGTCCGGTACGGCTCTGTACTAGAGATCCGAGCGCCATGTTGCTCATCCGGGTCACGGCCAGGGAATTATCGGCCAGCGTCAGCGCATCTGCACCTGCTCTGCGCAGCGCTTCGGCACCCTTCATGAACTTAGAGATATCCAGATCCCGCGGAGGGTCCAGCTCTACAATCACGGTATGGCGTTCCTTAACCAGATCAACCAGATTCGGTTCGCCGCCGTTCCGGGCGCTGTCTTCTCCGAGTGGCTCATGCAAAGTAATACTCTCTATGCTTCGCTTCACTGCCGGCTCAGGCAGCGGCTGCGGAATATATCCGCGCAGCGCTGCAGAAATTTCAGTGATATGCTGCGGTGTAGTACCGCAGCATCCGCCGATAATCCGGCAGCCCATATCAGCAAACACCGGGGCCATCTGGCCAAAATATTCCGGGGATGCGCCGTAACGGTATTGCCCGTCCACATAATCGGCGATACCGGCATTAGGATATACCGAAGCGGGCAGTGTAAGACTTCCCTGCAGCGATTTCAAAGCCCGCTTGATTCCGTTTGGTCCGGTACGGCAATTGAAGCCGATAATGTCTGCCCCGTCCTGCTCCAGAATCCGAAAAGCCTCAGGCAGTGTTAATCCGTCTAGCGTGCGTGCTGTTTCATCCACAGCCAGCTGGCAGATCACCGGAAGCCCGCTGAGCTTACGGACCGCTCTGAGCGCCAGGTGCAGCTCCTCCACATCATAGAAGGTTTCCAGCATGATACCGTCCGGCTGCTCTTCAAGCAGCGCTGAAAACTGCTGGGCATAAAACCGCTTCAGCTCCGAGCTGGACAGGTTCGCACGCTTACCGGCACGGATCGAGCCTACCGCACCGACAACATATCCGGTTTCACCGGCGGCATGCCGGGCTATCCGTACACCGGCACGGTTGATCTCCTCCACCTTGGCCTCAAGGCCAAACTTGGACAGCTTATCATAGTTGGCCGAGTACGTATTGCTCTCCAGCAGCACCGCCCCGGCTTCAATATAGCTGCGGTGCACATCTTCAATGACCTCTGGAGAGGTCAGATTTAATTCTTCATAGGAGATGCCGACAGGGAAGCCTTTCTGATATAAAAAAGTTCCCATCGCTCCGTCTCCGACCAACACGTTATTCTTCCATGCAGAGCGCAAATCCGGCTTCACCGCAAGAACCTCCCCTATACTGTCATTAGTTTCATACTAATGTAACATAAATCGGGATGGATGATAAGCATTCATAGCGCAAAAGCAGTCCCTCGCCGGGCCTGGCTCTGCATGGCAGTCCAGGAAATGATTCATACTAGTCTTAATCACCCGGAAAGGACTGTTTTGATTGAAAAAAAGAACCCGTAAGCTCTTGCTCCGCAAGTACACAGCGATCCTTTTACTATCAGTACTTTCACAGCTGTATCTTTACCTGAACGACTGGCTGTTCGGATATGGGCTAAATAACATCGGCTATATTCTCAACTATCTCCTCTATACGGCCTCGGAGAAGCTGGCTGCCTCCGTTATGCTGTTATGCCTTATCATTCCGGATGCCATCTATTGGATACGCGGCACTCAGCCCGGCCGGGGCGCCGAAAAGTAGCTGCGTATTGCAGTTACAATGATCAGAATGGCCGGAATAACAATCATAAACAGCGGATAGACCGCGTATAGGAGTCTTCCGCCTTCATTCAGATGTTCAGTGAAACTGCGGGCATCAAGCATAGAAGTAAACAGGATAATCAGCGTAACAGGATACACCATTCTCCGGTATGGAAGATTGAACAATTCAGAAATACCGATTAGTGCAGCCGCGAAGAAAACAGACACTTTGAAAAACACGCCAATGATCAGCACCATTACTACAAAAATGTCAACCCGCTGGATAAAATCCGAGATCGAGATCTTGCTGATAGTCGGCATCAGCGGCAGCGGGGAACGCTCCACGATATCTGCCCCAAGCACCGATATATTAAGAGCCATGGTAGCGCTGAGCAGCAGAGCGGATACCAGCATACCTGCCGCAATAACCCACGGTCCTTTTTTGACATGAGACAGATAAGGCATAAGCATCGTAAAGCAAACCATTTCACCGAACGGAAACATATAATTCTGATGTACAACGGAATCCATCACCGGCCCGATCCCGTTCTCCAGAACAGGAAGCAGCCGCAGAAGTTTTATTGAACCGGACAGAATCAGTAAGATCAGGCTGAATGCACCGATCAGCAGGACGATTACAGCGAACATCAGCGACGTCCTCGTAAGTACCTCCAGACCCTTGTGCAGCACATAAGCAGCGGATAAGATCATCAGCATACTTAGGATAAAGAGAGGTGTGTTATGCATTGTAGCCATCGCAAGCATCGTGCTGCCGTCACGCAGATCTCGGCCAGCCAAATTCATATATAAAACAATATACATTACCGCAACTGGTGTGCCGGCTGTTGTGCCTAGCAGTTTGCGGGTGTAGGCCGTGAAAGGCATGTCCGGGTGCTTCCGGTACAAATATACATACCCCGAAAACATGGCCAGCCCTGCCAGACAGCCAATCAGAATCGACATCCATGCATCCCTGCCGGCGCTCATGCCCAGATTGACAACAAGCGCCGTCCCCAGCTCAAACAGCACTGTTAAAGTGAAAAACTGAAGCAAGCCGATCTTAACCTTTCCCATTTTGTCCCCCTGCTCTACGGATTCACCTGAAACGAGTTGCTCCGCATATCGGTATGTCTGATCACTGCATCTGCCTCAATTTTGTATTCGCATTCGGCAAAAATATCCTCCCAGTGTTTCATCACCTTTTTCCAGCCCTGCGGGTTCTCCCGCTGCATCGCTTGTCCAAATCCCAGATAATCACTGTTGTACTTCCTGGCCGTTTCGATCGCTTCTTTAATTTTTTTGGTGGTATCCTTAGTAATATGTGACGATAAATCTGCAACTGTTACCGGAGAGACCAAGTTTAACGCATTGGCATTTTCTTTGATCGAAACCTGCTGGCTAATTTCCACAGTGAACACCGGGTGCTCCGGATCTTTGGCCGCTACCGTCAGCCTCACCTGGGATTGATACACATTAAAAGCAATATATCCACCCTGGGGATGAGTGATGACCACAGGATATTCTTTGATTTTGTTGTGCAGAAGGACGGTTCCCAGCGCAGTATCCCCCTTGAGCCAGCCCTTTAACTTATCATCCTTAAAAGCTGCCAGCTCAGATACCTTCAGGATCGCCTGTGGCACAATTGTCTTCAGATTATCGTTACTATCCGCCTTCTCCCGGCTCCCGCCGGTAAATACCCCATTGATCACCGGACCGCCGCCTCTGAGCTGAATGCCTCTGATTACATCATCCACTTCCATCCGGTAATTGTAGCCGAACTGCTTCGAGGTTGTTTCAAGCTTCTCGACCAGATCATTGGCGGGGATTTTGCTGAACACGGTCATTGTAGACATGAGTTCACTTGCAGGCTGGCCTTTGGCAACAAAAATCAGGCTGGTAAGCCGGGTGTCGCTCTCCCGTTCAAGCACATCCAACAGATCCTTAATGCCTTCCCGCGCCAGTTTTTCGGAAATGACCAGGACCCGGACATGGCCTAGTGATAAGAAGCGGGCTGTTTGCCGGGAGGCATTAGCCAGCGCCTCAAACATGGTCCGTCCCTTCCCTGTATACAGAGCAACCGGTGAAATCCCGCGTGCGTTCTTACCAGAGATTTCTTCGGCTATAATGACCTGAAAAGAAACCACATACTTCTCAGCCTCTCCTTCCCCCCGGTCAATCGCCACACCGGAAACGATTGCCCGCCGGTTTAGCTCAACACTATCCCAGCATCCGGTAAGAACCAGCGGAAGCAGGAGCTGCAAAGCAGCCAGCAAAAAAATACAAAGGCGTCTCATCTTCACTCAGCCTCTCCTTCACCCTTTGGCCGCTTTCCCCTGTCTTCATTCTTTTTGATTAACGGAGCCAGCTCCGACTCATGACCTGACGTCACCCGCTTGAACTCCGGCATCTCATCGCGCATCTGTTGCGGTGATTGGCCAGGCTCCAACAGCCAGACCGGCAGTCTAAGAATAGTGTCCCTCTTGTCCATCATGGACAAAGAAACAAACGGTGACAGATAGGGTAAGCCGAATGAGCGCAGGCTGTTCATGTGCGCCACCAGTACGATGAGGCCAAGCGTAATACCGTAGAACCCGAACATTCCTGCCAGCAGCAGAAAAGCAAAACGGATAATCCGTCCTGCAATCGCCATGTTATATGCCGGAATGGCGAAGCTCGCTATACCGGTCAGCGCGATGACGATAACCATAATCGGTGTAATAATTCCCGCTTCCACTACGGCCGAACCTAGAATGAGCGCACCTACAACAGAGACGGTCTGGCCGATGGCTCGCGGCATGCGCACCCCGGCTTCACGCAAAATCTCAAAGGCGCCTTCCATCAGCAGCGCCTCGACAAAAGCCGGAAACGGCACATTTTCCCGCTGGGAGAGCAGGTTAATCAATAGTGTTGTCGGAATCATCTCATAATGATAGGTAGTGAATGCAATATATACAGAAGGACCCAGCAGCAGGACAATAAAACTGACATATCGGACAATCCGCATTAGAATCGCAATATCAAACCGCTGGGCATAGTCCTCTGCCGACTGGAAAAACTGGGTAAACACCGCAGGTAAAATCAGCACAAACGGCGTTCCGTCCACAATGACCACCACCCGGCCTTCGAGCAGATTTCCCGCAGCAACATCCGGCCGTTCGGTATTATAGATTGTCGGAAACGGAGTGAAGGTCTTATCCTGTATCAACTCCTCCAGGTAACCTGATTCCAGCACCTCGTCATTTGCAATCCTATTCAGTCGCTCCCGCACTTCCTCTACCAGGTCTTCACTGGCTATTTCTTTCAGATACATCATTGCCACATGGGTCTTCGTCTCTGTGCCGAGCTTCATGAACTCCAGCCGCAGTCTGGAGGATTTAATTCTCCGGCGGATTAGAGAGACATTAGTGCCCACAGCTTCCACAAATCCATCCTTTGGTCCGCGGACCACCATTTGCGAAGAGGATTCTTCGACGGACCGGGTTTCCCCGCCTCGGGTCTCACAGATAATCGCAAGTGTATAGCCCTCGATCAGTATCGCCGTATCCCCGGAGAGCACGGCCAGCATAATATCGTTCCAATCCTCCTGGACCTCTGCTTCACCAATTTCCAGAATACGGCTTAATAGCAATGCGGGGAGGTCAGGAGGGCTATCATCATGTCCCTGGGTCCATGCGTCAGTGTTCAGCAGGAGGGATCCTACAACAAATTCATTGACGGAAGTCTTATCCGCCAGTCCGCTGAGATGAACTGCTGCAGCCTGTACCGGGCGCTCTCCGCCGAGGTCAACTTTCCGTACCTTTAGGTCAGGACTGTACCCGAGTTCGCCCTGGATGTTCTCGATACTCTCAGCCAGAACCTCTGATAACATCGGCGCTCTGCTGCCGGAACCTGCCGAATTAGCAGACTTCAGTTGTCTGCCTGTACGTCGCTTAGTATCCACCAGACTCCCCCCTTTCTTATGCTGCTCCTTATTATTCACGGATCGACCTGCCATTATTCGGCTGCATCTTTGCCCGAAATGCCAAAAGGATGCCCTGCAAGCCATGAACGGCTTACTGGACATCCTTTTGAAATTCTCCTGCCGGTGTGAACCGCAGGCTGATTATCTGTTCCTTTAAATCTCTACAGAACCTGTGTATACCACCTGCGCCGGGCCAGTCATATACACATGGTTGTCCTGCTCGTTCCATTCAATAAACAGATCCCCGCCTTTAAGGCTGATTACAGCCGAACGGTCGGTGAGACCATTCAGTACAGAGGATACCAGCGTTGCGCAGGCTCCTGTGCCGCAGGCCAGGGTAGGTCCCGCACCGCGTTCCCAGACACGCATATCAACATGACCGCGGTCAAGAACAGTCGCAAACTCTACGTTCACTTTTCTCGGGAACAACGGATGAACCTCAAGCTTCGGACCCCAAGTTGCAAGATCAAAAGATACCGCATCCTCTACATAAATCACGCAATGCGGGTTCCCCATCGATACAGCCGTAAACTTGAATTCTGCACCATCCGCTTCGATCGGCTGATCCAGCACCGGCTCTGCGTCAATGGCCACTGGAATCTGTGTTCCTGACAATACAGGTTCACCCATATCAACAGTAACTGACTCTACCACGCCATCCTTTACGGTGAGGGATACCTTTTGTTCCCCGGCACCGATCGTTTCAATGACAATCTCCTCTGACTCCACCAGACCATGTTCATATACGTACTTGGATACACAACGGATTGCATTTCCGCACTGTTCTGCTTCTGAGCCGTCCGAGTTCATAATGCGCATCATATAATCTCCGCGTTCCGACGGCAGGATGTACACCAGTCCGTCGGCACCGATGCCGAAGAACCGGTTGCAGAGTTTAACTGCCAGCTCTGCAGCATTGCCGGGCAGCTCCTGTTCGCCAAATACGATTATAAAATCATTGCCGAGGCCGTGCATTTTTGTGAATTCCATTGATAGGTCCACTCCTAAAAGTTAAATATTCTTGTGAAACAAGCATACCTTAAGGAGAGGGCCGATGCTATTGATTTTATGCTGAAATTTTTGTACTTTTTATCATCGTCCGCCCGCCGCTGCGGCTGCGGTTCTTTTTACCGCCCCATACACTGCCCGCTCCCATAAGGAATGTAGGAATACCCGCGCTTACGAATACGAGACACCATTCGCGGAAGTTCAGCGGCACGGTCTTGAACACCGGCTGCAGCAGCGGCAGATACATAACGACCAGCATCAAGAGTACAGATGACAATACGGCAAGTACAAGATATTTATTCTGTAACGGGTTGCGGTGGAACACGGAACGGGAGCTGCGGCAGTCGAATACATGGATAAGCTGAGCCATAACCAGTGTGGCAAAAGCAACCGACTGCGCACGGATCAGCTGCTGTGCACTGCCCGGATCAGTCCGCAGGGTCAGCCAGAAGGCACCTAATGTGCAGAGACCGATCAGCAGCCCGCGGCTGATGATTTTCCAGCCCAGCCGGCGGGCAAAAATATTTTCCTTCGCTCCGCGCGGTTTATGCTCCATCAGGTCCTTCTCCGGCTGATCGACACCGAGCGCCATGGCCGGCAGCCCGTCAGTGACCAGATTCACCCAGAGAATCTGGATCGGCACAAGCGGCAGCGGTAGGCCCAGCATCATAGCAAAGAACATGGTCAGAATCTCACCGACATTGGAGGCCAGCAAATAGCGGATGAATTTGCGGATATTTTCGTAAATATTCCGCCCTTCCTCAATTGCAGCAACGATGGTCGAGAAGTTATCATCCCCAAGGATCAGCGCCGAAGCCTCCTTGGTAACATCGGTACCGGTGATCCCCATGGAAATCCCGATATCCGCCGCTTTGATCGCAGGTGCATCATTAACCCCGTCCCCGGTCATCGCCACCACATGTCCGCGCCGCTGCAGCGATTTGACAATCCGCAGCTTATGCTCAGGGGATACACGGGCATAGACGTAGACATTATCCGAGACCTTATCCAGCGCATCGTCGTCCATCCGTGTCAGCTGGCTGCCGGTCAGCACAGTTCCTCCGCGCTGCAGAATGCCGAGCTGATGTGCAATGGCTTCTGCTGTTGTTCCGTGGTCGCCTGTTATCATCACCGTTTTGATGCCCGCCCGGCGGGTAATGCTGATTGCATCACGTACCTCACGACGCGGCGGGTCAATCATTCCGGCCAGTCCGACAAAGACCAGCTGGCTTTCCGCTTCCTTTTCACTGCCTACCACTTCGCCTGAGCGGACGTCGCGGTAAGCCATGCCGAGCACCCTCAGGGCGCCAGATGCCATCTCCTCATTCGCCTCAAGCACCTTTTGGCGCAGCGTCGGTGTGCACGGAACGACCCCGCCCTCCCATAGCATATAGGAGCAGCAATTTAACAGAACATCCGGCGCTCCTTTGGTGCAGATCATCCGCCCGCCGGGATGGCTGACGATGACGGACATAAGCTTTCGTTCCGAATCGAACGGGAATTCCTGCTCTCTGGCATAAGTAACCGCGAGGGATTGCGCGGTAAGTCCCATTTTAGAGGACAGGGCCACCAGGGCTCCTTCGGTCGGGTCGCCCTTCAGCTCCCATACCGACTGGCTCTTAAGCGCCTTTTCCGTGTCCTCGCCCTTCTCCTTCCCCTTGCGTTTGCCGCGCATTTCTCCGGGGAAGGTCTCAACGATCTCTGCATTGCTGCAGAGTGCACCGATCTGCAGCAGGCGGCGCAGACTCTGGTCAGCTTTCAGGTCGACAGGCTTGCCCTTCTGCAGAACGTGCCCGCTTGGCGCATAGCCTTCACCGGTCACCTCAAGGCTGCGGCCGGCATTCCAGATCCGCGTCACGGTCATCTTATTCTGGGTCAGCGTCCCCGTCTTATCCGAGCAGATGACAGAAGCACAGCCCAGCGTCTCCACCGAAGGCAGCTTGCGGACGATAGCCTTGCGTTTAATCATCCGCTGCACTCCGAGCGCCAGCGCAATGGTTACTATCGCCGGCAAGCCTTCAGGGATGGCTGCGACCGCAAGGCTTACGCCGGCGAGGAACATCGCAGCTGCTGGCTGGCCGTGCAGAATCCCGGCAAGCACAACAACGATTGTCAGACCGAGCGAGACATAAATCAGGATTTTCCCGAGCTGCTCCAGCCGGTGCTGCAGCGGTGTTTCCTGGGACTCGGTATTCTGGATCAGATCTGCGATCTTCCCCATCTCGGTATCCATCCCCGTACGTACAACGAGAGCTTTGCCCGTCCCCCGCGTGACCATCGTGCCCATAAAACCGATATTTTTCTGATCCCCTAGCGGCAGCTCCTCGGCGTGAATAGCTTCCGCATGTTTGGAGACAGGCAGTGATTCACCGGTCAATGCGGATTCCTCGGCATACAGTGCGCTGCACTCCAGCCAGCGGACATCCGCCGGAACCCGGTCACCGCTTTCCAGCAGCACGATATCGCCGGGAACGAGCATTCTGGCCGGGATAACTTCCTGTTTGCCGTCACGCAGTACCTTAGCACTCGGTGCAGAGAGCTGCTTCAGCGCCCGCAGTGAACGCTCGGCGCGGAACTCCTGCACAAACCCCAGCACCCCATTGAGCAGAATAATGGCGATGATCGTAATTGCATCCAGGTATTCGCCCAGAAGGCCGGATACCAGCGTTGCCCCCATCAGCACAAGCACCATAAAGTCCTTGAACTGGTTAAGCAGCAAGGTCAGCGGCGAAACTGTTTTGCCTTCAGACAGCTCGTTGTACCCGCTCTCTTGGCGTCTTTCCGCGGCCGTCTCTCCGCTTAAGCCCGCTCCCGGATGAACGCCGAACATCTTCTGCAGTTCCTCAGCACCGAGCCGGTGCCAGCTTTTTTGTTCCATATCGTTTCTTTCCCCTCCCGGTCGTTTCTTGACTTCCGGCGGCGCACAGCTTTTCCACCTGTTCATGACCAAGTGTATTCATGGTCGTCCCAAAATATCACTGCCTGGCCGCTTCTCCTTTTGCGCGAATGTGTTAAAGTATGGCATCATAGAGAGTAGGATATTATCATTTTGCGACAGGAGAGCTTTATCATGGCATTAGACGGCATTGTTACCAGAGCGATCGTGCACGAGCTTCAACCCTTTATCGGTGCACGCGTCGGCAAAATATATCAACCTAGCACTCACGATCTTATATTCATTCTGCGCGGTGCAGGCGGCGGAGGAAAGCTGCTCCTCTCCGCCAATCCGACCTATCCACGCCTGCACCTGAGCGAGCGCAACAGCATCAATCCGGCGGAAGCACCGATGTTCTGTATGCTGATGCGCAAGCACTGCGAAGGCGGAACCATTGAGAGCATCACCCAGGTAGGCATGGAGCGGATCATTCATATCCAGATCAGAACCCGGGATGAGCTTGGAGATGTATCCGCCAAAAAGATTATCATCGAGCTGATGGGCCGCCACAGCAATATAATCCTCACCGATCTCGCAACCGGTACGATTATCGATGGCATTCACCATGTAACCCCGTCAATCAGCAGCTATCG
The DNA here is from genome assembly GCF_031599675.1 of Paenibacillus pedocola. Classification (NCBI taxonomy): domain Bacteria; kingdom Bacillati; phylum Bacillota; class Bacilli; order Caryophanales; family Paenibacillaceae; genus Paenibacillus; species Paenibacillus pedocola. The sequence continues at coordinate 2,833,581 of NZ_CP134223.1, read as the reverse complement.
GATTGTGATGCCCGGAGCTGCTTATACGGAACCGCCACAGCAGCATAAGCTGAATCCGCTCACAGTGGGGCAAGAGGCGTTCATCTCCCTGATGGCGTCCGCTGAAGAAGCTGCACTTCTCGCAGGCACTGTGGAGGAACAAGAACCTGAAGATATCATAGAGGGGGATATTGCGGAGCTGCTACGTTCCCTGGAAGAACCGAAGGCGGACGGCAGCGGCGGTCCGGCACCCTCCGTTGACCCTATGGGCTGGATGGTACATGCATTCAGCGGAATGAGTCCGCTCATCGCCGCAGAGATCCTGCTGAGGGCCGGCCAACGGCATAATGCGGACGGTTCGGCTGATCCCGCCCGGCTATGGGCTGCTTTTGACTCTATCATGGCGCCGGTAAGAGAGTTCCAATTCTCTCCTGTTACAGGCTATAACGCCAAAGGCAAGCCGGTCTTTTCAGCCATTCCGCTAACTTCATTAGGCGGTGACGCCAAGCACTACAGCTCGATTAGCGCCTGCCTCGAGGATTATTACGGGGATAAAGCGGAGCGGGACACGGTGAAGCAGCGGGTAAGCGACCTGATCCGTTTCCTGAGCAACGAGCGAAGTAAAAATGTGAAGAAGCTGGCCAAGCTCCAGAAGGATCTGGCCGAAGCGGATGACGCAGACCAGTACCGGATCTGGGGTGAGCTGCTGTTCGCTTCCCTCCATACGGTATCCAAAGGCGATAAAGAAGCAAAACTGGTCAATTATTATGATGAGAACCAGGCCGAGATCACCATCCCGCTCGACCCGCTGCTTACTCCATCGGATAACGCGCAGCGTTATTTCAAGAAGTACAACAAGTATAAGAACAGCCTGCTCGTAATTGAGGAGCAAAGGATCAAAACGAATGAAGAAATCATTTACATGGAGATGCTGCTGCAGCAGCTTGAGCATGCCTCCCTCAATGATATCGAGGAAATCCGCGATGAGCTGGTGAATCAGGGCTACTTACGCGACCGCAGTAAAAAAGGCAAAAAGAAGAAAAAATCAACCCGTCCGACCCTGCAGGTCTATACTTCCTCAGAAGGTGTGGACATCTATGTCGGCAAAAACAATCTGCAGAATGAGTACGTCACGAACCGGCTGGCCTCGGCCAATGACACCTGGCTGCACACCAAAGACATTCCGGGCTCACATGTCGTAATCCGCAGCGAAGAGTTCGGCGACGCCACACTGGAGGAAGCGGCACAGCTTGCTGCCTATTACAGCCAGGCCAAGCAATCAAGCAGCGTCCCTGTAGACTGCACGCTAATCCGCCATGTCCGCAAGCCGAGCGGCGCCAAACCCGGCTTCGTCATCTACGATCATCAGAAGACGCTGTTTGTCACACCGGATGAGGAGCGGATTAAGAGTCTCCCGAATGTTCTGCGGAGCTAACTAAAGAATAGCTAAGCTCCATGATACTTTCTGATCTTTTATAAAAACCCCCGTATACTGCGACGATTTTCTCGTCCAGCCTTACGGGGGTTTTGTCTGCTGCCGGTCATAGAGCAGCTGGAAGTTTCATAGAAAGGGCGGCACATCGATATTGTGCCGCCCCTCATCGTTATTTGCGGTTGCCTTCCGCCTGATTCCGGAGCTGCTCCAGCACAGCCACCGGAACACTCACACTGCCTAAATCGCCATGGAAGATGACACCTTGACGCGCACCATGGAAGTCCGAGCCGCCGGTAACCAGCAGCCCGTATTCTTCAGCCATTGCCATATAGCGGGCTTCATCTTCCGGACCATGGTCGGAATGATAAGCTTCAATGCCGCTAAGGCTGCTACGGGCAATAATCCTCCGCACCAGCTCATCATCACCGTAAATACCGGGATGAGCCAGCACCGGGGTACCCCCAGCTTCAAGGATCCAAGTGCAGGCTTCTTCCGGCGTTATGCGCGGAGGCGATACATAAGCTGCCGCACCGTCAGCCAGATATTGATCAAAGGCAGCGCGCATATCCGCCACAACTCCCAGCCGTACCAGCTCATCGGCAATATGCGGCCGTCCGACGCTCTCATCCGGCTTTAGTTCGCGGCCCAGATTAGCTATAACCTGTTCCAGTGTAATATCTATGCCAAGCCCGCGCAGCTTAGCGAGGATCGCTTCGTTCCGCGCAGCCCGGGTATCCCGCTGTGCTGCAAGCCGTGAGAGAAACCGCTCCTGCTCGATATCTATATAATATCCGAGTACATGGATTTCTTTGCCTTCAGCACGGGTACTGATCTCAACCCCAGGTACGACGGTAATTCCGTGTTTCAGGCCTGCTTCTATGGCTTCCGCAACACCGCTGACCGTATCATGATCAGTAATAGCTACAGCCGACAGCCCTTTGGCATAGGCAATCCGTACATTCTCCGCTGGCGGCTGCATGCCGTCCGACGCTTGGGAATGCGTATGCAAATCACAGCGCCCATGAAGTTCAGGCTTAGCATCTTTTCTAATTTCCAATTGCTTATCGTCTTCCTTCAGTTTGTCCACGCCCGCCACTCCGTTCCCAAGATTTATTATCTGCCTGCCGACTCCCATTCTTCACGAAGAATTCCCATCTTGATGGCATCATAATGCTCGCCCCGCACGATCCGTGCTTTACGGACACGCGCTTCTTCTACCATACCGCATTTAGCAGCCAGACCCATCATCCGGACATTGCCGGACCAGGTACCTATGCCGAGGTGTACGGTATCAAGCGAATTAAACAGATAGGCCATCCACATTTTGAATGCCTCTGTGCCGTAACCGCCTGACCAGTACCGGGAGTCAAAAATAACGATACCGATTTCGAACCAGTTCGTAGCCTCCGACACCCAGTACCTGCCGACTGTGCCTTTTAGCTCACCGTCGATTTCAATAATCAGCCGGTTCCGGGGTTCATCCGTTCCAGCAAGGGCTAATGCCCCCTGATATTTCCCGGCGAATTGTTCATAGCTCAGCTCTTCCAGCGGTTCATACGGTCCATCCCAGCGCTGAAACTCCTGGTCTTCTGCCTCATAGTAGTGATAATAGATTTTACGTATATCACTTTCGGTCAGATCCCGCAGTACAACCTTTTCACCCCGCACTAATACAGCCATTCTCCGACTCCCCCGTCTATGTTATATACACTTCAGCCAATTACCATTCATCCGTATGCTCACGCAGAAAAGTCAGAAAGGTGACCGCCGAGATCGGCAGCAGCGTCGATTTCAGATGAATCGCATAGAATTGCCTTTTAAAAGAGGCATCTGTAATATTCACAATTTTCAACAGACCCAGAGTGACTTCATGCTTGACCGAAGAAGCTGAGATTATCGTGATCCCTAGTCCGGCCTCCACGGCTGACTTAACCGCCCCTGTGCTGCCCAGCTCCATCACCACCCGCATTGCTCCCGGATCGAGCCCTTTGTCAAGCATTTGCTCCTCCATCACCCTACGGGTTCCCGACCCTTGCTCACGCAGTACGAACGGGTACTGCAGCGCTTCAGCCAGCGTAACTTCCTCCTTGTCCGCTAGCGGATGCTCCCTGGGAACGATCAGCTTCAGCTCATCGCCCATGACCGGTTCAAATACCATTGCCGGATGCGATACCGGGGCCTCAATCAGCCCGAAATTCAGCTGATGCTTATGAATCTCCTCTATGATCTGCGAGGTGTTCATCACCTTCATCATAATGGAGATATTCGGATATGCTTTACCGAAGGGCCCGAGCAGCCGCGGAAGCACATACTCGCCAATCGTCAGGCTGGCGCCCAGCTGCAGACGCCCCTCCAGCATATGTGTGAACGCCGACATGGCCTGATCTGCCTCACGGATCAGCTGAATGCTCCGCCGTGCATAAGGCAGAAGGACCTGGCCTGCTTCAGAGAGAACAATTTTTTTACTGGAGCGGTCGAACAGCTTGGCGCCAAAATAATCCTCCAGCGCCTGCACCTGCATAGTCACGGCAGGCTGTGTCATATGCAGTCTCTGGGCCGCAGCTGAGAAGCTTCCCTGTTCGGAAACGGTATAAAAAATATGTAGCTGATGAAAATTCATGCATTCAGGACTCCTTCATTGCTTAATAAATTGAAATGAAAGTTTTAAGAATACGAAGTTCAGTCGCAACTGCGGTGAATGTTTGGACTTCCGGCCGCTGTTAGTTTTGGATTTTCTGAATTTAGCCGCTTTTCGCGGTATAAATCCAAACCAAAAGGCGGACGCTACCGCTCCTCCAGTTCCAAAACCCCCCTCCGTCACTCCTTTCCCTTTTCTTAAGTTTTTCAAGTCAAATATATAGCAATTCATTTTAACTTTCCGTATAGACTTCCTCTCAAAAAAAGGACATGCAGCCTCAGCCGCATGCCTTCTTTGTAAATCGCTGTGCATTATCTGCGTTTGCGGCGCTTCTTCATCAGCTTCATCCGGCGGGAATTCCGCAGCCTGGAATAATACGTCTGCAAATCCCGCAGTTGTGGAGTCGCTGAGATCCGCCCCAGAAAGGATATGATGACCATGATATGCAGCGGACGGCCGGAAAGGCTGGTGACGCCCTCCAGCTGCTTGAACTCTGCTATCACAACGGTATCCTCGTCAATCAGGTACGCGTTGTATTTGCTCTGCAAATATGGCTTAATCCGGTTCTGTTTCAGACATTGCCACAACCATGCGCCAATCTCTCCATTGCTGCCGTTGCCTTCGCTTTGGCTTACCCGGTCCGTATAGCGGCTCTGGGCATGAGAAGTTATCACGATATCAGCGACCCTGTAATCATTCAGCATGATGTGGAAGGGTTCGAACGCCCCCCACGACTCCAGCCCCTTGCCATGCATTCTCATCACTCTCCACCGAAAGGGTCTAGCATGCTCTTATTGTTGTCAATATTACCGCATAGACGCAGCTTGTTCAAGCGTACTGACCCTTCTCAGCCGCTGAGAACTACCCGTGTTAGTTGCCGGATCTGCTGACAACAAGGTCAGAATCGTCTACATAGCTGCTGCCTTTGATCATTTTGCATCTTTTCTTAATCCGCGCCGCTTCCTCGGAAAGTGCCTCGATCGTTGCGAACTGGCGGAATCGGTTAGTCACTACAGCAACGGATATCGAGACCAGCGGAATTTTTTCCATGCGCCCCGAGCGGGTTTCCGCCAGTACATATTGCTGAGCTAGATGACCCGGGTGATAAAAGCCCTTTACAGCCGTTTCGAACTCCTTAATGATCCTTTTACAGCAGTCTTCAAACTGATAATTATTAATAAAGATGATAAAATCATCTCCGCCGATATGGCCCAGGAACCCTTCCAGCTGCAGGGCAGAATGCTTCAATATCTCAGCTGCCGCCTGAATCATCCGGTCACCCTCTTTAAATCCGTATGAATCGTTATACGCTTTGAAATGGTCCAGATCGATGTAAAGCACACTGAACTGCTCCTGCAAAAGCGACTTCACCATCCATTCATTGATGCTGAGGTTGCCCGGCAGACCTGTGAGCGGGTTAAGAAAGCTGGCCGCAACCGCCTGAATCTCGGCAAAGTTGAGCAGCAGATCACGAACGCTCACCGCCCCGAATAAATGCTCTTCATGTGTTACAAGCACGTAGTCGTATAGATGCTCCTCACTTCTGTCCATAGCTAATCGGCTGACCTCTGTAATCGGCGTCTTGTAGTCAACCACCAGCGGGTTCCTGTCCATAACCAGCTCCACCGGTCTGCCCATATAAAGCGTATATCCGTACAAAGTGCCGATCTGCTGATAAAAACGGATGCGCATGATCAAGGCTACTGCTTGTCCGTTTTCAATAACACAGACTCCCTGCAGCCGGGGGCTTGTTTTGAAAATTTGATCCACATACTCGCATTTATGATGCGGGGAAATCTCCGGAATCTGCTCAGCAATTTCACCGATCTGAAGAAACATAGCTGTAGCCTCCTCTTCCTGCAGCTTGAATGGATCCCGGCGGCAAGGCTCCTTGTACCGGCAGCTGTGCCGGTCTGCCCAGCGCATAGCCCTGTCCGAAATCGATGCCTGCCCGCTGTAGAAACAGCAGCTCCTCCGCCGTTTCAATCCCTTCAGCGATTACCCGGGTTGCCGAGCGTGCAGCATATTCCCTGACTAGCTCCAGCAGCTCCTGCTGCTCCCGGCTGCCGTGAATTCCGCGGATCAGTGATTTGTCCAGCTTGATAAATTCCGGTTTCAAATAGACAAGCGTTTTTAGGCTGTTATAACCGGAACCCGCATCGTCAACAGCAATCCGGAAGCCCTGCTCACGGTAATGGGACAGCACCTTTTCAAAGCCGATATAATCCTGCACCGCCTGCCGTTCAGTCAGCTCAAAAACTATCCGCTCCGGTGACAATCCCAGCGACTGCAGCAAGGCCAGCGTCTCACCGCTTTTATGACGGGCGTCATCCAGTACCCCCGGATGGACATTAACAAACACAAGCCTACCGCTCCCGGCCTCCGTCCTCGGCAGCCTTTCTATGTACCGCGTAAGTGACATCCTGCGGCAATTTTGTTCAAACCTGTACATCTGCTCCGTCCGTCCGGCAAACTCATAAAAATGCTCGGTCGTCGGAAAATGCATCGAAGCAGGGGGCCTGTTAAGCACCTCATGCCCGAGTGTCCGCCCGGTTCGCAGCTGAAGAATCGGCTGGAAAAACGTATCCAGACGTTCATTATTCATAATATCCAGCAATGCGGATAATTGGCCAAGCGCTTTGACTTCCCCTTTCAGCCTGCCGTTTAAATGCTGGAGGTACTGTGGAATTACCGCTAATTTGCGGGACAGTGTCCGCTGTTTATTCATCTCATCACCTATATGCTTTTCTTCGTGAATTTTATCACTCTTCTTACAAGCATATACGGGAAGTATTAAGCGGCGATAAAGTACTCTGCCAAATCTCGACAATTAGACACAAAAATCCTCCACCCGCAGCAGCAGGCAGAGGATAACTCAGCCGGAAAGGTATGTAGGTTCACTATAGCGTGGTGGCAGAGCCCGTTCCCTGGCCGGAGCTCAGCTCCAATTCCTGTTCTCTTCGCTGGAGGTCCGCCATGGAGGTCCGAAGCGCAGCCTGCGGTCCTTCAAAATGTTTGCGGTAATACGAGAAATCCATAATTACCAGGATCAGCATCATGCCCAACATGGCATAGGCCGCGTTTTGATTAGGCGGAATCATCATAATTACACTGATGAACACGATCCACACCAGGGACAGCACAGCCACAATATTACTGTATTTGCCTAAATTCCATGGTCCCAGATGCTTGGGCTGAAACAAGCCTTTACGCTGGGCCAGCAGCTTCAGGAAGATCGGAATGCCGTATGCCACATACAGTCCGACCACGCTTACTGCCGTGAGAAATACTAACGTTCCGTAGGTAGCATCCGGATTGATGATTTTAATCATATAATCAATAAAAGCCAGCAGAAAAGAGAGCGCAACTGACAGCCAGATTGCTTTGGCCGGTGTACGGTATTTCTTGGAGATTTCCGCCCAGTGTCTGCTAAGCGGCATCCCTTTGTCCCGGGAGAAGGCGTACATCATTCTGGAGAAGGAGGTAATGGAGGACAACCCGCAAAACCACATTGCCAGGGTAATGAGCCACAGAACGATTTTGCCGAATGTGCCTCCGAGCGCCTCGCTAATGACATATATAAAAGCATTGTCTGCCGCCGTAGCTGCGCCCGCATCCTGAATCGACAAAGTCACAAAGGCCAGCATAATAAATCCGAAAACAAACGAATAAGCTACCGAGGTGAAAATCCCCCAAGGCGCGCGGATCCGCGGATTCACCGTCTCTTCAATGGTATGGGCGGACGCATCGTAGCCGGTGAAAGTCCACTGGGCCTGCAGCAGCCCGATCAGAAAGGCAAAGGCATACGGCTTGTCGGAGAACGTCTCTCCAACTTTGAATAAATAACTGACCGGCTGGAGGTCAGATTTAGTGAACAGCGCCAGTGTTACGACCAGTCCGGCAGCAATCACAATATGGTACCAGGCGGAGAAATCATTCAGTCTTGCGACCATGCGGATACCGACATGATTGCAAATGCCGTGGGTGAGCAGGATAACAATAAATGTGATTAGAATCGTGGTATCCGTCGAGGTATAGCCGAAGACATCCGACAGCAGCGGATCAGCGAATAATGCAGCGGAATAATCAATGCCGGCAACAATCCCGATCTGGCCGATCAGATTGATCCAGGCTGTGTACCAGCCCCACCGTTTGTTCGCCAGCACCGAAGCCCAGTGATACAGCGCCCCGGCCGTAGGAATCGCAGAAGCCAATTCAGCCAGCGCAGCCGCTATCAGCAGCACGAACAGCGCTACCAGCGGCCAGCCGTAGCCCATCATCCCCGGACCGCCGTAAGTCAGGCCATGGCCGTAAAGGGAGACAGCTCCGGTGAGTATAGAGATAATGGAAAAGGAAATGGCAAAGTTGGAGAATCCGCCCATACTGCGCAGCAGCTCCTGGGCATAGCCGAATTTATTTAAATCCTTTTTGTCCTGCAGCAGTTGCTCATCTTTGATCTGATTCATGTCCATCTTCCTCTCCCGGTTCACATAATGGATGCTACGAGGCATTTACCCCAAAAAGCTTTCATGAGTGGACTCATCAAATTCACGGATATTTTTGTTTGCTGCCAGTGTAATGCCAAGAATAACCAGACAAGGCAGCAGAACGCATAGGATACCCAGAACCATCTTCCTCACCTCCCTAGCAAAACCTAAGTTTTTGGTCAGGTGCACAATGTGTGCGGGGAGAATTCTAAGCAGGCTACAGGTGCAGGCCGACACCGCTCGTTTGCTGTTCCAGTATTTTGGCGATCAGCCCGCCCAGATAGGCTCCAGCTTCAACAGGAGGGGTACCTCCCTGGTGGATATTCGAAACGACGATCCGCTCGGAATCAGTCATTCCATAGCTGGGCCGGTAGCAGAGATACGCGCTCATCGAATGAGAGGTGATCAGCCCCGGCCGCTCCCCGATCAAAAGCACTACCACTTCCGGGTGCAGGATATCGCCGATGGCATTCATGCAGCCTACCCGGCCGTTAAGCACAAAAAACGGAGTGCCTGCGGACAACTTGTGCACCTCCAGCGAATCCAGCAGCGCCGGGTAGATGTCCCGAAGATTGCTCTCAATCGCATTTGCGCTGAGTCCGTCCGATACTATAATCTGCACTTGCGGCTGCTGGATACAGCGTTGCTTCAGGGTCTGGAGGCTGCTGTCAGGCAGAAGCCTGCCCAGATCAGGACGCCGCAGATACAGCTCCTTATCCAGAGCGCCCGACTCTACTGAAAATAACCCCAGTTCCTCCAGCAGCCCCTGGCTGACCTTACCGTAAACCGAGTCCACTGCCGCCGCATGGTCACAGCGCAGCTTCAGCTGTTCGGCTGTAGTGGGCCTGGTTCCTGCACGGCCGGTGCCGATTCTGGCGGGTGTCGTTTGCTTTAACCACTCAACTTTGTCCACCTCACTGTTAACCATAGGATCTCCCTCCTTAAAGTTTCAGGTGCTTCAGCATTCCCGCTAACTCTCATGCCATACAACGCTTAATCCTCAGGTTACACAAAAATACCCGGATCTCCAGCCCGCATGGTCAGGCGCCCGTTCTGCAGAATTCCCATGCCTTCCGCCCATGCGGCAAACTCAGCTCCCGGCTGGAGGCGCAGCAGCTCTCTCAAAGTGGCAATATCGTGAAAGCTGGTGGACTGATAATTGAGCATACAATCATCAGCCATTGGCACACCGATCAAAAAGTTAACCCCGGCGGCCGCCAGCAATACGGACAGATTGTCCATGTCGTTCTGGTCAGCTTTCATATGGTTTGTATAGCAGACATCAACGCCCATCGGAATCCCCTGAATTTTCCCCATGAAATGATCTTCCAGGCCGGCGCGGATCACCTGCTTGCTGTCATAGAGATACTCCGGGCCGATGAACCCGACCACTGTATTGACCAGAAACGGCTTAAAGCGTTTGGCGAGACCGTAGCAGCGGGATTCCAGTGTCACCTGGTCCAGGTCGTGATGCCCTCCGGAGGACAACTCCGAGCCTTGGCCCGTTTCGAAATACCAGCGGTTCTCGCCTTTCGCCGTCCCTGACTCGCGAATCAGCTGATCCGCTTCCTCCAGCAGCCGCAGACTGATGCCAAAGGAAGTATTTCCGCTCTCAGTACCAGCGAGACTCTGAAAGATCAGATCCGCGGGAGCACCTTTATGGATCGCCCTCATTTGGGTGGTCACATGGGCCAAAACACTGTTCTGCGTGGGGATGTTCCACCTTGTGATAACCTCCATCGTTTCATGGAAAAGGCGCACTATATTGTCTGTTGTATCAATGACCGGATTTATGCCGATCACCGTGTCTCCCACCCCGTAGCTTAAAGCATCATAAATTGAGGCTTTGACTCCCTGCGGATCATCGGTAGGGTGATTGGGCTGGGCCCGGCTGCCCAGCCTGCCTTTCTGTCCGAGGACAGTATTGCAGCGGGTAAGTACCTCACATTTGGCGGAGGCTTGAATCAGGTCCAGATTGGACATGATTTTGGCAGCCGCCGCTGCCATTTCGCTGTTAAGGCCTCTGCCGATAGCCTGTACCTGCGCATCCTCCTGTGATAGCAGCTGTTCCCGCAGATCTCCCACCTTCCAGTGGCGGATCTGCTCATACACCGCCTCATCCACCCCTTCCTCAATCACCCGGGATACTTCGTCCTCCTCCGGTGGTATCAGCGGGTGGGCTCGGATATCGGCCAGGGTCAGATCAGCCAGCAGCAGCTTGGCTGCCATCCGTTCCTTCGCATGATCCGCAGCGATGCCAGCCAGCTGATCCCCGGACTTCTCTTCATTCGCTTTGGCAAACAGCTCCTTTAAATCATGGAATCGGTAGCTTTCACCCAGCAGGGAGATCGTCAGTTTCATGCTTTACAACTCCTTTATTCACGGCTGGAAAACGAGAGTTTTTACCGCCACCGGAATACAGTCCCCGTCCAGAGGAAAGCCGATGTCAATATAGTCACCGTGTCTGACAGCAACCTGATCAAGACAAATGCAGCGCTGTTCTCCCCGGGTAAGCAGATGGATCACATTTCCGACAGCCTTGGCAATATCGTTCTCACAGATTAGAATGATAACCTTCATCCCATTCCGGAGAGAAGCCTCTGCCGCGGCAGAAGCAATCCGGCGGATTACCGGATAGGTTCCGGGTATGAAAGCCGGAAGAGATACAGCAAAAAGCAGATCTGCGGGATCACCTGTACCAAATCTCCGTCTCCCTTCCGCATATGCATTCTCCACTGCCGAAGCCAGCCTGGCCAGGTCTCCCTCCGCATCATCCGGCCGGCTTAACTTTACCACCGGAATATTCCGCAGCGGTAACAGTCCGCTGTCCACAAATACAGTCGAGCCGCTAAGTGAAGTTGTATGGATTCCAGCGCCGATTACGGTCGCCCGCTGCGCCTCCGGTGTGGTCCGCAGCTTAATGGAATAGTTCGCCGCGGCCTGGACCAGGGATTCAGCCAGCAGCGGGCCAATATCGCCAAATCGGGCGGCTTCCGCAAGGCTGCGTGTACCTGGCTGCTCCAGCAGCAGACCCACGCCCCCAGAGACCCACAGCTCAGACACAGGCTCTGCTGTGCCCGTTACTTCTTCAGGCTGGCCGTAGACAAGAGGGCAGGCCCTGGGATCACGCGAATTCAAAATGGTGTCCAGCAGCGTTACACTCCATTTGCCGGTTATCTCCCTAAGCTGTTCCAAGTCGGCAAGTTCCCCTTCCGCCAGCCCGTAGCCCTCCCTTCTCAGCCACTCCTCAATGACCGGGAACAGTTCAAGAACCTTTCCCTGTGCGCCCAGTCTGATCAAACGGCCGCCAATATGGAAATTGATAGTACGCGTGCAGCTCCCGCCGGCAAAAAATGCGCAGTTCGCTGTTCCGCCTCCGATATCGACGTTTACGACCTGGCCTGCAATTTCCAGTGAACGTGCCTCCGCACCCGATCCTTTACCTGCCAGTACGGCCTCCAAATCGCCCCCAGCCTGAGCCACGACAAATTTACCGGCAAATCGGGCCAGATGGTGCACAATCTGATCCGCATTGTGCTTCACAGCCGTTTCACCTGTAATAATTACTGCCCCGGTGTCCACATCTTCCGGCTGTAATCCGGCTCTCTCATACTCCCCAGCCAGGATGGCGTGGAGTGCAGGATGATCGATTTCCCGGTCACTGATGAGTGGCGTACTGTACATAGGGCTTTCATACAACAGCTTCCGCCCGGTAATCTTAAACCCGGGAAGCATTGAGGCTCCGTAGCATCGCTCAATTTCCAGCCTGCTGAAAATGCATTTCGTCGTGCTGGTTCCGACATCAATCCCTACGCTTATAACCGAGCGGACCGTATCCGTGCTTTCCGCCCCCCTTCTGGGATGTTCAGTTCATAAGTAGCAAAAAAGACGCCTTGAGCCCTGCATTACTTTCTCTATGCATGCCTTAGAAGCGTCTGTGCTTAAATCATATTGGATTGTCTGCTGTCTTCGATCATAGTATGACAGGGTTATATAATTGTCAATTTAAATCACATGAAATTCACTTTTATTTATATTATTCGGAAGTTGTGTCATTTATAATAACTCGTAACTTACAATTTCAATATAATGTATACCTTAATACAGATTCCGCCACTCCAAACCTAACATTGTTATTCACACAGGACACAAAAAAAACAGGCACCAGCGGTGCCTGCTTCTGAATGATCTATCAGCACATCCTACAGTCCATAGTAACGGGTCTTGTCCGGCCCGTTGCTGGTGTATTCCGTCTTCAATTCATTTCGGTATGATCTTTCAATCTTACGCACATATGATAGTCTGCGGACGGTCTTCATGACTTCCTCGGCGCGTTCCGCATTCACATACATTACGGCGTAATGCATTTTCCGGGATACATAATGCAGTGTCCCGTATTTCTCCAGGTTGCGTGCCGCTTTGACATCACTAACCCAAACGATATATCCTGTCCGTTCCGCAAACATAAGCTCAACCGCCCTTTCCTTCTCTCCCTCTTAGAGGCAGCTTATCCGCAAGAGCATTTGCCTCCGCTGCCGCATCCGCCCTTCGGCGACGGGTCATTGCTTGGAACCTTGATGCTGTCCGATACCGAGAACGCGATTGCTTCAGACATGGAATGTAAAATATCATCCAGCGTCGCCTCCGCCTGCTTGAAGCGGACAACCTCCTCGAACTGCTCAAGCTCCTTCTCTACAGCCGTCACTTCATCCTTAGCCGAATGATAGTTCGGATGAAAATGTCCAAACCGCTGTGTCTCTTCAAACAGCTCCTTCTTGTTCTGAAGCCGCTTGACTATGGCCTGGATTTCGGGATTGGTGTCAACCCGCCCTTTCCAGTATAAGTAATCCGACACTTCGGCGGATTGGTTAATCATATCGCCTAATTCATAGGCGTATGTCAGCACTTCGGCCATATCGACCGTATTTAATTCCGCTACGCTCATGAACTTCAACTCTTTTCTGTGTTAATGTTCTACAGTAAACCGTAGACTACCTTATCATACCATAACCCGTTGCTTAAGCAGAAGAGGAATTTCTCCGCTTCTGCGGAATCAGCAGCTTCATCTCTTTCCAGTCCCCGGCGGCCAGCTCCGCTTCTTCACGCTCTTCTGTGCCGGCAGGCAGCAGGCCTCCGGCCACCCTCCAGGGATTACCCCGGAGCTGCTCGGGAATAAAATCGCAGATTTGGCCCTCCAGGGACAAACGGACCTTGATTCCCCATGCCAGAGCCTGCTCCATAACCTTTTGAGCCGTAGTAATATGATACTCCCGCCATTCCCGGAGCCACATTTGCGGAACAGTGTCTTCACCGGGCAGTATAAGCTTCTCCGGATCTGATGATGGAAGCGGCAGCGGTTGTAGAACTGCCCCTCCACCCAGTAATCCCGTTTGCACCTCCTGTAAAGGAAGCGCATATATGCCAGCCTTCGGAACTTTATTGTCCAGAAAGTAATCCGTCTGTTGCGGCGGGATCTCCCCTTCACGGCCGCCGATGATTCGCGGCGGGGCCAGTCCCGCGGCCGACAGTTCTTTGCGGACCTGCTCAGTGCTGTCATGCCGTACGATGAAATGAAGCGGTCCCACCCTCGATAGGCTGCCCTGCAGCCGGGGATGGGCGGCGATGTCAGCAGCGTCCGCTTCGCTCCGGCAAGCCAGCAGAATCACCTCGGACCAGGCCGTCCGCCCGATGCTTCTGGCCCATTGCCTCAAGGTCAGCTCTACCTGGGCCGGCAATCCTCCTCTGGCATGGGAAGACAGCCAGCTGATGACCGATTCTGGCGGCTGCCCCTGTTCAGCAGCCTCCTCCAGCTTCATCCGGCTTAGCCTGAAGCTCCATAATTCATCCGCGCACAGCAGCTCCGAACAGCCAGCGAGCCCCCAGCGGAGAAGGTAATCCACGTCAGGAGGAACCAGCACCTCGAAATCCGGCTGGACAATAAACTGGCCTTCATCGCCGCTTATAGGTTGCCCTTCACTTCCCCCGAAGATGGCGGACAGATTTTCAGGGTCAGAATCCAACATTTTACCGGTAACCAGCAGCGGTTTATGCTCCGTCCAGCGGAAGCACCATGCCCCACCTTCTGTATACCCCAGCTCACACCAGCCAAATCCGGCCAGACTGCCTAGCCAAGCCAGACAGGCCGATTGGAGAGTTTCTAAAGGCTGTTCAGCCGTAAGCTGAACCTGGGACATCCACTCCAGAACATCGCCCAAGGGATACCAATTACTCTTAGCGAAGTCGGGGGATGAGATGAGATATCTGAAATGCTGCTGTGCAGGCCCGTCTATTCCATAACGGTTTAGTATCATGTTATATAGAATACTTGTCATTTGCGGCTCGGAGAGGCATAGCCAGCTCTCAAGCTTCTCCATGTCCGGAAAATAAGCTGATTCGTGGCGTTCCACCAGGCCCAGAACCAGCATCAGGTCTACTATTACTGTAACCGCGAGCGGGCACGTCTCACAATCGGCAGCCGGAGGAAACAGCCCCCGCAGATGCTTATCCTGAACCGGCAGCAGGGCAGACAGACGGCTCGACTGCTTTTTGTGGATGCTCCCCTTAGCTGTCAGAGGAAGCCCTTGCTGCGCTGTAAAGACCAGCGCCTGGAACAGCTGTCCGGCCAGGCCTGCCTCCGCCGGGCACTCCACCGTTACGGTTTCTGCAGATAACGGCTTGGGCGTATGAGGGAAGCAGCTCCATTGAATCGCTGCCAGCTCTTGTGGGGGGATTTGATACAACTGTTCCCCCCAGATTTTCTGCCGCAGCTCAACCAGCCCAGCCTGGCGCAGCTCCAGCATGGCCAGCTGCAGTTCGGCGCGGCACAGCGCCTCGGGTCGCAGCCGCTCCAGCTTCTCCACTGCAAAAGGCCGTGCGGCATGGGCGGCGCAGATCCGCCTCAGGACTTCCTGTGCCGGCGGACTCAGCGTCATCATAGTATCGCCTCCTTCTGCGGGTCTCCTGCTCTAACGGCATATTCATAGCCCTGCTCGGTCAGAAACAGCCTGCGCCGCATAGCAAATTCCTGTTCCCGGCTATCCCCGGTTACAAGTGTGTAGAAATACGCTTTGTTCTCATCCGGTTTAGGGCGCAGGATTCGTCCCAGCCGCTGAGCCTCTTCCTGCCGCGAGCCGTAAGCGCCCGAAACCTCTATAGCTACTGAGGCATCCGGCAGATTCACGGCAAAATTAGCAACCTTAGACACCACCAGAACCTTGAGGCTCCCCTCATTAAATGCCGCATACAGCTCATTACGCTCCCGCTGCGGCGTTTTACCGGTTATCAAAGGGGCTTCCAGGAAGTCTGCTAAAGCCTCTAACTGATCCAGGTATTGGCCGATAACGAGCACTGCTGCTCCGGAATGCGCTGCAATAATCTGCTCCGCCACCTCAGCCTTAGCCGGATTTCCTGCAGCAAGCCTGAACTGTTCTTTCCCTCCGGCATAGATATAACGGCTCCTTAGGGCAGACTCCATCGGCACAATGACCTCTACACATTCCACAGCCGCAATCCAGCCCTGCTGCTCCAGCGACTTCCACGGCAGATCGTAGCATCGCGGGCCAATCAAGGAGAAGACATCTCCCTCACGCCCGTCTTCCCTGACGAGAGTCGCGGTCAGCCCCAGGCGGCGTGTCGCCTGGATGTCAGCGGTAGCCCGGAACACCGGAGCCGGGAGCAAATGCACCTCATCATAGATGATCAGCCCCCAGTTACGCTCCTTGAACAGGTTCATATGAACAAACGGATCGCCCTTAGAGCGCCGGTGTGTCAGCATCTGATAGGTAGCCAGTGTGACAGGCCGTACTTCTCTGCGTTCACCGGTATATTCTCCGATTTCCTCTTCCTCCAGATTCGTCCGCTGCAGCAGTTCTTCCCGCCATTGCTCCACTGATGTTGTACTCGAAGTGAGAATCAGCGTTTCGCATTGCAGCCTCTCCAGCACGGCAAGTCCGACCACTGTCTTGCCTGCCCCGCAGGGCAGGACAACAACACCGCTGCCGCCACTGCCATGAAATAAGCGGACCGCTTCCCGCTGGTAATCCCGAAGCCCGAAGATCTCTTCTTTAGAATCACCTTCGTGGTATTCTTTTTCTTTCCAGGCAAGGTTCAGTCTCTGGCCTTCCCGGTAGCCCGCCATGTCGATCACAGGATATCCGAGTCTGGTCAGCTCCTGCTTCAGCAGTCCCCGATTCACCGCAGGACATTCACATTCCATTAGCCCTGATCTGTTCAACTGGAGCCCGCTAAGCACCAGAAATTCCCCCAGCTCATCTAGCAGAGCAGGCAGATCAGAGCGAAGGATCATGATCCGGCTGTCAGTCATATGGGCATGCAGTTCCAGCCTGCCATATCGGGATATGAGCCTGCGGATTTCTTCCTCCAGCCCGGCCGGTGTTCCCCATCGGGACAATCCCTGCAGGCTGGCAATAATCTCTTCCGCTGTCCTTCCGCCGGATGCTGCGTTCCATAAAGACAGAGGTGTGATCCGGTAGGTGTGGTAGGTCGGAAGACTTTTCACAAGCTCAGCGTAATCAGCCAGCGCCGTTCTCGCCGCTTCAAATCCCGGATGGCCGCATTCCAGCAGGATCGTCTTATCTTTGCGGATAATGCATGACCCTGTCCCAGTCATAGGGTCCCCTCCTGTCTTTTAACATTACATGCTGTCAGATCTGTATGATGTCTTGTCAAGATGAAGCAGGAAAAAGCCCACCTCCGCACGAATGCGGACATGAGCTTCCCTGTTTTCTTATTCAATGCAGCTGACGTTGCGAAATTTCGCTCAGCGCTTCTCCCGCTTCATCTGCGAAGATACGCTTCACGGCCAGATCGCCCAGCGATACGATACCAATCAGTTCGTTATTACGTGTTACCGGCAGGCGGCGGATCTGTCCTGAGGCCATAATTTCAGCCGCTTCATCTACAGATGCGTTCTCTGCAATCGAGGTCACCGGTTTGCTCATGACCGTCTCAACGGAGGTAGAACCTGAGTGCTTGTCCGCATATCCTCTAAGAACCAAGTCACGGTCCGTTATCACACCAATGAGCTTTCTACTCGTTTCTGAATCAACTACAGGAATGAATCCCGTATCAAAATCTCTCATTTTGACGGCAACCTCATAAATGTTGTCTTGCAGCGTCACGGCTGCAGGCTGTGTTGTCATTACTTCCTGGACTGTTTTCAAAAAAGAACCTCCTGTCTGCTCAGTAATCTACGGAAGTAGGTTCTCCCCGAACTATGCTTTTTATTCGTCAAGAATACGACTATTCATTAAGACAGGATTCAGCCAGCGCTACCAGCAGCTTCGCACCATGCAGCATTGCATCCTCATCGAAATCAAATTTGCTGTGATGATGCGGATATACCGCATTTTTGTCCGGATTGCCGGCACCCACAAAAATAAAGCAGCCAGGAATCTCCTTAACATAATAGGCAAAATCTTCAGCCGGCATAATCTTCTCCATCCGGATCACATTTACGGAGTCTCCAAGGGCTTCCGGAGCAACACGGAAAAACCTGTTGAACTCCGCTTCGTCATTGACGAGCGGCGGATACCCCATCAAATAATCCACGTTCGCTTCCGCCCCGTATACCGCTGCTACAGAAACAGCCATTTCTTCGATTCTGCGGCGGATCAAATAACGGGTTTCCTCATCAAAAGCCCGGACCGTTCCTGTAATCCGGCATCGTTCGGCAATAATATTCTGTGCAGATCCGCCCTGGATCGTCCCCACACTCAGAACGGCAGGCTGCAACGGATCAACATTGCGGCTGACGATCGTCTGCAGCTGGGTTACAAGCGCTGCTGCGGCAACTATACTGTCTACCGTGCGGTGAGGGATGCCGCCATGTCCGCCTTTACCGGTGATATCAATAAAAAACTCATCCGCTGAAGCCATCAGCGGTCCCGGTGCACTGCCGATCGTGCCGAGCGGCAGCGGTGTCCACAGGTGCAGGCCATAGACGGCATCTGCTCCCTCAAGCACCCCTTCGGCAATCATGTCCTTTGCTCCGCCGGGGCAGATTTCTTCAGCAGGCTGAAACAGGAAGCGAAGCTCCCCTTTGAGGCTATCACGCCGGGTGCTGTAATAGGAAGCTGCTGCAAGCAGCATTGCTGTATGTCCGTCATGCCCGCAGGCATGCATAACACCACTATTCTGCGAAGCATATTCGCTTCCGTTCTCTTCAGTGATATTCAGCGCATCCATATCTGCGCGCAGGACTACCGTCTTTCCCGGCTTGTCCCCCTTAAGAATCCCGGTCAGACCGAAGCCGGCACTGCTCCGTTTGACTTCAATGCCGAATTCAGCCAATCGGGCGGCTACATAAGCTGATGTCTCTTTCTCCTGATAAGACAGCTCCGGATGCATGTGCAGATGGCGGCGCCACGCCACCATATCCGGAAGCAGCTGTTCCAATGCCGTGTTCTCCATATCGCTTCCATTCCCTTCTTCCATAGCCCGCTCCGGCAGACCTGCAAACGCAGCGTTTGCGCAGGTCTCCTGCCGCAAAGAACTATATTTCTTATATTGTAGCAGAAACGCAAAAAACTGTGTATCGATAGGCCCCGCCTACCTTGCGCATCCCCCGGAAACATACTATCATGAGGTAGAACATTAATAATTACGGTTACAAAATAATCATTATACTTCATAAGGGGGATATGTTCGCTATGATATTTGAGAACACTGGCCTCGTTGGATTAAAAAGCGACCTACTTTATCTTGACGAGAGCGCGGCCAAAGCCGGATTTATCCGCTGGCAATGGGAATATTACCGCGCCACTTACGACTGTAAGATAGAAGACCATCAGAATGGCGGGGAATACTTCCTGAGGGTTAATACACGTGCTGTCGAAGGCAAGCTGGAAAAACCCGATAGCATACTGGCCATTGAAGCCGTTTACTTGGGCAAGGCTACCTTTCCCCACGGCCTGGAGTACGACTCTCCGGTTCCACAGCCTATACTGGATACTGCCGCACAGCGGATTCTTGAGCTGAAAGAGCTGCTTGAAGCTTGAGTACAATGAAGGGAAAGACGAGTAAAAAAGTCAGCCTGCCCAAAAGAGGAACGCCCGATTTCCAGTTACTTATTCTCACCCTGCTGCTTGTCGGCTTCGGACTCGTCATGGTGTTCAGTGCCAGCTCCAACCTGACTCTGGCAAGCGAAAAATTCGGCAATGATCCATTATACTTTTTTAAGAACCAGATGCAATGGGTTGTCGTGGGCACTGTTGTGATGTTCTTCGTAATGAATGTCCATTACAGCAAATTCAAGAAATGGTATGCTCCGATATTTCTGCTAACGCTTCTGCTGCTGTTTCTAGTTGCCTTCGCAGAGCGTACGAACGGCGCCAAGAGCTGGTTTAATATCGGAGGCTTTGGTATTCAGCCTACCGAGCTGGCCAAGATCTCCATTATCCTGTATCTTGCGGCACTGATTACCAAAAAAGGCGAGCGGTTAAGAGACTTGCGCACCGGCTACATTCCGGTAATGGTTATCGTAGGAATCGTTGCAGGATTAATAATGATGCAGCCGGATTTGGGCTCCTGCTTAATCCTTGTAGCGACAAGCGGTCTGGTCATTTATGCCGGAGGGGCCAGCATGAAGCATATTCTCGCTTCCATTGCGCTGCTCGTGCTTGGTGTCGGGATCGTCATGGGCGCTAAGACTGCAATTGATTCATTGTCACCGCAGACCCAGACAGTCGCAGCTGACCAGAGTTATAAAATGGACCGTATCGAGGCTTTTCTGGATCCGTTTCAGGATGCCGAAGACGGAGGCTATAACATCATTCAGTCGCTCACGGCACTCGGTGAAGGCGGAACGAGCGGCGCCGGCTTCGGACAGAGCATCCAGAAGCTGCACTATCTGCCCTATCCCTATACAGACTTTATCTTTGCCGTGATTGGTGAAGAGCTTGGGTTTATCGGAACAACGATTTTCCTGCTGGTGTATCTGTATTTCATCTGGAGGGGCATTCTGATTGCCCTAAGGTGTACCGATCCTTTCGGTACCCTAGTCGGAATTGGGGTCATGGGCCTGATAGCGATCCAGGCTTTCGTTAATATCGGCGGTGTTACCAAAACCATTCCGCTCACAGGGGTCACGCTGCCATTTATCAGTTACGGCGGTTCTTCACTCGTGGTCACCATGTTCTGTATGGGTATCATGCTGAGCATTTCCCGCGAGACTAACCGGCCGGCCAAAGAAGAAGTAACAAAATCAGTGACCACAGTCAGACAAGTACGGGCACGCTAAGCCTACATATACAACATTAGCTAAGCAACACAAAAAGGCAGTCCGGAATAACCTCCGGACTGCCTTTTTGTGTTCTATCTTACGAAATCTCATCATTCTTAAAAGCTACACCTTCCACCTTAACGTTGACTTCAACAATATGAAGTCCGGTCATGCTCTCCACAGCCTCGCGGACGTTCTGCTGAAGCATCCGGCAGACTTCATGGATCGGAGTTTCATAAAGTACGATAATGCGTAAATCCACTGCGGCTTCAAGCTGTCCTACTTCAACAGTAACGCCCTTTTGCACGTTTTTACCGCTGAGGCGTTTCGCCCATCCCTCGGACAATCCGCCTGACATGGCTGCAATTCCCGGAGTCTCCAGCGCAGCCAATCCGGCAATCTTCGAGACGACGTCATTGGATATCCGTATGTTTCCCATTTCAAGTTGAAGTTGTTCCGCCATGCCATATCCCCCCTACACTCATTATCAATTATTGTAATTCGAAAACAGGCTAAAAAGCAAATGACTTTCTATCACACCCGTTTACACAGTGGATCAATTTGGGTATATTGAATTATGAATTCAACCTACATATAGAAACTGGGGTGTGTCTTACTTGAAAAAATGGATTTCTCCAGCGCTGTTGATAATCACATTTATCTTAAGCGCCATCGGACACTATGCAGACTGGGACCACACTCTGCAGTTCGTATTATCCGCAATTGCAGTCGTATTTGTGGCCGGCTTTCTCGGCAGAGCCACAGAGAGTGTAGCCCACTATGCAGGCCAGCGGCTGGGCGGCTTTCTTAATGCCACCTTCGGTAATGCTGCCGAACTGATCATCGCCTTCTTCCTGGTCAAGGAAGGACTCTTCGACATGGTAAAAGCCAGTCTTACCGGTTCTATCATCGGCAACCTGCTGTTAGTGCTTGGTCTCAGCATTTTTGCCGGCGGGATGAAGTTTAAGGTACAGAATTTCAATGTTACCCTGGCCGGATTGAACGGCTCACTGATGATCGTGGCAGTCATTGCCCTGTTTGTTCCTGCTATGTTCTTCAACACCCACTCGATCACTGAGAGAGACACCGATGTGCTCAGTCTTGTCGTCGCAGGTCTGCTCATTGCGGCTTATATGGCCTGGCTGGTCTTCTCAATGATCACACACAAGAAATACCTGGCTGATGTCACTGTGGACTCTGAGGAAGAGCTGCCTAATGAGCACAAGCCGGCCTGGTCGATGAGACAGTCAATCATCTATCTGGTATTAGCAACTGTAATGGTCGCTTTTGTCAGCGAATGGCTGGTCGGTACTCTGGAGACGTTAACTGAACGCTTTGGCTTCAGCGAGCTGTTCGTCGGTGCATTCCTCGTAGCCATTATCGGTAATGCGGCTGAACACAGTGCTGCAATCATGCTGGCGATGAAGAACAAGATCGGTGCCGCAGTGGAAATCGCTGTTGGCAGCAGCTTGCAGATCGCCTTATTCGTAGCCCCAGTGCTCATCTTCGCCAGCTACTTTATGGGGAATACGATGGATATCGTCTTTACCACCATTGAAATTGTGGCCATCGCCGTATCCGTGTTTATTGCCAAATCAATCATTCAGGACGGTGCAACCAACTGGTATGAAGGACTGCTCCTGCTGGCAGTGTACCTCATCCTCGGTGTGTCCTTCTATCTGGTTTAAGTACGGGCTCTCTTTCATCTTTAGCGGTACAACAAAAAACGCACATGAGCGGCCGGCAGGTCCTCATGTGCGTTTTTATGATTAGCCCGGAAGCTCAGCCTAATTCTCGCGTTCTTTCGCTTTTTGGTTCAGAGCCTCATACAGCACAGCCAAATTGCGTTCCAGTTCACTCAATACCTGCTTGCCGGTAAATTCAGGAACCAGACCCGCTCTGACCGCAAAATCAACCTCTCTTGAAAAGCCGTACATCTGGGTATCCAGCACTTCCTCATAGAGAGGGCAGTAACGAGTTGCCAGATTCTCCATCTGCACTTCGATGAGCTTCTGAATTTTATCGGCATCTTCTTGTAGAAGAGTGATGGCTTTAAGGTTAAGCTGGTCCTGCAAATCCGATGAAGTCATGCATTTTCCCCCCCATGTCCAAAAGTTACAGCTGCTACTGCTATTTAGTTTAATATTAGTCGAAATTGGGACCCAATACAAGAATTCAGTTTCAAGTATACAAAATAACCCCACAAAGCAGGGCCTTTCCATTGAAGCTTATTCAGAACGTTTGAGGGAACTCTGAATCTATAGTTTCTGATATGTACTAAAAACGCCCTGCCGTTTAGGGCAGGACGTCTCAGATTTGAATAGATTACTCAGCAACTACTGTAAAGTTCAGACCATGTTTGGCAAAAACTTCGCTCATTGCCTTCTTAGCCTCTTCGGCATCAGTACCATGAACATGAAGTTCGTAACTTTGACTGGAAACCAGAGTAGTAAACAATCCAAGGATACTCTTAACGTCAATGTACTTGTTGTCCGCCTGAAGAACGATAGATGAGTTGAACTGGCTTGCCGTTTGGGCAATATCCACGATTGCCGCATTGTTACTGGACATAGGAATCCCTCCGCAACTTGATTAGAAAAACTTAGTACGCTTGTTCATTTGTAACCAATTCCATGATACATTGAATCCGCTTACTCGCGCAAGGTGTTTTCTGTAAATACACTAAGAACATAAGAACACTCTGCTTGTTATTACATTTTATTTCAGGTTTTCAGGGTTCAGACCTGTAAGTTCAGGAATGACAAAAATGCCGTCCTTGCGAATCAGCACATCATCAAAATAGATCTCGCCCCCGCCGTATTCCGGACGCTGAATCAGCACAAGATCCCAATGGATGGAAGAACGGTTGCCGTTATCAGTTACATCATAAGCCTGGCCCGGTGTAAAGTGCAGGCTTCCGGCAATTTTCTCATCGAACAAAATATCCTTCATCGGATGCAGGATGTAAGGGTTAAAGCCAATGGCAAATTCACCAATATGGCGCGCACCGTCATCGGAATCGAGAATTTCGTTGAGGCGTACAGTATCATTGCTGGTCGCTTCAACAATTTTACCGTTCTCGAATCGGAATTTCACATTCTCAAACGTGATCCCGTTGTATAGGGTTGCCGCATTATAGCTGATAGTACCGTTTACGGAATCGCGGACAGGGGCGCTGTATACTTCGCCGTCCGGAATATTTTTCTGGCCGGAGCATTTCTCTGCGCCGATCCCTTTGATGGAGAAGGTAAGCTCTGTACCAGGTCCTGCGATACGCACCTTATCAGTCTTACGCATAAGATCCGCCAGTGCGTCCTGTGCTTTATCCATTTTAGCGTAATCCAGGTTGCAGACCTCGAAATAAAAGTCCTCAAAAGCTTCTGTAGTAGTATTAGCCAGTTGAGCCATACTTGCATTCGGGTAACGCAGTACAACCCATTTAGTATGCTTTACGCGTTGCTCACTATGTACCGGATGCGAATAAAGGGCGTTGTACAGCTTCATGTTTTCTTCCGGCACGTCTGCCAGGTCGTTAACATTCTCACCGGCACGGATTCCGATATAGCAATCCATCTGCTTCATCCGGTTCAGGTCAATGTCCGCCCAAGCCTTGAGGCCTTCTGGGGTAGCATATTGAAGCATGCTGCGCAGGACAGTACGGTCTGTCAGCTGCACAAAGGGATGACCTCCGGCTTTGCCGACTTCCTCCACCACAGCTTTAATCAAATCTCTTTCGCTGCCGATCATTTCGACGAGCACGTTCTCACCGGGCTGCACGTTTACGGAATAACCTACAAGGTTTGCCGCAAGCTTTTGAATTCTTGGATCTTTCATCTTTCTCTCTTCCTTCCTCTTACAGAAAATAAACATACTGTTCTATTGTAGCACGCCCACTACTTAGCGCAAGGTTTTCCCCTGCAGCAGCTTCTCAGTGATACCCGTAAAAATCCACCTTGGTCACATAGGTTTCGACCTCCGCAGGGTCCCCGGAAGCGGGATAACTTACCGTACGGGTCCAAGTTAACCGCTTGGGCAGATTGCGCTTTGTATCTACCTTCAAGAAATACACAGACGTGATCTCAGCTTCAGCCAGCTTCTGCTGCAGCTCGTTCTCCTTCTGTGCCCATAAGGTATTCATCGCAGTAGTGACTTCAGTCCGTTGCCCTGCTGGGTCCTGAGTGTTGCCTGCAGCCGGGCGGATAGCCTGCATCTCCCGTTCAAGCTGTGCCTTAAGCTGCCGCTTCGCTTCACCGGGACTCAGCTTAATCCGCAGCACCTTGCTCCCCCTGGCCGAGCCCGTTTCCTCTGTCACCTGCTTCTCGAGCTGTTCCAGCTCTTCCAGCTGCCGCAGAGGGTTCAGCGCAGTAAGCGGATTTCCTGCCCCGGATTCCGGGGATGAAGACTGCATTAGCCACTCCCCGTCTTTCTTCTCAAGCCGAGTGTAGTATGCAGGAGCTGCCGAACGGCTCTGCTCAAGCTTATTCAGGCCTTCTTGTGCTGCCGCCTTCGTCTCTCCCGGCTCATCAGGCAGCAGTGAATACAGACTGACCTTGTTATGGTCCTCAATCTTGCCTCCATAATAAAGCGCCGATTCGGAAACGGGCTGTCCGCCGATCAGCAGCGCCGCCGCTCCTTCAAAAGATACCGCGTCGCTGCCGTCCATACCGGCGAGAACCAGATTCAGTTCCTGCGCAGCAGGTTTGCCGTTTAAGGTCCCGCAGCCGCTGAGAAGCAGTAATATCATTATGAATGAAGCCTTTCTCTTACACCGATAGTTAGGTATATTCATGGCATTCAAGCCTTTCCCGGTCGAGTAATTTGCTGTGGAAGGTTCAGGCGGAATAAGACTGCACTTCTCGCCTGAACGATCTTTTATAGGTTCTCCCTTCACATTTTGCTTATACTTACTTTCTTCCCCGGGCAAAAAAAAGAACCCTTGCGGCTTACGCCTTAAGGATTCTTCACACTCACATCTGCGTCTTTACAGTCGATCACTACCTGATTGCGGCCGTTGTTCTTAGCATCATATAGTGCCATGTCGGCCCGGTAGAACAGGGATTCTACGCTCACTCTATCATCAGTCCAGCTCCATTCCGCTATTCCGCAGGATACGGTAACACGGGGCTCCGTTTCACCCATCACCCGCTTGCGGATCCGCTCGGCCACAAACACAGCCTGCTGAACTCCCAGCTGAGGCAGATAGACTGCCAGTTCTTCCCCGCCCCATCTTGCAGCGATATCACCCTGGCGGATCGAGGATTTCACAATTTCACTAACCTGCTTCAGAATCTTATCGCCTTTCTGATGCCCGTAGGTGTCGTTGACCATTTTGAACTGATCGATATCGACGACAATCAAGGATCCGCAGAAGTCCTTGGACTGCCTTTCCTTGATCTCCTCGTCCAGATAATGGCGGGCATATAGCCCGGTCAGGCTGTCCCGGTTCGCCAGGTAACGAACCTCTGCATGCAAACGCGCATTGCCTACGGCTAGTCCGATATGACCGGCCATCGCCTGCAGCAGCCTGAAGCTGTCATAGGAGAAGAACTGTGGTTCACGGTGGGCCAGCATGATCGCTCCGCGCACTTCCCCGCCGACACTCAGCGGAGTAGCAATAAGTGACTGTGAGTGTGTTGCCTGCATAAGCTTGGATGAGGTATCTTCGGCATCTCTATAGTTAGACACTATAATGGGCTCACCCGTGGTATAAACCTTCCCCCCGAGTCCATTGCCCGCATCAATAATCTCACCGCGAAGCGGCTGGTAATTGCAGGCAATCGCTTCGAGGCCGCCCTTTTCTTCATTAAGATGCAGGATACAGCAGTAATCCGCGTCGAACATCTCCAGCAGCTCTTCAAAGGCATATTGAAAAATATCTCCGAGACGCAAGCTCTGGTTCAGACGCTGGGTCAGCTCATTACTCATCCTCAGCTCACGGATTAGCTGATTAGAGCGCTCATACAGCTTGGCGTTCTCAAAAGCAGTCCCCGCAGTATCTGCTACCATTGAAAGAAAGCGGAGATCCACATCGGGAAATGCCGGCCTGTCCAGCACCATATGAAAAACGCCGTATACGCCCTGCTTACCTCCAAGCGGCAGTCCGATTTCCACAGACCTCTTATCAGGTCCAGCGTGAAGGGCTACACGCCCGTCCTTGAAGGCTTTGGCGCAGACGTCATCATCGCCCCAACGAAACGGAAGCGGCTTGACTTGTGGATGAGTGCTGCGGTGATCCTGGGACATGAAAAGATCCAGCCGGGCTCCCGGATACATCGCTGAGATGCTGTCGATGACTTCAGTCAGCACAGCGTTAACATCGATATTGTCATGCATCCGCTGAACGATCTGAAACAGTAATGACCGGCGGCTGCTTTCCCGTTCCGCATGCTGATGCACTCCTGCCAGATCAGACACAAAAACATGTTCGAATCTGTGGTAAAAGCAGGTCTGGAAATGCATAGCCATCGCTTCCGCCGTATGCACTCCCCCCTGTTCATATTGCTCTGCTGTCATTGCACAGCCGAGCAGGGCAAATATTTCTCCGAGACCTCTGGTAAATACAGGAATCGTCAGCAGCACCATCGCCGGTTCAGTTGTCCGTTCTTCTGCCGAATAAAGCTTTCCGGAGCGAAGAGAATATGCCGCCTCTGCTTCCCACTGCGCTTTCCAGCGTTCACTCCGTGCTCCGGACCCGTCAATGGCCTCAAGCCACTTCCCGTCGAAACTCAGCACGCACCATTCCCACAACTTTGCGAACGGGGGGACAGCCTGTCCCCGCCATTCTCTGAAGCTCTCTGCAATCAATTCGGCTGCATACGGGAAATCATAGGATACAATATCCGTTTCCTTGAGCCATGCGGCGGGATCATTGAACTCTCCGCTTGATTGCATCGTGTCCTGCAACAGCATACGATTGTCTTTACGACCATATGCTTCCTGTTCCGACATAAAAAGGATCCCCTTTGCATCTCAAATGAATTTCTTTCCGATAACATCTAATTAGCTATATTTTACTCTCTTTTTTCCTGCAATGCATTATATTTTCCTGAAAACCGGGATTTTTTTTAGGACCAAAGAACTAACGACAAAGATAGACAAAATCTCTTTAAAGATGCGCTTGACATTATATATTGTTTTCATATAATATTTATTGTTGAACAAGACTGTAAGAAGTCTTACTGGGCGTAACGTTGTGTCACCCTCACGCATTTCGTTACTGCCAGGGCAGCGGCTGAACTTCCCCGGCAGAGTGAAACCAAATACACGCTTTCACGGATACGATTTGCGGCACAAATAGGCCCTAACATGAAATTTCAATTATAAAGGAGTCTACTATATCATGGCACGTTACACCGGACCTAAATTCAAACTCAGCCGCCGTCTGGGCATTTCCCTTAGCGGTACAGGCAAAGACCTGAAACGCCCTTTCCCACCAGGACAGCACGGCGCTAACCAACGCAGAAAAGTAAGTAACTACGGAATGCAGCTTTTGGAAAAACAAAAACTGCGCCACATGTACGGCTTGGGTGAAAAACAGTTTAAAACTCTCTTCACCAAAGCACAAAAGCTCCAAGGTATCGCGGGCGAAAACTTCATGTTCCTGCTCGAAAGCCGTTTGGACAACCTGGTTTACCGTCTTGGTTTTGCTAACTCCCGTGCAGGCGCACGTCAGCTGGTATCCCACGGCCACGTAACCGTTAACGGTAAAAAAGTCGACATCGCTTCTTACCGTGTAAGTGTAGGCGACGTTATCGGACTTCGCGAAAGAAGCCGCTCCATGACTTCGATCAAAGAAGCTTTGGATAACCGTTCCCACCTTCCAGGCTATCTGGAATATGCTGATGGCTCTTTCGAAGGCAAATACATCCGTTTGCCAGAACGTGCCGAGCTGTCCCAAGATATCGATGAAAAGCAAATCGTCGAATTCTACAACCGTTAAGATTTCGCGTTTACGCGAATCCATCAAAGCCTCCGGTTTTCCGGAGGCTTTTTTTGTGCTCAGCTTCGTTATGAAAAGATCAATTTAGCGAACTTCCGCTTACCTACCTGAACAATATCCCCGTCCTGCGGCTTAATTACCCCGTTCGGGTCCTCCAGCTTCATCCCGTTCAGCTTCACTGCGCCCTGCTGGATGCTCCTTCTTGCCTCACTGTTTGAGTCTGCAAAGCCCAGGAGGGTCAGAAGCTTAACCAGCGCGAGCGTGCCGTTCACCAGCATTTCTGCCGGAAGGGTGTGAGCTTCAATATCCTCAGGCAGGACACGCTGCTGGAACACGGTGATGAAATGCTGCTGCGCGGCCTCCGCTGCCGCTATACCATGGTACATGCGTACAAAGGTGTAGGCCAGCTGCATTTTGACATCTCTTGGATGTGCCTTTCCGGAAGACAGAGCTTCCTTAAGCGTATCCAGCTCCCCATTGCTGAGGTCCGTAACCATTTCATAGTATCTCAGCATCAGCTCATCCGGAATAGACATTGCTTTCCCGTACATTTCACTCGGCTTTTCATCGATACCGATGTAGTTTCCGAGACTTTTACTCATTTTCTTCACTCCGTCTAACCCTTCGAGCAGCGGCATCAGCATAATTACCTGCGGCTCTGCCCCGTATTCCTTCTGCAGGGTGCGTCCCATCAATATATTGAATTTCTGATCCATACCGCCGATCTCAACATCCGTCCCGTTCGCCACTGAATCCATCCCCTGCATCAGCGGGTAGAAAAATTCATGAATGCTGATGGCCTGGCCGCCCTGGAAACGTTTGGTGAAGTCGTCACGCTCCATCATCCGGGCTACGGTTACCTTTGCCGATAGATTCACTACCTCCGCAAAAGTCATCGGACTCAGCCAATCCGAGTTGCATAGTATCTGTGTCTTTTCCGGATCAAGGATCTTGTACACCTGCTGCTTATAAGTCATGGCATTACGCTGCACATCTTCCTCACTAAGCTGTTTCCGTGTCTCAGATTTACCTGTGGGGTCGCCGATCCGTCCGGTGAAATCTCCGATGATCAGCTGAATGACATGTCCAAATTCCTGAAATTGGCGCAGCTTATGAAGTACAACCGTATGCCCGATATGAATATCAGGCGCCGAGGGATCAAGCCCCAGCTTTATGTTTAGCGGAACCCCTGTCACCACAGACTTTATCAGCTTGCCTCGCAATTCCTCCTGCGGTACAATTTCCATTGCACCACGTGAGACCGCTTCCAGCTGCCTTTCCACTTCCAGCTGCTGTGTGAGAGTCAACTCTTTCCAATTCATAATTACTCCTCCTTAAACAATCTGTCCATGAATAGTGATTCTTTGTTTCCTGTTCAGCAACACAAAAAGAGCCTTTCACTCATCCCACAAAGGGACGAGTCAAAGACTCGCGGTACCACCCTAATTAAAGATCCGCCGCGCCGGGACGCGGGACGTAATCCTTCACTTCATTGCGATAACGGGGCACGCCCCGGTTCCGGACTACTGAGCAAGCACGTTAGCGCCTGATGTTCCTCCGGACAGCTCCAGACTGTAATTCAAAGGGGCCTGCTGCCGGTTCGCACCACCCACCGGCTCTCTGAAACACCTGGCTTGCCTTCTACTGATGTCCTTCAATGCTTTTTGAATATCCAATTGAGTAAATTTATACCACAGTTGCTTTTAACAAGTCAACACCCCCGCAAACCGGGTTTCCGGGCAGAAGCGCATTCAAAATCGGCAAATTGTGCTATAATAGTTCCGTTAAAAGGAGGATTATCGTCGATGGTTGAGGAGAACAAGAAGAAGACCGCAAAACAGCGTCCCGCGCGAAGATCCTGGCTCCGCAGGTTCGGTTCAGTCGTAAAGTGGATGTTTATACTCGGCATCCTGGGCATTCTGTTTGCAGGCGGTGCCGTGGCAGGCTATGTCACTTCCATAGTAAAAGATGACCCTGTGCGCTCCGAAGAATTGATTCAGCAGCAAGTCAGCCAGAACGCCATCACCGGCTTTGCTTATTTCCGTGACGGCCAGCCTATCGGTCAGCTTCGCACTGAAGAAGACCGCAGGCTTATTGAGTTTAATGATATTCCACAGCTAGTGATCGATGCCGTTCTCGCTATAGAGGACAATAATTTCTATGACCACAAAGGAGTCGATTTCAGCGGCACTCTGCGTGCCGTCAAACAGAAGCTGCTTAATGAATCCGTTCAGACCGGAGGCAGTACACTCACCCAGCAGCTGGCAAGACGTGTATTTTTGAATCTGGACCGCACAGAAGACCGCAAAGTAAAAGAAATCCTGCTGTCTCTGCGGCTGGAGCGTTTTTTGTCCAAACAGGAAATTATTACAGCTTATCTTAACAAGGTTCCCTTTGGGAACGGATCAAACGGTTATAATGTATACGGCATCAAAGCTGCAGCCAAGGGGATCTTTGGGCTCGATGATCTCGACAAGCTGAATATTGCCCAAGCCGCATACTTAGCCGGGCTTCCGCAGCTTCCTTCCAAGTATTCCGCTTTTAACGGAGTAGGCGAATTCAACGAAACTGCCTTTGGCCGTGCCATGGACCGCCAGAAGCTGGTCCTGCGCCGGATGCTCGAAGAGAACAAAATCACCACCTCACAATATGATGAAGCGTTGCTGTTCGACATCAAGGCATCCCTGGCTCCGCACACGAAGAAAGCGTACGCTACATATCCTTATCTGATGCTGGAAACGGAACGCAAGGCTGCAGAGATCCTGCTCTCCATGAATGAAGAGAAGACTGACGCAGCAGATCCCGCCGCTTCTACAGATGACACCGTACTACTCGAGGAAGCACGCCAGCAGCTTATGACCGGCGGTTACCGTGTATACACCACTATTGACAAAAAAGTGTACAGCGCGATGCACAGCATTTCTGAAGACAGCGACAACTTTACCAAGGATAGTAAATCAAGAGGCAAAGAACAGACTGCGGGCATGATGATCGATAACAAAACCGGGGCCATTCTCGGGATGATCGAGGGCCGTGACTTCAATATCGAGCAGATGAACTACGCCACGCAGATGGTTCGTCAACCGGGTTCCACCATGAAGCCAATTGCCGCATACCTGCCTGCGCTTGACGCCGGATTAATTCAGCCTGCCAGTATCTTGGACGATGCGCCGATTATTTTGAAGGACGGCACCAAGGGATTCCATATTCCGAAGAATGCCAATAACCGCTATCAGGGGCTCGTTACAGCACGCTATGCGCTCAACAAATCCTTGAACCTTCCTGCCCTTAAACTGTTTAATGACAAGGTAGGGATCGAAGCCTCCTGGGCTTTCACTAAGAAACTGGGGATCACCACCATTCAGGACGATGACTATAATGCGCAAACCGGGGTTATCGGGGGGCTGCGTTACGGGGTGTCCGTAGAAGAATTAACGAATGCCTACTCTTCCATCGGTAACAAAGGCGCTTTTAACGACGCCTATATGATCGAGAAGATCGTAGATTCGCAAGGTAAAATTGTGTATCAGCATAAAGTGAATCCGGAGCAGGTATTCTCCGAACAGACGGCTTATCTTATGACCGACATGCTGCGTACGGTTATTACCGAAGGTACAGCAAGCACGGTAAGAAGCAATTATAAGCATTTCAAAGAAGTGCCGATTGTCGGGAAGACCGGATCTACACAGAACTATGGAGATGTGTGGTTTATGGGCTACACACCAGATGTTACACTGGGTATGTGGGTAGGCTATAAAGAGCAGATCAACACCCTCCAGGGTGATGCCCAAAAACGGCAGGCACAGACGCTCTGGACTAAGGTAATGAACAAGGTGATCGAGAAACAGCCTGATTTGTTCGTAACCAAAGCGTTCACTAAGCCTGAGGGTATCGTCAAAAAGACAGTCTCCGCTTACAGCGGCAAGCTTCCTACGGATCTGACCGACAAATTCACAACAGACCTGTTCAATACCAAATATGTGCCTAAAGATAGCGATGACGGTATCTCCAAAGCCAAATATATAACATATGGCGGCGTAAACTATCTGCCTTTGGAAGGCACACCGGAGGATTTCCTGAAGGAGAAAATCGTCGTCAAGCGTGAGAAGCCGATTCAGGATCTGGTCAAAGAACTACTGGCTGCTTTCCCGGCTATGAAGGAGCATGAACCGCTGGAATACTATATGCCGGAGGATGCCAAGACCGACTTCCCAACGGAAGTAGACCCGCGTGTTGATGACGGAAACGCACCCGCGGCTCCAGGCGGAGTTAATGTCTCCTACAGCTCCGGTAAAGCCGTTGTAACCTTTACCCCAAGCAGCTCATCCGACGTTGTAGGCTACCGGTTGTACCGCTCCTTAAACGGAGGTACCTTCAAGAAGCAGGCGGTCATTTCCGCCGGTGAAAATACCGTCTTCTCGCCCGGCACACCAGAGACCGTAAATGCAACCTTCTACGTGACCGCTGTAGATGTAGCCGGCCATGAGACAGCATCAGGCAGCGTAGCAGGCGGTGCTGCTCCGACACCGGAGGTAACGCCGACACCAGAAGCGCTGCCGGGAACTGATCCGACTCCTGACGGAGGCGCGGTACCTGAAGGAACCGAAGATCCCGGGATGATTATTGTGGATCCAGGCAGCTCGGATGTACCAACTGGCAGTGGGAATAACGCCGCTGGCGGTAGCAGCAACGCTGCCGGCGGGGGTAACGACTCTGCCGGTGGAGGCAATAACGCTGCCGGCGGAGGCAATAACGCTGCCGGCGGAGGTAACGATGCTGCCGGCGGAAGCAATAATGCTGCTCCCGGTGGTAAGGGTGCCGGGAAAACAAAGTAACCGCTCCAGGCCGGCCTTTCAAAACGCAAAAACACCGATTCCTCACGAAAGTGCGGGAATCGGTGTTTTTTGCGTATACTGCTTAAGCACGCCTAATCCTCGATTGTCGACAGGTCTCCAGCCGGAAGATGAAGCTCCCAGGCCTTTAACACCCGGCGCATGATTTTGCCCGAGCGGGTTTTCGGCAGCTTATCCTTGAATTCAATCTCCCGGGGGGCCGCATGCGCGGATAACCCCGCTTTGACAAAGGCAGCGATCTCATCCTTAAGCTCCAGTGAGGGCAGGTAGCCCTCCCGCAAAGAGATGAATGCTTTGATGATCTCTCCCCTCAGCACATCCGGTTTGCCGATGACTCCCGCCTCCGCCACTGCCGGATGCTCTATCAGCTTGCTTTCGACTTCGAAGGGGCCAATCCGTTCACCGGAGGAATTGATAACATCATCGATCCGCCCCTGAAACCAGAAATACCCCTCATCGTCCATATAAGCCGAGTCCCCAGAGATATACCAGCCGGGAATGCGGAAATATTCGTCGTATTTAGCTTTGTTATTCCAGATGGTACCCATCATAGAAGGCCAAGGTGTCCGTATAGCCAGGTTCCCCATCGAATAGGGGGGTAGCACGTTGCCCCGGTCATCCAGAATCGCCGCTTCAATACCTGGCAGCGGACGTCCCATGGAGCCTGGCTTAATGTCCATTCCCGGGTAATTGCAGATCAGCTGCGCGCCTGTTTCGGTCATCCACCATGTATCATGAATGCGCTGGTTATAAATCTTATCCCCCCAGCGGACAACCTCTGGATTAAGCGGCTCCCCGACAGATAACACATGACGTAAACTGCTCAGATCAATCCCCTGCAGGCTGCTGAGACCTGCTCCCATCAGCATCCGGAATGCTGTAGGCGCACTGTACCATACCGTAACCGCGAAACGTTCAATCGTCTTATACCAGTCCTGCGGGCTGAAGCGCCCGCCCCGGACTACGTTGGCCACCCCATTCAGCCAAGGTGCAAAAATCCCATAAGAGGTTCCTGTAACCCACCCCGGGTCTGCGGTGCACCAATACACATCATCGGGACGTAAATCGAGTACGATCTTGCCTGTATAATAATGCTGAATCATCGCCCTCTGCACATGGTAGACCCCTTTAGGTTTCCCGGTTGAGCCCGAGGTATAGTGCATAATAAGTCCATCTTCCAAGGTTAGCCATTCCGGCTCCAGTTCGGCCGCAGCAGCGGCTGTCTCCTCTTCGTAGCTTAGAATACCGTGTTCCGGCTCTGCCTTCGCCCCGACAACAATAATATGCCGCAGTTCTGGAAGCTCCTCATGCCTGACCCGCTTCAGCAGCTCCGGTGTAGTAACCAATGCCACCGCTCCGCTGTCCTCCAGCCGGTCCTTCACGGCCGTTTCCATAAAAGCTTCAAACAGCGGTCCGACCACCGCACCAACCTTTAGGACGCCAAGGAGACTAAAGTACAGCTCCGGGCTCCGCGGCATAAAGATAAATACCCGGTCGCCTTTGCCTATACCGTATTTACGCAGAACATTCCCAAAGCGATTGGAGCGTTCCTGCAGATCACTGAAAGTGTACCTTTCCTCTCTGGCAGAATCGCTGTAGATAAGTGCTGTTGCCGCACCACGCCCTTCTTCTACATGGCGGTCTATGGCTTCATGGGCCATATTCACTTTGCCCGTATGAAACCAGGAGAACTCCTTCTCTACATCCTCCCACCGGAATTCGCTGACTGCCCGGGTATAATCTGTCATGTTCGCATTTTGTACACGGCCCGGTAAAATTTCACTATGGACTTGCCCCATTACTCTTGCCTCCCCTACTAGATTGAATTAAGCTTTAAGGGCGAGATTCTCAGTTCATGAAAACTGTCAA
The DNA here is from genome assembly GCF_031599675.1 of Paenibacillus pedocola. Lineage (NCBI taxonomy): Bacteria > Bacillati > Bacillota > Bacilli > Caryophanales > Paenibacillaceae > Paenibacillus > Paenibacillus pedocola. Next base: position 2,798,140 of record NZ_CP134223.1, on the reverse strand, counting down.
TGTACTAAATGTGAAATATTTATGTCGGAATCAGTATAACATAGGAAACGGTTACATTCCATAAATTAGTTGTTCGAGAGGAGCCCATTCATGGAGCACCGCAAGATCCCCGTCTCACATGTATACGTATATCACAACAAAGAAATTATAATTAGCGGTCCTATGTCCCCTGTAGATTTACAAAGCCTGGACATCCATAACGATCTGGATGCCTTCCGTAAGCCGCATGAACAGCTGGAGGCACTGATTGAAATTTCGGGTCTACCCGAGGGCAGGGTTATTACCGCAGTTACAGATAACATGCTGATAGGCTATGTAACCTTTCATTATCCGGATGAGCTGGAGCTGTGGTCACAGGGAGGCATGCCTGACCTGATTGAATTGGGAGCTATAGAGGTAGCAGACGCTTATAGGGGAGGCGGGCTTGGCAAACTGCTGATTGCCACAGCGTTTGAGCGGGAGCAGCTGGAGAATTGTATTGTTTACACTACAGAATACTATTGGCATTGGGACCTGAAGGGCAGCGGACTGGATGTATGGGCATACCGGAAAATGATGGAAAACCTCATGAAAACTGTTGATATGGTCTGGTATGCCACCGATGATCCGGAAATCTGCTCGCATCCGGCCAACTGCCTGATGGTCCGGATTGGAAATGAAGTGCCGATGTCTTCTCAAGAGACCTTCGACAGAGTGCGCTTCAGGCAGCGTTTTATGTACTAAATAGCGGGTGAGTACCGTTATAATGCTTTTAGCATATATTCAAGAATGGCATGGGACCGCCGGGAGGCTAATACCGTGAACTCCTGATAATTCACATGAGCCGAGCCGTCAGCCTTATCTGACATGGAACGGATAATAACAAATGGTGCAGCATTCATGGTGCAGACCTGTGCAACAGCCGCCCCTTCCATCTCGGCACAAGCGCCGTTCAGCTGTTCTCGCAGATTAGCAACCACAGTACTGCTTGCAATAAATTGATCGCCGGACAGCACAATTCCGGTGATGGCATGCTGCTTCAGCTCAGAGCAAGCCTGCTCTGCCAATTTGACTAAAGCCTCATCTGCAGTGAAGGTTGATACCTCCTGATAAGGGATTACCCCTTTGGGATAACCTAGGGCTGTTACATCCATATCATGCTGGATACAATGGGAGGAGATTACGATATCTCCAATATTAAGGCCAGGATGAACAGCCCCCGCCACACCGGTAAACAACACCTTGGATACACCAAAGGTATCGAGAAGAATTTGCGTAGTCACCGCTGCATTTACTTTGCCTACTCCCGACTTGCAGAGAACAGCAGGTTTGCCGAAGATGGCTCCCGAATAATATTTGATACCGGCTTTAACGGTGGTCTGCCTGTTCTCCATACTCTTCAGCAGCAGTTCAATCTCCTCATCCATCGCGCCAATTAAACCGATTAATTCACTCAATATGTACCCCTCCGTAAATTCCTCCACCAAGCGGGAGGCTGAACTTTCACTTCTTCAACATAAAAAGCCCCCGAAGGAGCTTTCTACGAACCTATAATCTTATTTGTTTACATGATTGACAGACAAACGGAGAATGGTCTCATGCGGCAGAATAACCCGTGGATTCTCAACCGTCTCCTTCTTCATCAGCTTCGTTAAAAGCCGCATCGCTACCGCACCCAAGTCGTACATAGGTTGTGCTACCGTAGTCAACAGCGGACGAACCATCGAAGCCATACGGATGTTGTCTACACTGATGATTGAGAAATCATCCGGAACTTTAAGACCTTCATCCTGAATACTGTGAATTGCGCCAATAGCCATTTCATCCGTTGCGGCGAAAACAGCTGTCGGCTTCTTCTTGAGGCCAAGGAAATACTTCATCGCTTCGACACCGGATTCGTAACGATAGTTACCGATACGCACCAGGTCTTCCTGATACTCGATTCCTGCCGCTTCAAGTGCTTTCTTGTAGCCTTGGAACCGGGCATAGCCGTTTGCAGGATCCTGCAGCGTTCCGCTGATCATCGCAATCTCACGGTGTCCGTGGCGGATTAGCGTGTTCACAGCATCAAAAGCCGCATTCTCATGGTCGATATCAACCGACGGGTAAGTCCCCTTCTCGTCACGCGTTGCGCAAAGCACGATCGGAACTGCAGAGGTCTGGAAAGCCTGGATATGTTCCTCAGTTACCGTTCCGCCCATGAAGAGCAGCCCGTCCACTTGTTTCTCCAGAAGTGTGTTAATTACACGAATTTCCTTCTCTTTGCGTTTATCGGCATTACACAAAATAATATTGTAATGATACATATTGGCAATATCTTCAATCCCGCGTGCAATTTCTGCAAAAATCGAGTTGGAGATATCAGGAATGACAACCCCTACGGTTGTCGTTTTCTTGCTGGCGAGACCTCTCGCCACAGCATTTGGACGATAGCCCAAACGTTCAATTGCTTCAAATACTTTCTTCCGGGTCTGCGGCTTCACGTTAGGGTTATTATTCACAACCCGTGATACCGTTGCCATAGATACGCCTGCTTCGCGAGCTACATCGTAAATGGTTACCGTCAAATTACTCTCTCCATTGCGATAAATTTTATCGTTCGACTAATTAAAATTATGATACGACACTTTGTACAATTGTGCAATGATAACGCTTCATTTTCCTTTCAAAATTCTTTCAAAGGAGCAAAAAGCTTATCCTGGCGCGGTTCTATCTCCAATTCCCTCAATAAAGCCCTCCACTGATTTCCAGTAGGCTATCGGTGCGGCGTTGATTCCCTTTGCTATAATTTAACGAAAAATGCTGGAGACATCAGCTAGGGGTTCTGCCGGAATCAGCGATAATCTGAACCTGCTTCTATCGTATCAAAAAGTCCGTGAAAAATCCAACATTCGTGAAAAATTTTCATTGATTTTGCAGAAAAAACATTTCATTTCGCACTTTCTGCCGATTGAAGTGTCAATTGTGACAGTCTGGAACCAGTTTCTTCCATCCATTGATGGTCACCAAGCTCCGCCGACAGCCGGTATACGTCCAAAAGGACATCGATCCGTCCCTGAATCGACTTATAAATGGTTTCTTCAAGCTCAGTCATTCCACCGGGAAATATGCCGGAAGTAAAAGCATCCTTAAGTACACTCGCCCATTCATTCCGGTCTGCGAAGGAAAGATGGCGTCTGGGTGGAGTCTCTCCTAATTCTCCAATCAGCTTGCCCAGTTCCTTTTTAATGAAGGGTAAGGGTTCATAGCGGGCGCAGACGCCGCATGTATAGACCGGAACATGAGTGATTTTGATCTTTGCGCTGTAAATCAGCGTATGCATATGTAGGGTCATGATTCCGCCGCAGCCGCATGACTTTTTAACCAGATTATCTTTTAACATCTCCCACACCTCAGGCTCAATATTGAAAAACACGTGAGTCCGCCTTTTCAATTGCTATATTCGCCCTCTTCGCCTTAAATCCCTTCTCATTTGCATAAAATGATTTATTTGGTAATAAAGCAAAGGTTTACATGTTCAAAGATGACTTCATATTTCAAATTTGATAGAATAAACAGGATATGATGACGTGAAGGGAGCTGCAATGATCATGAGACTATCCGGTAAAAAGGTTATCGCGCTTGTCGATGAGGAGTTTGAAGATTTGGAGCTCTGGTATCCCGTGTACCGTGTGAGGGAGGAAGGCGCCGAGGTTCATCTGGCAGGCCTTGAGAAAGGCAAAACTTATACCGGTAAATACGGCGTACCCGCTACAGCCGAATATTCCTGGGATGAGCTGAATGCGGACGATTATGATGGAATTCTAGTGCCTGGTGGCTGGGCACCGGATAAAATCCGCCGTTACAGTGCCGTACTGAAGCTGGTGCAGGATTTTAACACAGCTAAGAAGCCGATCGGCCAAATTTGCCACGCCGGCTGGGTATTGATATCGGCCAAGATTCTGAATGGCGTTACCGTCACATCTACCCCTGGCATCCGTGATGACATGGAGAATGCCGGGGCTATCTGGAAGGATGAACCTGTAGTGACGGATGGACATATTATTTCTGCACGTCGTCCGCCGGATCTCCCGCCTTACGGTAAGGCGTTCTGTGATGCGCTGGCCGGGGAATAGGCCGTAATTAAATATCTTCAACAAGGATAAACAGCCCTGCCTCTACTGCTTGCTGAGGTGCAGGGCTGTTTGTGCTTTATGGCTGCTATTCGCGGATAGGGACAGATAGTGCCTCCTGTATCGGATTAGGATAGCCTGTTATGGTGAACGTCAGAGGCTGGGAATATTTATTGCTACCGAGACCCAGATAATGCAGCAGTGGGATTAACTTTTTCTCCTCCGACACCTGGTGCTGTGGAATGCTGATATCAAACTGATTGGCTGAATGAATCTTACCATCTGCATCCGTAAACTCACTGTCAATCATCAGGGTATTGTATAATCTCTGCTTTGCTGACGCCCTGAAATATTCCAGAATCATTGTAGAACCCTTTTCAGTGCTGTAAAGTGACATTTTCAAATGATTGTCGGGTGCCTTAATAATTTCCTGCTTCTCCGTATCAATAATCAGTTCCGTTGCATCCTTATCCAGCGCCAGAATTCCGCCGATCTGCAGCTTAAGCGGCTGGCTGTAACGGCTATCGTTCGCAAATACCAAACGATTACTCCCTTCAACTTCCAGTGTGCGAAGCAAAGCCAGATTCGTAAAATCACCACTATTGCCCATTAAAAGCTGCGGATTAAGCAATGAAAAGATTTGCTTGGTGTTCTGCGGTTCGTAGACATAATCCAAATAAACACCTGTGGTTGAAAGGTAAACATCCTCAATCTGTATATCCTGTCCCGCTATAGTTAGAGTTTGGTCTATATTCCTAACTTCTCCTGTTTTGGCCATCTGCTCCTTATCCAGCAGGATTGGCACTGACAGCTGCGCCAGCGTATCTCCGAAATCCGCAAGCTTATACTCCCCAAGCTTTACGTCGAACGTAATCTGGTCCGGTAGCGATCTGAACTCCTCACCCCACTGCAATACTTCATATCCGCGCGTAGTGCCGGTCGGCACATCTTTGGCATTCCAGCCCGATCCAGGCAGATTGTTCACCGGCTTATCTCCAGTTCCTGTTAGCTGCAGAAAATTCACGCGGGCTCTCTGTTTTGTATTATTCTGCAGGGAGTACAAGATAATAATCCCCATACGGTCTGCAGCAATTCCGTCTACCGTCAGCACAAATCCATTCTGCCGGGCTGTAGCACCGCTGACGCGCTGTATCAAACCTGCTTCGATCGCCGAAAATACGGTAGTGTTATCGTATCCAGCAGGATTAATGCCTGCCGCTACACGGTATTCGTCGAACTCCCCTGTTCTCTGGACCATTTCCGGCGGAGTCTGGGCACTGTGAGGCCTCACCTGCTGAGCGAACCTAGGGAATGTGAATAGCAGAGCAGCCGCTATGACTACCGCAATACTTATTGCAACCCGCTTTTTGACTGCAGAAATACGGTAACGAACAGGTTCTGACATCCCGCTGCGTATTGCCGCCTGTAATTTGATTTCCGACACATCCTCCACCTGCCTGGATAATCCCTCAAAATAATCCTTCAGCAGCCTTTCCTCATTACCGGCCATTGGTAAGCCCCCCTTTCATTTTGTCACGCAGCTGCTTTAACCCTTTATTCAGCCAGGTCTTTACCGTCCCTTCGGGCTTGCCGAGCACTTCCGCAATCTCTGTCAGGGTCATATCACGGTAATATTTCAGCACCAGCACCTGGCGGTATTTCATTTTCACGCTGTCAAGCGCCTGCTCCATGTCCAGCTTGCGGTCACTGGTCATTTCCATCACTCCATCACTGCCGTTATGGACAGGTTTTACGGAAGCCAGCCGCTTTCTACGCTTCAACTCATCCTTGCAGCAGTTGATCAGTATTCGCGTGATCCAGGGTGCAAACCGTTCCGGATCTTTGAGACTTTTACGTTTCATCCAAGCCCGGTACGTAGCTTCCTGCAGCATTTCGAGCGAATCCGCTTCACTCCGGAAGTAGCTGTATGCGATTCCGTAAAGTATTCTTTTCTGCGCCGAGACGAGTCCGATAAAAGCCTGGCCGCTTTCTTCACCATACTTAATCCGTTCGCCTTCCATCAGGTTTTCCATGCTCCGTTTTCTCTCCCTCCCTTAATAACAGCCTCAAAAAGCGCCCCTTATGTACTTCTATCTATACTGACTCCCTTAAGGCGAAAACGGTTTTACTTTTTTTGCTAACGGCATTCTTGGAGCAGTAACGCAAAAAGCCCGGCGTATCCGCCGGACCTTCATTTCATCGAATATACTTTGGCTGCCTGATCATTACAAGGTCTTCTCTTTCGATGCTTCGGCAGCAGCTCCGCTTCGTACGGCGAATGCGCTTAGCAGCTCTTCCGTCTGCAGACTTGTCCGGTGACGGAAACAAGCCTTGGCTGTCTCTTTAGCTTCAGCGGCTAATGTATTAAGTGTGCGGTGCTTCACCCGCAGCAACGCCTGCGGTGACATACTGAGAGTGCGGATGCCCAGCTCCAGCCAGAGCGGAAGCGAGCGCTCATCAGCAGCCATCTCGCCGCATACGCTAACGTCGATGCCAACATCCCGTGCAGCCTGCACAGTCATCCGGATCATGCGCAGTACGGCCGGATGATACGGGTGGTACATATGGGCAATCTGCTCATTCATCCGGTCAACCGCCAGTACATATTGCACCAGATCGTTCGTGCCAATGCTGAAAAAGTCAACTTCCTCCGCCAGCAGCTCCGCAATCATAACAGCAGCCGGAACCTCAATCATGATGCCGACGGGTATTTTACGGTTATAGGGAATTCCCTGCTTATCCAGCTCGTCCTTCACTTCATTCAGTATGGCTTTGGCCGCCTGAACTTCTTCTACCGAAGAAATCATCGGGAACATCAGTTTGACATTTCCATAATGGCTTGCCCGCAAAATCGCAGTCAGCTGCGTTTTGAACATATCCTTACGGTCCAGACTGATGCGAATTGCGCGGTAGCCAAGGAACGGGTTCTGCTCTTCCGGCAGCTGGAAATAATCCAGATGCTTGTCCCCCCCGATATCCAGGGTACGTATCACTACGCTGTTGCTGCCCACCTTCTCAGCAACCAGCTTATAGACTTCAAATTGTTCTTCTTCCGTCGGGAACGAGTGGCGGTCCATATACAAAAACTCTGTACGGAACAGCCCTACGCCTTCGGCTCCATACTTCAGCGCCATATCCAGCTCCTTGACTGAGCTGATATTGCCGGCGAGATGCAGAGACGCACCATCTTTGGTGACGGCTTCCACCGTCGCGAGCAGCTCGAGCTGTTCTTTTTTCTTCTGCTGCTTATCGCGTCTTGCGGCGTAGGCTTGTACCGTGGATTCATCCGGATGAATCTGCACCGTCCCGGTCTCACCATCCATCACCAGCATATCTCCGGTCTGGATCGGGTTCGTCAGCTTGTTCTCCAGGCCCGCAACCAGCGGAATGCCCAGCGCCCGGGCCATAATCGAGGAATGGGAGGTTTTGCCGCCCATCATCGTAACAATGCCGAGCACATAAACCGGATTCAAGTGAGCCAGCTGGGAGGGCGAAAGCTCTTTTGCCACCAGAATATACGGCTGTGTATCTGACGGCAGCGTCACCTCTGGCGCTCCCAGCAGATGCTTCAGCAGGCGGTTTCCGACATCCTTAATATCAACGGCCCGCTCCTTCATGTACTCATCGTCGAGCAGATCGAACATCGCAACAAAGTGATCGATTGCTTCCTTAACAGCTACCTCAGCCGCTTTATATTGACGTTCAATAATACCGCGGATTTCACTCATGAATACCGGATCATCCAGGATAGCCAGATGAGCGTCGAAGATACTCGATTCTTCCGGACCTACGACCTCCCGGAATTCTTTTTTAATAAATTCTATTTCATCTTTAGAGGTACGGATGCCTTCATATAACCGTTCAAACTCCTTGGCCAGATCCACGGGATTCACTTGCGTATCCGGCAGGCTCCATTCCCAGTTCGGCAAGACAAAGGCCTTCCCGATGGCTACACCTGCTGCAGCGCCTATGCCCTGTATCATGCTTCGATCCCTCCAACATTACTCTCATGTAGTACCACGGACATTACAGACGATTGCCCCTTTTTCACGTTTTTGAATGGAGCATAGCTCCAGGATTTTACACGGTCAGGGTTGGTAATGACCATTGGTGTGGCAAGTGAAGCTGCATGCTCCTGCAAAAAGGCCAGGTCAAATCTGACCAGCAGCTGTCCCGGCTCCACACTGTCACCTTCCTGTACAAGCGCCTCAAACGGCCCTTTAAGCTGCGAAGTATCGATCCCTATATGCATAAGCACCTCCAGCCCCTCAGGCGTTGAAATGCCTACTGCGTGCATTGTGGGGTACACGTGCATTACCTTGCCGAAGACAGGCGAAACCAGCTCTCCTTTTTCCGGGAAAAAGGCAACTCCGTCTCCAACCAGCTTAGCTGCAAAAATATGATCCGGCACCTCTTCAATCGGCATCATCCGGCCCTGAATCGGTGAACAGAACAACACCTGCGGAAGGTCACGCAGCATCAGCTTATCGATCTCCTCGCGGATCAGCTCGGAGTAAGTCCCGAACACCACCTGTACGTTACCGCCGCCCAGCTTGATAATACCTGCAGAGCCAAGGCCTTTCAGTGCCGCTGTGTCTATATATCGGTCATTGTGTACCGTTAATCTTAGCCGTGTGATGCAGGCCTGCACTTGGACAATATTTTCTTTGCCGCCCAGAGCTTCCAGAATCAGCGGTGCCTGATATGGAATGTTACCTGCCCAATCTCCCAGCTCCGAACCTTCCTCACGCCCCGGTGTCGGAATCTGGAAGCGGCGGATCGCCCAGCGGAACACATTATAGTATACAATGCCGTAGCCGATGCCGATCGGAATCAGCAGCCAGGCACGCTGTGAGAGATGCATATTGAGGATGAAATCAATCGCTCCCGCCGAATACGAGAACCCGTGATGAATGCCCAGCGCATAGGTCAGCACCATAGCTAGACCCGACATGACCACATGCAGACCGAATAAATAAGGGGAAGCAAAGAGGAAGGCGAACTCAATCTGCTCCGAAACCCCTGTCAAAAAGCAGACGAGGGCTGCCCGCAGAAAAGTCTTCTTAATCTTCGGCTTCAAGTCTTCTCGTGCTTCCTGAATAATAGCCAGTGCAATCGCCGGCAGTGCGAACATCATGATCGGGAACAAACCGGCCATAAAGACGCCTGCTGTTGGATCACCCGCAAAAAAACGCGGCAAATCCCCCTGCACGACCGCACTGCCGTCAGGAGTGGTAAAGGTACCCAGCTGGAACCAGAATACATTGTTCAGGATATGATGCAGCCCAAAGGCTGTAAGGACCCTATACAAAACCCCATATACAAAGACCCCAAATCCGCCGGCGGCCTGTATATCCCGGAATAAAATATCCAGCACATCCTGCAAGAGCGGCGAAACACCGAGCATTACCCAGGCAAACAAGGCGGAGAACAGTCCCATGAACAACAGTACGAAACGTGAACCGCCAAAAAACTGAATCGCCTCTGGCAGCTTGATATTTTTGAACCGGTTATGCGCCACGCCGGCGACAATCCCGAGGATAATTCCGATGAGTGTTGCAGGCTGAACAGCCCCGTTGCCCATATTGGTAACAATCCGGTCATATGTGAACATTCCCGCAAGCGCTGCAAGCCCGGCCGGTCCGGCCTGATTGGACAGCCCCCAGGCTACACCGACAGCAAACAAATAAGGCATGAAATAAAATATCCCCTGCCCCGCGTATGTAGTCACTTCGGATACCGAAGAAAGTCCCCATGCAGACCACGGTAAGCTGCCCAGACTCAGCAGAATGGCCGCAGCCGGAAGCACCATGGTAGGAAGCATAATGGCTCTGCCCAACTGCTGCAAAGATCCGAGCCAATTCAAGGTGACCCTCTCCTTTCGTTCTATAATGAATGGTAAGCGCTACAGCAGTTTTTGTCAAAAGAATACGCAACACTTAGAATACCACGCTTCCAGGTGGGATGGGAAGGGAATTCGAAATTACGCAGCACAGAAAAAGCTGCTCCTGCAGCAGGGAATCGGCAAGGGAATCGGCAGATGGCGGTTCTTGCACACACTGTATTTTCAGGTGGTTAAGAGAGATCATCGGATTATTGTTTCACCAACTGATTATAGTAAAAACAGAATGGTGCTGGTGCTGGTGCTGGTGCTGGTGCTGGTGCTGGTGCTGGTAAGTGTATTTTTACAACTACAATATTGTAAATAGATACATAAAATCGATTAAACAAACTTCTTGTGTTAGTCACTTACCAGAGACACACGCTTTCCGGGCCAATATTAGATTCTGCTGTATTTCGTGCAATAGATTGGCTGATTTCGTATTCATTTTTGCGATCTATTGCACTTCATACATCAGATTTCGCATATATAGACCAAATAGAAGGAAATCGGATAATTCTGCTGTACAAAGTGCAATAGAATCCATTCAGAGGATGTTTTACGTTTAATCTACTGCACCAAATACATCAGATTTAACGGAGAGCCTCCTTTTGTGAGTACAACCAGTGAATATCATTCTAGGCTTTTGCGAATTTTCACCCCAAGCACTCTTGTTCACCAAATTTGATCAGGTTGCATTGGCTTTAGCTCATAATATCGAACCCCTCGGCCACCCGCAATTGGCTTTAGCAGCCCTTTTCCACTTAAATTATCCAGCAGCCTCCGGGCTGTCCGGAAATTAATCTGAAAGTAGTTGGTAACATCCTTTGGGCGAAGCGGTTTGCCAATTTGCCAGGCTAACCTCAACACTTCCTTTTCTTCGGAAAGCAGGTTGGCTGCATTTTCTTTTCTGGCAAAATAAGGTGCAAGTGCAAGCTGGAGCAGCATTCTGCACACTTCCGGAAGCTGCTGGACATCATCAAACGAGAAATGGAGCATCCTCCAGCCCATTGCGGTTAGAAAAGCATCCCGATTCAGCGCATAGCTGAATTTCTCCCGGTCCATGTCTTTAACGTGGCTCTGATACCCATCGCATTCAATCCCAAAGCGCGCACCATTCTGCGGCAGATAAGCAAAGTCCAGAAATTGTGATTTGCGGTTCCAGTCATACACCTCATATTCGGGATGCAAATGGTCGAGCGACTCAAACAGAAGCCACCACACGTTCTGTACGAACAACTTCTCCGCAAAATGATGACCTCTCCTTAATCTTCCCTTACGTTCACCGTTTCTTTCTTCTGAATGGCGGCTGATCCACAAACTGTGGCCTTCATCAAACTCCATATGGTACCCCTCCCGGCAAAAAAAAAAACGCCCACAGCACGTAAGTAATCTTACGGGTATGGACGTTCTTCGTCTAATGCCAGTATAGCAATCCGGCCAGGGATTTTCCATAATAAACTAACTGGACCCAAGAACTCTCTCTCGGGTGCCGGAGTGCCGGTTGCCCGGGTTCCGGGGTTCCGGGGTGCCGGGGTGCCGGGGGTGCCGGGATTCCGGAGTGCCGGAGTGCCGTTGCCCGGGATTCCGGGGTTCTGGGTACCCGAGCTTCCGTTGCTCCTGAGGTTCCGGGGTTACAGTGTCTCTGGTCTATGGATTCCAGTCACTATTCACGCATTCAGGCTTGTGTCCGGACGGCTTCCCCGTTCCGCCCCAAGCCCGAGTGGTTACGCGCGGCTGCGCCCGTGCATCGTAACGGCTTCCTCGACCTTGATGCAGCGGTCCATGATTGCGATCATGCCGTGCTCAGCGGCGATGTCAGCCGCCTCTTGGCTGATAATGCCCTGCTGGAGCCACAGCACGCGCGCCCCGATTTCAGCCGCCTCCTGCGCAACCTCAGCGCAGAATTCACTGCGGCGGAACACATTGACGATATCGACCGGCTCCGGTATCTCAGCCAGTGTATGGTAGCATTTCTCGCCCAGTATGTCGCCGTCCACTGTAGGATTAACCGGAATGATCCGGTAACCCCGGCTCTGCATGGCATAAGCGACCATGTACGAGGTACGGTCCGATTTGTCAGAAAGACCTACAACAGCAATATTGCCAGCAGAGGCGAGGATGTCACCGATCTGCTCACGGCTCGGGTTCTCAAAACTCATAGTGATTTGCCCCCTTTTCAGTTGTCCCCGCCTTAGGCCGGGATTCCTGTGAATATTATGGATCACATTCATATTAGACTTGGGTTTAGCTCAAAGCAAGCCTCCCACAAAGGAATCGGATGTGTACGGTCCAAGATGGTCTTCCGCTTCCAGACCCCTATGATATTCAAGTCTTATTTCGCGCTCTACTGCTATTTTACCCATTCCACATCCGCACCAAGCTCGCGCAAATGGTCAAAATATTGCGGATACGATTTTGCGACATGGTGAGCGTCCTTGATCAGCAGAGGCTGACGGGCACGAAGGCCCACCACCGTCAAGGCCATAATGACCCGGTGATCGTAATGCGCGTTAATAGTCACGCCGCCTTCTACGCCTTCCGGCATACCATGGACGATGATCTCGTCGCGGCGCTCCTCGACTTTGGCTCCGGCCCGGGTCAGCTCAGCCAGATATTCCGTAATGCGGTCGCATTCCTTATATCGCAGATTCTCCACATTATAGAAGCGAGAGGTACCTTCGGCAAAGACCGCCGCTGCTACCATAGCCAGTACAGCGTCAGTGGCTGCATCGCCATCGAATTCCACAGCCTTCAGGATTCCGTTGCCCTGAACATGTACTGTACCGTTCTCATGGGTAAGCGGTACTTCCATCATACGCAGCACGTCGACAATTGCCCGCTCTCCCTGCTTGCTGTGTTCAGCCAGCCGGTGGATCTTGACATCCGACTTCGTGACTGCCGCTGCCGCGAGCACAGCCGCTGATCCCGGATAATCGCCTTGTACAGTGTACGATTTGGCGGCATAAGCCTGGCGGCCCGGCACTTTAAAGGACATGTAATCATCTGCGGCATGCACAATGATGCCTGCCTGCTCCAGCACCTCTAGTGTCTGGCCGACAACGACCTTCGATTTCAGATCGTCCAGAACAATGATCTCGCTGTCTTCCTCAAGAAGCGGTGTCAGGAACAGCAGTGCGCTGAGATACTGAGAGCTGACTGCTCCGGAGACGGTAATCCGCCCGCCGGCCGGCTTGCCACCGCGAATCGTAATCGGAAGCCTTCCGTTGTTATGCTCCACTTCAACACCCAGCTGCCCCAGTGCCTTAATCAGATCGTCATGCGGTCGTTTACCCAGTGAATCCGGGTATGTATTTACAAAGGTTACCTCAGGGCTCAGCGCGGCAACAGCCATCAGAAAACGCAGTACTGCTCCGGCATTACCGACATTCAATTCCTTTACATCGCGTGGATTCCGGCCGAAACCCTGAATCACGATTTTCTCGTCGTCTTCCGTCAGCACAGCTCCCAGATCGGCGATACATCTGCGGATAGCATCACTGTCTTCACTGTGCGCAGGATGATAAATGGTGCTCACGCCTTCAGACAGAGCGGCTACCAGCAGGTAGCGTGTTGTGTAGTTTTTGGAAGACAGTGCTCCAAATTCTCCTTGCAGGGTAGGTGTCGGCCTAACAATAACGTCCATAATCCAAACGCTCCTTAATAAATGTAGTGTATATATGTAGTGCTGAGTTTGACATGGCAATCTAATGCTGTGTTATCATAAAATCATTCTTCAAAAAGAAAAGAGGTCTTTACCATGAACGAGATTCCACAAATTACACCCGAAGTGCTGCGGCAGCGTCTTACGGCAGGTGAGGACCTGTGTCTGATAGATGTCCGTGAAGATGATGAAGTGGCCACCGGTATGATTCCGGGCGCTGTTCACATTCCCATGGGCCAGATCCCGCAGCGTACCGCAGAGCTTCCGGCCGATGCTGAAGTGGTCTTCATCTGCCGCTCCGGCGCGCGCAGCCAGCGTGTCTGTGAATATCTGCAGCAGTTCGGCTTTACTACCGCCAACCTCAGCGGCGGGATGATTGAATGGAACGAAACTGCAGAAGAATAAGCTGTGCAAGCACACTTAAAAGCTCAACCGCGGTAATGCATTAAAATATGCTGCGACACTTCTGCCGCACTCAGCTCCGATGTATCGACCGTGCAATGCGCGAAACGGTAAGCCTCACGGCGCTGCTCCATTATGGTGCGGACCCTTTCCTGCGCGTTGCCGGCGAGCAGCGGACGATTCTGATCTCCGCTAACCCTTGCAAGAATTGCCTCCTCAGTAGCTGTAAGAGCCACCACAAGACCATGGGCCAGCATAATCTCGGCGTTACCGGGGACAAGCACCGCTCCTCCGCCTGTGGAAATTATTCTTCCCTCTCCCTCAAGCATCCGCAGCAATGCTGCCGATTCCAGCTTCCGGAAATACGCCTCACCCTCACTCGCAAAAATCTCTGCGATACTCCGGCCTTCATTCTCAATAATGACATGATCTAAATCAACCAGCTCGTAGCCAAGTTCCTCTGCCAGCATAGCGCCAACCGTTGACTTGCCTGTAGCCATCATCCCGACCAGGATAATGTTCTTGTTCCGCTTCGCCCTGTTATCACTTTGTTGCTCCCTATCCCCTGTCATGACTACCCTCCAACCGCGACATTTGTCATATCATAACACAGGGTGAAAAGGTTGCACAAATAAAAAAGGCCCGAACGTCCTCCCGCGAAAGGGAAGCTGTTCGGGCCGTATTAGCGGTTTATCCCTTACTACTATTCAGACAGCCAGTTGTGGTGGAAGACGCCTTCCTTGTCCACACGTTTGAAGGTGTGGGCGCCGAAGTAGTCGCGCTGTGCCTGAAGCAGGTTCGCAGGCAGGCGCTCTGTACGGTAGCTGTCGTAGTACGCAAGTGCACTGGAGAAGCCCGGTACAGGTACCCCTTGAGTTACCGCTGCGGCAACCACTTTACGCCAAGCGGACTGATAGGAGCTCATGATGTCTTTGAAGAACGGATCCAGCAGCAGGTTCTTCAGCTCCGGATTGGTTTCATAAGCGTCGGTGATGTTCTGGAGGAAACGGGAGCGGATAATGCAGCCGCCGCGCCAGATTTTAGCCAGACTGCCGTATTTCAGATCCCAGTTGTATTCGTCGGAAGCTACGCGCAGCTGGGCGAAGCCTTGAGCGTAAGATACGATTTTGCTGGCAAACAGTGCTTTGCGCACGTTCTCGATGAATTCTGCCTTGTCACCCTGGAAAGGCTCCACTGCCGGTCCGCTCAGCACTTTGCTGGCTTCTACACGCTCATCCTTCATAGCAGACAGGAAGCGGGAGAATACAGATTCGGTGATCATGGACAGAGGCACACCAAGGTCGAGCGAGCTTTGGCTTGTCCATTTGCCTGTTCCTTTTTGGCCCGCTGCATCCAGAATTACGTCTACCATCGGTTTGCCGGTTTCTTTATCATACTGTGCGAAGATATCGGTAGTGATCTCGATCAGGTAGCTGTCCAGCTCCCCGCTGTTCCACTCTTTGAAGATGCTGTGCAGTTCTTTGGCATCCAGGCCAAGCACATCCTTCAATAATTGATACGCTTCACAGATCAGCTGCATGTCGCCGTACTCGATACCGTTATGCACCATTTTCACATAGTGTCCGGCACCGTCAGGTCCAATATATGTACAGCAAGGCTCTCCGTCCACTTTGGCCGAAATTGCCGTAAGAATCGGTTCTACCAGCTTATAGGCACTTTCCTGACCGCCAGGCATAATGGAAGGTCCTTTAAGCGCGCCTTCTTCACCGCCGGATACACCGGTGCCGATGAAGCGGAAGCCTTTTTCTTCAAGCTCTTTGCTGCGGCGCACAGTATCAGGGAAGTAAGCATTACCGCCATCGATAATGATATCGCCCTGGTCAAGATGCGGCAGAAGCTGCTCGATTGTAGCGTCAGTAGCTTTACCCGCTTGTACCATGATCAGAATTTTGCGCGGTACTTCAAGTGATTCTACAAACTCTTCGACAGAAAAAGTACCTACCAAGTTTTTGCCTTCTGCCTCGGCAATCAGATCATGTGTCTTCTCCGGGGAACGGTTAAATACCGATACGGTAAAGCCTTTGCTCTCGATGTTAAGAGCCAAGTTTTTACCCATTACCGCCAAGCCAATCACGCCGATTTGTTGTTTTGCCATCTGGTCCTCCACCCTTTGCACCCTGTATTTTTGTGAAATCCATTTCTCGCAGTATTAAGAATACCACCCTTTGTCAGATACAGCAAAGTTCCGCCTGCGAAAGAGAGATCAATTTCATTGACAAAATCCTTTTCAATCAGGAAATTGCTCACAATGACTATTTTACCGTTTTTGCCGCCAGAAGTGAACCCCTGACCATCACTCATCAAAAATCAGGGCACCCCGGCCTGCGGGATACCCTGGTATCAATGCTGATTGTCCTTACCATTCAAGCATGTTTAATTCACGGGCCAGTTTAGCCAGTTTCGCCTTGCTAGCCTCTACCAGCGCGGGGTCCTTGCTTCGCAGCGCTTCGCTCATGCGGTCCAGCTCCTCATCCACTTCCACTCTGCGCTGCTGGATCCGTTCCTCCCCCTCGCCGGAGTAGAATAGCTTCGTCAGCTCCTGATCCGATAGCAGCGGGCCCTTCTGGTACAGCACACGCTGCTGATAGCCGGAAATCTCCACCAGCCGGATCACTTCACCAAATAAAATATTCTCAATAATGATCTGGCGGTCACGGAACCGTTTCACTACCGCGTGTCCTCTCATATCGCCAATCAGCTTCTCCATCCACTCGGACAGGCGCGCATCACGGATCATATAATCGCCTACCAGCTTATAGCCATCCTTGATCTGCTGGAAGCGAAGCTTCACCAGCTTGCGTCCGGTGCGCACCGAAATCAAAAAAACACTTTCATTCTCACTCCAGTAAAGGGAATAGCCTTCTTTGATCAAATCCTTGATCAGCTCCTGAATATGCTGTCTGTCAAAGCGCAGCTCCAGATTACAGTACTCCACTTCATCATTTTTGTTCACGGCACTCCCCCCTAACAGCTTTGTTAATACAATACAGCTGATCTGTATACATAGAGTAAAACTGACTGCCGGACCTCCACTTTACCTGTCAATAGCTATGCATTCGTCTTACACTTATTTTATACTTCATATTATGTAGCGGTAACTTGGTTTATTGACTATTTTTACCCGTTTCCTGTCATTTCCAAACGGTGTCCGCTCATTTTACTTATGCCCCTATTAATTCAGCCCCTTACGATAAAATAAAGCCGCAAGTACAGGAACAACAGTGTTCCCTGGCTTGCGGCTTGTTAATGAGGCTGACCGACAGTATTCAGCTTGGATTATGCTTCAGCCTGGTCCGGTGGACGATCAGCAGATGAAGGCCGAACAGCAATACCATCACCGCTGCACTCGCCAGAAAAGGCGCACTATGGCTGACCGAATCCCACAGCTTGCCAGACAGCACAGGCCCGGCTACCATCCCGGAGCCCTGCAGGGTCAGGAACAAGCCCCATACGGTGCCCCGCTCACCTTTTGGCACCTGCTTAGCTATAAAAGCATTCCAGGCGGGCAGAATAAGCGCATAACTGATTCCGACAAGCGCCACAGCCACGAAGGCCAGCGGCAGCCAGCGCACCTGGGAGAAGAATGCCAGCGAGCAGGCCGCCAGCAGGAAGCCGATATTCAAAAAGAGTGTTGTTCCGATCCTGTCTACCAGCTTTCCTGCTGGAATAAGCGCCAGTACCGTGATTCCTCCACCTGCAATTAAGAGCAGACTGAACTGGTTCGGGGTCACATGCAGCTCAGCGCGTGTAAACAGGGTCACCACAGGAGTCATGAGCCCGATGGCAAACGCCTGAAGGAACAAAGCCGGGAAGAGCAGCCGGCTGACCTTCAGCGAGGTTCTTACCTGATGCATCGTACGCTTCAGACTCTGCAGGGGCTGTAGCGGTCTGCGCACTGCTTCCGGAGCATCACCATGCATATCGCGTACCACATGAGGCACCTGCCCGCCAATTCTCGAAGGCAGCAGCAGGGCAATCGCAGCCACCGCTGCGGCACAGCCCATGAGTACAAAAAATACGAACCGGTAGCTCTGTCCTCCATGATCCATCATGAAATTAACAACAATCGGTCCGATACCCGTTCCGGCCAGCGAAGCCATCTCCACCGCGCCCATCGCTGCCCCGCTGCTGCCGCTTTCGGTGGAGCCTGCCAGTTCGGTGATGCCGGTCATGGTGCATGGCCAGAGGGGCGAAGTACCGATGCCCAGAATAAGACAGGCTGCAGACAACGTTACGGCATCCTTAGCATATATAATCATACCGACAGCCACCAGAATCAGCGCCAAAGCCCCGGTCATGGTCCAGCGGTACCCGATACGCTCCATCACCCAACCGAACGGGCTGCGGAAGAGATTATCACCTAAATACTGCAGGGCAAAAGCGAAACCGACAACGGTGACTGACAGACCCAGAATGTTCTCCATATAAACCGGCAGCAAAGCGACCAGCAGGGATCCTTTTACAAATTCCACCAGAAAGATAATTCCCCACATCTCCATGATGAACGGCGAAGCCAGATTGATATGCATACGTTGTGCTACTTTGCCAGACATTACATCACATCCTAGTATTATGGTGATTGATTTGTTATACTGATGCTTGTCGTAAAAAAATAAATCTTGACGAAAGGTTGTGACAGCATTAAATGAATCAACACGAAACTCCCCTCTTCACCGCTCTTAAAAAGCATGCCGCCGGAAACCCTGTTCAATTTCATATTCCCGGGCATAAGAAGGGGCTAGGAACCGATGCCGAATTCCGTGAGTTTATCGGCGATAACGCGCTATCCATAGATTTGATCAACATCGCACCGCTCGATGACCTCCATCAGCCTACCGGCGTGATACTGGAAGCTCAGAAGCTGGCTGCGCAGGCCTTTGGCGCCGACTATACGTATTTTAGCGTACAAGGCACGAGCAATGCCATCATGACTATGATCCTCTCTGTCTGCTCGGAAGGAGACAAAATAATTGTCCCCCGCAACATTCACAAATCAGTGATGTCGGCGATAATTTTCTCCGGAGCCAAGCCTGTTTTTGTCTCACCTGTACAGGATGAGAATCTTGGGATAGACCACGGCATTACCACCAGCTCGCTGGAACGGGCATTAAAGCGTCATCCGGACGCCAAAGGAGTTCTAGTAATCAATCCGACGTATTTTGGCGTTGTCGCCGACCTGCGTTCGATTGTGGATCTTGCCCACAGCTACGGGGTTCCCGTACTGGTGGATGAGGCACATGGAGTATTGATTCATTTTCATGAGGATCTGCCGGTATCGGCCATGCAGGCCGGAGCGGATATGGCAGCAACCAGTGTACACAAGCTGGGCGGCTCCATGACGCAAAGCTCGGTTTTGAATCTGAATGCAAAAACCGGCCTGGTCAACCCGCAGCGGGTACAGACGATCATCAGCATGCTCACAACAACGTCCACTTCATATATTTTACTGGCGTCCCTGGATACCTCCAGACGCAATCTGGCACTGAACGGCCACGAAATGGCTTCACGGACGATTGCTTTGTCCAATTACGCACGTGAGGCGATTAATAACATTGACGGCTTGTACAGTTTTGGTAAAGAAATTCTCGGTACAGAAGCCACCTTTAATCTGGATCCGACGAAACTCAACATTCATGTGCGTCATCTTGGCATTACCGGTTACGAGACTGAGAACTGGCTCCGCCAGAAGTACAACATTGAAGTTGAACTGAGCGACATGTATAACATTCTTTGCCTGATTACCCCTGGTGATACCCAGGAATCCGTAGATAAATTGATTTCCGCACTGCGGGTGCTCTCAGCGATCCACTACAGCAAGGGTGAAATCTATGAGCTAAAGGTGCAAGTGCCGGAAATTCCGCAGCTTGCCCTAATCCCACGGGACGCCTTCTATGCAGACACTCAGGTGGTTCCGTTCCGCGAGTCTGCAGGCTATATCATAGCGGAGTTTATCTACGTCTATCCGCCGGGGATTCCTATTTTGCTCCCCGGTGAAGTTATTACCCAGGATAACATCGACTATATCATCGACCATGTAGAAATCGGTCTGCCGGTCAAAGGGCCTGAAGACCGCAGCATCAACTTCGTTAAAGTGATTGTAGAAGCCGAGCCGATCTCCTGATCGGCCGCTTCTCCCAATTAAATGTTTCCATACAAAAACCCGATACTGGATCAGTATCGGGTTTTGTGCATTAGAGCGCCGCTGCCTGTCCGGTCCGCAGCCTCTCAGCTACACTGAAATCTATTCTTGCTGGGCAAGCAGCTCATTGTAAGCTTCTTCAACAGCTTTCCATTCAGCTTCATCTTCAATGTTGTAAAGAACCATTTCTTCATCTTCTTCTTCCATACGCAGAATGATGCCGTCCGCTTCAGGGTTTTCACGTTCCAGCAGCAGTGCGTACAATTTCTCGCCTACGTCGAACGTTTCCACCAGCACCATTTCTACATCTTCGCCCTGCTCGTTCGTCAAGGTCAGCACAAACTCCTCGTGCTCATGGTCGTGATCATGTCCGCAACCGCATGCTTCACCATGTTCATGGCCATGCTCATGTTTGTGATCGCTCATTGAAATACCTCACTTTAAATTGAATTATCCTACATTTGGTATCGTAACACGTATGATAAGTTCAGGTCAATTTGGAGGCCGCCCAAAATACTTAATCCAGCGCAGTGATTACCTTCTCCGACACAAGTACGTAATCAGAGCCCTTGGACGCCTTGATATAGAAGCCCACCCGGTATTTGCCGGCATCCTTGAAATCATAAGTGAACTCCGAAGTCGGGAACCAGAAATCCTCCTTCTTCGAACCGCCAAGCTCCTGGGACTGAATGTCCTTCACATTGCCGGAAGGATCGGTAATGGCGACCTTCACTGCAGCAATATCGTCGGTAAGACTGTCCACTTGGGTCAACACCTTGATTTTGAGCTTGCCCACATTTACATTGCCAAAAACCTTATCGCCATTAAACAGCACGATTTGCACATTTGGCTTAAGGATCGTTACTTTGCCCGAACCGTCCCAGCTGACGACACCTCCGGCTTCTCTAGCCGGTATATAGGCTTTTCCGTCAATCAAATAGCCTCCGTCGGCCATTTCCTTTCCATTGCTCCATACCCTAAGCTTTTGATTTACAGCGTCCGCGAACAATAATGATCCTCCCATCAGGGAAAATACAACCACGCACAGAGCAATTTTTTTCCATCTCATAATAGAGACCCTCCAAATAATTCATGCTGTTAATATATACTACTAAGATTGCCACAAGTTGCGCAGGATGAAGGCGAAAATTTCAATACAAAGCTTAAAATGATACTATATTTAAATTAAGGCCTCAGCACTGAATATTGGAGGAACGATACGATGTCCATAAATCTGCAAATGCTTGGTACAGGCGATGCTTTTGCCAAAAACTACTATAATAATAACGGGCTGCTTCTGAGCAGGGATTACACACTTCTGATCGACTGTGGAACGACAGCTCTGCTGGCAATGGAGAAGCTGGGCAGATCCTTCGCGGATGTAAACGCCGTCCTCATCACCCATATCCATGATGATCATGTCGGTGGTCTTCCTAAGCTTTCCAGGCTTATGAAAACTAAATTCGGCAGAAAGATGATCTTGCTGGTAGCCGATACATTAGCTGAACCGCTGTGGGAGAGTTTTCAAAAGAACAGCCCCGCACCAGCACAGAACCCAAGTTCTCTAAAAGACGCGTTTGAGGTCAGGCTGCTGAAACCTGGCTCTCCTTATAAGCTCTCCACCGAATTCACACTGGAGCTGCTCCGCACACCCCATATCCGCGGCAAAGACAGCTACTCTCTGCTGCTGGGCGGAGATATCTTTTATAGTGCCGATATGATCTTTCAACCTGAACTGCTCCTGAAGCTGGTCCGTAAGCAGGGGATCCGCCAAATCTTCCACGATTGCCAGCTTAAAGGTCCCGGCGATGTTCATACAACGCTTAGTGAATTATTGTCTCTGCCCGAAGACGTCCGTAAGGTGATCCGACTGATGCATTATAGCGATCATAAGCCTGAGTTCGAGGGAAAAACTGCTGAGATGACCTTTCTGGAGCAGCATGTAATCTATGCGATGTAATATCTGCTAAACTTTTTGGAAATACACGAAAAAAAAGGCCGGACAAGTACGCTTTAATAGCGTTTGTCCAGCCGTACTTAAAACTGCGGCAGCTGATCCAGATTATTGCTTGGATCACCGTCTGCATCACCGCGGATATACATCTCCCCGTCTCTTCCTTTGAACACGTTCACTCCCGCTATACTGCCGGCCTGAACCTCCTGAAGTGCCTGCTGGTAATCCAGCACCCGTCCTGAGGAAGTCTGAAACTTCATCAGGTCACCGTCACCATTTCTTTGGGCGGCTATAAACCGCTCGCGTTCATTGTTCATCACTTGGGATTCATTCCTTCACGCTTGGATTAGCCATACGGCTCACCCCTATCCTGCCCTCAGCACCGACAAAATATGTACCTGTGCCCGTTACAGCTTCTTCTGCATTCTTACATGTAAAATACCGGCATCATAAAACGGCTCCGTAGAGATAACCTCATAGCCCTGCTTACTGTAAAAGTCCTCTGCGTGGCACTGTGCATCGAGCACGGAGAACTCAAGACCCAGCTCCCGGGCCCGCTCCTCCAGTGCCATCAGCAGAACACGTCCGTATCCCTTGCTCCGGTAATCCTTATGCACAGCAATCCGCTGCATCTTGGCAGTTCCCGTTTTATAATAAATCAGGCGTCCGGTGGCTACCGGCAGGCCGTTATCGATAATCAGCATATGATGCGCCTGATCGCTGATCACATCGTATTCATCAATTTCTTCTTCCGCCGGTACCTTCTGCTCGTCAACAAATACCTTTTTGCGGATATCCAGTCCCATCTGAAGCAGTTCATCTGTAGTCACATGTACAATTTCCGCCGCCATGTTCTCCCTTTGTCCCCTCTCTATGTCTAAACAATAGTTGATCTATTATACTGAATTTTTGATTACCTGTATAGGGAAGTACATTTGCTCCTGCCACGGCGGGGGCAGCAGGGCTTATTCAGCCGAGTAGACTTCTGTGGAGATGGAACGGTCATAGACATCCTGCATTACGGGTGACAGCGGACCATATAAACTACTCTGCTTGCCGCCCATGTCCGTCATTTGGTGTATTTCCACAGCATCTGGAGCCTGATAAGCTGCCATACAACCGGTTAATCCCAGGAGCAGCGCCAGACAGAGAACGGTTACCGGTAACTTGAATTTGCGCATTTGCTTTTTCCTCCTATCATCATCTGCTGTTTCCAGCTTTGACGATTGCGGGGATTATTAAACAACCTTCCTCGGCAGAAGCTCTTTGGGAGGATCAAATGAGCACATAGTAGAAGAAAGAGCGCTTCTGGTTAAAATGAATAACCGGATTTCACTGAGAATGCGGTTATTCCTGATTGCCATATGCTGGAGGACAGGATTAATATTAATGTGCCGGGTATTTAATGATAATCAGCTTTATTGTCCCGCAACATCCAACTTATTCAGAGGTAACCCTATGAGAAAATCCCTTATTCTATTCACCCTCCTGTGTCTGACTGCCTCTTCTTCTCCCAAACAAGAGCCTTTGTTTCGCAGTGCATACGTAGGTATGAGCATTGCTGAGGTCAGGGATAGTGAGCAACTGCCGTTTGAAACTCTGGCCGATGGTGCAGTGAAGATTTTGCAGTACCCTTACCTGTCACCGGAATCTGACAGCGCATATGTTTATTATTTATTCCCGCAAAAGAGCAATTCCAGATTAAGCATAGCCGGCTATATCTATTATATAGAAGATGATAATGCCAGAACTTTGCTCGCTGACAAGCTGACACAACAATACTCCAATATTTATGGTGAAGGCACTTCTAGAAACGATGCCAATTTTCAAGGGTATTCCTGGAACTTGCCAGATAAAGCACTGATCATCTACAACGATTTGGGAGCGCAAGCTGTGGAACAATTTTATTATGATTACGAGTTCATTCAGCAGCAATACTGACGAGCAAAGTTAATTTTTTGTATTCAACTGTCATGAAGTGGGGTGGGTTCTTTTGTTAATACGAAAATACACTTTCTGGCTGTCTATCCTCAGCATTGCTCTTTGTTACAGCGACTACTTAGGAAGCGGCTTTGCAAATATCCTGCTGGTCCGGGGCAATCCGCTGGTTGATTCGCTTGTGCTCACTGAGCCCTTCAGCAGCTGGATGACCAGTGTACACAGCATCAAATGGTCCGGCAGCAGTGCGCTGATTGCGCTAAGGTTTCCCGCCTACCTCTTTCACTTTGCAACTTTTTTGGCTGCAGGGCTTATTCTCGATTGGATAAAATCTAAATATGTCTCGTCACACTCACTGTAAATTCAGGTCTGGTCTCATAGGCCATGTAAGCTACTTGACCCTTAAAATCCAGATAAGCCTGATAACGCGTCCGGATCGCAGCGCTCGTGATCATATTCAGCACGTTCTCTTTTGCGGTCCAGCAGCTCTCCGACGTCTCCTCAGAAACCGCTAATGTACCACCCACCGGTCTGCATACATAATCTAGCATCACTTTGGTAGGCACATCTGTTACACCATCATGCCATTTGTACATTCCTGTATTGGAATAGACGCCAATTAAATGGGAGACTTCCGTCTCGATTCCGCTCTCTTCCCGGATTTCCCTTACCAGCGCATCCAGCAGATTCTCCCCCGATTCCACCTGCCCGCCGGGAAACACCCAGCCTCCATGAAAGGTTTTGACTAAAAGAATCTCACCTTGCTCATTTTCAACAATTCCCCCGACCGCTACAATATGAACGGGCATTGCCATGACGGCACCTCCAAATCAATAATTAATTATTCATTAAGCCTTGCCTTATACAGCTAGTTAGACCTGCTCATCCTGCCTCATGAAATCTTTCACCTTGGCCATAAGCGAAGGGTAGATCATCGGGTACGTTACTTCTTCAGGTATTTCCGCAAAGCTCTTAATTTCCCCCATTTCATATTGCGGGAGTTGTCCGAACTTATGAACGGCTGCCAGATAGAGTTTGCCGAAGCTCTCGGGGACTCCTTCACTGACAACCGAGTAAATGCAAATTGGATATAAGGTGTATTCCTCCGCTCCAGTCTCCTCGAACAGCTCTCTGGCCGCAGCTTCATCCGGGGATTCATTCGGCTCAATATGTCCGCCGGCAAACTCCCATGTCGACCGTTCCCGATGCTTTGCCATTACCCACTGCTCACCCTGTCTCGCAACAATAACCACATACTTTAATACAGCTTCATCTACATCTGTCTCATGCATCGTTACTTTCACTGGCTGTTATCCCCTTTGTCAGAATAGCTGGAAGAACTTCCGGATAGCTGCTCCCACTTCTCCCGGGTCTTGTCTTCGCCTTTGTAATAATCCACCCGGTCTTCGGATTGATACAGCTCTTCGTACGGCAAAATATTGATTTTTCCGGAATCAGGATACTCCGCCACATCTAATCCGTTATTCGTCCGCAGATCCAAGTACTTGCATGGCGCCTCTGTATGATTAAACAGCTGATGTGCTCCTTCCGGACCTGTTTCAAAAAACACAACATCGCCTGTGCCCAGCTCCTCAATTCCTTTTGGCGTTCTGAGCATTGCCTTTCCTTCCATAATCACAAAGATCTCTTCCGCATTTCTATGAAAATGATAAGGGTAAGAATACTTTCCCGGATCGAGTGACCGGATATCAAAGATCAAATGTTTCGAACCGACCATATTCGCCAGCCTTTCACTGGTATGCCAGGCAAACTCCGGTACCGGAGACTGTTTTTGTGTAAAAGAAATATTGTGTTCATTAAAAATCGTCGCCATTTCCGCTCACTCCCTTTATTAATTCGTCCCACTTAAGATACCATGATATCCGTTTACTTTACCATAATTTTCAATTTCATTCACAATACCTAAAAACCACGATTAACCTTATCCCTGAAAAAAATATTGCGCTCACCTGACATCCTGTGGTATTATAAATTTCGTTGCAGGACGGTAGCTCAGCGGGAGAGCACTATCTTGACAGGGTAGGGGTCATGGGTTCGAACCCCATCCGTCCTATACGCAAAAAGCCTTGTATACCAAGGCTTTTTTTCTTTTCCTCCTCCTCATATCAAATCACAAATGGTATTGGTGCCGATATGGTACCCCGTACTAGACTAAAGTAAAAGCTGGTGCCATCTTCGGCACCAGCTTTTTTATCCTTCCAACAGGAAGAGTTCTTTAGATATTCTTATCATTTTTGCAAAACCCGTACCACATGAAATAGTCCAAAATTTAATATGTTTGACGTTTTCCGATGCCCAGTACTTCTTCAACTTCTGTGCCGTGAGAGCTGAAGGATAATCTGATGTTGATTTATTAATGGCCCTGTTCGATTCACCCATTGCTTATATCCTCCCTGCGGGAGAGGAAGGCTTTTACATCCTCTACCCCCTATATCAATCGTGCAGATCATGCTATAATCCCAAAAAATGAGGTGATACCGATGAAATTTATAATCGTTATTTTAATTCTCTTGTTTTTGTTTGGTTTCTTCAAAAAGAAGAAGTAATTTATTGAACCTTTGGGAGAGGAGGGATACTCCTACTCCCTGGTATCGTCGTACTATTCAACAGTCACTATGACTCTTGGCAAAAAAACTCATTTAGCTACCGAGCTGATTTGTTTAATGGTAAAATGGTGCAAAAATGAATTGGGGGTAACGAAGTGCGAATGTATGCCCTTCTTAAAGAACATGTTAATGATGTTAGAAAGCTTATGATTTACGATAATGAAAATGGAGTTTATGTTTTTTTGTATGATACACAAGAAGATAAGAGTGGATTTGCCGATTTATGGTTTGAAACGTTTGATGAAGCTTTTGACTACTGCATTGAAAAGTACAAAGTTATACAGGACCAATGGGTTGTTATAAAAGACCCAAAAGAGGGTCAACAACACGATATTATTAATTAAATAGCAATATACTTAGCGTTCATGGAACGGGTAACGTTAGTTCAACAAAACAACGACATTCATTGTGAGCTACCCTCGTTAGAAATTTCGGTACCTACGCCCCACCTTACTGCACAGTTTGCGTCTACTACGTCAATACTGTAACCATCCCCGAGATTCATTCCATGTTCTGCCGTCCAGTTCCCTGCCAGCTACCTGCTTGCCTTTAAATCGCCGGCTCGTTGCATCGTAGAGCTTGGGTCTCTTTCCACTCCCCTCACTGTTTGAAGAAGAAAGGGACGCCGGCAGCCTGACACTTGTCCCAAAGCTCCTGCACCCACCATGGATGCATAGGTTGGGCTTTATGGCCGCTTTCTCCGCCGACGATGAGCCAATCTATGCTGGTAGTTGACCCGGTTAACTGGCCGCCGTACTGATCATTTGACGTCTTACATATGCCATGATAGATTACTACCCCCAGCAACGGTACAGCTTAGGAACCGGAAGGTAGCCGCGTTTGCCCATTCATTACCCGTTTTGCCGCTCATATTGTTTATCTCCTTCGGTGATATAAAGTACATAATCCAAAATTATTTAATGCTAGCATTTGGAATACTGGGGGTGTATTAGCTTGTCTAATAATCAATTGGTGCCAGTTATTCTTGCGTTCCTCGCAGCTACTAGTTGTTGGATAGGGTTCCTGAACAAACGTAAGAAAAAGTAGGATTTATAAGGGGGGATGTTTAACCCTCCCTCAGTCCTCATCAACGTATTGTTCATCTTCAACCAAGATTCGAGCATCCTCCTACTTAGCTCCGTAGCTGCTGTAGACCAGGTCGCCGTCATAATTACTTGGCAGAAATACGTTGTCACAATAATTGCATTCCGGATGCATCGTTTCTCTCCCCTTTTAGGGGCTATGCCCACATATTGATTCTTCGAAAACTATTGCTACTTGATCGTGCCGCATGTATTTGAGTGCACCCGGAAAGTTCGTGTCCGGAAACATGCTGTATCCCGTACCGTCCACACTATCGCAGCCCATATTCCTTACAATCTGCAATCTGAAACAGGAACTAGAGACCTCTTCGGAATTGTGTACATATAATGAAGCCGGAATTGGCACTTCAATTAGGCGATTTAAGGACCTGATCGGTTAGTAGAATCAGGTAATGGTGATAATCACCGTCAACTCTCTGCTACAAAATACAGCGCTACCAAAAAACTTTTTAACGCTTCTCATTGCTAAAGTCATATTTTTTGAAATACCTATGAGTGCAAATGTTGTGGTACAATTCACATAGCAGATACACTGATTCTGGAGGATATATATGAAAAAAGTTGAAGCGATTATTCGCCCCGAGAAACTAAGAGAAGTCATCGATGCACTCCGTACGATTCAAGTCACGGGATTCACTGTTACCCAGGCCCAGGGGCGCGGCCAGCAAAAAAACACAACCGGAGTGTACAGAGGGAAATCGTATACCGTTAATTTGCACCATAAAATAAAGCTGGAAATCGTCGTCTCCGACCATAAAGTCGAAGAAACGATTAAGACCATTATTGCTACCGCCCAGACCGGAGAAATGGGAGACGGTAAAATTTTCGTGCTGCCCCTCCTTGAAATGTACAACATCCGAACCGGCGAAACCGATGATACGATCGACGAGTTAAAATAGCCCAATATGTCATAAAGTGCAAATGAGCAGACGTTTTTAACCGGATTCTATGTAAGCTAACATAACATTTGAAGTTGACATTCTCTACACTCTCCTTATATCATTACTATGTTGTAAAAGTGACAGGGAGGGTAACATCATGAACGCCGGAACGGATATGGCATTAAATACGGTTTGGGTAGTGCTTGCTGCTGCTATGGTTTTGTTTATGGAGGGCGGCTTTAGCCTGCTCGAAGCAGGTTTTGTGCGGACGAAGAACGCGGTGAATGTCACCATGAAGATTTTTGTAGATCTTACAGTCGGAGTTCTGGCATTTTTCCTGATTGGCTTTGGAATTATGTTCGGAAAAGATTTTGCCGGAATCATTAGCTTTAATTTTTGGGGAGCTTCCCAGTCTCTGCCTATAGATTTAAATCTCCCATTATCAGCTTACGTATTATTTCAGATCGGCTTCGCCATCGCAGCCATCTCGATTATCTCCGGCGCGGTAGCTGAGCGGATGTCCTTTAAAGCTTATATCCTCATCGCCTTTTTTGTGGCAGCGATATTATATCCGGTCTCCGGACACTGGGTCTGGAACCCGGACGGCTGGCTGGCTAGTCTCGGAATGAAGGATTTCGCCGGGTCAGCCGCTATACATGCCCTCGGGGGAGCTGCTGCGCTGGCCTTCGCCAAAGTTCTGGGCCCTCGCCGTGGAAGATTCAACACCGATGGCAGTGTGAACGTGTTTGCACCGAGTAATATTCCACTGGCATCAGCAGGTACTTTTATCCTCTGGTTTGGCTGGTTTGGCTTTAATGCCGGAAGCACCTTGAATGCTGCGGATCTTAACCTTTCCGTTATTGCCTTAAATACTATGCTGGCTGCTGCTGCAGGAGGGACTTCCGCTATGGTTTACACGATGTTCCGTTTTGGTAAAGCGGATCCGAGTATGACTATGAACGGTGCACTGGCCGGTCTCGTTGCGATTACAGCAGGCTGCGCGTTTGTAACTCCCTACTCGGCCATTCTTATTGGTCTGATTGCCGGTATCCTGGTGATTTGGGGAACGCTTGCCATCGATAAGCTGCAGGTGGATGACCCAGTCGGAGCGGTTGCGGTACACGGAATTAACGGAGCATTCGGTACGTTAGCTGTGGGGCTTTTTGATAAACAGGAAGGCTTATTCACCACAGGACAGTTTCACCAGCTGGGTGTTCAGCTGCTAGGTGTGGCCGTAGTCATGGTATGGGGATTTGTAATGAGCTACGCTGCGGCCAAGCTGATTCAGAAAACCGTTGGTCTGCGGGTCAATGCCTCTGAGGAAGAAGAAGGTTTGGACATGGCTATGCATGGTATCCCTGCATATAACGAGCTGGAACGGTTCAGCGATCAGCCTGGTCTGGATGAAGCTTTGCTCCTTAGAACCGGTTCAGAGGATTAGAAGACCGCAAGTACAATTAAGAAACCTCACTTTAGAAAATGGAGTACAGCCTGCCATTTCTAAAGCGAGGTTTCTTTTGTTATACGGGTGATAGTGTGCATATTGTTCAAGATAAGCGCTTAGTTGTATGGCTCAGGCTCCGTACCGACACTCCCTCTGTCTCCAATAAGCAGCGGATGGACGATGCAAATTCTACGGCGTGGGAAGAGTCGCCATGCAGGCAGATTGTCTCCGCGGCGATATGCATATTCTCTCCCCCAATGGAGCGCACCTTACCTTCTGTTACCATCTTCAGGACCTGCTGCAACGACTGTTGTTTATCCGTGATCAGTGCGCCCGCCTCGCTTCTGGGCGTTAATGATCCGTCACGCTGGTAAGTTCGGTCGGCGAATACCTCACTGGCACTGCGAAGCCCGGTATTCTTGGCCGCCCGGATCAGTTCGCTCCCAGCCAGGCCGACTAGAATAAGCTCCGGATCGATTCGGTACACGGCCTCTGCAATCGCCTCCGCCAGTCCTGCGGAAACAGCGGCCATATTATAAAGCGCGCCATGTGGCTTAACATGCTGAAGAACCGCACCTTCCGCCCGCACAAACCCCCATAGTGCACCCACCTGATAGACGGTTATTTCATAGGCTTCCCGGGGGGAGAGCTTTATCTCCCTGCGTCCGAAGCCGGTCAGATCCTGCAGGCCGGGGTGAGCGCCTACAGCCACGTGATGCTCTAGCGCCAGCTTAACGGTACGTGACATGGTCCCGGGATCACCGGCATGAAATCCGCAGGCGATATTGGCTGAGGTAATCAGTGGCAGGATCTCCTCATCACGTCCCAAGCGGTAAGCCCCGAAACTTTCGCCTAGATCGCAGTTTAAATCAACAGCCTTCATCAGCTTAACCTCCTGTATGTATTAACAATTAAAATAATCCGCTTTCTGCATCTAACCATTGTGGTAGTGTTCCAGGACTAAGCGCAGCCGGCGCAGTTCCAATTCCTGCTGCAGTAGCTGCTTCTGCGCTTCCTGCAGCGTGATCAGCCGGAACCGGACGGCGCTGCCGATCTTAGCTTGAGCCAGCAGCGGCAAATCGGCCGTAATCACCTGAGCCAGCTTCGGATAACCGCCGGTCGTCTGCCGGTCCGCCATCAGAATAATGGGATTGCCACCGGCTGGGACTTGAACCGTACCAAAGGTCACTGCCGACGAGATCAGGCTCTGCTCCCGTACCAGACTCAGACTGCTGCCAGACAGCCGATAGCCCATCCGGTCTGATTGAGGGAGGATCGTAAAGAGCTCTGAGAGAAACCGCTCGCGGCTCTCCTCACTGAATGCGAGGAATTCTTCCCCCGCGATGACTCGCAGTACAGGGGTTTCCGGATATGAAGGGATCAGGCTATAGGCTGGAAACCAGCGGCTCACAGACAAGCTCTCCGGTCCCTGTTCCCTGGTCAGCATCTCGGTCCAGAGGTTCCCCCTGAGAGTTGGAGTTCCTATAGGCAATACATCCCCAGAACGCAACGTTCTGCCCTGATGGCCGCCGATTCCGGCGCGCAGGTAGGTCGAGCGGCTGTTCAGCTGAACCGGAACCGCTATGCCTCCTGCAACCGCAAGGTAGGCGCGGCAGCCGTCGGACAGTCGACCGAAGTGCAGTCGGGCTCCCTTGGGTGCATAGACCGTCCGCCAGAGCGGCAGCGGGTACTCACCCAGCATCGGTGATAATCCCCCGCCGCAAATGGAAATCAAAGACGGCTCTGCGAAGGTGATTTCGGGTCCGGTTACCGTCATTTCCAGCCCCGCCTCCCGTTCATCATTGCCGACCAGCAGATTGGCCATGCGCAGGGCATAGCTGTCCATCGCACCTCCGGCAATAACGCCATACTGCTGATAACCGTACCTTCCGAGGTCTTGGACGGTAGTTAACAGGCCCGGCTTCATAATCAGCAGGCTCATGGCGTATCCTCCCCCCATTCTATGAACTCACGCCGGGTAATCGGATAGAACCTGACAATATCTCCTGCCTGAAGCAGTGTAGGCGGTACTGCCTCCGGTTTGAATAGGGAGATTGGTGTTCTGCCGATCAGCTGCCAGCCGCCCGGCGTTTCCAGCGGATAGACACCAGCCTGATCACCTGCAATGCCCACCGAGCCTGCAGGAATGGCCACTCTCGGCGATAATCTGCGTGGTGTGGAGATTGAAGAAGGCAGACCACCGAGGTAGGGGAACCCCGGGGCAAAGCCCAGCATATATACGAGATATTCGGCAGAGGAATGGATCCCGATCACTTCCTGCGGGGACAGGTCATTTTGCCGGGCTACAAACTCCAGATCCGGACCTGCTTCGCCGCCGTAATATACGGGAATTCTGACCGTTCTAGGCTGTAGAGGAAGCTCACTTTCTACAAGACTTAGTATCTTCTCAAGCAGTGCGGCTACAACCAGGAACGGATAACACTCCTCGCCTAGACGGATATATTCCTGATACGCTTTAAGGACTCCCAGTCCATCATAATAGACAGCTATCGAAGTAAATGAAGGCACCAGCTCCGTCATGCCTGTAAACGGATGGTGCTCCAGATAACGACATAGCGCCCTGACCCGGTTGTGAATTTGCGGACTAATGGAGTCTCCAAGAATTACAATAGCTGCCGAGTCGCCGAGCGGAACAATTCGGGCAGCCCCGTGATTGACGGGGGCTTGGGGCATAAACTCACTGTCGTCCGTTGTCTCAGCCATTCCAGTGCCCCCTTGTCATTCATAGTTATGCTTATTATACTGTATTTCCGCTTGCATTACGCGAGCCAGACGTTCAGTGAAGAATCAACAGAAGCTGTTCCCTGAAAGGCAGGATAGTCAGAAGTGTTTGTGGAATGAATGTAATATATAGAAAGGAATGGTTTGATAATGAATCAGTCACCGAAGCACATTGTAGTCGCAGCGGCTGTTGTACTTAACGAAGACAATGGAATTTTACTTCTCAACGGACCAAAAAGAGGCTGGGAAATTCCGGGGGGACGTGTTGAAGAAGGCGAATCTATAACTTCTGCCGTAATACGCGAAACAAAAGAAGAAACAGGTATTGATATCGAAATCATAAGATTTTGCGGTATCTTCCAAAATGTGAAGGAAGCCGTCATCAGCAATTTATTTTTGGCCCGAGGCATTGGTGGTGAATTTAGAACATCCAGTGAAAGTTTTGAACTAGGATATTTTAATATGGATGAGGCACTCAGTAAGGTAAATTGGAATAGCATCAGGGAGCAGATTGTGCATTGCGTGAATCAAAAGGATTCCTTTCTAGTTGAATTTAATCACTAAACGGGATCCCGAATGGCGCACTTCCTGGTAAACGGTAATCGCCGGTAATCTCGATCAAATTCCCGTCTGGATCTTCCAGCATGAAGCAGTAATAGGGACATAGGATATTGATAAAAAAGATTTCCGTCATTGTGCCTAGCTCAAGCGATCTCACCCGTTCATACTCTGCATTCAGATTCGTGACATTGAAATTTAATATCACATTGTTGCCGTATTTGGTGATATTTTCGCGTTTATATTTCAGGTATTCCTCGTTAAAATGTGCGGACACGTCGCTGTTATCCCGGATCAGTTCCTTATCGTACTCCGGGTTCCATAGCGCGAGCGTATTGCCGCAGGTGAATTGCGCCCATCGTTCAATATTCCGGGAATCCGCTTTTATATTCAGCAATGCCTCGTAGAATGCAATCGAACGCTTCATGTCTTTGACAATCAAGTAGGTACATCCAAGATGCATGTCAGATCATCCCCCTTCTTCTCAAAACAATGTGTAAATATTCACTTACACGATAGCAAACAAACGTTCTCGTATCAAGCCTTGATTTTATTGGTACGATATCTCAAACAAGTGTCAGCCTATACTCAAATTCGACCTCGTGCTGCACCGGGATCCCGTCATACCCGAGCAGCGGAATAGCTGGCTTCAGCTTTCTGGCTTCGGTTATCGCCTCCCGGTGCACGGCGACCATGTCAAATCCTCTTTTCTGATAAAAGCGGATCGCCCGCGTATTGTCATTGGAAGTTATCAGCAGTAATAAACCGCCGCCGCGACACTCCCGTCCGCAACCGCACAAAATCCGGGCAATCCGCCTAAATGATGTACCCGGCCTCTGGATACTATAAACGGGCCGCTTAATTGCAGCGCTGCTTCTCTTGTTTCCGCATCGATTGGTTTAACTAACGTTCCCTGCCCTTCCTTCCACCCCGTAAATTTAACTGCTGCTCTACAAGTAACCCGGATCCGCTCCGCCCGCAAGGCAAAATTCTTCATTCAGACAATTGATTTCTGAAGGGTTTTCATTTACAATAGGCTCATAAACGCGCGTTTACAATTAGAAACAGCTACTCCGTTCTTAAGCGGACGGCACAGTTTCAGCAAGAAATATAAGGATGATTATAACCTATACCTTATTAATCCTTATGTTTGGAAAAGGGGGCAATATGCGCAGCGAAGATATAGCCAAGCTCGCAGGGGTGTCCCGAAGCACGGTATCCCGCGTGATCAACAATTATTCCAACGTCCCTGAAGAGACTCGTGCCAAGGTACTGAAGGTCATTGAACAGCACCAGTACGAGCCCAACAGCTTTGCAAGGGCGCTGGCCGGCAAGAAGACCGATACGATCGGCCTTTTCGCCATCAGCATGAACGAGAAGGAGAATACGACCCGGATCTATCAGAACAATTACTTCGCGCCTTTCGTCGATGCCGTAGTCGACACGGCGAATGCCCGCGGCTGTTATGTGCTGATCCACACTGTATATTCCCCCGATGATTTCCTGAAGGTGAAGCAGGCCTTCCTGCAGAAACGGATTGACGGCGGCATTATCGTCGGCACCCAGAAGGATATTGATATCGTGCGGGAAATGGTGAGCATGGGCTCCCCGCTTGTGCTGATTGATTATGATATTTCGGAGATCATGTCGGAGCACCTGGACCGCAATCATCTGGCCATCGTCAACTCCAAGGATTATGAGGGTACGGTCGAAGCGATTGAGTATCTGATCAGCCTTGGCCATGAAGAAATCGGCATGATCTGCGGACGAATGAACACCTACTCCGGACGGGAACGGTACATGGCCTACGAGGATACGCTGAAACGACACGGGCTGGCTATGGATGAGCGGTTTATCCTGCAGGGTGACTTTCTGAAGGAAACGGCTTATGAAGAGGTTAAGAAGCTGCTGGCTACCGGCAGTCCGCTGCCTACCGCCTTCTTCTCTTCCAATGACGACATGGCTATCTCCGCAATGGAAGCGTTCACCGAACATGGAATCTCCGTACCGGAAGACATGTCCATTGCCGGATTCGATGATGTGCAGCTGGCTGCCCGCATCAATCCGAAGCTGACCTCCGTGCGGCTGCCGATTTACGAAATGTCCAAGGCTGCTGTAGAGAAAGTTATCGAGCTGTGTGATTCCCGGCAACCGACCTTCAGCACCATCAGTTTTCCGGCCCGGCTGGTCGAAAGAGATTCGTGCCAGCCGCCGAAGTCATCTAATCAATAAACCCGAGAAACTCCCTTTGCCCCGAGGGAATTTTTTCTCACCACCGTAAACGCGCGTTCACAATTGAAAGGAGACTTTCCTCTAATGAAATTCGGAACTTTTGACGACACTCGTAAAGAGTATGTAATTAACACTCCTAAAACACCTTACCCATGGATCAACTACCTCGGCAACGAGCAATTTTTCGGCCTTATCTCTAATACTGCCGGTGGTTACACCTTCTACCGCGATGCCCGCATGAGAAGACTTACCCGTTACCGGTATAACAATATTCCGCTGGATACAGGCGGACGCTACTATTATCTGTATGACGACGGTGATTTCTGGACCCCGGGCTGGATGCCGGTTAAACGTGATCTTGATTTCTACGAATGCCGCCACGGTCTGGGTTATACTTCCATTACCGGCGAACGCAATGGTATCTCTGTAAATCAGCTGGCTTTTGTACCGATGGGCCATAATGCTGAAGTACACCGC
This sequence comes from Paenibacillus pedocola, assembly GCF_031599675.1. NCBI lineage: Bacteria > Bacillati > Bacillota > Bacilli > Caryophanales > Paenibacillaceae > Paenibacillus > Paenibacillus pedocola. The sequence continues at coordinate 2,761,986 of NZ_CP134223.1, read as the reverse complement.
CTTGTTGTGAAGAACACGGGCTCCGCGAAAAAGACAGTGAAGCTGTTCTCTTTTGCTGAATTCTGTCTGTGGAATGCTAATGATGATATGACTAACTTCCAGCGTAACCTGAGCACTGGTGAAGTTGAAGTAAAGGATTCCGTTATCTATCACAAAACTGAATACCGTGAGCGCAGAAACCACTACGCTTTCTATTCAGTAAATAAAGAAATCGCCGGCTTTGATACCGACCGCGAATCCTTCGTGGGTATGTACAATGGTCTGGACGCTCCGCAGGCAGTAGCTGCCGGTGAAGCCACCAACTCCGTAGCTTCCGGCTGGTCGCCAATCGGCTCCCACGCTCTGGAAATCACGCTGGAACCAGGCGAAGAGCAAAGCTTCATCTTCGTACTCGGCTACATCGAGAACCCGGAAGATGAGAAATGGGAATCCCTGAATGTCATCAACAAAAAACCGGCTCTGGCTGTTATCGAACAGTTCGCTACAGATGCTCAAGTTGACGCGGCTCTGGCTGTCCTGGCTGCACACTGGGATAACCTGCTGTCCAAATACCAGATCCAGAGCGGCGACGACAAGCTGAACCGCATGGTTAACATCTGGAATCCATACCAATGTATGGTCACCTTCAACATGTCCCGTTCCGCTTCCTACTTCGAATCCGGGATTGGCCGCGGTATGGGCTTCCGCGATTCCAACCAGGACTTGCTCGGTTTCGTACACCAGATTCCTGAGCGTGCCAGAGAACGTATTCTCGATATCGCTGCTACCCAGTTCCCTGACGGCAGCGCGTATCACCAGTACCAGCCGCTCACCAAAAAAGGCAATAACGAAGTCGGTTCCGGCTTCAATGATGATCCGCTTTGGCTGATCTCGGGAACAGCTGCCTACATTAAGGAAACCGGAGATTATTCGATTCTCGATGAGCAGGTTCCGTTCGACAGCGACCCTAATAACACCGCTACTCTATTCGAGCACTTGAAACGTTCCTTCGAGCATGTAACGAACAACCTCGGACCACACGGCCTGCCGCTCATCGGACGCGCAGACTGGAATGACTGTCTGAACCTGAACTGCTTCTCCACCGAGCCGGGCGAATCGTTCCAGACAACTGAGAACATTGCAGGCGGCGTAGCGGAATCCGTATTCATCGCAGGTCTGTTCGTCTTCGTCGGACCGGACTATGCAGAAATCTGCCGCATGCGCGGACTGGATGACGTCGCTGCAGATGCGGTTGCGAAGATCGAGAACATGAGTGCCATCACGCTCTCCCACGGCTTCGACGGCGACTGGTTCCTGCGCGCTTATGACCACTACGGCGACAAGATCGGCAGCAAGGAAAATGAAGAAGGCCAAATCTTCATCGAGCCGCAGGGTATGTGCGTAATGGCAGGTATCGGTGTTGAAAATGGTGAAGCTGCAAGAGCACTAACTTCCGTTCAGGAACGTCTGGATACGGATTACGGTATCGTATTGCAGCAGCCTCCTTACTCCAAGTACTATCTGAACCTGGGTGAAATTTCTACGTACCCTCCGGGCTACAAAGAAAATGCCGGTATTTTCTGCCACAACAACCCATGGATCATGATTGCTGAAACCGTGCTCGGCCATGGTGACAGAGCGTTCGAAATCTATAAAAAAATCGCTCCGGCTTATCTGGAAGACATCAGTGAAGTACACCGTATGGAGCCTTACGTGTATTCGCAAATGATCGCTGGTAAAGATGCCGTACGTCATGGTGAAGCTAAGAACTCCTGGCTGACTGGTACAGCTGCTTGGAACTACGTAGCCATTACACAGTCCATTCTCGGTATCCAGGCTGATTTCGCCGGTCTGAAAGTAGATCCTTGTATCCCTGCTGAGTGGGACGGATTTGAAATCACCCGCGTATTCCGTGGAGACACTTACGTCATTTCTATCCAGAACCCGAACCATGTGTCCAAGGGTGTTGCCAGCCTGACACTTGACGGCGCAGCTGTTGAAGGTAACATCATTGCTCCAGTGGGTGATGGTGCTGTTCACCAAGTGGTTGTAGTCCTTGGTTAAGCAGCTCTACGGGCGTAACTAACGCCTTAGCTAATAATTCCGCAACAAACAACCCGGATATCCGCTGAGGCGGTACAACCGGGTTGTTTTGCTGTTGTGCTGCCTGACCCTGTAAGCCAAAGAAGCTGTAAATATAAGTTAATGTCAGTCAATGGTAACGAGACCACATTTGCCTTGCTTGCTCTGCATGAACCAGTAGTTCGGGCAGGCATTACTCCGTTATCCACACCTTCATCTCACCGCTGCCTCGGTTACCCCACAGATAATAGGGGATGGCCGTAACTTCTGCCGGCTGCTCAGCAGCCTTCGTTCTGCTGTATAGTCCGCCGTCCCAGCTCTGTTCATCTACACGATAGCCCGCTGTTTTGACCACTACAGCACCGCCAAGTAGCCCCTCAACAAAGGTTTCCGTGAACTCTCCGGATTTACTTAAGGCAATAGAGCTCAGCGGCTCGCCATTGTCTACGCCTTCAAGGCAATAAACCAGCGGACCGCGCTGAATGGCTGTCTTCCCGGCATCAGCCCGCAGGTTCGGATGGGCATAGACACGGTGCGCTTCCATCGGAAGGGTCAGCTCAATCACATCATCTTCCTTCCATTCTCTGCGGATAACTGCATAGCCCAGTTCCAGGCTCTCGGTGACTTTCACTGCGTCTCCATTCACCCTGATCTCTGCCCCATCACTCCAGGATGGGATACGCAGCGCGATGCCGAAATTCCCGGGTTGTTCCGGATTCACCTTCATCGAAACCTTACCCTCCCACGGGAAACAGCTCTCCAGGGTGATAGCCACTTCGGTCCCGCCAAGCGTGAAGTTCGATTCGCTGCCGATATACAGGTTCGTATAGAGGGTGTCACCATGTACTGTGTAGATATACTGATTCAGAGAAGTCAGGAGTCGCGCTACATTAGGCGGACAGCAGGCACAGCCGAACCAGCCCTGGCGTTCCGGTTTCACATGATGTTTGCCGGGATTGCAGCTGCAGGCCTGCGGCCATACCTCCAGCGGGTTTACGTAGAAATAATGTTTGCCGTCCTGGGCCATGGAGCCGAGCACATTGTTGTAGAGCGCCCGCTCCATCACGTCTGCATACCGGGCCTCGGGAGCAAGTCTCAGCATCCGCTGGGCAAAAAAGATCAATCCGATAGAAGCACAGGTCTCTGCATAGATCGTATCGTTAGGCAGATCGTAATCAAAGGTGAATGCCTCACCATGATGCGTAGAGCCGATGCCTCCTGAGATATACATTTGCTTCTCCGTCATATTATTCCACAACTGCACACAAGCGTCGCGCAGCGCCCCGTCTCCGTTAAGCAGCGCCAGATCCGCCATTGCTGTATACATATAGACGGCACGGACGGAATGTCCTACAGCTGCACTCTGCTCACGGACTGGAAGATGCGCCTGAAGATAGGCAAGATCGATCTGGTCAGTTTTACCGCTCCAGTGGGTGATTCGCCCCCGGCTTTCCCACTCCTGGCGCAGAAAGTTCGGCTCCTGTCCGCGCCGATCGATGAAGAAGCTGCTAAGCTTCAGATACTTCTCATCCCCCGTAAGCCGGTGCAGCTTCACGAGTGCTAGTTCAATTTCCTGGTGCCCGTCATATCCCTTGAGTTTCCCCTCTTCCGGGCCAAAGACAGTATCAATGTGATCAACTACCCTGCGCATGATATTCAGCAGCTTATCTTTGCCGGTAGCTTCATAATACGCCACTGCAGCCTCGATGAAATGACCGGCACAATACAGCTCATGGCAGTCCTGAAGGTTGGTCCAGCGTTTCCCCGGTTCCTTAACCGTAAAATAAGTATTCAGATAACCGTCCTCCTGCTGCGCCTCGCCAATCAGATCGATGACCTCATCCGCCTGGCGCTCCAGCTCAGGATCCGGCTTCAGCTTAAGGGAGTATCCGACTGCCTCCAGCCATTTGGCCACGTCGCTGTCCTGGAACACCCAGCCTTTAAATTCTCCGGCCCTTCTCCCGGCGGCAATTTCAAAATTGGCGATCGCATGGCTTGGTTCAGCTTCCGGCACACGGTCATGCAGCGCCTCATATTGATACGGGATCACGACATCCTGTACCAGCCGGATATAGCATCCCCAGAACTCATCTTTGATTGTTATATTCCCCGGCTGCGTCAGCCTCATCTCAGTAATTTTGTTCATTTCCCTCTTCCCTTCATAAATTATTCACCCTCGCTAATTGCCATTATAGAGGGTAAAATGAATAAAAAACAGGATCAGAAGCAACCCTGTTTTTGTACTATTTCACACTATAGAACATACGATTCTGAAAGGAGAAGCCCATGCCATCCGCCTCTTCGTATATTCAGCTGGCAGCACCGCCATTTCCTTATTTTCTGGAGTGCAACCGTACCATCTATCAGCCTGGAGACCAGCATCCTAACCGTAATGCTATGGGTAAATTCGACCTGCTTATTATTGAACAGGGCTGCCTGTATATCGGTGAAGAGGAGAAGGAATGGGCTGTGCCCGCCGGCCACAGCCTGCTGCTCCTGCCGGACCGTTATCATTACTCAGTCAAGCCGTGTGAGGAAATAACCAGTTTCACATGGATTCATTTTCAAACCGTCGGAGAATGGATGATTGCTGAGGGAGACCCCGTTTATGCCCGCCGGGAAGAGCACTTCCGGCAGTTCCTCACGTTTCCGTATACGATAAGGGTGCCGCAGTTCGGGCCGCTGCCGCACCCCTTTGAACGGAGCGGACAGGCTGAAATGCTGCTGCAGCTGAACCGTGCCAGACGCTCCAGCGCAGTATGGCAGCAGCAGCGGATCTTCGAGGAGATGCTGCGCATGATGGATCTGGCGCAGCTGGATGCGGCAGGAAGCCATGCAGTAGAGATTGCTGAGCAGACGGAGGCATATCTCCGCAATCATTATGCGGAAGCGCTCACCAATACAGTCCTCGCTGATGAACTGCATTTCCATTACAACTATTTAGCCCGCTGCATGAAGCGCGTCTACGGGCTGACACCGATGGAGTACTTGACAGATTACCGGCTGGAGCAGGCCAAACTGCTGCTGCTGAAGACGGAAATTCCTGTCTCTGCGGTCGCGGAGCGCACAGGGTTTGAGAGCACGGCCTACTTCTCACGGCGGTTCACAGGCAAGGTCGGCATCTCCCCTCTGCGTTACCGTAAGCGGTATTCACGATAATCCGCATACCGGCTGCTCAAGGCGAAAACATCAAAAAACCCGTCTCAGCCTTTCTTTAATTGCCGAAGCAATAAAGGCTAATTGGGGGTCTTGATGGAACACCACTTATTCTCCTATGTGTACAGGATAGGCACGAAATTCATACAGCTCCCGGCTGTAGGATAATCCGCGGATGCGAACAGAATTTGGTGTATATTCTCTGATGCGTCCGCCATCCTCCAGAATATCATCCTCATATTCTTTTACGGCAACCGCTACCGGGACCTCTGACAGCGCGGCTGCCAGCAAGTCCAAGTCGCTCTCCAGTACTTTATACGTATAGTCCATCCGCTGTTCACCTGCTTTGATAGCAATATATTATTCGTAACATTTACTGTTAATATATATTCTTTTATCTGCTTCGGCAAGCCTTAATGTTGCACTTACAGTATATCTCCGTATAAAACAGGTTATGCCGGACATCCTAACTCCACGTTCCTAACTTTATTTGTGAAGGAGTTGTACTAGTTATGGGTGTTTTATCCGGAAATTCCAAAGATGAACCGCTGCACTACGGGGAAATCTTCAACCTGTGGCAATGTTCCGCATCGGCCAAAATGTCCTTATCCACTTTCCAGGCTTTTCATTATCATGCTGGTGATCAGGATCTGAAAGAAGTCATTGATAATTTCATCGATCAGGTGCACCGGGAGATCAAGGAATGTGACAAGCTGCTGAAAACACACGGCATCACACCTCCTCCTGGACTCCCGGACCGCCCATCGGTGAAGCTGGAGGATATCCCCGCCGGAGCACGGTTCTCTGATCCTGAAATTGCCGCTGCCCTTTCTGCCGCCGCTTCCTTAGGCCTCGTGGTATGCAGCCAGGCTATGGGAACCTCGATCCGCGAAGACCTCGGGGCAATGTTCATGAAATTCCATGCGCAAATGGCCGCACTGGGACTGCAGGTGCTCAAAATGAATAAAAAGAAAGGCTGGCTGGTACCGCCTCCGCTTCAGCTTAAGACTCCGGAGCCTGTGTTGGTCTAATGATCCCTACATGTACCCCGTCTAATCCTGCGTAAGCAGGATTTTTTGCATTCCGGCTATTTTTTTCCAGGGCCAAGCATATTCATTAAGACATGCCTCATTTTGGAGATGTTGAATATGCGCCCATTTTTGCGGTACACCGTCATATTATTGGGGGGGCTGCTTATTGCAGCGGGAACTAATTTTTTTCTTGTCCCTTACAAAATTCTGGACGGCGGAATAATCGGCATTGCCCTAATTATCAATTATTTGACCGGTACAAAAATCGGACTGGCTATTATCGTGTGCAGCCTCCCCATTTTTCTGCTTGCCTGGGTAAAGGAACGGGACATTTTTTATAACAGCATTCTCGGGCTTGTAATCTCCTCGTTCCTGATCGAGCTGCTCGGGCCGCTCCAGTTTTATTTTCTCTATTACATTGAGCTAGGCTCAATCTCAAGCGCCATTATCGGCGGCTTTCTGATGGGCAGCGGGCTCGGGCTAATGCTGCGTTTCAAGGCGAGTACAGGGGGGACGGATCTGCTTGCTAAATTTCTGAAACGGTATGTTCCGTTGAATGTTGGGGTCATTATTTTTCTGACGGACATTGTTATTATCGGGGCTGGCGGTCTGCTCATCTCCAAAGAAACCTTTTTCCATTCGATCCTGACAATCTTTTCGGGGGGCGTTGCGACGGGATTATGTACCCTTGAAACCAAACCCGACAACACATGGAAATAACGGATGCATATTAACGATTATCGGTCAGCTCTCTTTCCCCTGTAAATTTTCTCCTTTTTTATATCGTAAACTGGAAATAATAAGTTAATATCTAGTTAAAACTTTCAATAAATTTTTATTATTTCCGTAAATAACAGCAATTGAGGTTGATCTTTTGTGAAATTGCGGCGACAATCGGATATATAACACTCCAGGGGAGGATCGAACGAAGTTGGATAGCTCAAGCAATAACAGCAATACTTCCGCGCATGATATAATCGACCTGTGCCTGCTGGCAGGTAAAATCATGCTGCAAAGCGGCGCGGAAACCTATCGCGTAGAGGACACCATGTCCCGCATGGCAGCAGCCTTAGGTTTTCCCGGAGCACACAGCTATGTGACCCCTACGGTTATTATGTTTACGACGAACAGAACCGAGCCGGTAAAGCTGTTCCGGATCGCCGAACGGACAACCGATCTGCAAAAGGTGTCGGAGGTCAACGACATCTCCCGCCGTCTCAGCGAGCGCCAGCTCACAGCAGCCGAAGCCCGCGAGCGGCTTGGGGCTGTTGACGATGCCGCGCACGCCTATCCGGCCTGGCTGCAGATCGCTGCAGCTGCCCTCACCGGCGCATGTTTCACCGTAATGTTCAAGGGCAGCCTGTGGGATGCCCTCCCGGCCCTCCTCGCGTCCGCATTAGGCTTCGCCGCTGCAACCTACCTGCACCGGCTTGTCCAGATCAGATTCTTCGCGGAGTTCAGCGCCTCGTTCCTGATCGGCCTGCTTGCTTTCCTGTCTGTTAAAGCGGGTATCGGCCAGGAGATGGACAAGATTATTATCGGGTCCGTGATGCCGCTCGTTCCGGGTCTGCTCATTACCAATGCCGTCCGTGATCTTATGGCCGGGCATCTGGTCTCCGGCCTGTCCAAGGGAGCCGATGCCTTCCTGACCGCTTTTGCGATTGGAACTGGGATCGGGCTTGTGCTGTCTCTTTTTTAAAATATAAGGAGTGAAAGAGGTCAACCCTTCATGATTTTGCAATTGATAACCAGCTTTATTGCCGCTGCCGCATTCTGCATTCTGTTCAATGCGCCAGGGCGTGCGCTTCTGCAATGCGGTTTCGCCGGAATGGTGGGCTGGATACTGTATTTGCAGCTTGATGAGCGGTGGGATACAGTGATTGCCACCTTCTTAGCCACCGTCGTTGTCGGTGTAATCAGTCAAATCTTTGCCCGATCCTTCAAGATGCCGGTCATTATCTTCAGCGTCGGAGGGATTATTCCGCTTGTCCCGGGGGACTCGCGTATGATGCGATGCGCAAGTTCGTGGAGAATGATAATAATCAGGCGATTCAGTTTGCCGTGCAGGCTCTGCTGCTATCCGGAGCCATCGCTACAGGTCTCGTGCTTAGTGAAGTCCTCGGACAAATATTCCGGCGGAAGAAAGCATAAGCATTCGAAACCATACAGCCTACATAGGTCAGATAAATCAGGCCGATAACACAGCAAAGTCCGCCCGCCGGCAAGGAATTTCATCCTTGCGGCGGACGGACTTTGCTATACTCTGCTGCTTCTTATCGGCAGCTTCTAGCTGGAGGACGTTTGGCCGATAATCTTCTGATAGCTGGCAATATCCAGCCACTGTCCGAATTTGTGGCCGATTTCCTTGAACAGCGCGCTCTGCTCATAACCGTGTCTGGTAAATAAGCGGCGGCTTGGCTCATTATCCGCACACACCGTAGCGACCAGTACATGGAACTTAAGCTCGGCAGCGCGCTCTTCAATAAACCGCAGCGCTTGTCCGCCGAGTCCCCGCCCGCCGCTGCCCGGCTTCAGGTACACACTGATTTCACCGGAGGTGTCATACGCCTGCTTATTTTTATGTCTGGTTATAAGAACATAACCCTCCAAACTGCCATCCTGCAGGATGGCATAGGATTTGAACCGAGGGTCGCCGCTTAGCACGGAATTGCGCATTTCCGGCAAGGTCTGTGGTTCGGTATGGAAAGAAACCGTTGTATTCAACACATAATAATTATAAATATCCAGCACCTCAGCCAGATGTTCTTCCTTGATCTCCTCAAAAGACAGCCCGCCAGCAATGATTTCCCCCATAATTAATCCTCCCAGATTGATGTCTCTAATTGGTCGACGAACCGGCGCAGCTTGCCGGCGATTTTAAGATTGATCGCACCGTTCTGGTACATTTGCTGTACCGTATCCCGCTGCTCCTGGATCGCCTTCAGCTTAAGCTCAAAATTCTGATCGTCGATCACTCCTTCTTTGCTCCATCCGTCTCCTTGCTCAAGCCGTGACTCCATCTTCTCATATTTGTCAATTACCAGCTGTGCAGCTTCGCGGTTTGTCTCATTGATCCCGCTGCTCACAGCCGTGACCGCTGCCTGGCACATCGCGATTTTAGCCTTTCGGGCCTCTTCCGCATTCTGTATCGCCTGGCGGCCTTCACTGCCGCTGAGCCGCCCGGTGAATATCCCGGAGAGAAGACGCTGAATCTCAGTCAATGAGAATTTCACCTGCGTATCGAACCGCCGGCAAAGGACGGCCTCCTTATGATCCAGCAGTTCTTCCATCTTCACCGCGACGGGTGCCGGCAGCATGCCGTTCTCCGTCATCCGCCGCAGTTCCGTCCGCTCCGCCTCCAGGCCGTTCAGCCGGGCTTCAATCCCTAAGCGGCGGAACTGCTCCGCTTTAGGATCATTTTCGGTTTTGAGACCGCAGAGGCGGTCGATTTTGTCGGTGAATTCAAGCAAAGCAGGCTGTGCCGAGCCCGTGCCCGTCTCGCTGACGAGGCTCCGGAGCATAGTCATGCCCGCATCAATCACTACTGATCTTGCGGCCAGCTCCGGATTCCCCGTGCCTTCCTTCAGAACTACAGCTGCAGTCTCCTCTTCCTCTGCCAAAAGCGGTAACAGGACACTGGCAATCAGCAGCGACATCAGGATAACGCCTGCCGCAATCGCGATAATCAGATCACGCTGGGGAAATAGTGAACCGTCTCCCAAAGTCAGAGGAATAGAAAAGGCTCCGGCTAATGTAACGGCTCCCCGTACACCAGAAATGGAGGTAATCAGCTGTGATTTAAGCGGCGACCGCACCACCTTCAGCCGGCGGCTTTCGAAGATTGAATAGAGGTATATCCAGAGAAAGCGCAGCACTATAAGCAGCATCGTAATGACCAGAACATAGCCGGCTACCATAAAGTTATTAAGACTTTGATCATGGTAAATGACCTCTACGACATCCGGAACCGACACCCCGAGAATAAGGAATACCATCCCGTTGAGGATAAACAGCAGCACCGACCAGGTGCTGGCCGACACTAACTGCAGCTTATACTGCGGCGAGACGGCACGGTCCTTTTCGATCGCATTGACTACACCCCCGGCTACGACCGCCAGGATGCCGGATACTCCGATCTCCTCACTGATCAGATAGATGATGAACGGTGTAAGGATCTGCAGCAGCACGTGCATGGTGACGTCCTCCATGCCGAACCTGCGCAGAAATACGCTTAACCGGATCAGCAGAAAGGACAGCAGTGCCCCGAGCAGCAAGCCCCCCGCGGCAATTAGGACGAAGCTCAGTGCTGCTTTGGGCAATGAGAAGACTCCGGTAACCGCAGCGGCAATGGCAAATTTAAAGGCGACCAGACCGGAAGCGTCATTCATCAGCGATTCGCCCTCCAGTATCCGGTGAATACTGCCCGGCAGATGCACCCTTCCCGCCAGCGAACTGACCGCAACAGCATCGGTAGGCGAGAGAATTGCCGCCAGTGCAAACGATGCCGCCAGTGGAATCGCTGGGATCATCCAGTGGATGGCATATCCGGCCACAAATACCGTTACGAAGACCAGCCCCAGAGCCAGCAGCAGAATGGGCGCCCGCAGATTCCATAGCTCATCGCGCGGTGTCCGTTTGCCGTCATTAAACAATAACGGTGCAATAAATAAGACGAAAAACAGTTCAGGTTCAAAGGACATATGTATTCCTGTCGGGACCATTGCGGCAATTACACCCAGCCCGATCTGGATCAGGGGAATCGGCACAAACGGAATAAACCGGTTCACAATATTTGATGCCGCAATAAGCCCGAGCAGTAAAAGCACGGCAAGAAAAGTCTCCAAGCTGCATCAACTCCAATCCAATTTTTTTCTATTATTATATCCTAAACCCCGCTGCTGCGGCAAAAGAAGAGCAAAACGTTTACCAGGCCTATCATCTCCATGAACAAAGAACAAAAGGAGACAAGCCGTATCATCCGGCATTGCCCCCTCTATTACGGAGTGTATAAATAAACGTGCTGGGATCAGGATTCTGAAACCACTGTAAAACGTTCACGCATATGCTGCGGCTGTTCAATCTCATCGACAATAGCGATGGCATAGTCGGCGTAACTGACATAGCTTTCGCCTTTGGAATTGACCAGCAGATTATCCTTGCCCTTAGTGTATGATCCTGTTCTTGTGCCAACGGCAAAATTAGCCGACGGGCTGACAAAGGTCCAGTTCAGTCCTTCCGTCCCCTGCAGAATCTCCAGATTTTTACCCTGATTCAGCGCCGTAGGCTTAACAAAATCAGGGAAGCCAGGCGTCTCTACAACCTTGATGGTTTTGGCTTCGTCCACGAACAGGCTTCCGGCTCCGCCGACTACGATTAGCCGCGTATCCGGGTTATCCTTTAGCGCCCCGATCAGCACATTGCCGGCTTCTACATGCAGATGCTCCTGCCCAAACGGTGCACCGAAGGCATTAACAACGGCCTCAAATCCTTTTAAATCTTCTGCCGTCAAAGCCAAAACATCCTTTTCAAGCACAGCCGCTCCACTCTCCGCTGCCTTTGCGGCATCCCGCACAATAGCTGTTACTTCATGACCTCTGCTCAGCGCTTCCTTTACGATTTCGCTTCCGGCTTTGCCGCTTGCTCCAATGACTGCGATCTTCATGATACGCCCCTCCTAAAAGTTAAATAAACCGATAGTTAGTTATTCTGCGGGATCGTGATCAGCTTAATGCCGATGTTCCAGGGATCTGTAAGCGTGACTCCGTCCGCTGTTTCCGCCACAGAATACCCCGCCTTGCGTACCCGTTCTGCCACATCAGCAACCTCCCGGCCATCCGGCAGCTGCAGGGTGAAATAATCAATTCCCGGTGCATTATCCGGTGTTGCAGGCGCGCCTTGACCAGCCCAGATGTTCAGCCCCATATGGTGATGATAGCCGCCGGCGGAGATGAACAGTGCTGAATTCCCGTAATGGGTGGTAGGCTCAAAGCCGAGCGCATCAACATAAAATTTCTTGGCCTGGGCAAGATCACCCACATGAAAATGAACATGCCCGATCACGGTGCCTGCAGGCAGGCCGTTCCAGGTTAAGCCTTCAGAAGCAGCCAGCAAACCATCCACATCTACCGGGTCGGTAGTCATGATATAGTCTCCTTCAGCATCACGTTTCCATGAGTCGCGCGGACGGTCGCGGTACAGCTCAATCCCGTTATTATCGGGGTCCTGAATATAGAGTGCTTCACTCACAAGATGGTCTCCCTGGCCGACCTCAATCTCTGAGTCGATCAGGTTTCGCAGCACCAGGCCCAGGCTCGGGCGGTCCGGCACGAGAATCGCAAAGTGATACAACCCCGCTCCCTTACGGGTTTGCATCCGGGCATGCTCAATTTCCCGTAAAACGAGCAGCACCTGCTGGCCGTCTGCCGTCAATTCCGCTACGCGTCCTTGCGTGCGCAACACCTTAAATCCGACCACATTCTGATAAAAAGCGAGTGAACGCTCCAAATTGCTTACTCTAATCTGTACAAGACCAATTTGCACATCCTCATGCAAAGTCGCTGTTGCTGTCATATAAACCCCTCCTGAAGGTATGCCGCTTCCGATCAACCCGGTTATCGCGGCTTAGTTTTAACATCTGCTACTAATAACATTCACTTGTAACTGTTACCGTTACACCTTAACTAACTTTAGTATAGTAGCAGTTTAAAAGTTTGTCAATTACTTTCGCAATCAATGCCAGGGGTTCACATTAGCAATCACTCTCTTAACCAATTCATTTAATAATTCTGTCTCCGCTATAGATCCGGTTCTCGGCCGTTACAGCCTGAATCCACTCCAGGACTGCGGTCTTGGTGAACTTAAACTCTGCGTCTATTTTAAAATAAGGCAGACGGACACCCGTAAATACTCCGTTGTTGCTTAAGATCGCATTCTCTGCTTTGATGATGTTCAGCACCTGAGCCTCCTGCATATTCAGGAATTGTGCCGTTTCTTGAAGCGTCATTACCGCTTTATCCTTTGACCGGGCCTGCTCCATCAATGCAGCCTGTGTCTTAGCCTCCGTCTCGGTCTGGGCAATCTGCGCTTCTATCTCCTTCTCCGTGCTTGAGGCTCTTTCATTGCCAAGAATCAGACAGCCAATGATAAGTGACAAGCCCAGAATCAAGCTCGACGCCAGCATAGTTATTTGATTTGTTTTCTTCTGCATCCCCTATTCCCCTTTTCCTGCATGTTCGACCAGCCAACAGTCCCTTAGTTCACCTTCATGCCATTCATGTCTTAGAAGCCGTTGTTTCCGTATAAAACCATTTTTCTCGTACACATGCAGCGCCCGCTGATTCCAGCATTGCGGGTCCATGACAATTTTACCGGCTTGCTTTACCTCAATCAGGTACTGTACCGTCTCTTTGACCAGCTGCGATCCGATCCCCCGGTTCCAAAAGAAAGGGTCGCCGATAAACTGGTCCATACCGTAGATGCTGCCGGCAAATCCCGAATATCCATAAATCCCCCTCTCCGCGTCACCTAACGGATAATACTGGACGTAACCGATATCCTGCGAATTGTACCGGACAATGCCCCGTCCTATTTCTTCTGTGTCTTCACCATAAAAATGCTCCTGTACCCTATCCATGTCATGCGGTCGGTCGCGTCCTTCGTAATACTCCAGCACGGAGGGATCTGACAGCCAGTTAACCAGCAGCTCCGCATCCTCCGCCTCTAAACTTCTGACATTTACTTCTCCGTTACCATATAAAAACAAAACAGTCACTCCTTATAACAACATATAGTCCCAAGTGTAAGTCTAATTTAACTGGAATATTGTGTAAAGGAGCTGCTCGAATGGCAAAAAAGTAGCCCTACCGTCGTCCGGCAGGGCCAAAGTCTATTATAAGGGGGGGGTCATGTGATTACTATAACGCCCGAAGCTTAAAAGCGGATGAAAAGGACATAAAGTTTTCCTGAATTTTGCCGCATGCCTGAATGGATTACTTCTGCACTTCCGCTTGCGGTGAACAACAAAAGGATCCTACCGAGGCACGGCAGGATCCGACTAAAAATGTATCCACTGGGGGTGGAGGCCTTAACTATACTCCCCAAACCTTAAAATCAGATAAAATCCTGCTGAAAGCTTTCTTAAATTCGGAATGAACACCCTTTATTACTTACCTAGGCCACTGGAATCTGGTTCACGATCTGATCCAGAGTAACTTCCTGCAGTACATTTTCCATTGCTTTCTGGGCCAGCGAGAAAACCGGTACAATGGCACCTGCAATATTCTTACCTACAGGACACTCAGGATTGGGATGGTCATGCACCGCAAACAAGCTGTCATCCTCCACGGCATTAACAGCTTTATAAATCTGTAGCAGCGTAATTTCCGCAGCACTGCGTGTTAGCTTTGCTCCGGCCACACCAGGACGGACATCCACCAGGCCCGCTTTGTGAAGCATCCCTGTCAGCCTGCGGATGACGACCGGATTGGTATTCACACTGCCGGCAATCCACTCAGAGGTACTCTTGCCTTCCTTATTACTGTCGATTAAAGTCAAAATATGAATAGCGACCGCAAACCGGGTGCTGATATTCATGGGTATCTCTCCTTTGGAGCCTTCAGACAAAAAAAGCTGTAGATGCAACAATAATAGTTACATTTTAAACAGTTGTCAATCCTGCCATCAGCTCACGAACCCGATCAGGGTACTTTTTGCTAAGCCTTGTTTTGCCAAGGTTACTCTTCACAATCCTCATCATCCGGGCATCACCGCTCTCCGCCAGCCTGCTCAAGAGGGCAAAGCCTTCTTCCGGTGCAGCGGCCGCAAAGAGGCTGAGACTGTACTCCAGACCTTTGGACAACACCCGGAAATGCTCGGGATCGCATCCTTTCGCAGCTCCATGCAGGATACCATCCGTAATTCCGGCTGCCAGGTCCAGAGCGTATAGCACATGGTCACGGTTTTTGAGCAGCGGCGGGTGGGCAAGTGCGGCGACAAAGGCCCGTTGTTCCAGTAGATTAGCGTCTTCTCTCCAGCCGTTAAGCAATGGAGTCAAAAGTCTGAAATCGGACTCCCCGATGCTTTGCAGACCGATTGCAGCCGCCTCGCGTACCCGCCACCCCGCATCATTCATCGCCGCTTTAAGCACACTCTCTACGAGGAGGCGGCGCTGGTCATCTGCAGAAGCGTAGTGGGCTCCGCAGGCCTGAACTGCACAGAACACCAGAAATTCACCAGGAGCATCTACCCACGAACACAGCAGCGCCCAGGCTGTATCCGATATCTTAGAATCCGCAAAATACTGTGCAAAGCCTGCAGCCAATTCCAGATTGGCCCGCGGTCCGGGCAGCCCGCTGTTGTCATGCATATAACCCTCCAGCAGCGGCCAATGCTCCCGGTTCTCAATCCACTCCTGAAAATGTATTTCCACCGCTTTTTTTCCGCTCACGCCTCATGACATCCTTTCCTTTGTACACTCTACTGCATCATAGAAACCGGCGAAATCCAGAAATGTCATCCCGTCAAAAAGAATAAAGGCAATCTTCACCGGACTCCTCCTTTCCCCTGCGGCAATACAGATGTTCATTACTCTGAATCGTAAGCCTGCAAAGCAGCCGGCAGCGCCTGCACCACCACATTGCCCGCTGCCGGAAGACCCAGCAGTACCGCACTAATAATCTCATCCCGCGTAGCCCCAAGCTGTTTGGCATGCTTCACATGAAACGGCAAGCCGCTCTCCAGCCGAACCGCAGCTAAGACGGCAATATAGGCAATCTCTTCCGTCTTGGGATCAAGCCTGCTTGCGGCATCCAGCTTGTGAACTGCTTCCATCCAGGCCTGCTGCTGCTCTGGCGCTTCCTTCATAAACGTCATAAACGAATTACTGACCTGCGGCGAACTCTCCATATCCAATCCCTCCCGTTTGTTTAAACGTAACAGTTTTACACTAGCGTAAAAAAGCCGGCAATTCGGTTAAACGCATCACAAAACAGGGAATATTTTGCATAATCCCGCCCTTCCGTACCATCCTGCCCTAAAACAAATAGGCTGTTCCTGATCGCCATGTGATGGCAGTTTGGAACAGCCTCCTTTAACTTAAATGAAGTCTGAGGATACAGCTATGGAGAACAGCTGCCTATGCACTTGTCAGAATGATCGGTTTGCCTTTTGTCACGATAATCGTATGCTCAAACTGGGCAACCCGGCTGCCCCCTTTGACACTCAAGGTCCACCCGTCGCTCTGCTGCTCCGCAAAATCCGCCCCTGTTGACAGGAAAGGTTCGACCGTGATCACCTGCCCTTCCTTAAGCACCGTAGCTTCCCGCGGATTATAGAACGGCAGGATTTCGAAAGGCTTCTCATGCAGGGATTTACCGATCCCGTGGCTGCAGAGATTGCGGATTACCTTGTAGCCGCGTTTGCGTGCTTCCATTTCCATCACCCGGCCGATTTCATTTACTTTCATGCCTGCCCGGAGATGGTTGATCACATTCATCATCGTCTCCTCGGTACTGCTGCACAGGCGGACAAGCTTCTCATCGTAGGGAGGCAGCTGAAAAGAAACCCCCGCATCCCCGTAATAGCCGTTCAACACGGCAGAAACATCAATATTGATCAGATCTCCAGGCTGAATGACTCTGGGACCCGGAATGCCATGAGCCACCTCTTCATTGATACTGATACAGGTGCTGCCCGGAAAATTATAAGTCACTTTAGGAGCAGATTGTGCGCCAAAATGCTCCAATATCTCTGCTCCCACCTGATCAAGCTCTGCCGTTGTCATACCGGGAACTACTTTGCGTTTCATCTCGGCAATCGTATAACCGACCACTTTTCCCGCCTCTTTCAAACCTTGCAAATCTTCTGCTGTATCACTCGTCACCCTGCTCACTTCCCTCTCGCGCCGGTATCCGTGACGGATTTCACCAGCTGCATCTATGATTTACTATATACCTTGCACATTGCAGTAGTGCCTATTCCCGGCTCATCCGGCCGTTTCTGATGGCAACCGCGTAATCATGCCGCCCCTTACTGTCTGCCATTGCGGCAGCAGCCTCCCAGTTATATTCCACCAATCTATGCTGGACAGCCCAGTTGTTCGGTTCTCCGGTTCTCCGGCAAAGACAGTAGCTGGCGAAGCGGGTACCTGACTCCATCACATGGGGATAAGGCTCTTCATCTTCATAGGCCGGCAAACCAACACTTCCCGCATTGACCGCCTTCTTCCCGCCCGGTAAGTCAATGGATTGAAATACATGGCTGTGTCCGCAAAAAATGATTCTTTCCGCTATCCCCTGCAGCTCTGCTGCCAACGCCTCCGGCTGCTTATAAACCACAGTGCCGTCCGGCTGAACCTGCTCCAGCAGATAACGGCCATTGTTCCAGGGCGTGCCATGACAGAACAGCAGCTCTTCATAGCTCCATGTCCCCCGAAAGGAGGAAATCCATTCTTCCTGGGCAATACTAAGCAGCGGCTTCACTTGCTTATAGGAGAGTGATTCGCTTCTTTCCTGCAGCAGAATTTCATCACAGTTGCCCATTATATTCACAATTGCCGGCTGCTCCATCAGCAGCGCTGCTGTACCCAGCGGATCTATGGGACCAAACAGTGTGTCGCCCAGATTCACAATGAGGTTTGCATTCCGGCTCTCTAAATCCTGCAGAACTGCCTCAAGAGCAAGCCTGTTGCTATGGATATCCGAAATTACTGCAATAACATTATACATACACATCCCCATCCGTAGTTATTTCCGGCAGTCCACGGCTTATTGAACTTTTTGAGAAAGGCGCGATCAGCAGAAACCGCCTGATGGGTTCCACCTCCAAATCCATATGTATCTTTCAATTATACCAGTGTCTATAAGGAGAATAAAATGCAAAGCACTATGTACCTTTAATGAAATATATAAAAGACCGTTCCGCAGCATATTAACGGATCGGTCTTAAACCGGAAGGCATGATATGAACTAATTAATCGCGCCTACAGCCTTCAGCCAGGCATCAGCAATAAGGGCATGGCCTGCCGGTGAAGGGTGAACGCCATCGCCTGCCCAGAAAGCAGGCTCTGCCTTCATCGAAGCGGCCGCGAACAAGCCGTCAAGCGGTACCAGCAGCGCACCGTATTCACGCGCTAATTCACGCACAACATGGATTTTCGGGTCAAGATCCCGGCGCCATGTCTTGCGGTCCTCCGGCACCGGCAGCACGAACGGCTCAATCAGCACCAGCTTGGCCTCCGAGGATTTCTTAGTACGCTCAATCAGGTCCCGGTAAGCAGCTTCAAACTCAGCGGCAGTCGTTTCCTGGCCGGAGTCCATATAGCGCCAGGTGTCGTTGACCCCGATATAAATCGAGACCCAGGTTGGATTCAGGGCCAGGCAATCCCGGTCAAAACGCTTCTGCAAATCGACAACGCGGTTGCCGTTGATTCCCCGGTTAAAAAACGTTAGCTTCTTCTCCGGATACTGCAGCCCGAGGTGTGCAGCAACCATCAGAGCATAACCAACACCCAGCGATGAAGCGTCTTCATAATTCCGCCCGCAGTCTGTGATGCTGTCGCCGATGAAAACAATTACATCATTATCCTTGAGTCCCATCTACATAATCCTCCCATAAAACTGCTTAATAGTATAAACATGCCTATTATATCAAACAGAAATCAATATAACATCTTCTATTTTAGTTAGTATACCAGAGAAATAATCACCTAACAAAATCGATTCAAACTAGCTTCTGCAGTAAGAAGCACCTGTTCAAAGGCTTCACTCCGGTCCTGACATCCTCTTCGGAAATAAAGGCTGCGCAGGAAGTGTTTACTATTGACCTGGGCGATGCGCTGGCTGCGGCCCGG
Source organism: Paenibacillus pedocola (assembly GCF_031599675.1). Taxonomy (NCBI): domain Bacteria; kingdom Bacillati; phylum Bacillota; class Bacilli; order Caryophanales; family Paenibacillaceae; genus Paenibacillus; species Paenibacillus pedocola. Next base: position 2,742,891 of record NZ_CP134223.1, on the reverse strand, counting down.
CGGCCAATTCCCGCAGTCACTCAGGCTGCCGATCCAATGGGCGATAGTATCCCAGTTCAGGCGTTCCTGTACGATCATCGTATCCACGACCGTAACCATCCGCTCGTCCTCTTCCTCGCCGAACAGCCACATTCGGTTTTGCAGCATATCTTTGATAGCCTCCAGCACTTCCAGCTGCACCTCCTCACTGCTCTCCGGGCATTGCACCAGTTCATCCAGCGCATCCGCACCATGAGCCGCAGCGTGGGCCCACCCGCCTTCCTCCACATATCCGCGCAGATCCTTCTCTTCCCGGTAATAGCGGAGCAGAGCATCCTTCAAGCTGCGGAATTCTTCCGCAGTGAGAAACGGCCGCTTGATATGCCGCTGCACGATCAGAGCTACCGGAAGTACAGAGAATGTCCGCGTAAATACGCTTTTATCTTCCGTCTTGCCGATGCCATAGAACAAATGCCGCTCATCAAGCAGGACTTTCAGGAAGCTGCGCAGCTCATCATTGGTAAACAGCTGCTGCTCCAGTATCCACTTATAAAAAGTCGGGTAGATCAGCTCATCCCTCAGCTCAGGCTGCGGATCTCCGATATATTCAAGCATGCGGCGGATAAAATCGTCATGTGCTTCACCTTCACGAAGACGGTACTCCTCGCTCTCAATTCTTTGCAGATCATGGATTAGTCTTTCTCTTCTGTCGCTCATAAATTTCACTCCCTGTAACTGGCTGATGTGAGTTCAACCATTTGTCTGATTTCTTCAATAACAATTTCCGGTTCATTTAAGTGAATATAATGTCCGCTGCTCCGGGCAAACCGCTGTCTGCCATCTGTAGACAGCCGCAAAAATCCCGTTTGCTGCAACTGCTCGACTTCAAGTATTTCTTCGGCAGGCCAGTCCGCCCCCTGCCTGTCCGGCAGCCCTCTAGTAATGACCGATATCGGAATACCGCCCGGTTCTCCAAGTGAAGCTTCGGCAATTTGCCGGTAGCTTAGCCGCTTGTCAATTTTCTCGCTGTTCAGCAGAGGATTCTCAAGATACGCCCTATTCCCGGGGAGGAGCTGCTCAGGCAGAATCTTTTCAAAAGCGACTTCTTTATACTCTGCAGCAGCATCGACCAGCACAAGCGCCGATGAATCCTGAGGATAATAAGCGGCATAAAGTCTGGCAATTAATCCGCCAAAAGAATGTCCCACCAATATATAAGGCGGTTGCACAGCTAATTCAGCAAGCATCTCATGCAACTCCAGTACCAAGTCGCGGCAGGAACAGGGAATAGTTACCGCCGGACTTTTACCGGTACCTGCCCGGTCATACGCAAAGGTCGAGGCGATTCCGGCAATCTCCTGCTGAATCCCATCCCAGGAATCACTCCCGTCCCCTAATCCGGAGATAAACACAACCGTCGGAGAACCTTTGCAGGAATATTTATAAAACAATTCAGACTTCCGGCCCTCTATCATCCTTAACCCCCTGAGGCTGTATTATCAATACAGATTCATTCAGTCTATAACCATTTCCAAAAATTGACTATGTAAAATTACACAAAAACCCCTTCAAGCTCCCATACCTCATGACGGCATGAGTATTTCAGGTGCATTGAAGGGGTTCTTTATGACCTGAGATCCGCTACGGATATCAGGGAGTCTTAGTAGGCAAGACTGAACAAACCTTTAACATGGGTCAGATAACGGATGTTGCTCGCTTCCTTCATCATCGTTGCAGGCAGGCCTTTGAGCGGAGTCGAGTTGCCGCCGATAATTGCTACACCGTCTTTACGGCCCAGGCTGGCCAGCGTACCCGAATTAACCGGGCTGAAGGTTTCCAGTGATTTGTTGTTCAGGCTGGCATAGAGGTTATAGCCGATCAGTTCGCCCATCTGCCAGGCGATTTGCGCGGTTGGCGGGTAAGGGCGGCCATCTGGCGCGAAGTAAACAGCGCTGTCTCCGGCAACGAACACATCTTTGTGGGAAGTGGATTGCAGGAAATCATTGACGGTCGCACGTCCGCGGTTAACCTCAAGACCGGATTCGCCGACCAGCGGATTGCCTTGAACGCCACCTGTCCAGACGAATGTATTCGCAACAACCTTCTGTCCATCCTTCAGATCAATCGTGTTGCCTTCAACGTTGGTAACAGCAAGACCTGTCAGGAACTGTACACCGCGGGCCTCAAGGCTTGATGTAGCGCGCTGGATCAAATGATCCGGCAATACCGGCAGAATTTTCGGGCCGGCCTCAACTAGCAAAAGCTTGATTTCCTTCGGATCCACCCCGTAACGTCTGGTAAGCTTAGGCAACACATCGGCAATTTCACCTACTAGCTCAACGCCGGTCAAGCCGCCTCCGCCGATCAGAATCGTTGCATCAGCCGGATTTTTAGTTGCGGCATAATCACGGATCCGGGCTTCAATATGGGCATGAATGTTTTTGGCATCTTCAGCTGATTTCAGCACCATACTGAATTTCTCCAGACCCGGAATTCCGAAATATGCCGTCGTGCTGCCCAGACCTACAACAAGTGCATCATAGGAAAGAACTGTGCCGTCAGACAAAGCGATCTGTTTGGTGTCAACGGAGAACGATTTAACTTTAGCAATTTTGAGGTCAATATCTTTACCTGCAAACAGCTTTGCCAGCGGCATGGCAACAGCCTTCTCTGAGATACTGCCTGCAGCCAGGCGGTGAAGTTCAGTAATAATCTGGTGTGTCGGATACTGGTTGACCACTGTAACCTTTGCTTCAGCTTTGCTCATATATTTGCGCACAGTCAATGCACTCAATAAACCGCCGTACCCTGCTCCTAGAATTACGATATGTTTTGACATCATATATCCTCCGTCCTTACTTGTGTGTTATGAAATTAGGGTTTCTATTTCTGCGGGCTGCGTTCGCCGCTGACTTGAAGATAAGCATTCAGGAAACGAAGCATCTTTTGGACCTGCGGGTCTTTGACCATTTTCATCATTCCAAAAAGACTGATCGTTTCAGTGCTTTCGTTAGCACGGTCTTTTGCTTCGATAACTGTAGCAGCCATATTTTTAACCGAATCCACCACCGGCTCGGCAATTTCCTTGATAGCACCTACAGTATCATTTTTGAGTACCTCATCCGAGGCAACCGCCTGTACGAAGTCAAACGATTTGGTTAATACTCCGACCAGCTGTGTTAGCTTAGGCAGTTCCTCCACCAGCAGTGTGAGCGATTCCTGAACCTCAGGTTTGAGCAGCTGATCCAGTAAATCCTCTTTGGTATAAGCCGGTTTACCTGCTGTTTGTTCTTCTTTAGGCAGGGTTTGAGTGATAGTTTCTGACATATTAGCCTCTCCTCCGTATTCGCTTAATACTGCATAATAAAAAATCCACAAACTCAATGTGCCTATTATACCACCCATAATGTTAATTATGTCACAAAGTTTTTGCCTGTATATCCTTGTTTTGTGATAAAAATCACTTCTTTAATGTCGTTTTTGCGAATTATCTTCTTTTTTCAAAATATTTTTTAAAGACATGTGCAAAATCATTGACGACCACTTAATGCCGTGCTATCTTTAGCAAGTAACTATTAGTAAGTTCATTAATAAAAACTAGCTATTTATATTTATTAACTAATACATAAACTAATGGAGGCATTACTTATGAGTACTTTTTCAGATTTGGTCCAAGCCCGGAGATCTGCCATGAATTTTGTGGAAGGAGTTACGATTTCTAAGGCAGAGCTGGAGGAAATGTTCTCCCTTGCCCGCCTTGCCCCCTCAAGCAACAATCTGCAGCATGCGCATTACAAGGTAATTACCAATCCGGTTGTTAAAGAACAGCTGCACAAGGATGCCTATAATCAGTACAAGGTTCACACTGCTTCAGCTGTAATTATTGTATACGGGGACAAAAATGCTTACCTGCAGGCGCCAGAAATTTACAGCGGCCTCAAGCTGCTGGGGGCGATGAGCCAGGAAGAATACGACAGCACCATCCAGTCGATCAACGATGCGTATAGCGGAAATGACCAGTTCCAGCGTGACGAAGCGATCCGGAACGCGTCCCTTTCGGCCATGCAGTTCATGCTGATTGCTAAAGACAAGGGCTGGGATACATGCCCGATGATCGGTTTTGATCCTGCGGCGGTCAATGCTACACTGAATGTGCCGGACAATTTCGTCCCTGCCCTGATGATTACCATCGGCAAGGATAACAAGCGCAAGATCAGACCCCGCGGCTACCGCAAACCAGTCAATGAATTTGTGGATTTCATCTGATCCAAACCATCTATATTCTATGCAAAAGAGCCTTCCGGCATTACGCCGGAAGGCTCTTTTGTGATCATACCTGGTTAATCTTGAGGGAATCTCTTCTACACTCTGCGGAAGCGCCACAGGACGCTCTGGAAATCCCCATGCAGTGCAGGCAGCGGCAACCCGGCATACATCAGATGATCTCCGCCGAATACGCCTCCGCCCTCCACCCACTCATAATCCGCTTCGGGATCCAGCCCCTTCAGCCGCAGGTAATGCAGCGCATCATTCGGCTCCGCAAGGGTCCGTGCGTACATCACGACGGCTTCAGATTTGTCCTCAGCTGCGATCAGCCACGCCGTTTCATTACCTTCAAACGGGCTGAGCAGCCGGTACTGCTCCCCGAACTGCACAAGATTGCGCAGCTCTTTATAGAGCGCCACCTGTGCCTGAACGGCCGTCTTCTCATCCTCCGTGAACTTCGTAAGATCGAGCTCATAGCCGAAATTGCCCGACATCGCGACATGGCCGCGCAGCTCAAGCGAAGTGCTGCGCTGAACCTGATGATTCGGCACCGCCGATACATGGCTGCCCATGGCGCTCAGCGGATAGACGATACTGGTTCCATATTGGATTTTGAGCCGGCTGATGGCATCGGTATTGTCGCTTGTCCAAGTCTGTGGCATGTAATAAAGCATTCCCGGGTCAAAACGTCCGCCGCCGCCCGAGCAGCTCTCGAACAGCACATCCGGAAATTCCGCTGTGATCCGCTCAAGCACACCATACAGTCCAAGCATATAACGGTGCGCAGTCTCCCGCTGTCTCTCCTGCGGAAGCAGCGCCGAGCCGATCTCAGTCATATTACGGTTCATATCCCACTTCACATAGGAAATCGGAGCGCTGCGCAGCACATCCGCCACCCGGTCGCCAATCGCCTGGCAGACATCTGCACGGGAGAAATCGAGTACCAGCTGCATCCGTGCTTCTGTTCTGCGCCGGCCTTCCACATGCAGGCACCAGTCCGGATGCTGGCGGTACAGCTCGCTGTCCGGTGAGATCATCTCCGGCTCGAACCAGAGGCCAAACTGCATGTCCAGCTCATTAACCCGGCGGGCCAAATCCTCCAGGCCCTGCGGCAGCTTCTTCTTGTCCACAAACCAGTCACCAAGAGAACTCCGGTCATTGTCGCGGTGACCGAACCAGCCGTCATCCAGGACAAACAGCTCCATGCCCAGCTCGCTTCCCGCACGGGCAATATCTTCAATCTTGTCCGCGGTGAAATCGAAATAAGTGGCTTCCCAGTTGTTGACAAGCACGGGACGCGTACGGTCACGGAAGCTGCCGCGGCTTAAGCGGGTCCGGTACAGCTTATGATAGGTCCGCGACATCGCACCCAGGCCATCCGGCGAGAAGACCAGCACGGCTTCCGGCGTTTGAAACGACTGGCCCTGCTCCAGCAGCCAGCTGAAATCAAAAGGATTTATCCCCACGGATAAGCGGGTCGTCCGGTACGGATCCACTTCAGCCTGGGCGGTAAAGCTGCCGCTGTATACCAGGCTGACGCCATAGACATCCCCATGCTCCTCATCTGCGCCTTTCGCGAGCAACGCGATAAACGGGTTATGCGCATGACTGCTTGCCCCGCGGCGGCTCTCGATTCCCTGCATACCGGAAGCAAGTGCTCTGCGTTCCACATAGCGCTCACGTGCCCAGGAGCCGGAGAGATGCAGCAGCTCATAATCCGCGTCGCGGAAGTCGACGCTCATGCTCAGTCCGCGCAACAGCTTCAGCTGTTGTCCGCCTTCGTTCACAAATTTAACGGACCGGGTGATGGCATTCAATGCCTCGAACACGGTGTAGCTCAGAATAATCCGCAGTCCGGCGACCGGATCAAGCAGCTCAAGTTCAAGTGTCTCTGCTTCATTCTCCTGCTGGACATATGTAGCCGGCAGACCTTCCAGCATGGGCTTGCCCTGATAAATCCGGTGTGAATCATAGATTGCCTCGGAAGCTGTAGTCCCGTTCTCCGCCTGAATCTGATAAGCCGGATGCCGGAAATCCCCTACTCCGTAAGACGGATATTCCTGGGCGATTGTGTCATAAGAAATCGACATGTCTTCTGGATATGGACTAGGCGAAAAAGAACAGCGCTCTGTCCGCTGAAGGATGGCTGACAAGCCTGTTGAACGGATTTTCCTGCCCCAATAGACATGCGCCGGCACCCCGGTGGGCAGCAGTTGAATGACATAGCTGGTGGCCTTGCTCTGAAGATGAAATATACGCTCTTCTGCAAAATATTGAATTCCCATTGAAGCCTCCTAAAGGGTTGTGAGCCTTGCTTCCTGAACTTCTCCGCGTATATAACGGCAACGGAAGAATAGGCTGAATTTTGTTAGCATTTTTTTGTTATTTGACGCTACTTTTATTAATTGTCAATCTCGTTCATTATAACTTGTAATCGCTTCAAAATCACCCCGCAAAAGCATTCATCTCGCGTACTGCAAAATTGCAATCGCTGCCCGTTCCCGCCGTTCAGCATCCCCGCTGTGAAGTGCTTCCTTCAGGACGGCCACGGCCAAGTCAAGAGTGTCCTCATCCACACCTGCCGGTTTTCCGCCAGACTTCCTTATATCTGCTTCCGTATCCCCGATCCATAGCTCCAGCCTTGCCGATGGAAGTGTCCCCTGGTATCGGGAAATCAGCGCTTCCTCCGCCAGCAGCTCCGCTGCAATGGAATTCACTGAGCGCCGGGGCATGCTTTTCAGCCAGGTTACCCCCCGGCGGTGACACCGGCCATCCTCCTCATTGTCATAAGTGTCATTATAGAAATAGTCTCCCAGATCACCGAGGTGCACCCAATCCCCGTCAGGTATCAGAATATAGTCCCCATCCTGCATTTCATGGACAAACAGCCACAGGTGTTCTATCGCTTCTTCCAGGTTCTGCTCCCCGCAAGTCCCGGCCTGCAGCAGTTTTACCCGCAGCTCCTCACGATCGGCCTGCTGTAAATCTCCCGTGCCGGGATAGCCGATGCACAAATAATTATCCTCCAGAAACTCCCGGGTCCGCTCCACACCCAGGGGCGTTGTCTTCATTTGAAACAGCTTCATTGTTTCTCACCTCTCCGGTTAATTATACAGGATAACCTGGCAGCAATCCGCCGTGAATTATTTTCAAAATACTAAGAACACACCAGAATAATAGCGCTTACATTAGCGTTTATTGTATAATAGCCCTATTTTACAACCATACGGCTTTTTACTATCCGTGAGAAGCAGGGTATACTTTAGACATCAACTCAAGGGAACCTTACACCGCTGGAAGGAAGCCTGACGGGCAGGTAAAATCTCACCGCAGCAATCCTTAGCCGCTGTAATCCCTGAGCTTGAGACTATATCTTTGATCCTGACGCTAAAGCTTTCAATCCATCCCGGAACGAACTGGTATGAGCTTCTTAAAGCTCAAATGTTGAACATCAATCCTAGCGTGGCCAGAGGATGAATTAGAGAAGATTTAATGTGCAGGATAGGCAAATTTACTGCCGCCTCGGACGATTTCTACCCGGCTGAGTACAAAGGATAGGATAAGGAGTCTGAGAAGAACATGGGTATAGTGCTTACAACGTAAACCTCTGCTGTTGATGCAAATCAATAGTAGGGGTTTACCTGTGTTACAAGCACTTTTTTTATACATATAGGAGCGCCAGTGTAACCTCATCAATCAGCACTGGGCAGCAGTCCAATCACATGATCCCATGGTTGAATATCCTGACTATTATGCCCAGGACTTAGAGTCCGATAACGATGCGTGAGGATGTGATAACGCTGAACCGAAGAAACCAAGCAAGAAAAACGGCAGCGAAGAGGCCTCCATCTGGCGCCGCCAGGAAGCGTACGAGTGTACTCTTATACCGTGACCCCAGGTACGGCTTCACCGTGAAGCTTCCCCGCTGGTGGAGATGCTACACCTCCGTTAAACGAAGCAGCCGGCTGAAGGATGCAGAATATGGCGTATTTTTCAGGTTTAAATACAAAGGGAAGATATATGAAGATGCGCTAAGTCTGTTAGTCTATAAAATGAGCTTGAAGCAGTGGCATGACGAAGGGTATGCTGAATCTCCGATAATATTCCTGGCTTACCGGCAGGGACGAATTTTCGCCTACACGGTCCCGGAGGAGCTTCCTGATGAGTTCCTCAATCCATCCAAGGACGACTATGATTACCGGAAATACGGCAAGCCGATACGCCTGCTGAAGCGCATGGTTAATGAAGATGTACCGAAGATTGCAAGAACCTTCCGGTTGAAGCGCCGCTCTTCCCGCTGATCTATTTAGCCTCTGGAGATCCTATGTCTAATGACTATATGTCACGGGCATAGGATCTCTTTTTCCGCAGCTCCAAAAAAAGGCTATACCCTCTTCAAATGCAGCATGGAGCCCGCACCTTTTTGAAATTCATAAGGAACCTGTACTTCTTCTGCGCTCCAGCCCTGGCTCTGAACAAAGCGGATCAGTTCATCTAAATGCGGATATCTCCGGCAAGTCAGATCCACCAGCGGGAAAATACGGATCTCCGCCTTCGTTACACGCAGCAGTTCGCGGAGGGTCTCGAGATGAAAATCAACATCCAGCCTGTCACCGTACATGAACAAAAAATGAGCGGATAAAGTCACATCAAAAGCCTGATCTTCAAAAGGCAGTACTGGCAGCTCTACAGCTACATAACGCTCCTGATGGGCCAGTCTGTCTACGGTGCTCACAGTCAGCGCTTCCGTTCTTGCCTGCTTCAGCCCCGCTATGGATTGGAAATCATCCCACTTGAAATTATCGCGTACCCTATCAAGCTGAATCAATGTATGCTCAATATCGGCGAGTCCCTTAGCCTGAAGGGCTTCTGCCGAATAACTGTAGGCGATATCAGCCGCAATAGCCATGGCTCCGTGCCGGTTCGCTTCCGCAGTGAAGGAGCAGGCTCCTGCAGGACAATCAAGAATACTCCGCCCGCGCAGCATATCCGGCTGTAAATCAAACATCCGCATATACTCGTCAAACGTCCGGCCAATGAACACAATCCGCTCTAAATCCAATTTGGCTCCACTCATCTGCACTCATCTCACCTTTCTCTGCTCAGCTCATCTCAACTAAGTTCATTATTACCCAGCGCGGCAAGCTTGCTTTTCAAAAACTGGTACAGGCATAAAGCAGCCAGCTGTAAGGGATAATCGGCAGTTCTGCAGGCTATTCCGCAGCTCATGTCCACCGGTCCGTCCTGCAGCCTCTTTCCTAGGGTACCTGCCGGCAAAGGCTGTAGCGTTGACTCCGGAACCAATGCCATTCCTAAACCGCTCTGCACATAATATTTCAATGCACTCATGCTGCCGATTTCCATAGTATTCAGCGGCGGCCCTGCGGATTCCTGCAACACACTTTCCAATTTCTTGCGGTACGGGCAGCCGGCGGCCGTAATGAGCAGGCGATGCTCCCTGAGCTGACTGGCTGTAACCTGCGGTTCAGCGGCCAGCGGATGGTCTTCCGGCAGGAGCAGCACGAATATTTCCGTAAAAAGCGGCTCATAATGCAGCCCCTTGCCCATCTCCGGAGCTGAGCAGAGGATCATGTCCAGTTCGCCCCTCAGCAGACGCTCCGTGAGCGCCGGTGTACTGCCAATGTCGACTGAGATATCTATGCCGGGATGCATGGTCATGAACTCCCGCAAAAGAGCCGGCAGCCGGTAACTGGCCGTAGGATCGGTCGCTCCAAGCCGGAGATTCCCTGCCTCACCCGCCGTCAATTCACCCAATCTGCTCTCAAGCAGCTCCATATCTTTTACAATCCGCAGGCTTTGTTCGTACAGGAGACGTCCGGCCTCAGTTAAACTGATCTGCTGTTTCCCCCGTTCAAGCAATGGCATCCCAAGCTCCGACTCCAGCTTCTGGATTTGCATGGTGATCGTAGACTGGGCATAGTTTAGTTCTTCCGCGGCCCGGTTAAAGCTTCCGGTATTTACAATGGTCTGGAAGGTTTTTAAAGTTTTGAGCTCCATCGTCATCCCCCTTACAATTCAATATTATTGAATCAGATCTTCATTTAATTCAATTATACAGAATCAAGACTTTTCTTTAAAATAGTTTATATCTAGAACAATGCTATGTGTATAGAGGAGAGGATACAAATGGAACTGGCAGGAAAAGCAGCACTTGTGACCGGCGGAGGCACTGGGATTGGTAAGGCTGTCAGCCTGGAGCTGGCCCATCGCGGTGCAGCAGTCGCCGTGAATTATTCCCGTTCCGCAGCTGAGGCCGAAGAAACCGTGCGGCTAATTAAAGAACAAGGCGGACAGGCCATTGCGGTACAGGCCGATGTGTCGAAAGACAGCGAGGTCCGGGCAATGGTCCGGCAGATCATTTCAGCATTTGGTGCCCTTGATCTGCTGGTGAATAACGCCAGCATCACCAGACATATTCCGCTTGCGGATCTGGAAGCTGCTGGTGAGGAGGTGTGGGATGAGCTGTTTGATGTCAACGTCAAAGGAATGTTCTACTGTGCCCGGGCAGCTGCCCCTTATCTGAAGCAGAGCAAACAGGGGGCAATCGTCAATCTCGGAAGCATTGCGGGGAATACGGGCAACGGTTCTTCGCTGCCCTACGCAGTTTCCAAAGCAGCCGTCCACGGCCTTACTAAATCGCTGGCCCGCGCCCTGTCCCCCGATGTCCGGGTTAATTGTGTCGCTCCGGGTGCAGTCGCAACCCGGTGGTGGGCAGGCCGGGAGGAACAAATGCACAGTCTGGCACCGAATCTGCTGCTGCAGCGGATTGCGGAACCGGAGGATATCGCACAGTTCATCTGCGCTGCGCTTACACAGGAGGCCATGACAGGGCAGATCATCACGGTGGACAGCGGACAGACGTTATAGCGGCAGTAGACTTTATTGTGTATTCACTAATGGGATAAACGCTTCTATGTACGGAGTTACAGTAGTGGGAATTCCTCAACCTAAATTCCTCCAGACCAGGACAAAAACAGACTCCAATGGGATTTACTCCAACTAATTCCTCTCGTAAAGACCCACATCAGCGTTCCCTGGGAAAATAGCTGGAGAAATTCCACCTAAAGTTCAGATGTTAGGCGAAAACGTAAGAATTAGCGGGAGACTTTCCCACTATAATTTAAACAGCCTCATCTTCCACTGCAAAGTGAAGGATGAGGCTGCTCGTTTAGGTGAGCCTAGGGCTTAAAATCAGCGTTCCGCTTCCTGCCGCGCTGGATTATGAGGGTTCATTGCCCCAGACCAGGCTGCCAGAGATATATGCCGGAAGATTAGCCCAGTCAGTATAACTTGTTCCTGCTGCACTAAAGGAATAATCTCCGGTCTGGGTATAATTGCTCCAATCACTTTTGGAAGCACGCATCTGAATATCAAGGCTTGCCCCTGCTGCCAGGGAACCGGCACTGCTGGTGAACCCCAGCTCCAAATAGTAGTCGGCTCCGGTCTTAGCGGGGGTCAGCTTCACAAAGGATCCGGTTACATTGGCGCTTCCAACCTGCGACCAGTCGCAGAAGAAGCTTTGCGGCTGCTCTCCGTCAATGGTGTAGTAGTATCTGAGCTTCACATCGGCCAGGGATACCGCAGTAGTGCCCGTATTCACCAGTTTAATCCGCGGACTCAAAGTATTCGCCGCAGCCGCTGTGCTGCTGTTGTACATCTGGACCTTTAGCACGCCGGATGCTGCCGTTGTCGTATCCACGACGGCAACGGCCAGAGACTGTGCTGCCCCGGCGCTGAAGCTGAATGTCAGCGTTGTCGTTCCCACCGCCTGCGCTGCCAGATATGCCTTCTTAATTGTTACCGTGCTGCCGCTGACTGTGTAATCTGTTCCCGCAATAAGTGTTGCTGTCCCGTTCTTGATCGAGCTGAGTGTGTTGCCGTTCAGGGTCATCGTGACAGCCAGATCCGCCTGGTTCGCCGTCTTCTTGTCGAAGCTGGCGCTGACCGGTGTAATCACCGAATTGCTTGCTGCTGTTGTCGTATCCACGACGGCAACGGCCAGAGACTGTGATGCCCCGGCGCTGAAGCTGAAGGTCAGCGTTGTCGTTCCTACCGCCTGCGCTGCCAGATATGCCTTCTTAATCGTTACCGTGCTGCCGCTGACTGTGTAATCTGTTCCCGCAACAAGTGTTGCCGTACCGTTCTTGATCGAGCTGAGCGTGTTGCCGTTCAGGGTCATCGTGACCGCCAGGTCCGCCTGGTTCGCCGTCTTCTTGTCGAAGCTGGCGCTGACCGGTGTAATCACCGAGCCTGCAGCCGGCGGGTTTACCGGATCGGCATAAAGTGTGCCTCTGCCGTTGGTCCCAAGATACACCCTGCCGTAAATCCGCGGGTCTCCGGTGATGGCCATGTTGATTTTGGCATACTGATGGGCGTCGTCATTAATCCGTACCCAGGTCGCCCCGGCATCATCGGAGCGGAAAACGCCTCTGACGCCGTCGATTTGGGCAACGGTGTACAGCGCCATATAGCTCTGGCCCGGAGCAGCTTTACCGAAGCCGATCAGATCCGCTTCCTGCACATTGGACAGCTTAGTGAAGCTGGCTCCTGAATTGGTTGAATGCCACAAGCCATATTTATTCTCCACAGTATTGCCGCCGGCAAACCAGATATCGCCTTCAATACCCGGCATCGCCTTGATGCTGATCTGGGCCTGGTTCGGCTGCAGGCTGCCGACATTATTGGTCGGGAAGCCCGTCGCCGCGCTAGCGGTAAAGGTAGCCCCGCCATCTGTGCTGACATAGAATGTGCCTGCATAAAAGGCATAGAACTTGTTCGGATTCACCCGGTCTGAGGCAATCTTTGCTCCCGCAGGTACTCCGGTGCTAGCCGTCCAGGAATTGCCCGAGGTTTTGGAATAATAGACTCCGATATCCGAGGTGCTCCACAGGATCGAATTGCCGCTGGCCGATACTGCGACCTGGCCTTGTCCGGCCGTTGTTTTCGTTCCATTCGACGGCTCGGCATTCGGCATATACCAGTTGGTACCCCCGTCATTGGAGATCCCGATCGACTTCATGCTTGGTGTCTTCTCTTTATCCGCACCGCCTACACGGACAATATAGGACGGACTTAACTCCGCATAATCGATGCCGGTCGTGGTTGCCCAGGACGGGCTGGTCTGGAACTTAACAGGTGCTGCCGCTACATCGTCATACCGGAAACCGGACACATCGCCAAGTGCGGTAATCAGGTGGGCACCCGAAGGCGGACTGATCAGGCCCAGTACCGCTGTCTCCTCTACACCCTTAGCCATGACTGAGATGTTGACAGTCCCGCCTGTATCCCATGCTCCCAGATTGTTCGTGCCGTAAATGGTAGCACCCGTTCCGTACATCATCCGGTTCGAGTTGAACGGATCAATCTCCAGATCGCCCATCATCCAGCCCAGCTTCGGCGAAGGATCGAGGGAAGTTGAAGTTGTTCCATGATCAAGCCATGGCGCAGCCGTAATATTCATCGCGAATTTATACGTCCGCTCAGGATAATTGCCCCAATCCCAGATCCGGCTCCAGGTTGCACCGCCGTTGGTACTGCGGAAGATCACCTCGTCCGGCCACCAGGCATTCAGGCTGGAGACCATAACCGTGTTCGGATTCTGGGCATCCACAGCCAAACCTCCGAAGCCATACCAGTTGTCGGTTCCAGAGGAAGGGCTGATGTTCGTCCAGGCTCCGCTGGTGGTATTGAACTTCCAGACCTCACCTTTACTTCCGTCATACGGGCCAACTCCATTGCTGTAGGTGATGTACAGATCGCCCGTTGAAGAGAGTACGCCATGATGCGGCAGGTATCCTGTTGGCTGTCCTGGAACCGCCGCCCAGGTTGCACCTCCGTCCGTACTGCGGTAGACACTACTTGCGGTATCTGCTACACCGACATAGATCGTCTGGGTGGCGTTGCCCAGTGTTCCTGTACTTTTATCAAAGGTAATCCAGGATAAGCCGATTAGATCGTTGCCGTAATCAAGTGTGGGGTTCTGAATATACGTTCCCACATTAGGAAAAGAACTGACTTTCGACCAGGTGACCCCGGAATCTGTACTCTTCCACAGGCCGTTGCCGCTGCGTGCCCCGAAAAACAGGATACTGTTCTTGTTAGGGTCAATCACGAGCCGTTCACCCGCCGAACGCCCAGGCATATTGCCTCCGACTTTGAAAGGAAGTGCTGTTGACTGCCAGGTGTTTCCGCGGTCGCTCGAACGCATAATCTGGCCGTTATCATCCCATGAGTTGGTGTACGTTCCAGTGGCCATATATACCTTGTCCGGATTGATGGGATCCGTTGCCAGCGCATCCACGCCATTCTTATTCCAGTCTACCCAGCCGACGGCGTCACTGATGGAAGTCCAGCTGCCAGAAGCCTGATTCCAGCGGTAGGCGCCGCCGATATCCGTTCGGGCATAGATCAGATTCGGTTCAGTCTGGTTAAAAATGATTCCCGGCACAAATCCTCCGCCAGCTCCGGTAACAACACTGTTCCAGGTGTACGTTTCACTTGCTGCAGCATGAGTAACCGCGGGAAAGGCAGTAAATAACGTGCTTGACATTGCGGCCAGCAGGACAACAATTCCCATTCTTCGGATACGGTTACGAATCACGATTCCAGCCTCCTATGCTTTATTTTGGTAACGCTTACATTATAGAGCGAAAACCGCTTTCATAGGGAGGGAAAACGGTTCACCTTTTCGGAAATATGTCGTCAGATATCGTACCATTTTCACACTAAATATTACATTTTTAGTAAAACAAAAGACTCTGCTAAATGATAATCAGCAAAGTCTCCTTTGTCTAATGCGTCAGTATGAACTCATCCAGCTTGTTGCCGCCGATATCATATGCCTCAAAGCTGAGCGTACGGCCGCTGACGGTAATCCCGGCGAACATCGGCTGGTTATTCTGAAAATGGACTTTATGGTAGAACTGGTCCTCCTTTTTCTCATTAAACTTTGAACCGGAAGCGTTCGTAACCACATAGACCGTTCCCCTGGCCGCTCCTACCGGCTTCTCTCCTTCGGGTACGATGGCACCGTCAAGCAGCGGATAAGACCTGGAATATTCATGATTGTGACCCTGAAGGACCAGATCGACCTGATATTTATCAAAAATCACTGTCCAGTCCTCCACCTTCTTATAGGTGTTGCCGCCATAGGCCGGACGGTGCATCGCCACGATTTTCCACTGCTTATCCGTACCCGCCAGATCCTTTTCCAGCCAGTCGGCCTGTTTTTTCAGATTACTCTCCGTATTGAGTACTGTCACATGCACCGGGCCATAGTCGAAGGAATATGAGGTCCCCGCGATCGAGCCTTTCGCCCCGTTATCCGGCAAATTAAAATGGGAGGTGAACTCCGCCGCCTTCTCATCTATCTCATCATGATTGCCCGTCACCGGCATCAGCGGGATGCCTGTAACCCAGCGCTCCGCATTGCTAAACAAGCTGTCCCAGGCCGCCGAATCCTCCGGAGTCTCCGTTAAGTCACCATTATGCACAATAAACTGTGCGGCCGGGAAGGTCTGGAACGCCTTATTCAGCGTCTTGCCCCATCTTTCGAAATCGGCCGCCGTTACCCCCTGCGAATCAGTTACATTGATAAACGTTGCACTATCGCTGTCCGCCTCCGCTGTCGTAAACTGTGCCGCTGCACTCCATTCCCCTTCATTGCCCGTACCCACTCTGTAAGTATAGAGTGTATCTGCCTCAAGCCCGCTAACCTCCGCCTTATGTACGCCTCTGCTGCCTTTATCTGTCTTGATTACAGTATTATCAGCCTCTACCTTGATTACAGACTCTTCGGCAAAAGTGGCCTTCCCGCCTTTAACCACCTGCAGTAAACCGGCAGCGCCGGAGTCTTCCGTGTACCAGGTGAACGCACGGCTGGTCTCCGTATCACTTTTGAATGTAGTGACCACATCATAAGGTTTACCGGCAGACAAGGTCTCTGCAGTCCGCCCGGACTTCAGCCATTCCAGCGCTACCGCAGCCACAATTAAGACCACAATGATGATTCCGATGATGAGCACAGTCTTTAAGTCTTTCATCCTTTCCCTCCTAAACCCGTTTCTTTGTAAACAAAGATAGCCTCCGGCAAGCCTGGAAGTCAAATCTCACTCCTTTAACAACCAGAAATAACGCATTTTTGTTAACTCAGTGTTAAAACGTTCAGCTAACGTTCAGGTGAATTTAAGACAATCATAAGGTCTGTCCCTTACGATGGGTTCAGAGAGACGAGAATTACTTAGAGAGAGAAAAGAGGTGTGAAATGAGTACGAAGCTGCAGTTCCGGCATGAACTGAAGTTTTTCATTAATTATCATCAGTATCTGATTCTGCGCCAGCGCCTGCACAGCTTAATGGATGCCGACCAGAATGCCGACGATAGCGGGGAATACCATATCCGCAGTCTTTATTTTGATGATATGAACAATACTGCCCTGTCCGATAAACTCGGAGGCCTTAGGGAACGCGCCAAATACCGGATCCGCATTTACAACATTCAGGACAATGTGATTCACTTCGAGAAAAAAATCAAAATGGATGATTACATCGCCAAAATCAAAGAGCCGCTAACCCGGGAAATGTACGATCAGATTATGGACGGCAACTATGAGGTACTGAATGTTCCAAGCAGTCCGCTGTTCATGGAATTGTACGACCAGATGCGCCACAACCTGCTGCGGCCCAAAGTGATCGTCGATTATGTACGCGAGCCTTACGTCTGCCGCAACGGCAACGTGCGGATCACTTTTGACAAGGAGCTGCGCACCGGTCTGCATGAAGTGGATATTTTCAGCAGAGTGCTCCAGCCTGTCCGGGCGCTCGATGAGAACTTCATTATTTTTGAAGTCAAATTCGACGAATATATACCGGATTATATCAAGATAGCGCTCCAGCTCGAGGGTTTGAACAGACAATTAGCGTCGAAATACGTGATCTGCCGCAAATTTTTGAAAACCAACACTTGGGAGGATTATTGAAATGAGCATTTTAGCTACTCTGGCTGCTGCGGGAACGACTACGGCGGCACAGTCCACGGAGACGACAACTACTTTTACGGATATGATAAAAAATTCAGTCGTCGACAACTTTGTATCTGATATCAGCATTTCCAAAATACTTATCACCCTCGGAGTCGCTTTTCTGATCGGCTTCTTCATCTACTTATTGTATAAACGTGTGTTCAGCGGAGTGCTGTATTCCAAAAGCTTCAACGTCTCGCTGATGGGCATGACCATGATCACTGCCACCGTCATCATCGCGATCAATTCCAATCTGGTGCTGTCACTCGGTATGGTCGGCGCCCTCTCCATCGTCCGGTTCAGAACGCCAATAAAAGATCCGACTGATCTGATCTTCCTGTTCTGGGCGGCTGTTGCCGGGATTGTTACCGGTGCAGGATTCTTCACCCTTGCCATTATAGGTTCGGTCATTATCGGTCTGATCCTGTTCCTGTTCATTAAACGTTCCTCTGTGGAAACCCCGTATCTGCTCGTCGTGAACTGTGAAGGCGATGACAGCGAGCGTGAAGTGCACAGCCATCTGAACAAATCTGTCAAACGCTACAATGTGAAGCAAAAAACCGTGACCAAAGGCAATATCGAGCTGACGCTTGAGCTGCGTCTTGACGATAAGGAAGGCGGGTTCGTCAATACGGTCTCTGACATTACCGGGGTCAAAAATGCCCTGCTAATCAGCTATAGCGGAGATTATGTATCCTGAGGAGAGGCGGTGCCAAGATGAAAACAAGAGGCAAGCAGGTTCTGCTGACTCTTTGTAGCCTGCTGCTGGTTATCGCTATCGTGGGTTGCCAGATTTCAACTCCTTCTGCGGACAAGAATAATGCCACTACGGACATGCAGGAAAAAGCGGTATCCACTCAGGAACAAAGTCTGGATACGGAGGTCTTCCCGAAGGACAAGGTGGTGGATGTCAAAATCACCATCGACCCTGACGATTTCCAAAGTATGCTTGACAACGCCAGCGCCGAGGAATACAAGACGGCCTCCGTTGAATATAACGGGATCAAGATGGACAATGTGGGCGTACGAACCAAAGGAAACCTGAGCCTGCGCAGTGTCGTGCAGATGAGCGATTCCGACCGGTACAGTTTCAAGCTCTCTTTTGACGAGTATGTGAACCAGAATCTGTTCGGTATTACCAAGATCAATCTTAACAATAATTACAGCGATGCCTCGTATATGCGGGAGTTCCTGACCTACGAGCTTGCTGAAACTATGGGTCTACCGACGCCAAAATACTCCTTCGTCAACATTTATGTTAACGGTGAGCTAAAAGGCTTCTACCTCGCGGTAGAGCAGATCGGCGATGCCTATCTGGAGCGGAACTTCGACAACTCTTATGGGGCGCTGTATAAAGGGGTGATGACGGGACAAGGCAGTGATCTGACCTGGCTCGGCGACGATGCTTCGCTCTATACCGGCCTTGAAATGAAGTCAGAGAAATCGAGCGATGATATTGTAGTCGACATGCTCGATGAGCTGAACAACGGTACCGACTATGAGAAATACATTAATGTCGATGACGCGCTCGGCTATATTGCCCTGAATGCTGTAACCGGCAATATGGATAGCTATCTCGGCAGCAACAAACAGAACTATTACCTGTACGAGGATGACGGTATTTTCTCAATCCTGCCATGGGATTATAATATGGCCTTCGGGGGGATGGGCAGCTCCGATGTGCTGATCGACGAGCCGACTCAAGGTGCAGTCGCCGAACGTCCGCTGGTAGCCAAGCTGCTGGCGAATGAGGAATACAAAGCGAAATATCATGAGATTATCCAGAAGATGCTGGACGGCTATCTGCAGGATGACACCTTCCAGACCCGGATTGACGAGCTGGATACCCTGATCTCCAGCCATGTGAAGGCAGATCCTTCCGCCTTCTACACGTTCGAACAATACGAGAGCGGCCTGCAGGCCGTGAAGACCTTCATGTCCACGATGGCTACCAGCGTCTCCGGCCAGCTCGACGGCAGCATCGCTTCCAGCGGTGACGGCTCCGGCAGCGGTGGCGGCTTCGGCGGCGGCATGGGTGGTGGCGGCGCCTTCGGCGGAGCGCCGGGCGGCGGCAACGGCGCGGCGATGCAGGGACAGGCGCCGGCGGCGGGGCAAGCGGCCGGGGGCGGACTGGCCGCGCAGGGCAATGGCGCGGCGATACAGGGGCAGGCCGGCCAGTACGGCGGCCCCGGCGGAGCGCCGGGCGCCATGGGCGGACCGGCCATCCCTGAGGGCGGTTTCGGTGGCGGCATGGGCGGCGGTGGCATGCCCGGCTTTGGCGGTGGTGGCATGGGAGGCGGCGATTTCGGCGGCGCACCAGGCGGCACCCAGCAGCAAGGCAGCACCAGCGAAGCCATCACTACCGGCGTAGCGATTATCGTACTCCTGCTGGCCGCAGCGTTCGTTACGTTCTACAAACGGAAACGGCTGTAAACAGTATGCAAATAAGCCTCAGACGGCAGGACCGTCTGAGGCTTTTCATATTAAAGCTAACACTCTGCATATACAGGGTCCGTCAGTTCTTCATCAGAACTAGAGAAATACATGAAGAACATTTGCTTTGATGGGACGAAGGAATAGCAGTGGGATTTCCTCCATCTAAATTCCTCAAAACGGGACGCAGACTGAACCTAATGGGATTTCCTCCCACTAATTTCTCACTACGAGTTACAATCAGCGTTTTTAGGGAAATTAGCTGGAGGTTTTCCACCTATGTTCTGATTTTAGGCGAAAACGAAAGAATTAGGTGGATGTTTTCCCACTAGATGGTGAGCATCCAGCTGCATATCCCTATATTCCTGATCAGCAATCTGAAGATATCGATTCAGATTCCGCAATACTAAATGTTTATCACAATTGATCACAATTGATTCGTTCTACCTGCAAACCTGAATTCAAAAAACAGGCAATACCCTTTCCAAGTACCAGTTGAAGTCAGTAATGTCGATATTACCTTTAACATCAATTTTCTTTCTAGCAATTGATAGGTTATTCATTTTTATTTAATAGCTCTTTTGCCAATTTACAATATGCACCCCAT
The DNA here is from genome assembly GCF_031599675.1 of Paenibacillus pedocola. Classification (NCBI taxonomy): domain Bacteria; kingdom Bacillati; phylum Bacillota; class Bacilli; order Caryophanales; family Paenibacillaceae; genus Paenibacillus; species Paenibacillus pedocola. The sequence goes on along the minus strand of NZ_CP134223.1, from coordinate 2,722,567 downwards.
ACATTTCTAATGTAGTAAATCCCAGCCCTATATTCAATAAAAACTGCGGACCCCTCCATCCCATATAGGACGACGAATCCGCAGTATTCCAAAATATTCAGTATTCTCCCGGCTCTCCCTGCCTTAAATTTTCTGTTAATATATTTTATCCCGTAGAAATTCATCAGTTTAAATGAACCAATTACAATACAGTGTTTCTACCCTAGCGAATTTTCTGACACACCCAGATCCAACAAATAAGGCTCATAATTCGTGTACACTTCCTTGCCTGATTTGTATGCAAATAAATGGATAAACAAGTATAATAAAGATATTTATTATAGAGGTGATACATAATGAAAACACGGCTTAATCATGTAAGAGTAAACGTTTCGGATATTGGTAAGGCATTGAATTGGTATGAAGAGATACTTGGTTTTGAAAACGATGGCGGATGGCCCCATGATATTCCTACCTATTATGATTTTAAATCAGAAGAAGGGGCAAAGTTTGCAATAATGGAGGTTAAAGGTGAACGTTCGCACGGCAGATTAAACTTTGATGTAGCAAATGTTGATGAACTCTGGGAAGCTCTAAAAGACAAGGTTGACGTTGTTGAACCTTTATTCGACACTCCTTGGGGAACACGTAAATTTACAATTAAAGATCTGGATGGAAATGAACTGGGTTTTGGGGGATACAATCGATGAATATTAAGTACCATTGTGTCAATTTAACTTAATTTCATAAAAAGGGTGATAAAGAAATGAAATTTATCGGACCTATAATTCTAGTTGAGAACCTTGAACGTTCAAGAGACTTTTATGAAAAAAAACTAAAACAAAAAGTTATACATGACTTCGGAGTAAATGTATCATTTGAGGGCAACTTAGCAATTCATTTAAGATCACATTTTGATGAAGTACACTTCAACAAAGGATCCAACAAAGTAATATACGGATCAAATAGTGTGGACTTAAATTTTGAAACTGAAGAGTTAGATGAAATATATAATGAGCTTAAACAAATAGAGGTTGAATTTCTTAATGAAATTCAAGAAGCACCCTGGGGGCAGAGGGGGATTACATTCTATGATCCCGATAAACATGTTATATCAATTGGCGAAACAATGGAAATTGTGGTAAATCGTCTTCATGAGCTAGGTCTCTCTTTGGATGAGATAGTTAAAAAAACTGCCATGCCAAAGGAGTACGTAGAAGGGGCAATAAATCATTCAATTAACTGAAAGTATAATTCTTCACAGGTAAACTCCGGTTCCATCTGCTATTGAGCTCCTTACCCACTGTTTACATTAATTTATTAGGAATCATAAGCATGAGGAGCAGTAAGCCCTTCAAAGCGTTCACTTTGAGGTAAGTCATGCGGAGTTGATGAAGATAAATCTTAATTAGACAAGACGGCACGCTTCACTCGGCACTAGATGGGACATAATATGGTAAACTTACGGAGTTTATACTCGCATGTAGCCTTTGAAATTATTGATAATACAAATAATCAATTACTCTTCCTCTGCCCACTTCCCTACTTCCTGCTTTCATTTTAAAGATGCATCTTTTTTTTAAAAATCCGCTTATTAACCCAAATACCTCCTCGTCAACTGTAAACATCTCGATATACACTTCGTACCATTCATTCATAATAAACTTTTCTATTGTTTTGGTTGCAGTTAATGCTCCCGAATAAGTAATTCCATTTCCAAAATCTATGCCCGGCCTCATGTTCACACTAATATTAAAAGGTAAGTTTTCAAAAGAAATAGATGCTGTAAGTAAGAGCACTTGCCCTCCCTTAAAGCGTTTGTTTCAGCCCTTTAATAAATTTATTAAACTCTTCTAGGTTAATACCGCTCAAAGTTTCTACTTCCCTTTTTATGAGGTTTGTTAACTACACTAAGACTTCAAAAGTGATTTGACTGCAATATAAACTAAATACATTTCCCTCACATTCATCAACCTTGTATCTGATACCCTCTAACTGGTCTTTAGAAATATCTGAGATATCGAAAGCTAGCCAAAATAAGCCCGTTAAATGTCCTAATGTCAGATCCTGCACACCTGTGAAAGTTATTAACAATTGTTCATCGTAATCAAAAGTTGATTTAGAAAGAGTAATTTGTAAAGAAACCTCCAATCCCTCTATCTCTGTACCTCTCGTTAAACGAAAGGAAGTTAAATAACCAAAACCCTCTTGGATTTGATAAAAATCAGATATAAGATCGTTGTATTTGTTCAAGTTTAATGGCTCCTTAATAGTTATGGGTTTGATGATTTTTTTGCAATTTTCTACGAGATATAAATACCGTACCTCAAGAATTGTTCTTTAAGCTTTTCAGCATACATCTTCTCAGTCAGAACCTTGACCCCCTGATCCAGGAACGGTTTTAAGCTGGTTTCAAGCAGTTCCTGAAAAACCCTTCGTAATTTCAGTAACCTTTAGATCAATGGTCTCAGGGCTTTCAATTACACTAAGTTTGAACTTCCATGAGTCAATGTCTTTGTTTTTTGACAAAACTATAGCTTCTACTAGGAAACTCGGTTCTATCTTAAGGGACTCGTGAATACTTTTCGGACGAAACCACGGTTGTTTAAATTTGCTCATAAATAATTCAACATTATGTGAATAATACATCGGGTCACTTTCGTGGATATTATATTCCAAATAAAGAAATTCCTCACTACTCGCAAAAGCAAATATGAGCGCTCTCAAAAAATCCGAGCCATCATTTGTTTCCTGGAATATATCGGTTAAATAATGAACCTTCATTCTTATTCTCCCTTATCCTGGTATTTCACATATAATCTAAGGCCAAGGCACACTTGCAAAGCCTAATTGGCTAATAAATGTAACTAAGTCCTCAATAAAATAATCACTTGCAATGTGACTGTTTTTGAAGGTTACAGCATATCCGTTCATTTCACGAGAATATTCAACTAACCCTTGTTCAGATAGAAATTCAGCTAGTAACTTCCCTGTTGTCCCTAACAGAAATAAAGTTAAATCTTCTTCACTTGGATGCTCTTTATATGTATTAATAAAATTCAAAACCGTCTGAAAGCTGTCCCATCTATAATCATAACTTTCAATTAACTGATCAAATTTGCTATTATCAATGATTGTAGTATTAGCCAATACTTTTGCAATATTTAGCTTATGCGTTAACATTGTTTCAATTTGAAAATAAATTTGGTTATTAACAGAGATACATTTATCTAGATCATCAACACTCATTTGTTTATTTATCTGATCAATAAAGGTAGGATTCTTGTGTTTCTAATTGTATTTGTTACAATACGCAACTTTATCTCTTCATTGGAGAATTCGATAGTGATTTCTTTTGACAGGCTATTTCTAGAAGTAGTGTTCTTCTCGTAAACAACTTTATTTTTTTGGAGTTCACTTGCAAAATTAACGTCATAGATATTCATATGTATTCTCCTGCCTTACTTACTCCATATTGTATGTTGTTCTTTTTATCGGATAAATGATGTTCCATTTGTCTACCTCTAGATCGGCATATAATACATTGGTACTAGAATCTTCTTCATAACGTTCGACTCGACCGGATAATAGAAATTCATTTGCCAACTCATACCATTTAAAATCAAACTCCTTATCAGATAAATACTTATTTGGACTATTCATAGATACTCTCACTGCAAGATCCCGCTCTAAATGTGTATTGATGCTTGTTTTGGCACTCCATCCCGTATCAAGTACATATTTTGATTCTGTAACACAGATATATCTTCCTTTTTTTAGCGTTTTTTGCGCCTCATCAAGTTGTATAGCAAACTTAATTGGAATAAAGTTCAATACAATTGGAGTTGCCACTACAACTAGTGATACAGTGAGTAGAGTTCTTTTAAATCTCCCTGCCTTTTTCAGCTTTATCCCCCGTTTCTTTCAATAGCCATACCGGTTGTCAGACAATTTCAAACTACAATTTCGGGTTTTTCATACTTCATGTACATTTAGAAATCCTCTCTGCCTCCCGCAATGTAACCCTCAATCATGTCAATATACACTTGCTCTGTCAGAACTCTGACTCCCTGTTCCAGATAAGGTTGTAGACTATTCTTTAGCAGTTCCTGAAAGCTTCCTTCTTCAATCTCCGCAACCTTTAACTCAACAGATTCTGGACTCTCAACAACCAAAAGTCTGTACTTGCATGATCCCATGTCTCTGTCGTTTTTCAGAACGATACAGTTATGTAAGAAATCAAAACCCACTAAAGATTTTGCCTCTTCTTTGTCACAGGGACAAAACCAGATCCGCCGAACAGCATCTTCGAAGTTTACGATATTCTTGTACGGAAATTCTACGATGTATGAATAGCCATATTCGAAATACAACTTGTCTTCACCAACTTGAAAACTGTATAAAACGTCTAACAAGAAATCCATGCCATTACTTCGTCCCTGAAAGACATTATCCAGATAATATATTGATATTTAAATCCTCCTCCTTCAAATACACTACATTTCCAGGTATACTGCTAAGTCCCCTTGTCTGCATACCCGCTTCCACAATTTTTGCAATTCAGTTTCCTTATGCTCATTATTGTCATCTTGGAACATAAAGAAGGCTAGGCGGTATGGCCATCTTTTTCTCCTTGTGATTACATTTGGTTATCTCTACTTAATTTGTTCAGCAGAATATTGTAGTTTAGTTCCAACAATAGGTCTTAATAATGTTTTCATCTCTCCTCCTGACTTGTACTATCTCTATCTCCACAAGTTTTTCATTATCTTCATCAAGTCAAAATCATAGATGTTGAGGTAGCTTTTGGACGTGAAATATTTTCTAATGGACTCCCTTTCAATCGGATATATAATTTTCCATTTATCAACATTTAAATATGAATTCAAAAAATACCCACCCTTATCCTCTTCGAAACGATCAATATTACCTATTAATAGAAATGTATTTTCTGAATCAAAGCTCCCAAACTCTTTTTCAGATAAATATCTGTCCGGGCTATCTCCAGATACTCTCACAGCAGATGTCCTATCCAAATGGGAGTTGTTGTCTGCTTGTGCAAACCATTCAGTATCAACAGCAACCTTTTCCTTATAATCTGTGATACAAATATATCTTCCGATTCCTAAGTTTTGTTGTGCATCATCGAGTTCGATGGCCAACCTGATCGGAATAAAGTTTAGTAAGAGAGGCACTATAATCACAACCAACGTAAATGAAATAATAATTTTCATCACTGTACTAGCCTTATTGAACATATTCCGCCTCCTCAGTGTTCCCCTACATCAGGAAGAGTCAAATCTATTTATTCAGTCTAAAATCGTATACCTCGTCCGGGAGCTTAGCTTTGAACAATCTCCATATGTACCATTTTACAATCTGTATCCCATACATTTCTAATGTAGTCAATTCCAGTTCCATACACAACAAAAAACTGCGGACCGCGCCACCCCCTAAAGGATGACACATCCGCAGTCTCACATTATCGTAGATTATAAGAATTCACTCCGACTTCTCCCCGCCCTACTCCTTCTTCCCCCGCAGCAGACTTATCGCCGCCAGCAGAAACGACAGCAGAGAGATGCCCAGCGTGATATAAAGAAGCGGTGAGGTACCTGTGGATTTGTCCACATTTTCCATGATCGCATTGTGCTCATCCATACTCATGGAATCGCCGTTTCCCATATCCATCGAACCATGCGAGTGGCTGTCACTGCCTGCCGCTGCCTCTACAATCGCTGTAATGGAATGCGGGGATTCCGTGCCTTCCTCACCAGACCACTGCACTAGACTGCCGTCCGCATAATGCTGGTAGGCATCCCAGGCGATATCGCCTGCGGTATCCGGGTTCTGGGCTGTAAAATAAAAGCGCTGGAACTGGCCGGCCTGAATGCCTTCCCCCGTCGCTGTCCAGCTGACTTTGTTGCCGTCAATAGTCACGTTCCAGCCCGGCACAGCTTCATACTGCTTGAACTCGGCTCCTTCCGGAATGCGCAGGTCCACCTGCACAGTGGCGGCGTCTTTTTCCGAAGGCACTTTAAGGGTATAAGTCTCCCAGGCTCCAGTGGTTGACTCGGCCGGAGCAACGGTTACATGCGCACTGGCTACCGCTGCGAACAGCATCAGCACAGCAGCTGAGGGCATAGCTAGAGTCATTAGTTTACGAAGCAATTTATTCAAAAATAATTCCCCCTCTTTGAATTCTCAATGATATTAATGTTCATCTCTATGTTTCTCCTCTATCTCTTCCGCGGAAAATCCCGCTCCCGTGAGGCCAGCCCCTGCTCCAGGGCATACCGTGTCAGCTGCGTCCGATTCTGTAGCTGTAGCTTTTGCAGGATGTTTTTAAGGTGGTTTTTGACCGTGTGCTCGGAGATGCCGAGGGTTGCTCCGATTTCCCTATTCGTGGAACCAGAGGATACACAGCCCAGTATTTCCTTCTCCCGCGCTGTTAATGCTTCCCGCTCCTCCTTCACGGAGGTCACTGCAAATTCCTTGAGAATCTGAAAAGCCAGCTCCCGGCTCAGCGGAACCTCTTCACTAACAATCGCCAGCAGATATTCAATCCAGGTCGAAGGAGCCAGGTTCTTCAGCAAATACCCCTGTGCGCCCTGCTTCAGCGCCTCGAATAAATAAGAGATTTCATCCGACACGGTGACGATGACGATCTTGACATAAGGGTACTCCAGCTTGATCCGCCGTGTAGTCTCCAGCCCGTCCATTCCCGGCATTTCAATGTCGATCAGAATAAGGTCGGGCATCCATTGCCCGGTCCAGACCATCGCCTCGGCCCCGCTTCCTACTGCCCCAATCACTTCGAAACGTTCATCCAGCGACAGAATCTCGCCCATTGCTTCACGCGCATGCGCATGATCATCGACGATCAGTACCCGGCAGCGGTTCATCCGCAGCCCCCCCTTTCGTTAGTTCCACTATCGTCCCCCCGGCAGCGGATTTCAGGGCAAGCTGCCAGCCCATGCTCTCAGCACGCTCCTTCATAATCTGAAGGCCGTAGCTTCCGCTCACCGCAAAAGGATCGCTATGTATAATACCCGCACCGTTATCCGCAACGGTCACTCTCCAGTGCCGCTGATCGCCCTGGCCAGAGATGGCAACCTTGCCTGCCCGGGTATGCTTGCGCACGTTGATAATCGCTTCACGGATGCAGGCCAGCAGCTCGGCTTGTTCAGCAGCCGTTAATGCATCCTCCTGCAGGCTCCAATTCAGCGAGACATCGATCATCACCTCACTGGCGATTGCCGACAACTGCTCCTTCACTGAACGTTCCAGCGAGTATTCCGCCTTGCCGGTGACTGGCACCTTGAGACTGGCAATCGCCTGACGTACATAACGGTTCACCTCATGGACCGTCTTTTTAATCTGATCCACACTCTCTGCGCTAATCCCGCCGTTCTTCCGGTTCTGTTCCAGGCGGTCTATCCGCACCGACAACAGGAACAGAGACTGCGCCATCCCGTCATGCAGCTCCTTGGCCAAGCCTTCGCGGGCTTCCATCGCAGCAGTTGCTGCCCGCTCCCGTTCAAGCTCCCGCTGATTCCGCTCCATGATCCGGAACAGCGGCAGCAGCAGTACAATACTGAACAGAAAGACAAGCGCAGGCGTTAAATAGTTTCCCATATCCATCGAAATATAAGGCATCAAAAACTGGTGGCGCACAAATTCCCAGATGCCGACCATAAGCGTTGGAAGCAGCAGAATTAGCAGCTTGATTCTCGTATACGTTGCTGTCCCCTCCTAAATCCTGATTCTAACCTTACCATCTCCGGCTAAGCCCCGGCATGACTCTTTCGGGCTACGCTGTTTCTATAAATGTTACAAAATTAAGTATTTAAAAAGTAACTCTCTCACCCGGCAGATTACATAAATCGAGATTCCCTAATATGATCCGCTAGTAGCGGTTGAAATCTGTGAACAAAGGCGGACGCTACCGCTCATACAGTTCCAAAATCCCCCTCCGTCACTTCTTCCTAAATGTTTATTTTCTAAGTTCAATTTATATAGTGCAGCCTCTATTTCTTAGCAATCGCCGAATAAAGCAGCCTGTACCTATTATTCACGATTACGGTTCGCGAAACAACTTCCGATAAGGTACACTAGGAGCAAAGCGCCGCACAGGTGCAAAATCTAGTTAATTCTAACAGGAGCGGAAATGAAATGAAACGGATAACGATTCTTATCGCCGATGACGATGCCGAAATTGCCGATCTGGTCGGACTACATCTGGAAAAAGAAGGCTATCATCCCGTCAAGGTTACCGACGGGAGAGCAGCCGTTCAGGCGGTCCAATCGCAGCATATCGATTTGGCGGTGCTCGATATTATGATGCCCGGGCTGGACGGGCATGAGGTCACCCGGCAGATCCGGGAGCAGCACAGGCTGCCGATTATCTTTTTAAGTGCCAAAACCTCGGACCTGGATAAAATCACCGGCCTCGTCATCGGAGCCGACGATTATATGACCAAGCCGTTTAATCCCATGGAGCTGGTCGCCCGGGTGAACGCGCAGCTGCGCCGTTCTATGCAGCTTAATCAGCCGCAGGCCGAACAAAAGGCGGTGCTTGAAGCCGGGGGACTGATGATTGATCCGGACCGCCGGACCGTTACTGTCTTCGGGAACAACGTGGAGCTGACACCCAAGGAGTTCGATATTCTCTATCTGCTGGCAAGCTACCCCAAGAAAGTATTCAGCGCAGAGCAGTTATTCCAGCAGGTCTGGGGCGAAACCTATTATGAGAGCGGGAATACCGTTATGGTGCATATCCGCACGCTGCGCAAAAAGCTTGGTGAGGAGCAGAATAAAAATAAATGGATTAAAACGATCTGGGGGGTAGGGTATACATTCAATGGCTAAACTGTTCCGCAGCTTCCGCTTCACCATGATCCTGCTGCTTGTCCTGAGCATGCTCTGCTCCGGCACGCTTACTTATGCATTGTATAAGGTTTTGCAAACATATTATGTTTCTCAGGTTAAGGCCGAGGACTCTCTGGCCAGATTCCGCTACATCATCGGCAATATCGGCGATCTGAATTTCTTCCTGATTTTTTTCATTCCGCTGGCACTGCTGTTCTTCTTCCTCTTCACCAAGCCCTACGCCCGCTACTTCCGGGAGATTTCGCAGCATATCCGCCAGCTGGCTAACGGGGACTTCAACAGCCGGATTGATATCTCCGCAAGCGACGAGTTTGGCGATATTGCCGCTGATTTGAATCTGGCCAGCGGTAAGCTGCAGCAAGCGGTAGAGCGCGGGGATTTCGCCGAGAACAGCAAGGATCAGCTGGTGCTGAATCTGGCTCATGACCTGCGTACGCCGCTGACGTCTGTGCTGGGTTATCTCGACTATGTCCTGAACGACGGAGAGTTATCCGCCGAACAAATCAGGCATTATACCTCGATTGCCTATACCAAGTCCCAGCGGCTGGAAAGGCTCATTGATGAGCTGTTTGAAATCACCCGGATGAATTACGGCATGCTGACCCTCGATAAGCGTCTCCTTGACCTGAGCGAGCTGCTGGTCCAGTTAAACGAAGAGCTCTATCCGCTCCTGGACAACAACGGGCTCCGTGCCCGGCTGGAGATCACGCCGCAGATGGAGATTGAAGGTGACGGCGAGCTGCTGGCACGCGTATTTGAGAACCTGCTCACCAATGCCGTGCGGTACGGCAAAGATGGCCAATATGTCGACATCCGCAGTTACCCCGAGGGGGAGCAAGCGGTCGTTCAAGTGATCAATTACGGCGGCAGCATTCCAAAGCCGGATCTGCCTTATCTGTTCGATATGTTCTATACCGGTGACCGGGCGCGGCAGCATCCTGAAGGCGGCACCGGACTCGGATTATTCATTGCCAAAAATATCGTAGAGCAGCATAACGGTACAATCACAGTGGAAAGCGACCCTATCCGTACGCTCTTTGAAGTCCGCCTGCCGCGGCCACAATAACTCTGCTAAGCGAATTTAAGAAAAACTTTAACTTTACCCCACTTCTTTTTAAACGGTTGCCTCTATTCTTTAGACATGAAGATAAGGAGGAAACCGAAATGAAGAAGTGGGTTTTTTGGGCTGTCATCCTTTTGCTGGTGGGTTATGAGGCGCTCCATCAGAATAAGGAGGTTAACTATAATTCGCATGGAGCAGAAACTGTCCGCGCTATGACTGGAGAATCCGGAGGTTTTGATATAACAGTCCTTTCGAAAAATCAGATTTATCAGGGAAATCTGCTGCTGGTCAACAAGGATTATCCTGTACATAAGACGGGTGTTACCCCCGACATCGTTAACCTGTTCCAACATCACGAGCTGACGGATGGATACGGGCTGCTTAACAACAAAATCATGCTGTCGCAGAAGGTAGCGGAAAAGTTCTCCGCCATGGTAGAAGCCGCCGGACGCCAAGGTGTTACGCATTTTCTGATCAGCAGCGGTTACCGCGGCAAAGAGGAGCAGGAGCGGCTCTATGAGGAGAAAGGCGCTGAAGTTGCTCTGCCCCCCGGCCACAGTGAACATAACCTTGGATTATCGCTGGACATCGGATCTACACAGATGGAAATGAACCATGCACCCGAAGGGCAATGGCTTGAGGAGAATGCCTGGGACTACGGATTTATTTTACGTTATCCGCAGGATAAGACAGACATCACCGGCATTCAATATGAACCCTGGCATTTCCGCTATGTCGGATTGCCGCACAGCATCATTATGCGTGACAAGAACCTAACCATTGAGGAATATCTGGAGTTTCTCAAAAAGGAGAAGATCATAACAGCAGCAGTAGATGGCAGGCAATACCAAATCAGCTACGTTCCTGTTACCGGCAACACCCCGTTCACCATTCCCGCAGGCCGGCACTATGAGGTCTCGGGCAACAACATGGATGGAGTGATTGTAACGGTATATCATGACAGCAATCAATAATATATAAGAAGGCGGGAACCCCGATGAATCTGCTTAAATTTCGCCAGTACGGATTACAGGCTTTGTATGCAGTATATATCTATATTTTGTTCAAAATCATTCTGTTCAAGTTCAGCCCGATTGATTTCCCTTTCCTCTGGCATCAGCTTCAGCGGAGTCCTGACACCATAGAGCGTCAGCTGCAGATGGGCAATTTAGTCCCGCTGGCTACCATATTGAATACCTTTCATCATCTTACAGCTACTACGCTGTTGAATTTTATCGGCAATATACTGCTGTTCATACCGTTCGGTTTATTTACAGCGTTCCTGTCTCTTAACCGGAGCCTTTCCTGGCGCGGGCTGGTCCTTCGGGCTTTTGGATTAAGTGCCTTGCTGGAATGTGCACAAGGCCTATTCTCGATTGGAACCTTTGATGTGGATGATCTTATTCTGAATACCTTCGGGGGCATGCTGGGTTATGGCCTGTTCAGGCTGTGGAAGGGCACGCGAAAAAGCCCTTCGGTCACAGAAAAGTGACGAAGGGCCGATCAGTCTTACGGCTAATGATGCTTCCATTAAAGAATTAATATATTCCCATACTAAGATACCTTTCCCCTGTATCCGGAGCAATACACAGCACCCGCTTGCCGGGGCCCAGCCGGCGCGCTTCCTGCAGCGCCGTCCATACCGCTGCACCGCCTGAAGGGCCGATTAATATCCCCTCTTGGCTCGCCAGCGCCCGGACTGTCTCCAGGGCATCTTCATCGGCAACCTGGACAATTTCCTCATACACCTCAGTATTGAGGATTGCCGGGATGAAGCCCGGACTCGTGCCGACCAGCTTATGCGGTCCTGGCTGTCCGCCGGAGAGTACAGGCGATCCTTGCGGCTCCACAACTACGACCCGCAGATCCGGCAGCTGCCCGCGCAGCACTTCTCCCGTACCGGTAATCGTACCTCCTGTTCCTGAAGTGGCGACGAATACATCGAGCCGTCCCTCCATCTGATCCAGAATTTCCGGTGCTGTCGTCGTGCGGTGGATGTCGGGATTGGCTTTGTTCTCGAACTGCTGCGGGATAAAGCTGTCAGGTATGCCCGCACCCAGCTCCAGTGCCTTAGCTATCGCTCCCGGCATCCGCTCTGCCGCAGGAGTCAGCACCACTTCCGCGCCGTAGGCTTTCAGGATATTGATCCGTTCTTTCGTCATATTATCCGGCATGACTAGAATGGCCTTGTAGCCCTTTGCTGCAGCGTTCATCGCCAGGCCGATGCCCGTATTGCCGCTCGTCGGCTCGATAATCGTTCCGCCGGGCTTAAGTCTTCCGTCCAGCTCCGCCTGGAGGATCAGATTATACGCTGCCCGGTCCTTAACACTGCCGCTGGGATTGAACATTTCCAGCTTCACATATACTTCCGCGTCATCCGGCCCCGCCAGCCGGTTCAGCCGGACTGCCGGTGTGTTCCCGATCAGTTCCGTAATATTGTTCACTACCAGGGATCTCATTCTGTTGTCCTCCTTATTACTATCCATACATGCTGTATCCCCCATTGTAGACTTAAAGGCTGGCATTTGTCGATTGGCAGGACTAGCGGCGGTTCAGGGTTCAAGGAAAAAGCGGCAGCCATGGACAAGAAAGCAAGTCCTGGACTGCCGCAGTTCGATTGATCTTACTCTTCACCAATGACTAATAGTACACCTATAAAAATTAAGATTGTACCTATCCAAAAGGTCAGACCAATCTGCTCACCAAGTAACAGCCACCCTAAAAAAGTCCCGACAACAGGCTGGAAAAAGAAAAATAATCCGCCGCTTGAAGCTTTGAGCATTTGCAGTCCGCGGTTCCACAATAAAAAGCCGCAGGCTGTCGAAATCACGCCTAAGTACAATAATCCGCCCCAAATCGAGGGATGCATCATGGCCGCGACATCAAGTTCGGGTAATCTGCTGATTGTGACAGGTGTAAGTAACACAATGGCCACAAGGATCGTATAAAACGTTACAACAATTTGAGAATAGTGCCCAGGTACTTTTTTAATAAGAACAGACATAAGTGCCCAAGTAAGTGCTGCGATAAGTAGAGATACGCCCCCAAGCTGAAGCGACGGATCAAAACTGCCCGCTCCGACAATAATGCCGACTCCAACCGTTGCCAACAAGAGAGAAACTGCTTTTTTTAGCGTTAGCTTTTCCTTAAGCAGAATTCGGGCAAACAGCACCCTAAACGCAGGTGTCGTTGAAGTGATAATGGCACCCATTTGTGCTGTTGACAGCATAGTACCCGCTTCCTGGGTTAGGATGGAAAGGGTGTTTCCAATCAGTCCGAGCATGAAAATCAGGAGCATATCCCGTTTATCTATACGCCATGACTGTTTAGTAACCAAACCGATGATCAGCAGCGCAGTAATAGCAATGACATAACGAATCCATACCAGTTCAAGGGGTGGCACAACGCCGACCACATGCTTCACAACAACATACATCCCGCCCCAAATACTGGCCGCAAGCGATAAATACAATGATCCGATTAAAGTGTTCTTCATTTTGCACCCTCCGTGTATTAGACAGTCCCTGTCCTTAACGGAGTTGTAGTTTTCCGCCGTTAAGGAAGAAGAACTACTGGTACATCATTTTCAAATAATGGTGACTTCATCATCTGTTTCAGCTCACTTTCCATTACATTAATTCCTTATATTCTAAACGTAAATGATAGATTAGGGTAGGGTACGCTTTATCGGGATGTAAAGATCAACCTTCGCCTTGCCCTCAGGATCAGCATATGGATCATTCATACAAAACTCCAGCGCATGTCGGTCATCCGGTTCAAAATCACTGTTAGGCAGCCATCCGCCGTACACGCTTTGGTAAGCAATCGCTAATTTTTCGATCGTATCATAGAACTTGTACAGGGCATATTGCCCGCCGGATAACGTTTTAAACTCAATGCCCGAACCGCTCTCTGCAGAGAATCCTTCCGGAAGTGTGATGCAAGCATCGTACCTGCAGAATTGTTCGTCGGTTACACTTGGATCATCCAAAGAGATTCCGATAAAATATTGCTCCCGCGGTATAACGTTCTCCTGCGCCCACTTGCCGAGTGTTTCCCAAGCCTTATACGTTTCAAGATAGCTGCCAATGTGCCTTGCAAATGCTACCTGATAGTCTGGAAGCTCTTTTACCTCAATGTTCATATCCCACACTCTCCTCAGAAAATTATTATTGTTTTTGCTACTCAAATCATAATTTTTCGAGAGGGACAAATCTTCCTGATTATTGCCGGGGATTAACGGAATGTTGCTATGTTCCTGCATGGACCTTCTCATTGCGCTTGGTGTGGTCTTATATCGCTTTTTGAATGAGGAATTGAAGCTGGAGACGGAAGTAAAGCCGCATAGCGATGAAATATCCAGCATCGTTTTATTCGTTGCAGTCAGATAGGTAACCGCGTGATGCAGACGTCTCTCCGTAAGATAGATCATGGGCGTTTTATGTATGACTGCCGAAAAGATTCTGGAAAAATGAAACTTCGAAAAATTCGATACCTCAGCGAGCCTATCCAGAGTCAGATCCTGTTCTAAATTCTCCTCGATAAACTGAAGAACAGCCTGAATACGCGCCATGTAATCATTGTTCACCTGGTTTCCCTCAATCCCGATAATATTGTGGATACTGAATAAAAGCTGTTGATCAAACTGTTACTATTTCTCAGAATAGCAAGAAGTTACTGGTTTATGCAACGTGTGAACCCCTCCTCTTCAATATTAGCTGAAAGCTTTGTCTGAGAGGACATTATGGCCGTGCATCGAATATGTTAAAGTATTGGAGGCTGATTTATGACGGCTAAGCGAAAAAATATGGATATTTACGTATTGCTGGCATCTGTTGCGATTATTGCTTATTTTTTCTTCGTAGCTACGCCATATGGAAACCGGCATGGTTTTTTTAGTGAAGCAAGCATGCCCGAAGACGGTCAAATCCTGCCCTATTTCTTAATGACAACGCCTCCCTTGGCCGTCTATATTCTCTTTTGTATCCTAAGCCTGAAACGGATAGCCTATTTACGTTGGCTGAATTATCCGTTAATGATCTTTAATATTCATCTTTTCTCTTTATTTTGCCTTTCAGCATTTAACGGCGGGACCATCTTCTGGTTTGTCTTAATTACGGGGCCAATAACTCTGATGCTGATGGTTGTTTTTCTTATCATAGGATTGATTAAAGACCTGAAATATCTGCGGGGAAAACGAGATCAATAGAAAGACCCTGCCGTCGGGCAGGGTCTTTCTATCTTTTATTTTGCTAAGCTACGTTAAATCTTGCTACCAGACCCTGCAGACCCTGCGCCATTGTGCTAAGGTTACTTGCTGAGGAGGCGATTTGTTCGACCGAAGCCATCTGCTCCTGAGAAGCTGCGGAGACATGCTGTGTATTGGAGGCGGTTGTTTCTGAGATCTCTGTTACGTTGCGGATTGAGACCACAATCTCATCCGTAGCTGCCGTAATTTCCTCCACCGCTCCCGATACCTCTTGTACTTGCCCGGCCAGCGTGTCAATCGAAATGCGGATTTCACCGAAGGAACGGCCAGCCTGCTCAATAATTCCGGTTCCCTCCTCTACCTCGCTCATGCTGCTCTTCATCATTTTCACCGCACTCGCGGCATCGGTCTGAATGCTGGCCGCCATTCCGGCAATAAGGCTGGCGGATTCACCCGATTGTTCTGCCAGCTTGCGTACCTGATCGGCAACAACAGCAAACCCTCTGCCCTGCTCTCCGGCACGCGCCGCTTCGATAGTTGCGTTCAGGGCCAGCATATTGGTCTGTGAAGCAATCCCTTTAATCACGTCCACGATACTGCCAATTTCCTGTGAACGTTCCACGAACCCAAGCACCTGCTGGGACAGCGATTGAATCGAGCGGTTGATGGAAGCCATCTGACGGGAGGCTGCCTGCAGCGATTCATCGCCGGAAATGGTGTAATCTGCGGAACGCAGGGATGCATCGGAAATATCCTGCACACTTGCAGCGATCTGCTGGATCGCGGCGGACATCTCCAGAATGGTCGTCATGTTGGTCTGGAGATCATTCATCTGCTTATCCGTACCGGAAGCGACAGTGCCCATAATATCAGCAATCCGTTCCGTAGTTGCTGCGGTCATTCCGCTGTCCAAGGTAAGCTTGGAGGAAGATACGGCCAGGCTGTTCGCGGACTGGCTGACTTGCCCGATGATGCTGCCAAGATTATCCGTCATCCGGTTAAAGTGACGGGCCATCTCTCCAATCTCATCCTGGCTGCGGACCGTCAACTTGCGGGTCAGATCCGCTTCCCCGTCTGCAATCTCCATTAGCTGCCCGTTTACATCACGGATAGGTTTCAGAATCCGCTGCGAGAGGAGCAGTGCTATGACCGCGGCCAGCAGTACAGAGAAGCCTGTTACCCCTAAGCTGATGCCCAATGCAGAACCCCGGTGCGCTTCCGCCTGGCTTTGCTCAGCCGCTATCTCTTCGTTCAGCATATTCTCAAATACCAGCTGTGAGTCTATGATTGAATCAAGCGAGAGGTTGGTGAACTCTTTTTGCGCAGCCGGGAAATTCCCTTCCTTAGCCAGAGCGAAGGCACTTTCCAGCGTGGTCAAATAAGTGCTCCATCCGGTTTCCAGCTCTGTAATCCCTGCCAGCTCCGCTTCATTTAATCCGGCATTTTTGAGCACCGTGATGGCTGCTGTGATTTCCGGAATCTCCGCCTCATAGGCGGTCAGATAAGTCGTTCTGTCTCCATCCGTATTACTCATCACATATCTGGCGGCAAGCCCGTCCGCCGTACGGATGTTATCGGTCAGCTCCTGCACCAGCGTCAGCTTGCTGTAGTTGCGGTTGATCTGGTCAGACAGCATCGTTGCTTTACCCTGAAAAAATGTATTGCCGGCTATAGCGGATATAAATACGAGAATAACTGCAGCGAAGCCCATTAAAATTCTTGCGCGGATTCCTTTGAACATAACTATTTTCTCCCCATTCTTATGTAATCTGTGATGCTGTTGTTATGTATTGAATTCCTTACACCCCAGTGCGGCCCTCCATTCTCAGCAGCAGCAGACCTGCCGCTTCCGTTCTAATGCTAAACATTTCCTCTGGCTTTATCCTACGGCCTTAGCCTTAAATGGACCTTAAATAGCCTTAAGCTTAAGCTGAACATTAGCTGAAAATATACTTCGCCCAAAAAACGGCAAAAAAAGACCGTCATGAGCGGCTCCAGGCCGGACTCGACGGTCATTGCATAATCCATTATCAGCTATTCGTATAAATTCCCGTTAGCCAGCTGGGCTAGCCGGGTTTTATTCAGCACGCTCAGGCGGCCGTGCTTCCGTTCAATAATCCCTTCCTCGATGAAGCGCCGCACAATCCGGTTCAGATGGCGGTAGCTTGTTCCGAGCAGGTCCGCGGTCTCCGTCAGGCTGGAGGTGCGGATTTCCTCAACCCGCTGGCCTCCGACATTATCTTCGAACAAGGACAGCAGATAGCTGGCAAACCGGTTCTCCACCGGATAGAGCAGATTCAGGGCAGAGGTCTGGCCCAGCGTATACATCTTGTGGCTTAGCTCCCCCATCAGAAAACGCAGCAGCACCGTGTTCTCCTCCAGCTCCTTCAGCAGCATCTTCCGACCGGCCACCAGTAGCAGGCTATCGCCTACAGATTCAACTTCATTTTTGACTGGATACTGCCGGAGCAGCTCCACATCCCCGATCACTGACATCGGCCTTGCGAACCTCACCAGCATAGACTTCCCGTTCGGCAGCAGCGTATGAATTTTCAGCTTCCCCTGCACGAGAATGAACATGCTCTCCAGGCGGTCACCAACCGAGCAGACCGCCTCCCCGTCACCATACCTTCGCAGCTCCATCGCCTCAATAACACCGCTGCTGAACATCTCCCGGAGACCATTTTGCTCGGCAAGCTTATGAACTACTTCCGGGTCAATGATCGACTGCATCCAACCTTCCTCCTTCTACACAAGGACCGCTGTCCAATTGTATTAACTGTAACACAACCCTTTGTCTTCAGGAAGAATGTACCCTTAAGGCGTCTGCTGCGCTCCGAGATATCGCTCAAGCGCCTGCTGCCCCCGGTATGTAGAGATGTTGAAGGAAGGCCATTCCTGTGCGTCTAGCGATGGTTCAGACCTTTTCTCCCGCAGGCTCTGGTCGAGCAAGCCGTTTTCCTGTTTACTGAACGCAATCAGCTTCGGAACAGCTTCCCACGACAACTCCATCAGATAGTGCGTATCCAGCTTCCCGCTGGACTCATAACGGGCTATATTCTGGCCGGCGATGATCCGGTCCATTCCGATATAATTCATGATCACGTAGGCGAACAGGCCAAGCACGATGTACCATTTCATCAGCGGAAACTGTGCCCGGCTTATCCGAACTGAGGCCAGAACCAGCAGCAGCGCAAGGAAGATCATAAACGCATGGACCAGAAAGCGGATCTGCGTATAGCCGTAGGCTTCTTCATATAGTGCCAGGCGGGAATAGGCCGAATACAGCATCACTATCGAGCACAGCACCATAATATAGAGCAGCATGCGGATGAAGGTTTGCAGCCTGGCTTTGGCCTTCCCGAGAGCAAGCAATGACAGCAGCAGGATAGCAAAATTGATCGCCGTCACCAGCATCAGCTCAAAAAATCCGCTCCGGGCATAGTCGGCATATGTACTGTCCTTCGGCAGAATACCATCCCAGGCACCGAACAGATAAGAGAATTGAACCGTAACAAACAGTACATAAACAATATTTATCATGGTCAGAACCGTCGTGATGATGACCGGATCAAGGGTAAAGCTTATAGGTTCAACATCCCCATCGCCATCAGCCTTCCCTTCCTTCTGCTGGAGAGCCGCCTTATTCTGCTGGGGGGCAACGAAACCCCAGAGATAACCGAACAACCCCATTCCCAGCAGTGCACTCCACAGCGTACGGGCAAAGCCTTCATCGAACGATATCCGCTCCAGCAGATCAGGAAATTGATTAAGCACCTGATGGAAAACACCATCTGCCGAAGAGAGCAGGGAAACCACTACCAGCAGAAGCGGAAACGAAAAAGCTAGTCCGATCAATACCTTGATGATCACCTGCTTGCGTTCCCCCTGGATACTGCGGCCGCTTGATTGTTTGATAACGGCAAATACCGTAGGCCAATGCCTCAGGCTCTGGGCAAAAAAATGCTCCAGCGCTGCACCGATCAAGCTGAATCGGCTCCAGGAAGGCTTGCGGTAGCTGAGCATATAAGTCATATGTAACAGAATCAGCGCCGGAAGCACCAGCAGGTTCAGTGCAATGAAAAACCAGTTTGAGAACAGCACAAACGTCATAGACAGCAGGAAAATTGCACCTAGCCAGACATAGCTGAACCACGTAGGCGGACGCAGGCGATCTTTGGCATAGTAGAGCATAAAGCCATAGAACAGGGCCACGAAGATGGGATATGAAACACCGGGCTTATGGCCAAAGAACAAATATTGATGCACAATTGCCAGTATAAAGGCTGCAGCCAGTGCCTGAAGCGCAGTCTTCGGGTTAGCAGGGCCTTTCTCTTCCATGGGAATCCCTCCAGTTGATCACTTTCATATCCTGATTCTAGCTGATAAAATAAGAAGAAAAAGAGAAAAAAAACCAAGTTCATTTCCTATTTTATAAAAGGAGGCTACCTGCCGTGAAGCTGCACAGCCAATTTCTGAAGCTGCATTCGCAGCATGGAGGAGCGGAGGAAGCCGCGGTTACTCTGGACGAGCTGGCGCATACCCTGAGTTGCACTCACCGGAATGCCCTAAATGTGATTAACAAGCTGGCTGAACAGGGCTGGATCCGCTGGACGCCAAGCCGGGGACGCGGGCGGCGTTCTTCGCTGAAGTTCCTGGCGGGTGCTGAAGAGATTGCGCTCCAGTCCATGATGCAGGCAATCAGCAGCAGCGATATGCGCAGCACTATTGAAGGTATCCGCAGATATGCCCGCTCCTCCTCACTGCAGGATACACTGCAGGGCTGGCTGCTGGCCTATTTCGGGCATCATTCCGAGATCCGCAGTGATAGACGGATTGATACCTTGCGGCTTCCGGTAACGCAGCACCTCCACAACCTGGATCCGCTGTATATGAACCTGCTGGCTGAATCCTTTGTTTCCAGCCACGTATTTGACGGTCTGGTGGCGCGCAGCGGCAGAGAAGGCAGGATCATACCCGGACTGGCCCATGCCTGGGATACGGATGAGAAGCGGACGGTCTGGACCTTTCACTTACGCAAGGATGTACTGTTCCATCACGGAAAGGTATTAGCAGCTGAGGATGTCGTATACTCCTTCGAGCGGATGATGAATACTTCGCAGCGCATGCTTTACAGCAACATCTTCAAGGAGATCCGGGAAGTCAAGGCGCTCAGCCCGACTACGGTGCGCTTTCTGCTGAAGAAACCGAACGAGCTGTTCCTTCCCTTCCTCTGCACCAGCCGGGCCGCCATCGTCCCGCGTGATCTGGAGACAACACCTGCCGGCAGCTTCGGGCGCAGACCGGCGGGGACCGGGCCCTTTAAGCTGGTGGAGATGAACGAGGATATGTGCGCGCTGGAAGTGTTCCCATATTATTTCCAGGGACGGGCTCACCTCGACCGGGTGGAGATTCTCTATGTCCCGTGGGACATCGCTTCGGCTGCGGCTGAGACAAGCTCTCCGTTTCATATCATCCCGAACCCTGCCACTGCAGGCTCAGCTGTCTGGAGCCGGATACATTCGGAATCGTCTGTGCGGAAATTCATCACCTGCAATACGAAAAAAAAAGGACCGCTCAGCGATCCCCTGCTACGTGCAGATGTACTCTCCTGTTTACATGAAGGAGCCGCGGCGCAGGGGCCGAAGCAGCACCATGCCGATAC
Organism: Paenibacillus pedocola; assembly: GCF_031599675.1. Taxonomy (NCBI): domain Bacteria; kingdom Bacillati; phylum Bacillota; class Bacilli; order Caryophanales; family Paenibacillaceae; genus Paenibacillus; species Paenibacillus pedocola. Next base: position 2,701,759 of record NZ_CP134223.1, on the reverse strand, counting down.
GCCGGCACTGCAAATCGCAACCATCCCGCAGTATGCCGGCGATGCCGAGGCCGTTGCCGTTAAGCTGTCGCACCGCGGATATTCATGCAATGTATTATCCGTCTCCCCTGAGGAATTCAAAGGCCCCGTCCGACTGTTGGCTGATCTGATCGTCTTCTCCCTGCTCCGTGATCAGGATGAACAGCTCAGACTGTTCGACCTGTATTCTACGATGGTGCAGCATATTGAGCCGCGAACACGGGCTGATATTGAAGGACGGCTCCAGATCATTGCCCGCGAACAGGATCCGAAGGCCCGCGCCGCAGGCTTCCAGGCGATAGAAGACAGCCTGAGGCATGAGCATCAGCTGCATATCCTGTATGAGAAGCCGGCGGAAACAGCCTATCTGCCCTCTGTCCGCGGGGTTACCTTTAACAGCCAGGGCTGGGTAGACCTGCGTCACCTGTGGTTTCCACCTGAATTGTGAATCCCTGCACTATTCAGGATTATTCCTTACCCGGCAAGGTGTCCATCAGCCCGCGGCCAATCAGATTGGCCGAAATAGGCGCCTTGCCGAGCTCCCTGGCCCAGATTGACAGCTGGCCGATATGATGGATCTCATGGGCGATGACATGGCGCATAATCTCTCCCCAGCCATCGGTTACTTCCGAGCCGTCCTGGCGTACATCCTTAAAAATATTCCGTTCCATTCCCTCATTCCACGCCAGGACAAACGCTTCCACCTCCGGCCGGAAACGCGCATCAAGTGCCCTAACCCTTTCCAGCGTATTATAATCGGCAAAATCCTCCTGAAAATCCGGTTTGCCCTGCATAACCATGATCCAGCTCCACTCCACATCGGCGATATGAAACAGCGTCTTTAGAATCCCGCCAACCCCGCCGACCCGCGGCTGCAGCAGCTCCTCTTCACTCAGCTCCTCACACCATTTATACCATTCTTCCCGGACCATCCAGTTATAGCAAAAAAATGTCTGCATCATGGGCCTCCAATGTTTAAAATTTAATTGAATAATTGTGTCCAGTGTATCACACACGGCTGCAGGACCGGTGGTAAAAAATTAGTATAAAACTGCATTACGGCAAGTTCATATTCGCAGGTATGGAATCTCTGCCGGAATTCAGAGCCGTAATACCGTTACCGGCTCATTATCGCAGATTTCACCGTTGTCACGGAAGCCGAAGCTTTCATAGAACCTTTTTGCAACCAGGTTGTCGGCCTCATATTGAATCCAGCAGTACTCTGCTGGCCCGGCCGGGAAGGTACGGATAAATTCCAGAATTCGTTCCATAGCTTCCCGGCCGTAGCCGCGGTTCTGGTAATGCTCATCAATCATCAGCCGCAGAATGCAATAGCTGTCGTCTGCAATGGACGGGAGCTCGTATCCGGTGTTACCGTAAGTCAGCATTACAAAACCAACCGGTTGTTCATCTGCATAGATAGCAAACGGAAACGGATGTCCCCCGTTGGTGGCAAGGACATAACACGAGGCTACACTGGACAGGTTGGATGCCACGAAGGAGTGCTGATCCTCTGAAACCTGCAGGTTAAATATGGCGCGCCGGTTGTCCAGCGTGATTTTTCTAAGCGTAATCATACCGTATTCCTCCCTATACGGCCTTCCTTCCAAAAATATACAGTCACGAAAATAGTACCATAGATACCTTACAACTTGTAATCCAATTGTCAGAAAACGCAAAAATACCGGTGAATTGATCACCGGTACGTAAAGGTTATATTTGGGATACATATGTAAAAAAACATCAGTTTTCCTTGCGTTAACTATAAAATTAATATAGCACGGAAATGTCAACATAGCAAGCATTTTTATGGAAAACGAAGAAAATAAATGGTTTCCCCCCTGGGGCTGGCAGCAAAGGATCTAGAGAATGCTTAGTGCCGCTGTATTCCCTTCCCCTTATGATGATATGATCTTCTGCACGAAGGAGGCGGTAAAAATGCAAATCAGTCTCAGAGATATCCGCAAAAGCTTTAAAGTGTACAAACGGCCCGAAGGAAAATGGGGGCTGCTAAAGGGAGCCTTTATGCGGAATGTAACCACAGTGGAGGCGCTCGGCGGTATCGGGTTTGATATCGCCGAAGGCGAGCTGGTGGGTTACATCGGTCCGAATGGTGCCGGCAAATCCACTTCTGTGAAAGTCATGAGCGGCATCCTGACACCGGACAGCGGCGAATGCACCATCCTTGGCAAAGTTCCCTGGAAGCACCGCGTAGAGCATGTATCCAGAATCGGCGTCGTCTTCGGCCAGCGGTCGCAGCTGTGGTGGGATGTGCCGGTGGCTGATTCTTTTGACGTGCTGAAGGATATTTATGCGATTCCTCCCGGAGATTATAGGATAAGGCTATCGGAGTTAACAGCAACTCTCGGTGTGGAAGCGCTCTTAAGAACGCCGGTGAGACAGCTGTCGCTGGGACAGCGGATGCGTTGTGAGCTGGTGGCGGCACTGCTGCACCGGCCCAAAATTCTGTTTCTGGATGAGCCGACCATCGGACTCGATGCAGTATCCAAGCTGGCGCTGCGCAATTTTTTGAAGCAAGAGAACCGCGAGTATGGGGTCACGATGCTGCTGACTACGCACGATATGGATGATATTGAGGCACTATGTGAGCGGGTTATGGTTATCGGGCACGGCCAGCTGCTCTATGACGGAAGGCTCTCGGGCCTGCAGGAGAAATACGCGCCTGAAGTGGTCATGAAGGTCAACACTGACGCGATGATTGCCGCCATGTACAATGATTTAGCCCTGACTTAAGCCGGTTTTGGCGGATTGACTATGTCTATATGCTCATCTATCAGGAGGTGTAATAATGAATTTTAGAAATACGTGCCGGGCCTGCAGCTCCCTCTTCCGGATAAGGATGGCCGAAGGGCTGCAGTACCGTGTATCCGCAATCTCCGGCACGGTGGTCGGGGTATTCTGGGCGCTTCTGGAATGTGTGCTGTTCACCGTGTTCTATACATACAGCGAGAATGGCTCGTGGAACAATAACGGGCTGAGTCTTCCGCAGACGATATCCTATGTGTGGCTGGCCCAAGGCCTGTTTGTGCTGCAGAGCATGAGCATCGACAGCGAGATCATGGGCAAAATCAACAATGGAGACGTTGGTATCGAGCTGTGCCGGCCCATGAACCTTTACACTCACTGGTTCGTCAAAAGCTCGGCCGGCAAGCTCGGCACCTCGTGGATCCGCAGTCTGGCCACCGTGCTTGCCGGTTTGCTAATGCCGGTTGGATATGCACTAGGCGGGCCGGCCTCACTCACCGCGCTGTTCTGTTTCATCCTCTCTGTGGTCATGGCGTTTGTGCTATGCTCGGCATTTGCCATGCTCGTGACCGCAATCCGGTTGAACATTACCTGGGGGGACGGGCCGACCTATATGCTTTTACTTGTGAGCGGCATTTTGTCCGGTACTTATCTTCCGCTGCGGCTCTGGCCTGATTTCATGCAGACCTTCTTGTACCTTCAGCCATTTGGAGGGTTTGCAGATATTCCGGTACAGCTGTATATAGGGAGCATGGCTCCTACCGCCGCACTGCCCGGCATTGGCCTGCAGCTTATCTGGAGCCTGCTCTTCATTGCGGCCGGCCGGCTCATCATGAAACGCAAACTGAACAGTATTATCGTCCAGGGAGGTTGAGACTAACAAATGATCGCTGAAGGTAAGATCTATTTCAAATATTTGCGGATGCATCTGCTGTCCGGCATGGAGTATAAGGGCTGGTGGCTGATGCTGATTCAAGTCCTGATCGTTGTAGTCTCGGACCCCATTGCCACCGTCCTGCTGTTCTCCCGCTTTGGCAATATCGGCGAATGGACCGTTGCCCATATCATTCTGGTTTACTCGCTGGCAGTGGCTTCCTTCGGACTCGCTGAGAGCCTCTGCCGCGGCTTTGACTATTTCCCGTGGCATCTGCTGCGCTCCGGGGATTTCGACCGGCTGCTGCTCCGACCCCGTTCCCTGTTCGTCCAGGTTGCCGCCTCCAGATTCCATCTGCACCGGCTGGTCCGGCCTGTCACCGGAATCTGTGCGGCAGGCTGGGCGCTTGGGGAGCTTGGCATCCCCCTGACGCCCGGCAGGCTCGGAATTCTGGCGATGGCGCTGGCGGGAGGCTGCTTGATGTATTGCGGAGTATTCGTGCTGACCTCGGGTCTGGCATTTTTCACAATCAAAGGACTCGACTGGATTTATCTGCTGACCAATGCCAGCTACCAGATTACCCGGTGTCCGGAGCCGTATATGCCGCGGGCGCTGAAATCCGTATTCAGCTTTGTGCTCCCGATGCTGTTCATCAGCTTCTATCCGGCGGCTACAGTATGCGGCTGGAAATACCCGCAGTGGCTGGGCTTCCTCTCGCTTCCCGCCGGAGCTGTATTCCTGGGACTCTCACTGCTGGTCTGGCGCATCGGCGTGAGGCATTACAAAAGCACAGGAAGCTGACTCCGGTTAACGGAATCAGCTTCCCTGGTAGAACTTCACGGCTAAGTATGGGCTCCATTACATACTTCAATGTGAGCTCAGATGCTTGCGGTAGCCCTCAACCTTCTCATCCCGGTAGCCCATCCTCTCATAGAAGACATGGGCTTCCTTGCGTTTCTCACCGGAGACCAGGATGATGTAATAACAATCCCGCTCATGGGCAATGCCTTCAATGGCGGTCATAAGCTGTTTGCCCAGACCCTGGCGGCGGGCCCGCGCGGAGACAACAACATTCTCAACGACCATAAACGGCCGGCAATCTCCTACGAGATCTTGGCAGATGATCCCCATGATGGAGCCGAGCAGTTCCCCGTCCACATAAGCACCTAATAATATGTACCGGCTGTCTGCCTTGATTGCCGCAAAAGCATTGGTAAGTTTGTTTAGATCCGCCATTGTACCCGTCAATTCACCATATAGCTCATTTAAGGCCGGGAGCGAGTCTGCCTCAATTTCTTTAATAGACACCATCTGTACTCTATACCTCCTGCTTCCTGCATGTTTGAATTATTTCTCATATACATAAAGCTGTCCATTTCGCGGGTGCTTCATCCGTTGTCCGATGTAAGATCTGCGCTGCAGCTCCCGCTCCAGCTGTTTCATGAATGCTCCGTGGGTTACGATCAGCACGTTCGTCCTGTGCGGCTCAGCCTCCAAATTGTCCAGAACCGTATTAATCCGCTGCAAAGTTTCCCGCCGGCTCTCCGGCTGCGAGGGATGACCAGCCAGCCACAACAGCCGCCCTATAACCAGCCAACAAACTACAGGAAGCTTGAAGCCGGACAGCTTTACTGCCGCCACTCCAATTTCTCTTACCTGCTCGCTTAGTGCTATATCGCCTGAATAGATGTGGCGGGCAGTATGTACGGCTCTCGGCAAATCGCTGCATATGCAGTAGTCCCAATGCTGTGCATCATCCATGAATTGTGCCGGGCGGATGCCGGCTGCATCGTAATCTGCTACCCAGCTGTTAAACTGCTCACCTGTGATCCAGCCCCGCACCGGGACATGCTCTGCCTTAAAATGCCTGACCAGACCAATTCTCATTTGAGCTCAGTCCCATCTGTCACCAGTTCAAACTGCTCACTCTGTCCGTCCCAATCGACACTCACCTTAATGACTGACTCCTCCCGGCCCACCAATCCGCCGCCAGTCCCCTGCATCCGAAGACTTTCTACCCTTAAAGGCCCTTCCATCGTCTGACTGGACCCGTGCCCAACCGCATCAAAGCCGAAGGTGAATTTTTTGATCTCTTTCAGATCCCCAGATTTCCCTTTGTAGGCAAGCTGGAAGGTATACTCACTGGAAGGCTGGTAATGCGTTGCTTTCCCTTCTGAGTAGACAGGTTTCTCTGTAAGTGTCTCACTGTAGATTGCTGACCAGTGCTTGCCCTCTCCGGAAAAAGTATAAGTATGATAAAGGGTTCCGTTGCTGCAGGCGGAATTCAGTATGAGCATAAGTCCGCACAGCAGCAATGTACGCATTAGTACTATCTTCCTCATGCCTTTACTCCTCTCTTCCGCAGGATAAATAGCTCAGCACAGCCTCCATCCGTTCTTCGACGGACTGATCACCCTCCAGCCTCAGAACCGGACACGGAAGCTCCATCATCCAGGCTTCGTGGAGCGCCCGGCTTCTGACCCCCGGCCCTGCTGAGTCATATAAACTGGCCCACTCCAGAAATGTCTGCACATCCTCGTACCTGCTTCCGCCCGGCAGACTATGTTCGCCGTAACGTGCGAATTCTCTGGCTCTCAGCCGCTCCAGCCTAAGCTCCGGGGGAATCCACAAGAAGATGACCAGATCAAAATATGAGCGCAGCCCGTCTCCCCAGCCGCAAACGGCCCCCGATAGAATCCATGGCTCCTGATGCTCCAGATCATACTTAATCCTGCTAAGCCTCTCACGGATATCACTCGGCTTCGAAAACTTCCGCTCCCAATAATAGTCATCGCTGTCCAGATGGACATGCGGCAGCCGTCCGGCCAGCGCATGCCCGAGCGTGCTCGTACCTGCCCCCGAAGCACCCATAATATGAATCCTGCTCTTCATCTATACCTCCAGATCCGTATCCCGTTTCACGCAGCGGGGTTAGCCCTCCTCAGAGATATCCGGTGGAATGCGGCGGGCCATACCTGTAGAGACAGCAGCTTTGATTACAGCCAGCCGTACCTGCTCGACTACTTTTTCGTTAAAAATACTCGGGATAATGTATTGCTCATTCAACTCGTCGTGGTGAACCACCGAAGCAATGGCCCGTGCTGCCGCCAGCTTCATCTCTAGATTAACCGCCTTGGCCCTGCAATCCAGTGCTCCGCGGAAAATCCCCGGAAAACACAGCACATTATTGATCTGATTCGGATAATCACTTCTGCCTGTCGCCAGCACACGGACATAAGGCTCCGCCAGCTCAGGCTCTATTTCCGGAGACGGATTGGCCATCGCGAATACGATGTTATCACTGGCCATGCTTCGTAATTGCTCCACGGTCAGCACACCCGGACCGGATACCCCAATGAATACATCCGCTCCGCGCATGGCCTCCGTTAAGCCGCCTGTAATCCCCTCCGGATTGGTCGCTCCGGCCAGCCACTGCCATTCTGCATTGCTGTATACCTGTTCCCTGTTAAGAATTCCCTCCCGGTCAACAGCGCAAATTGTCACGGCGCCCGCCGCAAGCAGCAGACGGCAGATGGACACACCGGCTGCACCGATGCCTACAACAACGATCCTGCATTCTGCAAGCTCCTTGCCTACTACTTTCAGTGCATTCAGCAATCCGGCTAATGCGACTACGGCCGTACCATGCTGATCATCATGAAATACGGGAATATCGAGCTCAGCAGCCAGCCGCCGTTCAATCTCAAAGCAGCGCGGAGAACTGATATCCTCCAGATTGATTCCGCCGAAGCCAGAGGAAACCGCTTTCACGATGCTGATGATTTGCTCCGGGTCTTTCGTGTCCAGGCAGAGCGGGAAAGCATCAATGTCTGCCAGCTGCTTGAACAGCATGGCCTTACCCTCCATAACCGGCATTGCCGCCTCCGGGCCGATATCACCGAGACCGAGTACTGCCGTTCCGTCGGTAACAACAGCTACCGTATTTCTTTTCATAGTCAGGGAATAGGCTTTGCCGGGGTCTTCCGCTATAGCCATACAGACACGGGCCACACCAGGGGTGTAGACCAGCGACAGATCCTCACGGTTTTTGATCGGCATCTTAGGGGTTATCTCAATTTTGCCGCCGATGTGGGCAAGGAATGTCCGGTCCGATACATTGATGACCTTGATCCCCGGCAAGGTTGAGAGCACGGTAAGGATCTCTTCGTTAGCCGCATCCTGTACATTTACAGTAATGTCGCGGATGGTCAACTCTTTCCCGGCACGGATAACGTCGATAGCTACAATATCCCCGCCCGCTGCTGCGAGCGCTGAAGCTACATCACCAAATGAAGCAACCGATTTGCGGATTTCCAGGCGAATAATCATTGTAGTAGCGATAGACATAGACAGGCCTCCTAGACCAAAATTTTCTATATCTACTATACTACAGTTCACACAATGTACATAATGGTAGAGATTTCATAATGAGAATCACCACCATATCAACCCATAATTTAACATATTCACAAAGATAATTGCCTGCAAAATTGTAACTATTTCCGCAGGAATATTTATCCTCTCTCTGGATATTCGCAAGCTTTCACACGCTGAGCACCTTCATAATGGCCGCATAACAGGAGTCCTTATACAACCCGTGCAGCTCGTCCTTATCCGCCATCAACCATTGGATCAGACAGCCGTCGATGATCGCACGGATCACGGGTGCTGTTGTATCCGGGGACAGGTCCTTTGCGAAAATCCCTTCCTGCTGTCCGAGACTCAGGATCTCCGTACTGATACTTGCGCAGCTGTCATAGAATCGCTGGTTAATCTCCCGGTAGACCGGGATGCGGCTGGCTCTCGCCAGGAAATCCAAATAGACGCGGTAAAAGGAACGGTTCTGGTCCGGGCCGGGGAAGGCGGAGCTGATATAGGCGGTCAGCTTGCCGGTAGCCGTATTCTGCACTGCTACCGCTGCTTGCTCCTTTGCAGAGATTTTGCCGGTCAGCCATTCGAGCAGTTCAATCAGAACCGCTTCCTTATTCTCAAAATAATAATGGACAACCCCTTTGCTGACCTCTGCATTATCGGCAATGGTCTGCAGGGTCACTGCGTCGTAGCCGCGTTCGGAGAGCGAATGAAAGGCGGCATACAAAATTTGCTTGCGTTTCTCTTCCGACTTCTTGTAACGTACCATAGGACCTCCATGATAGTAGGTATGTAAAACAATCATTGATTAAGTTCAACATATATGATGTGTATTATATCATGGTAATAAAAAAGTTGACCGGTCAGAATAATTAATATATAACAGGCTTATAAATACAGTCCGGATGAGGAGCGGAACATCAAATGTCAAATACTTTTCAGGCTTTGGTTGTAGACAAGACAGATACTTTCTCAGTAGAGGTCAAGCCAGTGGCAATGGAAGAATTGCCTGCAGGTGAGGTGCTGATCAAGGTATCTTACTCTAGTGTAAACTATAAGGACGGATTAGCCAGCATTCCGAATGGAAATATTGTGCGGAATTATCCCTTTATCCCCGGCATAGATCTGTCAGGGGTAGTAATCTCTTCGGCCGACAGCCGGTTTGAGGCAGGCCAGTCCGTCATCGCCACCAGTTATGGTATTGGCGTGTCCCATTTTGGCGGTTTTAGTGAATATGCTAGAATTCCCGCCGACTGGGTTCTCCCCCTCCCGGAAGGTCTTAGCCTGCGGGAAGCAATGATTTACGGGACAGCAGGCTTTACCGCCGCGCTGTCCATTCAAGCGCTGGAAGATCACGGGGCTGCGCCGGATAAAGGCAAGGTACTCGTCACCGGAGCAACAGGCGGTGTTGGCGGTGCGGCAGTAGCGATGCTGGCCAAACTAGGATACCAGGTAACTGCCAGCACAGGCAGAACAGACGAAGCCGGGTATCTGCAGGTTTTAGGAGCAGATGAGGTCATTTCCCGCGAGGATGTAGGCACTGGTGCTCTGAAGCCGCTGGACAAGCAGCTCTGGCAGGCAGCAGTAGATTCTGTAGGCGGCAGTCCGCTGGCAGCTGTGCTGAGCAAGATCGCATACGGCGGCGCTGTGGCTGCAAGCGGTCTAACCGCCGGCACGGCAGTTCCGACAACAGTGCTGCCATTTATCCTGCGTGGGGTCAGCCTGCTGGGTATTGATTCCGTGTCCTGTCCTGCCGGGAAACGCAAAGACATCTGGCAGCGGATGGCAACGGATCTAAAGCCGGAGGTGCTCGAAGCACTGGTTGACCGCGAGATCACATTGGCCGGTCTGCCTGCTGCACTCGAAGATATTCTAAATTCAAATATTAGAGGCCGGGTGCTTGTCCGCCTGTCCTAGAAGCAGAAGCCTCCCGGGATTGTTCCCGGGAGGCTTTCTTTGACAGTAGCTGATCCTACTCGTTCTCTGTTCCTGCGCTCGGATAGGCTGGATAGTCTTGAGCATACGGCTGCTGACGGTAGGGCTGCTGAACATAAGGCTGACCATAGTAGCCGTGAATACTCATAGGCTGGAATCCGAAGCTCTGCGGAGCCGGCTGATACATGTATGGCGATATATTTGCTGTAGCCATAACCGGAGCCATATTCACTGGAGCCATGTTCACCGGAGCCATGTTCACTGGAGCCATATTCACTGGAGCCATATTCACCGGAGCTATCATGGCTCCTTTTACGTTTTCGGCGGCTGTCTTTGACGGTTCACAGCAATCCGCCGGAGGGCCAATGAACGTCATAGGTTTCAACGGAGCCAGTGTCTCCTTCAGCATAGCCTCATTTAGACAGTAAGTATGGGCCAGTACACGGGCCGGTGTTTTGCTTAATATATCCGATCCAAGAATGACCTGAGGTGTTGGAGCATTAAAAATAGCCAGCAGATGTGTACAATCTACCGTTGCAACTTCGTAATGCCACCAGCCCTGCGGCACGTTAGCCACCTGGCCCGGTGTAATCGGAAAATGCAGCAGTTCCCCCGTGAACGGATTAATTAAGGAAACCACTGCCTCACCGGAGATGCAATAGACCAGCTCAGCGGCATTTTGATGATAATGCGGTTCGACCACATTTGATTTGCTGAGAAAAATATCAAGCAGCGACGTATTATCCAGCGTATTCAGCTCTTTAATCCCCATAACGTTGATATAGTTGCAGTCATCCTTCTTAAACAAGGTGCTGCAGTTCAGATCAAAGGTGAATTGAGTATTGGGGGAAGTGTAATCCATATTTAAAGTCACGCGAATCCTTCCTTTCTTCGGAGCCCATTTTTTTCGTTCTGAAGTAAGATATGTATTCGCCTATGTCCAGGTGATAATTTTCTTGGTTCAAGGGGCGCATCAAAAAAGCATCCTCCCCGGGGAAGATGCTCCATTTCCTTACTCTCCCGCGATAACTGTCCGGTTTCTTCCAGTATGTTTGGCGGAGTATAAAGCTTCATCTGCGTGTCCAAGCAATTCTTCCCGGGTACGTCCGTGTGTGGGATAATGGGCAATTCCCTGCGAGGAAGTCACTTTGATCGGTAGGGGAACTTCACTTTTTTCCAGTGTTTTACGGATTCTTTCCGCCACTGTATAAGCATGATCTGGCTTCGTCCGGGGAAGCAGCAGGACAAATTCTTCACCGCCGTAACGGGCGCAGATATCGCCGGGACGGATGCTTGCAGTAAGGATTTCAGCAACGCTTTTAAGCACCTCATCACCAGCCAAATGACCGTAAGTGTCATTGACGAATTTGAACTTATCCACATCCAGAACGATTACGGAAAAAGGTACCCGGGCGGCTATCCACTGATTGATGCTGATATCCAGCGCTCTGCGGTTTGTAAGACCGGTCAGAAGATCGGTCATCGCATCCTGGGTCAGCTGATCAGTCTGCTTCTGGATGTCCGTCCAGGCCATTACTACCGCTTTGGTGAGCAGATCAACTTCCCTGTTCCAATGAGGTTTGAGCTCCGGCAGCTCGACATTTTCTTTGCCGATTCTGTTCACAAGGTCGGCCAGAACAACGAACGGCTTGGCTAAGCGGTGTGCAAGGACGAACACACTGAGCAGCAAAATAACGAATGGAATGACCGTATAAGCCAGAATTTTGCGTAAATGAGCCAGCAATTGTTCCTGAATGACATGAACTGGCGATACAACGGCAACTCCCCAGTCATTGGCGGGAACCGCCGAATAGCCGGCCAGCATGGATACCCCTTTGGTATTCAGCGCCTGCATTTTTCCGCTCTCACCCCTCTTTAACCTCTGGACGACCTCGTTACTGCTGATATCCTTATTTAATTGCCTTACGTCCGGATGGAACAGCACATGCCCCTCAGCACTGACAATATAATAATACGAACCGGATTCATCAATATTATTGTTCCCGAAGATCATATTCAGGATATTGTAATCCCGGAGATAGACCGTACCCGCCAGTTGTCCAAGATAATGTTTGTCTTTGTTATACAGTGGTTCACTCATGAAAAAAAGCATCCTGCCAGTCGTGGACGATGTATACGGTGAGGACAGATAGGAGTTCTTTAGCCGGAGAGCTTCCAGAACCTGGGGCGATTTAATTCTCTTCCCCACCATACCCAGCGTTTTCGGTGAATTATTCAATACCGATCCGTTTTCGTTAACCAGAATAATGGAATTAAAGTAGTTGCTGCTGTGGCGCATTAAATCAAGATAAGCATCTATATCTTCAGGCCGCGATGCCTCCATACTGGCGATTTGATCCGCACTGAAGAGCAGGCTGCTGCGCATTGAACGGAACAACGAATCTACCGTTTTACTCATTCTTTCCGCATTGGCATAATTCAAATTAAGCGTTGTCTCTATTAGTGATTTCTTCTTAGATTGGTATGACCCAATGAGCAGAATCGTAGTTGTCAATAGAAACACCATTGTCACCAGCGCCATTAGCAGCAAAGTGAGGCTGAGTTTCATTCTTGATTTGGTTTCTGCTCTCTTTGGTGTAGGCATTATCCGACCTCCTTATGTACCTGTGCCCATTTGGTATAATTATATACGATAAAGAAAGAGAATCTACATACAGAATTTAATTCCATTTTTTGCATGACGGGGCTGATCAAGACACGATTATATACATCTGCAAAAGAAAAAGAGCAAGCGGCAGGAGTGACTCCTGCTCCGCTTGCTCTTGTCCGTACATTACCATCCACTCCGCTTGATGAGTGAGGTGATCTGTGCAATGTGGTGGCTGTTATGCCAGATATATCTCTGTATTGCTGTATCCAGGCTCATCGTCCCGAGGCCTGCACTCACAAAAATCCGGGCAAAATCAGCTTCACTCAGTGAACCCAGCAAGGTCATGAACCGCGGGTTCAGATGCTCCATCAGCCGGAGTGAAGACTCTATTGGCTCTTCCAGATAATCGCTCTGTTCCGCCCACAGGTCCTGCCGGTAGGTTGAAATCTGCGGTGCATCTTCCGTAAGCCCCCGCTTAAAGCGAAGGTAGGCGAACATATTCGTGTCCGAAAGATGATGAACAACCTGTGCCACACTCCAGCCGCCAGGACGGTAAGGGGTGTTTAACTGCTCTGATGTGAGCGGGCGCACGGCTTCGCTTAAGCCAGCTGAGAGCCGGCCAATCATCTGAATATCCTGATTCCGTTCTTCTGCCGTCCGGTTTTCCTTCGCTGCAAATCTTCCAATAGGGTAACTCAGGTGCTCCATGTCATCCTCACCATAACTGCTCATCTACTTTGTCCTCCTTTTAATGGAGTTATCAGCTTAACCGCCTTATAGAAGCTCATATAACTCATCTAGGGTTGTTACTGTATAATCCGGCTTCACCGCATGCTGCCAATCGGCTTTGTCCCGGTTGATCCAGCAGGCGGTAATCCCCGCTCTTGCCGCACCTAACACATCTGATGCTGTGTCTCCTACATGGATAATCTGCCCAGGTTCTACGCCGTAATGGGTAATGACCTCTTGGAACATTATGTTGCGGCTGTCATTTTTGTAGGACTTGTGCATTTCCGATGTGAACAAGGTGACCGGATAGTTCTGATAAAAGTTCGGCAGCATCAGCTCATCAGTATCACTGACTATGCAGACCTGGTATTTAGCACATATCCGCTGCAGAAAACGCTCCGTATCCTCATATAACGTGGACAATCGGTGCTGTTCAAACAGAATTTCCACTGCTTGAAGGAAATCAAAGTCCACCCCATACTGCTTGAAAACCAGCTGAAAGCTGCGGGAGTAGATTTCTTTACTGGTCCAAAAATCTCCATTATTTCGTATCTCAGAAGCTAACATATGATAGCTGCTCAGCAGCATGCTTCCAAGCGCCAAAGCCCGTTCCTCACTATAATCCTGCTGCAAAATAGGCTTCCATACATATGCCCTGCGGTCCTGAATATTTGCCAATGTCTGAAACATGTCCAGGCTGATGACTTTATATCGTCCCATAGTTCACCCGTGTATTAAACCGAGCCGCCACCAGGACAGCCGGTGAATTCCAGTAGATCGTAACCTCATTCGTGGAGTAGCTGAGTTCATGGTCGGCAAAACACTGCGCTGCAGGCTTACCCTGCAAATGCTGCAGGACATATTCATCATGCAATCCGCGGTCAGGCCCGCCGGACACCAGTCCGGGAACTGGTGCCTCCACATGATCGCCTACAGACGGACGGTGATGCGGATGCAATACCGGACGGTCACCGAAACCGGTCACATAGCTGATATCCAGCACATTGCGGCCCAGCAGATAGTGAAGATGGTCCAGTGCACAATCGGCATAACGGGCCTCTCCACTGAAATGCTCCGCAGCCAGCAGCAGCATCGCGTTGTTCATCACCAGCATATTGCTGCCCCAGATGTAATCCTCTTCCCGCAGGGAAATGAGGTATCCATCCAAATTGCTCACCTGGACAAGCTGCTCCGCTTCCGCAAGTAACCCTTCCTTAAGGGAGGTGTATAATGCCACATCTCCTTGTGCCTCACCATTCAGCAGATAGGCTAGTGTACCATAACCGCCCATGTCCGCCCAGCCCAGACTGAATTTGGGAAATGGCAGCCTGGATAACGCTTGGACAGCCTTATGGTAGACTTCTTCGCCTGTTGTCCGGTACAGCTCAGCTGCTGCCCAGAAACGTTCGTCATGATCTTCGGCATCCCCGTATTCACCGGTTGTAATTTGCGGCGGATTCTTAAAGCCCGGCTCCTCCGGATGCTGCTCCAGCCACTGCCAGCCGGCAACCGCTGCTTTAAGACACCGGTCTGCATAGGACTCATCAAATGGCTTATAGATCCTTGCTGCCATCGCCATTACTCCGGCAAAGTCTCCTGTAGCAGCAGCGGATACCGGTGAGAAAAACAGTTCTGACGTATCATCCTCCGGCATAACGTCAAGACCGGGAAAGTTCAGCGTGGTCAGCTTATGATAGACCCCGCCGCTCCCAGCTTCCTGCATTTTGAACAAAAAATCCAGCTCTACCTTACACTCCAGCAGCACATCCGGCATCTTCCCATCACTTTCCGGAAGTGTAAAATCACCCGCAAACGCAGCAGGATATAACTCATAGGCCAGCAGCAAATCTGCGATAGCCTTGGCACCCGGACCGGAGTATTTCCCGTAATCCCCTGCATCATGCCAGCCTCCGCTGCTGTCCAGCTTCAGTTCAGGCTGACCGATTACGGTTCCCTCTGCCAGATGGCAGGCAGCATGTCCCCAAGGTCCGGCATACCCCCCGCTTAGTTCGGCTCCGCAGCGGTAATAATAAAAGGCTTTCAACAATCCCTTCTGCAGCTCCTGATAAGGCTTATCGGCAATGTCAAAAGTTGCGGAAACCGCCCCGTCCCCAGCTTCAAGGAAATACCGTCCAGCAGCAGTAACCGCTGAGAAGTCAGCAGCATGAACTCTGGCACCGCTGGCCTTATCGTCTGCTGCGGCAGCAGATACCCCCTTGAATACTACCGCTCCCGTCTCTGAATTCACAACCCGGAATGAATGTTCCGTACCGGTAAACAGGGCGATTTTCTTCCCGTATGTGGAATATCCGATCTGATCTACTGTAATTGCACGAACCTGTTGCTCACTCACCTGGTATCAGCTCCTTTTTGAACATCAAAGTTTTCTCCAAGAATCTGGCTACACCATCTTCGTTGTTTGAGGCGATGACCTGATGTGCCAATGCTTTAATCTCCGGCTGGGCGTTCTGTACGGCAATCCTTGTTCCGGCGGCAGCGAACAGTCCCAGATCATTCAAGTGGTCACCGAATACAGTAATATCCTGCGGTTCAAGCCCCATATGCTGCGCCCACAACTTGAGTCCATCGCTTTTGTTGCCTTGGGGATGGCTGAATTCCAGGAAATAGTGATCTGTTATGTATAAGTCCTTCATGAAGTGGATTTGCAGCTTATCTCCGAATCTGTGCTGCACCGCCTGATGAACAGGCTGAAGCTCTTCCAGCAGGCCGATATAAGTGATAATCAAAGTCCGGTGTTCTGCGGGGCATTCCAGCTTGTCCACCTCCCGAAACCGCTCGTCCCCCGGACGGCTGTTAAAGAACACAACATCTCCCATGCGTTTAAGTGGTTCATGAAGCACCCTCTCACGGTCATTTTCATCCAGCGAGAAATAAAATGGGGTCATCCCGCCAAGCTGCCGCCCGATGCTGATAATCTCCTTAGAAATAAAGTGATCCAGCCAGTATCCGTCTATCACCTTCCCGGACATCCCGTCATAAATGAGGGCGCCATTATAAAGAATAAGCGGATACTTCCAGGCAATTTCCGAAACTACACTGGCTGCACTAATGAAGCCCCTGGCCGTTGAGAAGCTGATAACCGCCCCCTTCTCCATTGCTGCTGTAATTACTTGAATTGTGTAGTCCGTAAGCTTCTGTTCTGAGGTGAGCAGCGTCCCATCGAGATCCGTAATATAAGCCTGCCTTGCCATGAATCATCCCCCTTACAGTGATAATTACATGCTATACGCTGACCGAAGGTTTCGACTATGATTATTCACCCAGCAGCTTCATAAAGTTAGCCGGCAGATTAAACTGCTGATTGTTAATCATGATCCGCTGGAACTCCATCACTTTCTCATCGGCCTGGGCATCTTTAATTTCTTTAATCTCACGGTGCAGACGCTCCATCTGCAGATCCAGCTCATTAGCTTTGAGCGCTGCATTCTTCAGCTCACGGGTCAGATGCTCAGGAACCGACTGGCTGTATTTATAGAAAATTTTATGTTCAAGACTGGCCCAGAAATCCATAGCAATAGTGCGGATCTGAACTTCTACACACACCATCTCTGTGCAATCCGACAGGAACACGGGCACTTCGACCAGCAAATGAAGGCTCTGATATCCGTTTGGCTTCGGATTCTTGATGTAATCCTTTACCTGAAGCACTTTCAGATCATCCTGCTTCTGCAGCATTTCGCTGACTTGATAGATATCAGAAATAAACGAGCAGGTGATGCGGAGTCCGGCAATATCCTTAATACTGGACCGTACGGCTGGCAGCGAGAGCTCGCTGTTTTTGCGAAGCATTTTGTTCATAATACTCTCAGGAGATTTAATGCGGGACTTCGTATGTTCAATTGGGCTATAGTCATGGAGCATCTGAAACTCCTGTTTCAGAATTTCAATCTTCGTCTCTATTTCTTCCAGGGCGAATTTATAGATCATCATAAAGCGGGTAAGTTCATATTTAAGCTGCTTGAAATTCTCTATCTGGTTGCTCGTATTCATATTCATTTCTCCTCTTCCTGCAGCCGTTTAATAGGCCGGCTCTGATGTAATCATAGCCCATTTCACAGAGGGAATTCAAATTCAGCATAATGTAAAAAGGCCATCTCCACGGTTCACTCTTGCTCCGTGAAGATAGCCTATACACAAAATTGCTGCTTATATGACAACCTGATGATCTAGATAAAAACTTCATCAACCGTCAGACTGCGCTCGCGTGATAAATCCCTATAATCCTCATCCACCTTAATCAGCGGCTTGAAGATATCCAGAGCGTTGTTCATTACAATGGTGCCCGTTTCCCCGTTACTGAGCTGCACCGTCTTGCCAACAAAGCCTGGCAGCAAATGCCCTGTAAGAGCCTGCACTACATTTCCGTTCAGCTTGCCAAAGCCCATTTCATGCACCTGGCGCAGCACGGACACAAGCCCCTGCTTCGGCCGGTTCAGCCTGGACGTAGTAAGCTTCATATAGATATCAGCGACAGTAACTATTTCAGTATAGGGATGAATATCATTTTTGCGGAGATTGGCCGGATAACCCGAACCATCCTCATATTCATGATGCTGCAGCGCAACCAGTGCCGTAGCTTCATCCTTCATGGATCTCCGGATAATATCGTAACCGTAAGCGGTATGGCGCTTTAATTCTTCTTCCTCGGCAGCATTTAGCCATCCCGAATTATTTAAGATGGACAATGACACCTGGCTTTTGCCAATATCGTGCAGGTAGCCGGCACGGCTGATCTTATAGCGCTCCTCTTTGGAGTAACCAAGCCATGTTGCAATATAATAAGACAGCAGGCCAACCTGCAGCGAATGCTGGTAGGTGTCAACATCCTCACGGTCCAGCAGAAGCAGCAGGGATACAACATCCTTTTGCTTATCTAATGTTTCCAGCAGCGGCTGCAGTGTAGCATCTACAAGGTCTGGTGTAAAGCTGCCCTGCGAAAGAGCCTCCAGGAAAGTCGATTCATAATTCATGATCACCTGATCAAAATCATCATGGAGACCATGGCTCTGCTCCTCAATGGTTTGCGGCAGCTCGCGGGCTACAATTGCTACATACTCTATTCTTTGCCGGATCAGCAGGGAGATTTCTTCACGCTGGACAATGGTCCCGCTGGGCAATATATGCAAGCCCACACTATTGAAAGTGTCAGTCATTAGACAATCGCCGGGTTTTAGATCTGTGACATGAACTTTCAAATTGCAGCACTCCTTCTTGAGTAAATAATATTCCTTGTGTAAATTGATCATAGCCAAATGCCCTTATAGTGACAATATGGTTAAAGTCGCATTCACTGCCCGGAGTAGTTCAAATGAATCCCTACTTTAGCCGCCTTTTTCGAATATTACTACATCCATTTCACAAATCTGCCGTATTTCAGCCTGACTCCATTCATTTCGGCCCAGGCATGAAGACTCTGTATCGCTTGTGTCCGGTCATCCATGAACCTGAAACATAGTCTGAGCGGGACAATTCTAGTATTCACCGGCAAAATCCCTACCAAAGGACCATCAATATGGATAGACTTGATCTCTGATGCAGAGAACGTGCGGTTATGAATCTGCAAAGTATCATTGTTCCACTTCATTTCAGTTGCCTTCCGGAGCGCCAGCAATATCAAATACACCTCTAACAAAGTAGAGAAAATGAGACAGACGATCAGAATATAATACCATGTGTCATGTGGGCGGATAGTACTTCCTGGACTCCTAAAAAAAAGATAGAAGAAGAATGATGATACTTACGAGCACCCCTAGCATCGTTCTAAGGGCTATCGGAGGTTTGATTCTTGTTACATAGACAGGATCTGTCATGTCTTATCCTTTCATGTTTCAGTTATATTGTATAATGAACGCTAAGCTGTAACTTTGAGGAGGTATTCTTATGTACGAGCATCTGGTTGTCTTTAAATTCAACAGTAATTATGAACCGCAAACAGAAGAGCTGCTGGTGCAGACACTTTTGAGGCTGAAGGAACAGATACCAGGGATTGTCGGATTAACGGCAGGAGTAAATGTGACAGAGGAAACGGGGAATATTCATGGATATACGCTGGGGCTTCGCGTGACCTTTACAGATCAGGAAGCCCTACGTCAATATGGGCCGCATCCGGCCCACCAGGCGTTTGTGGCTATGCTAGAGGGAATAATCGAAAATGTCGTTGTTGTAGATTACCCGGTTACAGGCTAATACGGTTCTAGAAAAGATCGTTCACATCGGCAACTACTTTACCAATCAACTTATCCTTGGCTACAAAGGGATTCGCCCACAAATGAGCATCATAGCTGATATTCCGGTTGTCGCCAAGGAAAAAATAGTGATCCTCTGGAACAGTAACCGGCCCAAAGGTATAGTTCATGGTTTCTTTTAGATAAGGCTCATTGATTTTTTCACCGTTTCTGAATAAGGCACCGTCTTTAATTTCGATCGTGTCACCCGGAAGGCCCATCAAACGTTTGACATATTTCTTCTGTTCATCACCGGCGACCGGCGGATTAAACACAACGATATCGCCATGCTTCAGCGTGGTCAGCCAGAGCATCTTCTCTACCAGCAGCCGGTCATCCACTTTTATCGTAGGAACCATGGAATCGGTCGGAACCCTCATTGCTTCAGCAACATAAGAACGGATAAATAAGGACAGGATTATACCAATTGCGATACTTGGAACCCACTGCTTCAGAAATTTTTTCATTTGCCACCTCGGTTATCTATATTTAGAGTTCGAACTTTGCAAGTATTCGCGACATTTCCGCATCCGTGTCGATCACGGTATTTTTGGGCATGTGGATAACGAGCAAACCGCCGAAGATCTGCTCCCATTTTCCGCCGTTCTCCTTCACCCGCTGCTTCATCTCCCTGATCTCCGGGGAACCTGCCGCCTCTTTGCTGAGCAGCCAGGCATATCTCCGGTAAGCGGATTTCTGCACTGTCTCCACGTAATACGAAATGCCCTGTTTCTCTGTTACCCGGATAATATCTCCCAGTGTAATGCACGGATTGAAAATCGGTGTCTCCTCGATCCTGTATTTATCCTGCGCCACGGGAGTCACATCGAGCACCTCAATCTCACGCCCCTGTTCATCAAAACAGATATGTAGTCCTACTGTATCCGGCATAGCACACCTCAATTCTTCATATACAAAATCCATCAACCTTCATTTTAGGCAAACTCATGAAATTTGGCAATGAATCTGCGTGTGCAGTAAAAGAGCTTAAGCTTTCGCTGAGTGGTCATTTCATTCCCGAAAGGGATTTGGCAATGAACCGTTCCAGCGTCTTCCAGGGCAGCAGCGCTTTGCCAATACTCAGGACCTTGGAGCCTTTGCCGATGGGGTAACGCAGCTTAGGTGCACGCATGAAGACCAGCTTTCCGATCAGCTCAGCCACCTGCCTGGGATCGGGTGCAGTTTCCGCGGTCCGACGGGAGTAGCGAAGCACCTCAGTGAGCTGCTTGTTGTACGGTGAATCTTCACTTGTCCGGATTCCGTCAATGCCTTTGCCCCAGATCGACGTGCGGAAGGAGCCGGGCTCGACCAGAATGACCCGGATACCGAAGGGCAGCAATTCTTGGCGCAGACTTTCGCTGAAGCCCTCCACAGCATACTTGGACGCGGCATAGGGTGCATAACCGGGAAAGCCGATTAATCCGCTGACACTGCTGACATTGATGATGCTCCCCCCGCGCTGCTGGCGCATCACAGGAAGTACAGCCTTCGTTACCTCAACCAGCCCGAAAAAGTTCGTATCCATCTGGTGACGCCATTCCTCCATACTTACTTCCTCTACGAACCCGCCGACGGCAAAGCCTGCATTATTAACCAGCACGTCAATTCTGCCAAACCGGTCCATAATTGCTGAAACAGCCGATTCAATGGACTCCGAATCTGTGACATCCAGCGTCATCAGATGAATCCGATTGAGCACATCAGCTTCCTCAGCATGACGGATAAGCTCTTCTTTGCGGCCCAGATCACGCATCGTGGCAATCACGTGATATCCTCTTGCCGCCAAGGTAAGCGCAGTCAGCAATCCAAAGCCGCTGGAGGTCCCAGTAATAAGAGCTATTTGATCATAGGGTAGATCTTGAATCTGATTCATATCCGCCTCCTTTGGCTCATTGATGATCCCATTTCAATATACGGGAGTTACTCATTATGTAGTTGTATCCGATATATATTTCACAGTCCTTCTAGTATTGTAACATATATTTGGCAATCCTTGGAAATGATAATCTGGAAGTTTTTAGAATTGATCAAACGAACTAATGTTCCTTTATTCCTTGACTTCCCAATAATCTCAAGCTATAGTATATAACAATTACACATGTTGAGCGGGAGAAGCACCTCGCAGGACAGGCATTGATGCCTTTCTTGGGGGTGCTTTTTTGCGCTCTATAACAATATTAGGACTGGAGTTGACTGAAATGGCTAAACATGTGATCACCAATGGTATCAGAAGATTTACCGGTTTACTAGTACTTCTGGCGCTCCTCACAGGGAACAGCATCCAGGCCGCAGCAGCCTCCGGCTGGGATGAGGCGCTGGACCAGATTAATGAACTGTACAGCAGCTACATCAGCCTGCAGGAAACAGTCAAGGCGGAGAGCAAGCGCAATCAGGCGCTCCGCAAGCAGAACATCAGTGATCTTGCTGCCATCAATGCCCGGCTTGAATCAACAGATCAGGCGCTTCTGAGCCGTCTCAAGACAGAAGCGGCAGCGGTGCAGAAGAAGCATGCCGCGCTGCTTGAGCAATATTCGTCGCTGGGCAAACAGTCCGCCGCCGCGCTCAAAGCGGGTAATCTCAAGTCTGTCACAGCCCTGGATTTGCAGCGCAATAAATTGAAACCAGCAGTAACGGCAGCACGGGCGGAGATTAAAAGCAAGAATACCGCGCTTACCGTAGCCAAGGCAGCCGCCGCAGCAAGAAATAAGCCGGCCAAAGATGCTCTCTCACCCATCGCAGGCCTAAGAAAGCAGGTAACAGCCGGTAATAAACAGGTCAGTGAAATCCAGAATGTACGTTCGGAGGCTGACAAGCGCTATAAAGCCGCAGTGAAGGCGGGAGACGCGGTCACTGCAGCGGCAGCAATGAAGCTTTCTTGTACCAAAATGGGGGAAGTCCGTACCTGGCTGAGCCAAATTAATAGCTTGGAACAAAAGATTTCCGCTGCCCTCCGGTTAGCCGAAACCAAATTGCCGAATTGAATCCCTGCTGCGATCATCGTCATCTGCTGAAGCTTCGACTAAATGATGGCCTCATCAGATCAGCTGCACCATCCAGCTGATGAAATGGGCTGCTGGTATGAATACAAGCTGGCCCAGCAATGTTCCAAGAAACCGGGAGAACATCAGCAGCACATAGATTTTACCCAGCTGATCGCGGTATTCTGCTTGTTCTGTGGCTTTGTGAGTAATAATTCCCAGCTGCGGATCAATAAAGATAGTCAGCACGATCGTAGCCAGTCCGTTGATCAGACCGGAGGCATTCGAAGCGGTTGCCAGGAGATGGGGGGATAAATGCCCTGCATACAGCGAAGAGATTACCCCTACGGTATAGAACCCGGTAACGAAGATATTCATGATGATAAACCGCTTAGGAATTCCAAGATATCTGAAGCTGGGCAGCTTTATTCCGGGTCTTTTGATATATTTGCGCGTGTTCTTAAGCTGTTCTACCGTCACGCTGCTCAGGAGCTTAGGAAGGGAGCCTTCCACCTCCAGCTTGGAGATTACTCTGCTAAACAGGCCGACAAAGGTCGGGAAAAGCGCAATGGCGATTAATGTGCCTAGTGAAGAGGCCAGCATAACAATCCGTAAATAATTACCGAGCGGAAAACTTATGTCTGCATTGTTGGAATAGTCAACAAATTTTGCCGTCAGCGGAGCCTGGATCATATTTGCTGTTCTCGATACAAGCACAATAATTCCGGTCAGAGACAAAGCTATGGCGATCTTGTTCAGCTTCACCCCGGCATAGCGGACCGAATACGATAATGTTTCAGCCGTATTAATAATCATTGTTAACAGGCATACCACAATTAAGCTATTCACCATGGTCATTACAGGATCTCATCTCCAAATCTGGCAACATGGAATTAAAATAATCCGGCTTTACGGTTGAATTTGCTGATTATGCCGGCGGTATTCTTCTGAGACAGCAGCGGTCAAGGACGTATGCGCCCGAAATCCCAAGTGAATAGCGGATAAAGTCCACCCAGATAAACCCTTTGCCCAGAATCAGTCCGCCCAGGATTGTTGCTCTCACCTCATTAATCCATATTGCCTGATATAGCTGGCTGAACTCGATCATGAAGCTGAAGCTAAGGCTCAATACAAATGAGATGTACAGCTTGCGCCGGCCCAGCAGCAGCCGGAAACCAAAGTATACCATCGCCGCCCACAGCGCATCACCCAGATGGCTTGCCACAAACCGCGGCAGATGTTCTGAGTAGGCTCTCGAGCTCAGACCCAGAACCATGGTTACCAGTGCTGCACAGCTGTATGTAATGAGATTACTATCACTCTGTAATCGTCTGATGCTTCTGCCCCCTTCATATTAAATCTTAAACAGCCTAGTGTATATTCAGAGGTCTTTCAGCAGGTTTTATTCAAAAATCGTTTTTACTGTACCGGATTCCCGGCGGAATATCTCCGGCGGAAAGGGAATAGCAATCTGCGGAAGCTCTTTATCACTGAAAAACCTGAGTTCCTCACATTCCCCATCCATGCTTCTCGGCGTACCCTTAACGATCGAGCACTCAAAGACAGTAACTGAATACTCTACACGGTCTCCATTACTGTACTCGTATGCATATTTTGCACCGCCGAATACGCCAATGATCCGCTCCGGTGTTACCATGAGTCCCGTTTCCTCAAAAACCTCGCGCCGGACCGCTCTGGACGGCGTTTCCCCAGGCTCCACTGCACCTGCCGGCATTCCCCAGAGTGATTCTCCGCCTTTACGTATAAAGAGGATCTCTCCTGCCTCATTACGTATGACTGCCGCAACAGAAGGCACTAATAGCAGATCTGTCCCCACTTTGCTGCGCAGCCCGCGGTAGTATTCAGATATTGGCATGATCGCTTCCCCTCTCTTTTCCATTCATTATATGATTATATCTATGGACAGATTACAGGTTCTCCTTGGGAAAGGAAACCATCGGGATTCGCTGGTCTGGGGGATAGTTCCGGCAATCAGACAGCTCAACCTTATAGAAATCATCGCTCTCAGTGAGCTCAATGGCTCTGCAGACATATTCTGTCTTTACCGGGTTTGCACTCATGTAATCCCTGGTTTGGTCTACCATCAAGTGCAGCACCTGTCCGTCATTATAGAAGTCATATATAAACGGCCCGCTGTCTATTCCCCATTGCAGGAATGTCAGATTATCTCCCTGGCCTTCTTCAAAGCGGTGAATCATTTCTTTGACTCTATCCAGGTCAGTCTGGTCAAAATGGGTAATTAAATTCGGCTGATCTCTTGCAGCAGGCTGGCTGACAGCCAGCAGCAACCCCAGCAAAACGCCGATAATCAGCGTCTCGACCACAATAATACCCTTAACGATCTTCAACTGCACCACCCTCTCACAACTCTTCCTGCTGATGTTGCGTTAGTTTACTTCACTATATTTGACAAAGCTGGTCGTTTTTCCTTGTTATCATGCTAAATAGGGACATCCTTGCCATGCCGGCTAAGAAATGTCCCTTGGTGTTGTGTCTTGCATAATCTTGTCTTGTATCAGCCTTCTCCTAGTTCCAGCCTTCTCAAGGTGCGCCGCCGGGACCAGAAGGTCCATAGCAAATCAGCACTGAACAGTATAATGATCAGCGGCATTCCCGGTACCCAAACAGGCTCCAGAAGATGATAGACCAGCTCCATCAACGGCTGCAGAAGATAGATACAAGCCGTGGCCAGTACCCACCAGTATAAAGAAAATTTAAGACAGATATGGCCATGAAGCTGAAACGGCATTGACGAATAATCCCACCACTGCTTATGGAAGGCTGACTTCAGCAGCCAGCCGCTAGCATATTCAACTGCCGAAGGTATGATCAGGGCAAGCCCCAGAAACAGCGGAAGTGGTAGTTCCAGCATCTGGGCAGCCAGCAGCAATAGGGGAGCAAAGCCGTACATCGGCTTAAACGGCCCTTTGAGAAACCCCTCTTTGCGGAAACTTCCCTGACTATAGAGATTATATGCTCCCTCGAGCACCCAGCCAAAGAAAGAGTAGATCATAAAATAAAAAAAATATTGACCCGACATAATAACTACAGTATGGCTATCCAGCGACAGCACCGGAAATATGTTAATCCCATTCTCCCCCTATTTGCGAGTATTGTTATCAGGTACATCCGAGAGGTAGTATGCCATCCTGCAGGCCAATTTATGTAATCCCAAGAATCAAAAAAAAATGTCCCTGCAGCCAATATCGTGGCTTCATGGACATTTTTTTGTGCTAAAAGACTGAGTGCGGTACACCTTAGAGTTCACTCCTTATGTTGCTGTTCCTTGAGCAGCGGCGTTATTGGTGAGCTGTCGCTTTGCCTTTTCAGCGTCTCCAGCTTTACCTCGCTGCGCACACCAACATCCGATCCGTACTTCTTTTCGAAATTGCCGGCCAATGCCTCGCCTCGCTTATGCCTATACCGGCCGTTCTCGTTCCGACTACGCATTTCATTACCTCCCCGCAAGTTCAATAGCTTAGTAACCTGGGAAATCTGCGATGATCCTGGAGAATGAAGACAGATGGTTGTACGTAGGTAGATTATACAATATTAACTAAACTCTGCTCAATACTTAACAGCCCGCACAACAAAAACAGACCGTCCCACAGGACAGTCTGTATGACTTAACCCTATTTAATTCTTCGGCAGCGGGTCCGGATGAGCGGATTCCGCTGGTTTGGCTACCCAGTCATCGGCTTCCGGCTCAATATCTACGCCATTCTCCATTTTTTTGCGTTCCGCCAGAGAGTCGCCGTCTTTGTTCTCTTTATTGCGGAGATCCGCTTCGTTCTGAATGTGATCTGTCATGTGAAATCCTCCTCATGCTTAACAGTTTTTTGGTCACTTAGTTATAGTTACCCGTTGAACTGTTTCGCAAACATTTTTTCTGCAGGAGGATGTTCAGCCTTACTCCCGCTACTCATAATACACCCGAAAAACAATATCCTGCTCATAATTTCCGAAGCCGCGGCCGAATAGCGTCAGTCCTCCACGCCTTCGGGTCGAGTCCTCCGCTGTAAGCCTGAAGGTCCATTGATCCTGCTGCCAGCATACATCATCCAGCGTAACCGCCGAAATCTTTTGTCCGTCAATGTAGGTCCCCCCCCGGTTTACCCGCAGCACCTTCAGCAGACCGTATTGGTTCACATCGGAATTCCACCAGGCCGGGGTCAGGCGTCCGCGCATTACGCCAAAATCGCCGGGACTGGTCCATTTCCCCAGATCATGTCCATTTAATGAAAACAGGATATCAGAAGGCCATTTCTCATTGATATGAGGAGCCTCCGAGCCTACCTCCAGCGAGATTTCAATCTCTTGGACTTTCTGATCCATAAACAGATAATTAGGTACTTTATATTCGGCATACCCTTTGGCAAACCATAGAATGCCAGCATCCACCCGCTCCGGATCAAGAAAATAACGCGGATCATCATAATATCCGATTAATTTCTCCGTCGTGGCAATCCCGCAGGTAGGTGAAGCCTGCAAATCTGTATAATGGCCTACGGGGACGGATACCTCCACTACTTTTCTGGCGATCCCCTTCGTTCCGGACAGCTTGATCTGCAGGAAATTGGCGGACAGGGAGCAGTATTTATAGGTGCCTCCGTCGATTCTTTTCATTTGTGAGCTGACAATGCCGGCTTTCTGCAGTTTAGCAACATGGGAGCTGACAATGGCACTGCTGAGGTACAGCTTCGATGCCAGTTCTTTAATATGCATTTCCTCCGTGCCCAGCAGGTCGATAATCCTCAGACGGACCTCGCTGGCCAGTGCTTCATACACCTTAAGAGATTCAGAATCAGTTGTTAAGTACACCCTAAACCCTCCGCCTTATCAGAATTAGCAATTTAATTAATCCTCAATATTTATATTGCCTACAATATCTTTAAATACGTATTATGTAATCATAAAAAAGAATTTCGAATTAATCAATTCATTAATTCTACAACAAGGAGCGATATGATGATGACAATACGGTCGACAATGATTGTGGATAAGGATTTCAAGCTGGCTGAGGTAGACCCCAGGGTATATGGTTCGTTTATCGAGCACTTAGGGCGGGCTGTTTACGGCGGGATTTATGAACCTGGACATCCTACAGCCGATGAGCAAGGCTTTCGTGGAGATGCTCTACAAGCTATACGTGCACTTAACGTTCCGATCATCCGTTACCCGGGCGGCAACTTTGTCTCCGGCTATAATTGGGAAGACGGTGTTGGTCCCAAGGCAGAACGAAAGCGTTCTCTTGAAATCGCCTGGTGGACGACAGAAACCAATCAGGTGGGCACCAATGAATTTGCCGATTGGGCCAGACTGGTCGGTTCAGAAGTTATGATGGCGGTAAATCTCGGAACCCGGGGAATAGATGCGGCCAGAAACCTGGTCGAGTATTGCAATCATCCTTCCGGCTCTTACTACAGCGACATGCGGATTGCGCACGGATATAAGACGCCTCATGGCTTCAAGACCTGGTGTCTCGGCAATGAGATGGATGGTCCGTGGCAGATTGGCGCCAAAACAGCGGTTGAATACGGCAGACTCGCGAACGAAACCGCCAAAGCGATGCGTTGGGTCGATCCTACGATTGAGCTAGTCGCCTGCGGCAGCTCAGGCAGGGGAATGAGCACCTTCGCGGAATGGGAAGCAACTGTTCTGGATCTCAGCTATGACAATGTGGACTACCTGTCCTTGCACGCCTATTACAACAATAATGATGGCGATACGCCAAACTTTCTCGCCCAATCGCTGGATTTGGACCAGTTTATCGACAGTGTAGCTGCTACATGTGACTATATCAAGGCCAAAAAGAAAAGCAAGAAGAAAATCTACCTCTCGCTTGATGAATGGAACGTATGGAAATCCCAGGGGACGAGCCGCGCTGAACAGCTGTGGCAGATCGCACCGCCGGAATTTGAGGATGTATATACATTGGAAGACGCGCTGGTCGTTGGCTGCTGTCTGATCAGTCTGCTGAAGCATGCGGACCGGGTGAAGATGGCCTGCATCGCCCAGCTGATCAATGTCATCGCACCAATTATGACCGAAAATGGCGGTCCGCTCTGGCTACAGACAACCTATTACCCCTATATGCATGCTTCCGTGTACGGCCGGGGAACTGTACTACACCCTCTGATTACCAGTCCGAAATATGATTCTAAGAGTTTCACTGACGTTCCTTACCTGGAAGCGGTTAGTGTCTATAATGAAGAGCTGGGTGAGGTGACGGTATTTGCCGTGAACCGTCATCTGAGCGAAGGCCTGGAGCTGGCTGTGGATCTGCGCAGCTTCGGCGCAACAACTGTGCTCCAGCATACCGTACTGGAACATGAGGATATTTACGCAGCCAACACCCGTCAGAACCCGGGAACCGTACTTCCGCATGATCGCGGAAATGCCTCAGCAGAAGGGGGGCGGGTCAGCGCGTTGCTGCCCAAAGCTTCCTGGAATGTTATCCGTTTGCGGGTCAACCCTTAGCAGATAACCTCCGGCAATTCTGTTAATGGTACATGATCCAGGCGACGAGCGGACCGACGATAGAGCCGACAATAGCACATACTGTCATTGCAACTGAGCTCATGGAGACGGACTGCTCGCCGTATTCCAGCGCTTTGGCAGTACCAAGTGCATGCGATGCCGTTCCGAGCCCAATACCGATTCCGGATTCGCTGCGGATTCTGAACAGTTTAATGATGTAGGGACCGCCAATAGCGCCGGTGAACCCGGCAATCATTACAAAAACTGAGGTTAGAGATGAGTCTCCGCCCAGGTTGCCCGAAATTTGAATCGCCACAGCAGTCGTAATTGATTTGGGCAGGATCGAGAGCACATAGATTTTGGAGAAGCCGAGACTGGCCGCCATCAGCAGCCCGCTCAGCATGCCTACCAGCAGACCTGTTATTGTTCCGCCTAGTACCGCCGGCAGATTCTCCCAGAGTACATTCCGCTGTTTGTACAACGGATAAGCTAGAGACACAACAGCGGGTCCCAGCAGACGGTTAATCCACTGTCCGCCAATCATATAAGTGTCATAGGAAATATGAAATCCTAGCAGCAGAACAACCACCGTAAAAGTCGCAGTCAGTGCCGGTAAAAGGACGGGAAGACGGTACCGTTTGTAAAGCAGGGCCATCATCAGATAAATCACAACATTGAACAGAACGAACCCAGCAGCAAGCAAAATTCTCATGCTTCCTTTCCCTTCTCTCTAATCCCTCTGGCGCGATAGGGCCGTCTGCTGCTGCGGCTTGCACTCAAGCCGGCGATCCATTCGCTGGAATGGGCCGTTACTACCATGGTAAGCACGCTGCTTACCACCAGAATGGCAATCAGCAGCAGCCCTCTGCCGCTGAAGATGTCCAGATGATTCATAATTCCCGCGGTTGCGGGTATGAAAAACATAGGAAGATAGGCAAGAATAAAGGAAGAGCCGTTCTCAATCAGCTTTACGGGTACAATTCGCAGCAGCAGCAGTACAAAAAGCAGCAGAAGCCCGACGATACTGCCGGGAACCGGGAGATGAAGCAGCTTTTGCAGATAGTCCCCTATCAAATAGAACACGTACAATAGTCCGACTTCGGCAATGACACGAATGATTTTCATGTTGCAGGAATCCCTTCAATCTAGAAATGAAAAACGTCATCTAAAATGCTCACCTTCTTAGCCTAGCGACCTTTCAGTAAATTTTCAATCGTTTTTCGCACCTTCTCAATATTTTCACAAAAAAGAAACCTCTCTGTAAGCGGCAGTTAACCTGTATCCGCTTCAATAGAGAGGTTTCTTCTTATATAGCCCGAAAATTGCAGCTGCCGCCTACATTACACCCATTGAATTACCTGATCGGCTGTTTGTCTTGTTTTGCCGCGCGGCTCCTGAATCCGGTATCCGAATGCTGCCATGCAGGCAATTCCGAAATGCTCACGATCCAAAACCCCTTCCGCCTCCAGCGTCTGCTCAATTTTCTCTTTGTCGAAGCCTTCAATCGGGCAAGAATCGATACCGATCAGTGCTGCACTGGTCATCATATTGCCAAGGGCGAGATAGGTCTGCCGTGCTCCCCATTCGAACTGAGCCCGCTCATTGCCCCTCAATCCGAAATCGTCGTTAAGGAACGTATCGAAGGCCTTCTGTTTGCCTTCCGCGACGGCAGGCGGCAGCTGCTGCACATCCCGCATCATTCCTCCGATGAAGGAAGAGTCGGCGGCCAGATCCTTAGGCTGTCTGGACAGGATCAGCACAAAATGGCTGGCCGTAGGCAGCTGCTTTTGCGCACCCCAGGCATGTAGACGCAGCTTCTCGCGGAGTTCCGGATTCTGCACTACGACAAACCTCCAGGGCTCAAAGCCGAAGGAGCTTGGTGACAGACGCCCGGTTTCCAGAATGAACTGAAAATCCTCGTCGCTGATCTTCCGGCTGCTGTCAAATTCCTTAGTGGCATGCCTGAATTCAAAGGCGGACAGTATTTCTTTTTTAACCTCTGCAGTGATTTCCTCAGTTTTTAATGTTCCCATATCCCGGTCACCCTTTCCATTCGTGTTAAAGTTTTATTTGACTCAGTCTTGATCACATGCATAATAATAAAGTATATATATCAAAGTTTGAAGTACGCACATTTTTGTTATGTAGTATACAAATTGATACTGTTGAGGTGAAGCTCCATGCGTGACAGAAAAGGCGGATTTGGCGAGTGTCCGGAAGGCGGAATTGCTTGTCCTGTAGAATTTACACTTGACGTTATCGGAGGGAAATGGAAGGGTGTGCTGTTATACCATCTGATGGATGAGAAGAAACGGTTTAATGAATTCCGGCGAATCTGCCCCGGGATTACCCAGCGCATGCTGACCCTCCAGCTTCGGGAACTGGAAGAAGACGGTGTGGTGCACCGGGAAGTCTATCATCAGGTTCCGCCGAAGGTGGAATATTCATTGACCGAATTCGGCAAAACCCTGATACCGATCATCAAGCTTATGCGGGACTGGGGCGAAGTTTACAAAACAAAACAGCTTTCCTCGGAAAGCTGCGGGTTGAATGAAGCAGATGTAGGGGTGTAGGCACTAAGCCGCACCTTCTTTTTGTATCAGTTGCCATCGTCAAAAAATTCCTCGGACTTCTGCCGGTGTTCATCGGTAACCTGTCCGGCAATGGCCCGCACAGCTGCGGCAATGATTGCCGCATCATCCGTAAGGCCAAGCCCGAGCAAGGCATCCGGAATGGTGTCGAGCGGTGAGATGAAATAAGCGAGCGCGCCGAAGGCAATGCCCTTGGCCCAGAGCGGGGTTTTGGCATCCAGAGCACAGTAATACATCGCTACTGCATCCTTGGTAAACGGAATTTTGCCGGCGAATTTTTTGGTTTTGCGCCAGAAGTTTTTTTTCACCAGCTGCTCGTTCGCTTCACTGTATTTCAAATCCCCTGCCGCAAGCTCTGCCGGAATCTTAGCTTTGTCCAGTTCCATTATGAATCCCTCCTACTAGCATTTACCCCATACTGCCGCTCTTGTCTCTAATCTTTTACGCTTGCAAGAAGTTGAAAGCGTTATTAATATAAATGGTAATACGAAATTATCGATTCTAAAGGAGATGTTTCTCATTCGCTTCGGAACTTTGGCCCATACCGCCGGTTGTCTGCCGCTGCATACTCTGACTTCAACCCTGCAGGCCCATGATATTGATTTCGTACAGCTTGCCTTGACCAAGGCTATTCAGGATATTGATACTTCCCCGGGCAAGCTGAGTCCAGGATTGGCTAATTATATCGGCGAGCAGTTCGACAAAGCCGGCATCCGTATCGGTGTGCTGGGCTGCTACATTGATCCCATCCACCCCGATCCGGCTGTACGCAGGGCAGAGATTAACCGTTTCAAGGAGCAGCTGCGTTATGCGAAGCAGTTCGGGGCCCCCATGGTAGCCACCGAAAGCGGCGGCTTGAACACTTATCAGGCTTCTGCACCAGAGCGATATGAAGAAATCGGCTGGCAGACCTTCAAGGCTACACTGGAAGAATTGGCCGAGGAGGCGGAAAAATGGGGTGTATTTGTAGGGATTGAAGGCGTTAGCACTCACACGTTAGCCACCCCGGCCCATATGCGGCGCATTCTGGACGAAGTGCCGTCCAGCTCCATCGGAGTCGTGTTCGACCCCTGCAATCTGATCGGTGAAGACGTTCACAGGCAGGATGAAATTGTGGACAGCGCCTTCAACCTGTTCGGAGACCGGATTATTCTGGCTCATTTGAAGGATATCTACAACGATGGTGATAGAATCCGTCACGGCGTACCGGGCCGGGGGCTGTTCCATACCGCAGATTTTTTGAACAAGCTTCAGACCTATAAACCGATGATTGATGTCTCGCTGGAGGAAATCACACTTCCGGTGTTCAATGAGACTGCCGCCCTGCTGCATAGCCTTCGCAGCAGCTAAATAGGCCGTGACGCACTAGTTATAATGCTTCCAGTTCAACAAATGCTCGTCTTCCTCCTGCAGCCATTTTGCAGCATACACAATCTGACCGGTGTGGTATGCGTAATGCTCCGCCGCACCGATCAGAATTTTCTGGATGCTCCAGTCGTAGCCCTCCATGCCCGAAGCTTCAGGATAGGTGATGGTAACCACACGCTCAAGATCCGCGGCAGTCAGGTTACGGATGACAGACCAGCTTTCTTGTCTCACCATTCTCAGTAAGCTCAGCAATTCTTCCCGCGTATACCCGCCTGACTGCAGAATCTCACCTGGTCTATCCCTGCGTGTGGGCAAATTACCGATTCCACTCACCAGATGCTGGTGTTCGCTTCCTGCGATATGGAGACAGAGATTGCCGATGGCATTCATCTTCGGCCGGGGACGAAGCCACAGCTTATCTTCCGGCAGCCTGCCAAGCGCTGCCTCCACATATCCCAAGGATTGATCCAGCCTTCTCATACACTCCGTAATGATCTCACTCAATTAAATCCTCCTCCTGTCCCATTGTTCAGAATAGACGCATGACCTTCCCCCGGTACTTTTCCCTATCTGCTGAATAAAATGGTATACAAAAGCATTAATGCCATTCCAGCGCTAATATAGAAGGGAAGCGATCAGCGATGAGGTTCACATTCCCCATTCTCACCTTATGCCATGGCGGGGCGCAACGGATGCTGGTGGAGCTTACCAATGGTCTTACCGCTCTGGGTCATCAGGTAGTCATTGTCATGCCGGCGGGGGGCGATATTTCTTACGAGGTTCACTCCACCGTTCACCGCACCGACCACACGGTGCTTCGCGAATCTGATTTTCCGGTGAGCGATATCATCGTTTCCAATTTCTACACCACTGTGCCTGTGTCTGAAGCGGCAAGCCTTAATGGCAAAGGCATGCATGTCCGCCTCTCTCTATGTTATGAACCGTTGTTCCTCCCGGAGAATAATGTATCTTTCCCATCCTACAATACCACTCCCAGACTGATTGTGTTATCCGAATGGCAGCGGGAGATCATTGCCCTCAACCATGGAATTACGGGCAGCATTGTACCTGTAGGCATCAGCTCCAGCTTCAGCAACAGGCATATCCGCCACAGGCTGCAGGAGCCGATGAACATTACCGCCATCCTCCGAAAAGTCGAGAACGGTTTCTCCTGGCACCGCGAACAGGATTATCTGGTCCGGCAGCTGGACATTGTTAAACAGAATCTTCCGGATGTGAATATTAATTTTATCAGTCCGCCTGACGAGTTCTACAGCTCGGATTCTTTACAAAAGCTGAAAGCAAGCGGGAAATACCGCTTCTTCACCCCACAGAATGACGAAGAGCTCTGCTATCATTATAACGGATCCGATATCTTTGTCAGCTCCAGTATTTTCGACAGCGGCTCTTTGCCCGGACTGGAAGCTATGCGCTGCGGAGCCGCACTTGTAACTGTCTACTCCGGAGGCAATATGGAGTATGCCAGACATGAAGAAAACTGCCTGCTTTCCTACCGGTATGAGAACCGGCTGGCTGATGATATTATCAGGCTTGTTCAGGATCATGTGCTGCGAATCCGGCTGGCTTCACAGGGAGAGGCTGATTCAAACAGCTGGACCTGGGAGAACAGTGTCCGGATTATGGAACGGACGGTTATCCATTTTTTGCACGGTATCCCCTTAATTGATCCGCCCAGATCTGCGCAGGCCATGCTCCGCCGGACTGACAGTTTGCGGGCAACCCGCAAGTAACCGTCACTATAATTATGAAGCAGCAGCAAATCCCCCGGTTGACCGGAGTTTTGCTGCTGCTTCGTGTTGGCGGATGAATTCCGGCCTCCTTCTTCAATTCCCGAAAATAACGTCCTGCTTGCCTAATCGGGTATCGTTCCAGACCGCTCCGAGTGTGTTCGGGAAGATCGTTGCAGCCGTAATATAATCGCCGATTAGCGGAACAGGTGTCGGCGAAGTACCATTGGGATTCGTGGACACATCCGACACTCTCCGGTTGGTGAAAGACAAGCCGCTGTTGATCGACTCTGCAACAAATACATCCAGCAGGAAACCGTCAATCCGGTTTGTATAATAAATGACTCTAATCGTCCCGTTCGACGGTGAAACCGTGATCGACGGCGAAAAATTCTGCGAGCCTGCGGGCGCTCCCGTGATATTAACCGGCTGAGACCAGAGCAGACCATCAGGTGACCGTGAAAAGAAGATATCGGCATAGCCAAGCCGGAAATCATTCCAGACTGCGTATACGAATCCGCCAAACGGTCCCGCTGAAATATCAGCACCCAAGCTGAGGTTCGTCTGAACGCGAAAAGCATAGTTCGGCACAGGCAGGGGACTTGGCACTGGAACTGTATTCGCAATTAATGTAGCTCCGCGTGAAACCGGAGGACTGAAGGTAACACCTCCATCCTGGGATACCCGGATTAGTGCATACTTCGGTGCCGGCCCAAGTTGAATATAACCGACATATACTTCTCCCGCGAGTCCCACAACCAGCGCCGCACGTTCAAGATCTCCCCGCGGATCGGAAATCCGCTGCGGCCGCTCCCAGGTTAATCCCTGATCCAAGGAACGCTGGAAGAAGATCGCTGCATTCTGTGCAAGATCATACAAAGGCGTATAACCAATATATGCATTTCCGCGGTACGGGCTGGACGGCGAACGGTCCACAGCCAGGAAGGGTTCATCATTGTGGATATACAGACCAAAACCCTGCTGCACTATGACGGGCGGGTTAAAGGTAGCCCCATTATCAAATGAGGTATAGGTAGCAATCGTACCATCATCAAACTCGTTAAAAAAATGGACCGCAACGATAAAGGTGTTGGGAAACGTATAGTCTATGGTCGGCGCTTCTGCACTCATATACCCCGGAGCCTGCGGGAGAATCGTCGTCGACCAGGTCTGCCCCCCGTCGGTTGATCTGTAGAATCCGGTCAGAGCCGTCCCTGTGCTGTCATCCACCGCGACCACGCACAAGAAATTCGGGGACAGCGTATTTACTGCAATGGAAGGCTCGATATGATTGCCCGGCAGTGCCGCAGTAATATTGACGTTTGCCAAATTCGTATCACTCCCCGTTCAAGTAGAAATTATAGTTAGCCGATCGATGTATGTAAGTTCAGACTGCAGTATCCTCTCCAGCAAATTGCCTGCTGAGTCCAATGCAAACACGTTGATGACGGTATTAACAGCACTGTAGAAGTTGATCTGAACTTCGTAATAATCTGCAATATTTACCGAAAAGGTCTGGACAACAAGCTGCTGGGGATCAACCTGGAATAAGGCCTCGCCTACCGGAATCCGGGTTAGCGAATTCCCGCGGAAATGAAAAATCTGCAAATTAATATTAATTGGCACTAGAATCGAATCATTCAGGCAAGCGACCCGGATACGATCAATATGGTTCAGTCCGGCCGGCGGATTGTACACCGATCCGGTTGTAAATGGCATAATGTTCAAGCTCCCTTCTCTCTCAACTCCTTTAATTCTTTATATTTATGTTGTTTGGTTTTGTCCGATGATGAAAAATAAAACTGCCGGAGGTGAACCTTTTCCGGCAGCAGACTAAAGTTACAGAATAGACAAACCTGAAAATATAAGCGGGCCAACAATAACCGGCTGATTCATCGCACCGATTGCGGACACAGTCAGTGCGTATCCGTAATAACCTGCAGCAATGCCGCTGTCCGCAAAGGAGAAATGGACAGTTTCAAAATCACCGGCATCCCGTCCGCTGGAGCGCAGGCTAAAAACCTCCACCGCATTGCGGACGACCGTAAAGATAACATCCGATGAATTTGCCATACTGTTCTGCAGGCCAATCGTGCCTTCAATCAATACCGAACCGTTCGCGCCAACATTTAAACCGAACTGTCCCAGAATGGTGCTGTTGGGGAGACTTTGTACAGGAAGCGTAGCGGACTGGCTGAAGCTCGACGGAATACTTTTACCGAAATCTATAAGTTGTCTCATCGCGTCACACCAACGACAGTCCTGAAAAATCTACAGGACCCACCAGATTTGCGCTATTCAGCATAGCGGAGTTTACAATCGAAACGGTCAATGTGTAAGCAAAATAACCGGCTGGTACATTACTGTCGACATACGAAAAGCTGATCGGATCATACAATCCGGTGTCCAGCGCACTGGCAAGAGTCGTAAAAACCGAGGTGCTTCCACGTGTAATCGTAAACAGCAGGTCCGGATTTCCGAGTGTGGTCTGGACGCCGACGGTTGCATTGAGCAGCACATTGCCGCCCTGTGCTGTTGCCAGTCCGAATTGGGTCAACGTATTGCTGGAAGGAGCCCCAAGGATCGGAATGGAAATCGATTGACTGAAGCTGGATATTGAACTTTTGCTGAAATCAACAACCTGGGTCATAACTGACGCCTCCTTATGGAAGATTCTATACTGTATAGAATATGAGCATGGTTATGCCAGTGACTGGACCGTAAGAACCTCAAAAACCCATGACATCTATACATAGGCACCGTAGCATGTATGGATTACACTTGTATTATGTACACTAGGGATACCGGAGGTGTGGCGCAAAGATGAATAAGGACTTGGATAATGGATTGAATAATAGTGCCAGTGCACAGTTCAAATATATGGTCAGCGGGGACTCAATTTCGAAAGGGGTCATCTATGACGAAGCCCGAAGCAAATATGTCATTCTTGAAGACAACTATGTTTCGCTGCTTCAGGGCAAGCTGAAGGGGGCAATGCGTAATACCGCCAGATTCGGCAATACCCTAATGAAGGGCTTCACCAATCTGAAGCGGGATGTGCTCAAGGAAAAGCCGGATGTTGTGCTGATCGAATACGGCGGAAATGACTGCGACTTCTACTGGGAGGAAATCGTGAACAATCCTGAGGCAGAGCATAATCCCAAGACCGATTTCTCCGCTTTTGAAGGAATGCTCCTCGATATGATCGACTTCCTGAAAAACCAGGGGGTGATGCCGATTCTTATGAGTCTCCCTCCGCTTAATGCAGACAGTTATTTCAAATGGGTCAGCGGAAACAAACCGGAATCGGAAGTCACTATCCTGAAATTTCTGGGCAGCGTGACCAAAATCTACTGGTGGCAGGAGAGATACAACTCTACAATCATCAAAGTTGCCGAGACCACAAAGACCAAAATCATCGATGTCCGGGGGGCTTTTCTCCAGCAGCCGGACTTCACCAAATTCATCTGCCTGGACGGAATTCATCCGAATAAAGAAGGGCACCGGATTATTTATGACAAGGTACTTGATTTCATCCGCAACAGCGAACCCCAGCTGCTTCTGGACAGCGCAGGACACGCCGCCGGCCATTAACACCAACAATAAATCCTTGGATGCACTTAGTGTATCCAAGGATTTTTGCTGTGTGCCCATTATGGCCAGGAGCTCAAGTCGTATAGCGCTCTCCAAGCAGGTTTTGGAAATAATTACGGTTATACAGCATGCTGGGATGAGCCGGGTGATACCGCAAGGCTGTTTCATTATATGAATTTGCCTTCTCATGCTGGCCAAGGCGGTCATAGCATAACGCAAGCTGAAGATTGGGCAGCCAGGTGGAGTATGCCTCATTCCGCACACCCATTGAAGCCTTATCCGGGGGCAGGCTCACCGCCAGCTCATACCAGTAGACTGCCGTGAGCAGCTGGCCTTTCTCCAAATGCCAGGCACCGAGCAGGCAGCAGAACTCCGGCCGGGGCCGGTCATATTGCAGGGTTCTACAAAGGGCCGCGAATGCTGCTTCCTTGTCCCCCAGCCTTTCCCTGCATTCAGACAGTCTCAGACAGGCCTGATAGTTATCCTCGATCCAGCCCTTCCCTCCATTCAGGAACTGCTCATAATAATCGCCGGCTTCCCCGTACATCGCATGGTCACGCAGCTCATTAGCATAATAAAATTGATCCCGCGGTGAAAAGTTCTCTCCTTCTGCCGCCCGTTTCTGATAGATCCGCAGATTGCGGTCAGTGAACACTTTGTCTTTTTCATGGGAGATACAAACATTGCTGGTAAGTGAAGGTCCATACACCTCAAGATATTCATGAACCGGACCTATCCACGTAAAATTGCAGCTGCGGCGGACAAGACGGTTGCGGCGTAAAGAAGCGGTCACATTCCCGGCCGTGTCAAAAGCCAAATTGTACTGCATATTGACACTGTCTATACCTTCGGGCAAGGAACACTTAAGCTCCATAAACCGCTGCTGGTCCACCTCCATCAGGTAATCATCCGCATCCAGCCAGAAAATATACTCCCTGGTGGCTTTGCTGAAGGCAAAGTTCCGAGCGGCCGAGAAATCGTCAATCCAAGTGAAATCATAAATTATCGCCCCGAAGGATGCAGCGATGGCCTTAGTCTCATCGGTTGAGCCTGTATCCACTATAATGATCTCATCGGCAATGGCTTTAACCGAGGCAAGACAGCGGGGCAGGCTGTTCTCTTCGTTGCGGACAATCATGCAAAGGCTGATTTCTATCATCATATCCTCCTGACCGGTTCATCGCTATCGACAGCTTTATGCTCCTATATGGATATGCAAGGCCGGCGGATAGAAACCCTGTACGTACCCATACCGTTCTTCCAATAGGCTTTTTGACGACTCCTGAAGTGATATTTGTTATAATATCGGAGAACAAGTACAAATGGCGTTGCCGTCCTAATAGGGGCGGTATCCGTTTCTGCAAGGAAGAGCAGGATAATTTATATACAAAAAGGGGACGTTCGCTTTGTCAAAAATCATTAAAACCCTAACTATAGCCGGAAGTGACTCCAGCGGAGGCGCAGGAATCCAGGCTGACTTAAAAACGTTTGAGGAATACGGCACGTATGGTTTCAGCGCATTAACCACTATCGTTACGATGGACCCGGATAACGGCTGGCACCATAACGTCTACCCGATTGAGGCTGCTATTGTTGCTGAACAGCTTAAGACTATATTCGCCGGCGGTCCTGTCGATGCAATGAAGACTGGCATGCTGGGCAGTGTGGATATCGTGCTTGTGGCAGAAAAAGCAATTAAAGACAATCATCAGACCAACGTAGTTATTGACCCTGTTATGGTCTGCAAAGGCGAAGATGAGGTATTAAACCCTGAGAGTGCTAATGCGATCCGCGATTTGCTGCTGCCGCTCGCAACGGTAGCTACTCCTAATTTATTCGAAGCCGGTGTTCTCTCCGGACTGGGCAAGCTGACTACCCTGGATGAAATGAAAGAGGCTGCCCGGCTGATCCATGAACTGGGAACTCAAAATGTGGTTGTCAAAGGAGGCAAGGCGCTGGGTGGCGATCTGGCCATTGATGTCTTCTTCGACGGCTCAGACTTTACAGTGCTGGAAACCGCAAAAATCGAGCCGGCCTATAACCATGGCGCAGGCTGCACCTTCGCCGCCGCGATCACAGGCGGACTGGCGAACGGATTGTCAGTGCATGAAGCAGTGGCCAAAGCGAAAGACTTCGTCTCGGCAGCGATCCGCAGCGGATATGCCTTCAACCAGTATGTCGGGCCTGTATTCCACGGCGGCTACCGTCTGGAGAAATAGGACAAGCCTGTGTACAAGGCAATAGCCTGTATGCACATAATAAACAAACCGTGCACCCTTATTCAGGGACACGGTTTGTTTATTTCTTATCCATTTTTATCACACTTACTTTGCAGCTTTCTCTCCGGCAATATGCTCAATCAAGGCGATAGCCTTGTCCTTCACTTCGTCGTCGGCGAGCACACCGATGATCATATCCTCATCTCCGCGGTTAACCGGCAGCGCAGCAACAAACGGTGAGTCTGTAATATCAACACCGTACAGCTCTTCCTGTCCGGTATCCGGATTCTTTCCCCACTTCAGTCGCGGATCGTCTTTGGCGATTTTTCCGCTCTCAACAATACTCTTAATATCCTGGAAGCCATCCTGTCCGCCGATCCATTCCAGAGTAGCCTCATCGAGGATCAGAATATCCGGATGATTCGCGGCCAGCTCCACCACGGCTTTCTGCATAAAGTTCATATCGAACGAATCTGCACCTTCGCCGGTTCTTGGAAGATAAGAAATGCTCGCATCTACCCGTTTCCACTCCGGATACTGCTGAATAATTGCTTCATTCAGATCATCGTTTTTTCCGTCGGGATCCTTGAGCCCGAAATTGCCGATAAACATGATCGACGCATCAAGCGGCGGCAACGAGGCCAAATACTTTTTATGCTGCCAGTTGTTATACAAGGCATTGCCCGCAACCGCAAGCACGATCAGTACGATCACCGAGACGATTACATGGGTTTTATACAGGCGCATGAAACGTTCCCACTTACTCGCTGCACCTGAGAGCTTGCCGTATTTCGCCAGACGCTGCTGTTCCGCTTCACTAATTTCCTGCTCGTCCAGACTATCCAGAATGAACTTAAAGGCCTGAAAATCCTCCTCCGGCGCAGATCTTTCATCATCGGAGGATTTGGAGCGCCGCCGTTTCAGCAGGAGGTCAAACCGTTTATTTATCTCTTCTCTGGATACGTTTTCAGATAATCCTAACCGTTCATATGCCTGCTTCAGCTTCTCATTCACATTAATTTCTCCTTTGGTATGTATGATGCCAACTTCTTACGAACTACTACTATTCTAACAGACATCCACTCCAATTCTCCAGTCGGACACCGGCCTGGGAAACTATCTTTTATGTAAAGGCAGCTGCACTATCGTTCCATCACCAGAAATTCCATCTGACTCTCTCCATTTATTTTGATGAAACTGCCCAGAGTCCTAAATCCCGCATGGCTATATAAAGCAATGGCTCTTTGGTTGAATGCAGCTACGGTCAGCCTGAACTTCTCCGGAGCAAAAGCACTTTCTGCGAACTGAATCCCCGCCTGCAGGAACCCCCTGCCCAGCCCGGCCCCCGTGTATTCCGGCTTTAGCCCGAGGCCAATGTCAAGTACGTTGTCACCTGTATATAAGCCCTGTTGCAGTCCGCCCGGAACTTGTGCGTTTCTTCCATAACAGAAAAATCCGGTCAGCCCGTATTCGGGTGTGATTACAGCGTAATAAGAACCGTCCAGCAGTTCTTCCAGGCTCTCCTGGTCATCCGACGAATTGTATAGGGAGTACGGCGGCTCATATTTCCATTTGCCAATCTCAAGAGCATCCTGTTTCTCCATCAACCTAAGCTTATAGGTTACATTATTATCGTTTGCCATTCATTCTTCATCCTCCTGTTTAACTCTTCCCGTAAAGAGTGCTGTGCTTAATTTATAGCACTTGGCGTAAATTCGTCAACAGCACGTCACAAAGTAACCTTCGAAACTGTGGTTTCGTCCGGATAACTGGAATATAAAACATTGGTTTACATATACATGCCACTAGATATGGGGATTTAACTACTTCATATAAGGCCAGAGGGAGGAAACAAATCATGATCTTATTTGCCAGTGTTAATCAGGAAGAATGCATCGCCTGCGGTGCCTGTAACTCAGCTGCTCCGGATATTTTTGATTTGGATGATGATGGAATCGCTACCGTGGTTTTTGCAGGTGACAACAACCGCGGTGTTACGGCCATTGCTGAAGAGCTGCAGGAAGAGCTGCAGGAGGCTTTTGACAGCTGCCCTACCCAATGCATCCAGCTTGCTGAATCACCGTTTGCATAAAGAATTCATCTGTACAAATGCCTTGCACTGACTCCGCGAAAGCCTTTATGATAGGGGAAACCCAAGGAAGCCGGAATGAACCTATCCGGATGGCAGAGGAGGCCCTGTGCAAATAACCGAAAAGAAAGTAACCTGGCTGGAGCTGTTCTATGACCTTCTGTTTGTCGCTGCCGTGTCCAAAGCAAGCCATGTGCTGCTTCATGTAGAGGACGAGACTCTCTCTATTGAGACACTGGGCAAATTCGTACTGATCTTCATCCCGATCTGGTGGGCCTGGGTGGGGCAGACACTGTTTGTAAACCGTTTTGGGCAGGATAGTGTCTCCCACCGGATCTTTCTGATCATCCAATTATTTTTCGTGCTGATTATGACGGCAAGTTTGTCCGTAGATTTCGATGACACGTATTATTCATTTCTGATCGGCTACA
This sequence comes from Paenibacillus pedocola, assembly GCF_031599675.1. NCBI lineage: Bacteria > Bacillati > Bacillota > Bacilli > Caryophanales > Paenibacillaceae > Paenibacillus > Paenibacillus pedocola. The sequence continues at coordinate 2,658,691 of NZ_CP134223.1, read as the reverse complement.
TCGGACTCCGGGCGATGACCGCGGTGCAGTATCATTACGCGCACGCTAAGGAACAAGGCCATTTGCGGGCCACCGCCCGCTATTTCGGGACACGTTTTTGGATTGGGCTGGCCATCTCCGCCTGCTCCCTGTTCTTTGATTCATGGGTGCGTTATGCCGTGCTATATGCCGGAATTGCCCTCGACATTCTCCTGCCATTGACCGGCAGAAAAATCCTGTTGAAGACCCCAACGAACACGCATCACCTGTTGGAGCGTTTCTCGCTGTTCGCACTGATCCTGCTCGGAGAATCTGTAGTCAGCATCCTCGCGGTGCTGCAATCCAGCACCTGGACACCGGAATCCGTGACATTTGCAGCGCTGGCCTTTGTGCTGATTATTGCGATGTGGTGGCAGTATTATGACAACCTGGAGAAGAAGGTAGACAAGCATGTGCAGACTGCGGGACAGACGATTATCTACGGACATCTGTTCATTTTTCTGTCTCTGTGCACAATCGCCGCAACCATTCAGCTCCTATTCCTGAATAAGCTTCATTATGAGCTGATGGTGAATCTGTTCTTTGGCTCGGTAGCACTCTATTTTGCATCTACTACCCTGGTTTTCCATGTTTACAGGCACAAGCAGCACCGGCTGGGAATCTTTCAACTGTCACTCCTGGCTGCGCTTCTGGCCGGCTTATACATTGTGGATAGGGTATTCCACGTATCCAATGTGCTGCTGATGGGCGAAATGGCGCTGTTCTTTGCGGTTTATGCCAAGGTCACGACATGACCCAGACGGGTATTTACCAATAAACACAAGCAGCCGCTGGTAAGGGAATTCCCCGCCAGCGGCTTTTTAAATTGGAAGAGGGATGCTATGATTTAACAGAAGGAGGCACAGCTGGAATGGATATTCACAAGTATGAGCAACTAGTGCCAAACGTCTTTCTGTTCGTGGACCGCAGATCCTTCCCGGACTGGGAGATTGGCCGGAGCACCATCGATTTCCATGATCTTACCTTCATCGTTGAAGGGAAATCCAACTACTACATAAACGGAGAGAAATTCACCGTGGAAGCAGGCGATATGCTCTATGCCCCTTCCGGCAGTATTCGGCAAGCACATACCTTCAAGGAAGCGCCTATGCATTCCTTTGCCTTTAATTTTGTCTGGGAAGGTGCGGACAACCATGTGCAGCTTCCTTTCGGGACGGTCACCAAGAACTGGAGGACCAAAGAGCTCCTGGAGGATATCCGGGAATTCTCGCATGTCTGGATGGACAAACAGCCCTTCTACAGAATGAAAGCCCGGGCCATCTTCCAGCTGATTATATACCGTCTGCTCTGTATCGCCCACCATCAGCAGGCTCCGCTGGTAGATCCCCGAATCCAAAAGGCAATGGCCTATATCATGGATCATTATGCAAAGGATGTCACCATACATGAGCTTGCCGGTTTGGTTGGCCTGAATCCCGAGTACCTGGGCAAGCTGTTCAAGCATAACACCGGCTCCACCTGCAAAGAATTCCTCAACCGGGTACGGGTGAACAACGCCGAGATGATTCTGACGGCAGGCGGCTTTAATGTATCCGAAGTAGCGGAGCACTGCGGCTATCATGATGCCGCGTATTTCAGCAATGTCTTTAAAAGTATCAAGGGTTATCCGCCGTCATCCGTCCTGAGATAATGTAAGGCCCGGGACACTCACGGACATTCATGTTCTTCTACCGTGAAGCTCTACTCTATTACTCCGGCTGTCCTGTATAAAAGCTCTCCTCCGGGCCCAGGTACGAATAAGGGAGCGGTACAGCAGACAGCACCAGCTTTTGCAGGACCAGACCGGCATCCAAGCCGTAGAAACGGAGGGTATGAATCCCTTTGGTCAAGGTATGGCGGGTAGTCATGGTATGAATATTATCCATCACGGCCTGGCACCAGGCTGCATTATCATGATTGCCGCCCTCATAGTCCGCCGGCAGAGCGTCAGCAATAACCGGTGTCCCGTTATCAAAGCCTGCCGCATATTTCAGTCCGCTGGTCAATGACAGATTATTCGTCGGGGCAAGATACGAAGTCAGGCTGTACTCCCCGTTCCGCTGCACCAGTACCGAGTATTCCAGATATGGAGCATGCTCCGGAAGTTCAAAGGACACCCCGTCCGGATACATTTTCACCGAAGATAAGGTACGCCCGTAGTTTTCAATGATCTTCCATTCCACCCCGGACTTCGATACACGGCTAAGCGCATGCTCCGCTTCGATAGAAATTACGTTGTGTGTTTCAATGAAGGTCAGCGGCGGCACTTCCCGAACGTCAATCCAGTTTGCTGCCGCAGTCACCTTGACTGTTCCTCCTGCACCGGTAATGGTAATCTCACCGCTTGCTGACTCCTTTATTTTCTCCCAATCCACAGAGACAGCAATCGTCTCACCTTCTTTAACCCAGCCGCTGGGCTTATCCACCCTGACCCACTCCGTGCTGCTGACCGCCTCATAGGCAAATCCCGTATCTCCGCCATTGCTGATCGTAATTCCGCAGCGCTCTTTGCGCAGATTCGTAAATTCCGGCAGACTCGCTGTACCGGACTTATAGCCTTGCTCTGTTCCCTCAACATTGACAATCATCTGTGAACCTTTGACTGGTACAATGGTCTTGGCTTCGGGATAGCTCCAGCCTTCCGCGTCCCAGTTGACATAACCCACATGTGCGGAGCTCATCATCCCCCGCCATTTCCCTCCGGTGATTCCGTTATTATAGACCTGTTCCAGCTGCTTATCCCGCTCAATCGCTTCGTTGACCCGTTCGGCATAGGTATTGGCCAGGACACTGCCCCGCTCAGCGAACAGCTGGCTAAGTCCAGCGTAAATCTGCATTTTGACCACATTGGCTGAAGCTGCCGCCGGGAAATAAACGAGCTGATAATACGAGTCTTTGTGGCTGTCCGGAATGAGCTTCTCATATTTACCGGCTGCTTCCTCAAGCCTGACCGCCTGCTGCAGGACTCTCTGGGCCTCATTATAATGGACAAGGCTGAAGGTGAATGGCCTTATAATTTCCGGTTTGCGCCGTCCATTCATTCTCGTGTAATCCGAGAGTACCTGCGCGATCCCGGAGATTGCCTCAGAGTCTGCGACATGCCCGAACTGCTGCCGGGTCCAACGCAAGGTATATTCCGCTGTCCGGTTGATTGCACCTGTGCCCCATGCCTCAAAGTCATAGGCCAAGTCCAAAAAATAAGAGATCGGCAGCTCCATCGGCTTCAAATCCCCAACATTGACGATCCATACATCACGGATGCCGTAATCATAGGCCATACACATCTGTTCCCAGGTCTTTTCAAGCGGGCTGGTATTCAGCCATTCATAGGAATGCGGACCTCCGTGATAGTCAAAATGGTAATACATCCCCCACCCGGCGCTGCGCTGCTGCTCTTCACCCGCCGGGATTTTGCGGAGATTGCCAAAGTTATCGTCAGCCAGCAGAATCGTCACATCGTTCAGCACATCCCATTTTCTCAGCCCCTCAACCTCGTCAGTACCGTACCAGTATTTCTCCACTTCCTTATATACTGCGAGAATTTGCGGCGCATGTTCAAGAATATATTTCTTCAAAAGCTCTTTCTGCGTGCGGATGATGTCCTTCAGCAGCTCTATATTTTCCCGGTCAGAGCCCTCCAGTGCAGAATCGCTCTCTCCCCGCATCCCTAGTGTGATCAGGTTGGAGTAATCTTTATTGCGCCTGATTCCGTCTTCCCAAAAAGCAGTAATGGCCTGCCTGTTCCGGGCAAAATCCCACCGATTACTTGTCCCGTACTGCGCATACACCTTCTGCCATTCACTGCCTGCCCGGAACAACGGCTCATGATGAGATGTGCCCATAACAATGCCGTATTCTTCCGCATGCCTGGCGTTCGCCAGCGGGTGGCTCTTGCCGTTCAAACTGAATTCGGCGCTCCACATGGCCGGCCACAGGTAGTTCCCCTTCAATCTAAGGATCAGCTCGAATACCTTGTCGTAGAAATCTTCATTGAAGTCACCAAAAGCCCCGGTAACCCAAGAGCCCAGAGACGGCCAATCGTCATTCAGGAAAATACCTCTGTATTTCACAGAAGGCTCTTTGGAGGTCCTGTTCAGAAGATAATCGGGAATTTCCAGCAGCGGTTTCTTCTCCGGGAGGACGTCCGCAAAGTATACCCATGGGCTGACACCGATCAGTTCGGAAATCGTATAAATGCCGTAGATCGTGCCCCGTTTATCGCTTCCCGCTATAACCAGCGCCTGATCCACCCCGTCAACCGGCTGTTCTACCAGCTGAATGATGTAACACTCCCTTTTATTACGTATGGAAGATACGTCCAGCTTACCTGCCGCAATCAATGTATCAATAAGGTCATTACCGCCGACTGCTCCAGCAATAACCGCAGTGCTGCCAAGCTGCTCTTTCCGGGTGATGATTTCAGGTGTGGCTCCGGTCACCAAATTTATATCTTTAGCAAAAGACCCGGCCACCCTTCGCAGTCCGTCATACTCCTTTGCCGTAGGGTCCAGGTATATCTTCGCGGCTTCGCCTTGCTTCACAAGTATCATTCGAAATTTCCCTCCGTACCTTTTTTCAAAGACTAGACTCAGGCACATTATATAAGTAAAGCGGTTTCAGCGGCCATGTGTAAACTAGATACTTTTTGTAATAAGCAGAGGTAAATTGTAATCTTGGGGCTGAAATGAACGATTAAGGATTCCAGACCCGGAGTGTTTCTGGTACAGTGTAGACATTGTTAGGCGCAGACAGCAGATAAATAATAGAGTATTCACTTCGGACGATTCGAAAGCGCCTTCAAAAAATATCAACGAACGAGGATGATTTGAACGATGGAAGACAATTACAGCACTATAGCAGGTGATACAGCCGCTGGTCCCAAAGCCCCTAAGGATCCCATTACGCGGAGAAACGGGTTCTACGTGCTGTTCGAGACAGGCATCGAGGCGACAGCGCGGGCCGAAGGCAAACCCTCTCAGGAGATTTATCTGGAAGGCAGCTATCTTACGGACAAGGCCAGGTATATTGGCGGCGTAACGGATGAGCATATGCTTGAGCTGCTGAGAAGCTGGAGCGGTTTCCGCAAGCTTGTGCACAGTATCGGTGTGGCTGTAAAAGTGAAGAACATGCAGTCGGAGGTCTCCTTTCTGCTGCAGAATTGGGGCAAGACGAATAAGTATATAACTGGCAGCAGTCTGCGGATTCCCTGCCCCGGCGATGGAACAGAGGTCATTCTAAAACTGGAGGACTTCGTATGGTCCGCAGATGATGAGGCTCCCGGCAAGTTTGCTTTTGAATTCAATCATCCGGGCGAGCTGGCTACGGCGAGCATAATTTTTTATCTGAATGACGGTTATTCTGTACCAGAGCTGACAGCTGAAACACCGGTTCATTTCGGCTCGGACGAGTACCGTGAGATGATCGCGAAGTCCCTGATGCATTCCGGGAACAACCGAAGATTGAAGTCTGCTATAGATAAAGCCGTACGGGGCGAGGAGGTTACGATTGCCTATATCGGAGGTTCGATTACGCAAGGCGCGGGAGCCAAACCGATACATACGGAATGTTATGCCTATCAATCCTATTTGGGCTTTAAGGAGCAGTTCGGTAAAGACGGTGGAGAGAATATCCATTTTGTTAAAGCCGGAGTAGGCGGCACACCGTCCGAGCTCGGCGTCATCCGTTATGACCGGGATATTCTCCGGGAGGGCTCCGTGGAACCGGACATCGTAATCGTGGAATTTGCCGTAAACGACGAAGGCGATGAAACGAAGGGGAATTGTTACGAAAGCCTATGCCTGAAAATCCTGTCTGCTGACAACCGGCCGGCTGTCATTCTGCTGTTCAGCGTGTTTGTGAATGACTGGAACCTGCAGGAACGGCTCTCCCCTGTCGGACTGCGCTATAATCTTCCGATGGTCAGTGTAAAGGACGCCGTATCAGAACAATTCAAGCTGACCAAGGCGGAGGGGAACATTATCTCGAAACGGCAATTTTTCTATGATATCTATCATCCTACCAATGACGGCCACCGGGTTATGGCGGATTGCCTGACTTATCTGTTCTCCGAAACCAATAAGGCAGAAATGGATAGCAGTGATATTAGTCTGGATCAGCCGCCGGTGATCGGGAATGATTATACTGGCATCCGACTGCTGGACCGGATCACCCCAATGGACGCTGCGAAGATTGACATAGGCGGTTTCACGGAGCTGGATACCGAGCTGCAGATGGTAGAAATGGATGCCAATCCTTACGGTACAGCGGAATTTCCGCATAACTGGATGCATTCAGCCTCGTCAGGTCCTGCGGGCTTCAAGCTGACGATAACAAGCAGAATCCTGATTCTGATCTTCAAGGATTCCGGCAGCCCCGAATTCGGTAAAGCAAATATTTACGTGGACGGCGGTCTGGTGATCACCGCGGACCCGCACGAGAACAGCTGGACACACTGCAATCCGGTCATTCTTTATCAGAATGAGAGCAGCCGGGAGCATACGATCGAAGTTTCAATGGCCCCTGGGGATGAGTACAAGTGCTTTACGATACTGGGCTTTGGGTATTGTTGACTTGGTGATGTCTTGTAACCAGGCCCTCCTATTTCCAAGCAAAAAGGTGTCCTCCCGGCCGTTTTATGGCCGAAGAACACCTTTTTCCGGGAATCAAAGGGATTTATCCCTTTGATTCCACCCTTCGGCCCCGAATCAGTCCAATCAAAGGGATTTATCCCTTTGATTTCGCCCTGCTGCCCCGATTCAGTCCAATCAAAGGGATTTATCCCTTTGTTTTCACCCTTCGGCTACGGTTCAGCCTAATCAAAGGGATTTTTCCCTTTGTTTTCGCCCTCCGGCCCCGAATCAGCCCAAACAAAGGGATTTTTCCCTTTGATTTCACCCTTCGGCTACGGTTCAGCCTAATCAAAGGGATTTTTCCCTTTGATTTCACCCTGCTGCCCCGATTCAGTCCAATCAAAGGGATTTATCCCTTTGATTTCGCCCTCGGGTCCTGATCCCTCTTCCGCTCTATTCCCTGCAGATGGAATCCATATGGCTGTTCAGCACGCGGATAATCCGCTGCTTGTCTAGTCGCCTCGGCTCCAGCATGGCATGCAGGGCCAAACCGTCGACCAGGGCATACAGCCGCTCCGCTTCGTTGTCCTTATTCAGCCCCTGTCTTAATAAGCCCTGCTCATCTAGATAGTCAACGAGATTGCATATACCCGGGTAGACCCCGTCGTTCAACCCGCTATGCTCCCCCTCCGTATTCCTAACATGAAAGATAAACGCGAACCATACCTCCATTTCAGCCATGGTACTCTCGTCTAAAGGAATCATCTCCAATAGTGCTCTGGTGACCAGCTCTTTAGGCGGCAGGCCGAGACTAATAACGGCTTCAATTCTGGCATTGGCCCGTTCCTTCACAAGATTCATGGCAAAGGCAAGCAGCTCCTGCTGCGTAGTGAAATAATGGCGCAAGGCTCCCAGAGACACGCCTGCTTCCTGCGCAATGTTACGTACAGTGGCTCCTTTCATCCCCTGATTCATAATGACGCGCCAGGTCGCCTCTGCAATATGCGATTTCCGCTCTGAATGATCTACAATTTTTGGCATAGCCGTATTGTATCATAGGAGAAACACTGCGTGCAATTTTATAATACAGTTGTATTATTTAAATCCGGCTGCTATAATTTCACTTGTCTAACACACATTATGTGATTACAGGGGTGGATTATGAATCTGGTAGCGTGGGCAATTGTCACCTGTGAAATTTTGTTCTGGGTGGTCATTATCGCCGGACTTACGGCTCGTTACATCTTCAAACGCAAGAAGCTGGGCCTCTTTTTCCTGGCTATGACTCCGGTGCTGGACCTCATTCTGCTAGTGATTGCGGGTATGGATCTGGCAAAAGGCGCGTCCGCCACCACAGCGCATGCACTCGCAGCCATCTATATTTCAGTGTCCATTGTCTTCGGCAAAAGCATGATCAGCTGGGCTGACGAACGCTTCCGGTATTATGTCACTAAGCAGGGGCCGATGCCGATCAAGCGCTATGGAAAAGAACATGCCGTTCATTATTTCAAAAGCTGGCTGAAGCATGTGCTCGCTTATCTGCTTGGAGCCGGAATTCTGTATGGACTCGTCACCTGGATTAACGATCCTGCCCGAACGGAGGCGCTGCTAAGCATCATCACGATATGGTCAGTAGTGGTCGCCATTGATCTGCTCATCTCAGGTTCTTATTTTCTCTGGCCGCGAAAAGCAAAGAATCCGGTCACCCGGGATTTATAGTACAAGTGATTTGTAGTAAAAACGCTTAAATAGCGTTACTATTAGTCATGAATGAATCTCACCAAAGCGTTCTATAAGGAGCAACCAACGATGAAATTATCTGTTTTTTACGATCATATCCGGGAGGCTGCCGGACAGAATGACCGGAGTCTGGAGGAAATCTGTACCCTGGTAAAAAGCTACGGGATCGATGCAGTGGAGATAGATGCCGCCTGCTATGAGCCTGAGGAAGAAATGATCAAAGAGCTGCTCGACAAAACAGGCCTGCAGGTAAGCTGTATGTACGGTTTCTTCGATTTCGGCCATGAAGACAGTGAGGAAGTGAAAGACCGGCAGATCCATTCTTTCCTCTCCATGGCTCATAGAGCCGGTGCTTCACGGGTGCTGGTGATCCCGGGCTTTTTGAACGAACGAGAAATGGATCCCGCTTCCATTGAATATCAGGATTGTGTACAGGCCATGAAAACCGCAGTAACTACAATGTGTGCTTATGCGAAACCGCTGGGAATCACGGTCGGTATGGAGGATTTTGATGCTTTAGAGGCCCCTTTTGCAACTACCGCGCAGCTGCTGTCTTTTGTGCGGGAAATCGCGGAACTCTCCTGCACCTTTGACACCGGAAATTTTTTGTACAGCGGGGAAGACGCCATGGAGGCATATACCGCGTGTAAGCCGTATATCGGATATGTTCATTGCAAAGACCGCACGTTTGAGGTGCATGCCGGAGAGACGCCTAAACTGACCACAGACGGCCGGGCCATGTATGCAATCCCCGTAGGCAGCGGCTGTATCCCGATGAAGGACATCGTAACGGATTTGCTGAAAAGCGGCTATGATGACACTTTCGCCATCGAACATTTTGGTGCAGTAGATCAGCTGGCGTATATGAAGCAATCTGCCGAATGGCTGCTTGCGCTCCGAACTGATGTTTTGGGAAAAAGATTCTAATGAACCTTCCCCGGAGGATGATTGGCTTGATTCAGGCTGCAAGCCAATCCCTCTACCCGCAATATTCCATGGAGTATACTTTCCTGCAAAAGCTCCTCCCCTTCTAATCTATAATTATTCTGCGGTACCTATTATTCCCCGGGTATTTTTTGACCCTCTTCCACCAGAGGCTTCAAATCATCCTGAACACTGCCTTCCCATAAGGGTATTCCTGAGCGGTAGGCGGACCGGCCGTTCAAATGACCTGCTACCGGTGAAGTGATGAATACAAATACGATAGCGAGCAGCAGCTTGAAGCTGACCGTTCCATCCACAACCCAGAAGTACACAAATCCCCCGCCCAGCACACAAAGCACCCCAAGCGTTGCACTTTTGGTTGCAGCATGCGAACGAAGATATACATCAGGCAGCCGGACTAAGCCGAAGGCACTCAGACCGCAAAAAATGGCTCCTATCAACACCAGAATCGAACTAATCAGCTCACCTGCCATCGGTGTCCCCTCCTTCTTCGACCACAACGCCCCGTTCAATATATCTGGCCAGCGCTGTTGTTCCAATAAATGTTAGAATACCGATCACCAATATGATCTCCAGGAAATCCTGTGTGTTCAGCTGCATGGAGACAACTGCTATAATGGCCAGCACATGAATGCCTATCGTATCAAGTGCGGCAACCCGGTCGGAGCGGGTCGGCCCTTTCAGGAGCCGGTACAGGCAGGCCAGCATTGCCAGAGCCAGAATCACCAAAGATGCGGTTAACAGGGCTGAGATCATCAGCGGGTCACCTCCATAATCGCCTGCTCGAAAGTACCTCTAATCTGCGCGGCCAGCTCCTCTGCATCTGCAATATCAATAGCATGAATATACAGGGTCTTGCCATCACCCGAAACATCAAGCGTCAGCGTACCCGGCGTCAGACAGATCAGGCAGGATAACAAGGTGACTTCCCAGGCTGAAGTTAATGCAGTTTCATAAGCAAATATTCCCGGACGTATAGCCAGTTTTGGACGAAGAATATGTCCGAGCACTACAAAGTTTGAGATGGCCAGCTCACGGATAAAGATCAGCAGGAGCTTCAGCATGGCCCATAAGCGTCTAAGATAGAACGGCCGGGTCCAGGATTTCCGCAGGATCAGTAATATAGCTATACCTAGCACATAGCCCACGATGAAGCTGGAACCCGAGCTATTGGTATTCAGCAGCATCCACAGCAAGGCAATCAACAGGTTAAACAGGATTTGTATGGCCATCTCCTCTACTCCTTCATTACAGCTTCAATGTATTGCACGGGGGAGGCCAGAACTTCACCCGCCTGCGATACATAGGTAAATACGAACTCTGCTCCGATCCCCATGGCAATCACGAGGACAAGCAGTCCGCCAGCTACAGCCGAAGCCCATTTCAGGTTCACTTGAGGCTGATCGTTCTCCGGTTCATTTCCCCAGAACGCCTGTCTGAACACCTTAATCAAGGAATACAGCACCAGGAAGCTTGATCCAAGACCAATGAGGGACAAGGTCAGCATACCCGTATCCAAAGCTCCGCGGATGATCAGTACCTTGCCGGCAAAACCGCTGAGCGGTGGTATACCCACCAGGGCAAGGGTCAGAATGAAGAACATCCAGCCGATGAGCGGGTACTTCTTGATCATGCCCCCCATGCTGTTCAACCGGTCGGTTCCCGCAGCAGAGATAATCATTCCGCCCAGAATAAACATTAGTCCCTTCGCCAGCATATCGTGCAGCAGATAGAAGACCGTTCCGTCAAGTGCATCCCTGGTCCCTGCAGCAAGCCCAAAGGCCACAAACCCTACGCTGATTATGACGTTGTAGTTCAGAATCCGGGGGATATCCTTGTAAGCTACTGCCCCCAAGCCGCCTAAAATCATCGTTACTGCCGCCATCCAGGCAATCCAGCTTTGGGTGAACCCCAGATCGTTTACAAACAGCAGAGTGAACGTGCGGATAATTGCATATAACCCGACTTTAGTCAGCAGGGCGCCAAACAATGCTCTGACCGCAGCGGGAGGTGCACTGTACGATCCCGGCAGCCAGAAGAACAGGAATAGCCCGGCCTTCAAGGAAAATACAATTAAAAACAGAACCGCAATCACATTCAGCACGCCGCCCTGCCCTGCTTCCGAAATACGCTGGGACAGATGCGCCATGTTAAGCGTTCCAACCGCCGCGTAGAGATAAGCAACCGCTGCAACAAACAGTGTCGAGGATACGATGTTTATAAGCAAATATTTTGACGTTTCCCGCAGCTGGAGCCTTGTCCCTCCGATAGAAATCAGTGCATAAGAAGAAATTAGCATCACTTCAAAGAAAACAAACAAATTGAATATATCACCGGTAAGGAAGGAGCCGTATACCCCGACCAGCAAAAATTGAAAGAACGTGTAGTAATAGAACCGCTCCCGCTTCTCTCCTATACTGTGAAAGGAATAGAGCAAAATCGCAAAGCTGACGACCGAGGCCATCGTAACCAGTAACACAGCAAACATATCACCTACAAAGACAATGCCATAGGGAGGAGCCCAGCCCCCCATCTGCAAGGTTTGGATACCCCCAGCGTGAACACGTGCTACCAAAATCCCCGCAATCAGGATATTCAGCACTCCGCTGAAAGCACTGATACCACGCTGGAGCCGTATCTTCTCTTTGAAGAAAATCAGAATAACAGCTGTACATAGAGGAATCAGAATCGGCAGCACCAGTAGATTGCTCATTCTTTGTCCTCCTTGATGCTGTCGATCTCATCGGTCCCCAGAGCCTGGTAAGAACGGTAAGCGAGTACGAAGTAGAAGGCAGTGACTCCAAAGCTGATCACGATAGAGGTGAGGATCAGCGCTTGCGGCAGCGGATCGACATAAGAGTCCGATTTACCCAGGACAGGGGCTGAGCCTTTTTTGAGTCCGGCCATCGTCATCAGCAGCAAATGCACACCATGTGTCAGCAGGGAGGTTCCCAGTACAATGCGCAGCAGGCTTTTGGACAGGATCAGATAGACGCCTATAGTAAATAGAATTCCCACCGCAACAGCCATTACGAGTTCCATTGTTTATCCCCTCCAATCGATAAGATGATGTTCATCGTGACACCCACCACAGCCAAATACACACCCAGATCAAACAGCACAGCAGTCGCCAGCTCTACATCCCCAAGGACAGGCAGATGAAAATGACCGAAAGCATGGCTTAAAAAAGGGGCTCCAAACACAAAAGATCCTGATGCGGTAAGAACGGCAATCATGAGCCCCACTGCGGTTAGCAGCCGGTAATTTACAGGAAGAGCTTTGCGGACCCAATCCATACCGAAGGCAATCGCCATTAGAACAAGTGCGGCTGAGGCCATCAATGCCCCGATAAAGCCACCCCCCGGATGATGATGTCCGGCAAAGAACAGATATAGGGAGAAGATCAGAATAATAAGAACGATCCCCTTTGACATGGTCTGCAGGATCACATCATTGCTCCGCAGAGGCAAGACTGAGCGGACTTTATCTTGCTGCGGCTGCGGCAGATCTGCTTCCATTCTTAAATGGATCAGTCCGTAGATGGCTAGTGAGGCGATGCCAAGCACCATAATTTCAAACAAGGTATCAAAGCCGCGGAAATCTACCAGGATGACGTTGACAACGTTCTTCCCTCCAGCCTGGCTGTAGCTTTCTTTTAAGAAAAACTCGGAGATGGGTTCGAAGGGACTGCTGCCCATAGCGGCGAGAGCGACGAATGTCATCGTAATCCCAACCCCCATTGCTATTACCAGGTTAGGCAGCTTAAAGCGCAGCGGCTCCTTCTGTTTCTTCAGCTTCGGCAGATACCGGAAACAGAGCAGGAACAGAATGACCGATACCGTCTCGATAATCATTTGTGTAAGCGCAAGATCGGGCGCCCGGAAAAGGACAAACAGCAGCGTCACCATGTAGCCGACAGCGCCGGTGAACAGGATCGCGTTGACCCGTGATTTGGCAAAAGGTACAGCAAAGGCAGCCAGCAGCATGATGGCTACAACAACAGCTTCATAGAAGGACAATGGGGCATAGTGCTCCATCCCAAGGCTTATACCGGGTTCTCTCACCAGAACAGCAAGCAGCGCGATAATCAAAAAGCTGAAAATGTACAGCAGATAATGACGGTTGGAGCCTGTCATATAGGCATCGGTCAAACGTCTCGAACCCTTTTCCAGCAGCTGGAGCGATCCGTCATACATCCGGTTAAGTGGATTTCGCCCGCTTGCCTCACGGTCCAGTACCCACAGCCGGTTGTAGCCTCTGTATAGTAGTATACCGGCAGCTACAACACCAAGCGTCATGAATATCTCTGGTGTCCAGCCATGCCAGAAATGAATGGATACCCCGAAGGTTGCCTCTGGGGCCAGCAGCCCGCTGTGAATGGAAGCCATTGCCGGTTCAATCAGCGGAACGGAGACCAGATCAGGGAAGAAGGCAAAAACAACAGCAAGTGAAATGAGAATCACCGGAGACAGCAAAAGTCCCAGCGGCGCTTCATGCGGAGCCTTATCCAGCTTGGCTTCCTGAAGCTTGCCGCCGAAGGTCTTAAAGACGAGAATCATGCTGTATACAAAGGTAAATACACTCGCCAGCCAGGCAATCACCGGAAAGAACTGCATCCAGAACCCTGAGCTCAAGACATTAAATTCTCGGATATTCAATACGGAAGTGAAGAACATTTCCTTGCTAAGGAATCCGCTGAACGGCGGCAATCCAGCCATGGAGAACGCTCCGATTACTGCCACCGAAAAGGTGACCGGCATGACCGACATCAATCCTCCAAGCTTACGGAGATCCCGGGTACCGGTCTCATGGTCAATAATACCCACAACCATAAACAGACTGCCTTTAAAAACGGCATGATTGATGAGATGAAAGAGGGCTGCCGAGGTAGCCATCATATAGAAGACGGCTTCTCCTGTACCGGCAAAAAAGGCTGCTGCCGAGCCGAGTCCCAGCAGAGACATGATCAAGCCCAGCTGGCTGATGGTCGAGTATGCGAGCAGGGCTTTGAGATCGGTTTGCCTGATAGCTTGGAATGACCCGTAGATCAAAGTAAACAACCCTGTCAGGGAAACCAGCCAGAACCATTCGGATTGCCCGGCAAACAGCGGAGTGAGCCGCGCTACCAGATAGATCCCCGCTTTAACCATCGTGGCCGAATGGAGATAGGCACTGACCGGAGTCGGCGCTTCCATCGCATCGGGCAGCCAGATGTGGAACGGAAATTGGGCGGATTTCGTAAAGGCACCCAGCAGAATGAGCAGCATGGCCGGAATAAACATGGCGTCTGCCGTTAAGGTCCCCGCCTGTGCAACAATTTCGCGGATACTATAAGTACCGGTCATTACATAGAGCAGATTAAATCCGGCAAACATCGCCAGACCGCCGAACACCGTAATCAGCATGGATTTCATTGCACCATATCGGGATCTTTCCCGGCGGTGCCAGAAAGCGATGAGCAGGAATGAGGAAATGCTGGTGAGCTCCCAGAACCCGTACAGCACCATCAGATTATCCGACAGGACAACCCCCAGCATCGCTCCCATGAACATTAACAGGTAAATGTAAAACTGGCGGATCCCCTCTGTGTGCTTCTGAAGATAATAGATCGAATAGAGAACGACAAGCGCTCCGACGCCGGTGATCAACAGTACAAACAGCAGGCTGAGCCCGTCAAGAATCAAGGTGATATCGATTCCAAGGGAGGGCATCCAGGTGAAGCTATCCAGGATATTGTCACCCGCCCGGATCATTGGAATCCTTGTAAGGAAATAAAGGAACAGAGCCGCCGGCAGAGGCATGATCATCCAGCCCATGTGAAAGCGCAGGTTTTGTTTAATCATCAGCATCAGCACAGCCAGCAAAAACGGAAGTAAGATAATGACATGCAGCATGGATCAGCACCCCCTTTTATAAATTTTGAATAATATCCCCTTAGCGCGGCTTAACCCATTCATTTTGCACAATTCTCAGGTACTGGGCCTCACCGTTTTCAACGATTTTAAACAGGCCGGTATTAAAATCGGTGTCAAGCTCACGGAAAAACACACCCTTCACCGGTTTGCTTCCGGCAGCTTCTTCCGCGAGGACGTAACGGCCGCCATCTTTGACCAAATAAGCGGTAAATCCCTGCTCATGCGTCTGCTCCAGCAGCTCGGGATACCGCTGAACGGCCACAATGTGCAGATCGGTAGGGCCGAGCTGTTCCATCAAATCATTGATGAAGCTGCCACGGGTAATCTCCTGCCAGAGGGTTTGACTCGATTGCCCAATCACAATCTGGGTGATATTCTTTTCCCTGGCGGTCTCCACAATGACCTCAACCGTTTTTCTTCCATTACATTTGCGGTTTAAAAATTGTCCTCCGGCTTCCTTCGTCTGATTCTCCCAACCGGAAAGGTATTGCTGTTTCTCGCGGTTATACTCATTGTCACCGGCTGAATCCACAGTAAGTACAGTCAAAGGGGCATGCTGCAGTCTGGCCAGCTGGCTTCCTCTTTGAATCAACCGCTGCCCGTGAGGACCATAATGCACACACACCATGATGCTCTCATTGTTCATTTCCATCCCAAAGCCTCCGCATCAGTAAATTTTTTCCATTAAAAATACACAAAAAGAGCCCGCTGTTGGCAGGCTCCTCCTATTCACTCCGTATACAATTAAAATAATTATATCGTCACCGAAGGAGAATGTAAAGCTACTGGGTGAATGCCTAGATCGTGACTGAAATAATTATTCCCCGTATAAACAATTCAAATTCTCCCTTTGATCAATTATTCTGAAGGGCATTATCACTATCCTCTGATATCAGTTCACTTGCCGCCGTGTCCGGATCAAGCCATACTTCGATCAATTCATGGGTATCCCGCACATCTTCCTCATCCAGAATATAATACCATTGATCTGTGCGTTTATCGGTGCCCTGCAGCATGTGGCTGGTGATTAGCGGAGTGCCGCTTTCAAAAATAACCTTCTTCGCCAAATCCAGCATAAAATCAGCTCTCATATTGGTTTTGAAATTGTCGCTGGCGAGCCCCATAATCTGATTTATATTAGCGATATTGCTTATATTTTTCATTCGTTCTAAGACCGCCTTAAGGAATATCCGCTGTCTCTCTGTACGCTTAAAGTCCGAATCCTCACGATATCGTACGTACATTAAGGCTTCTTTACCTGAATAGATCGGTTTGTTAGGCTCAACACGAAGCTTCTCATGGGCCGGATTCTTATTCTCAATAAGTTTCGTAATCGGCAATTCCACTCCTCCAAGCGCATCCACTACTTCCACCAATCCGTTAAAATTAATTGTAGCGTAGTAGTCTATCGGTGCATCCAGCAATTCCTCTACTGTATCCACACTCATTTGAGCTCCTCCGTACGAATGCGCAGCATTTATTTTCGTATTGTTTCTTGCTCCCTTTACATTCTCTGCCCCAACAATTTTAGTATAGGAATCCCGGGGAATTGAAACGAACAGGACTTTATTATTTTTTGGCCGGACCACAGTATATATAATCGAATCGGACAGCCCATTCTCATTGTGCCGCTGATCTGTACCAAGCAGTAATAATGAGAATGGCGGACTTTTATCGAGTTTTGTTGAAGCATCAGTAATCTTATCGTTGTTATCTTTGAGCGGAACGTAAGAATTTTCAAGAGTACCTTCCACTGTCGGGGCAACAACGTGGTCGAAACCGAACATTAATAATTCCTTACGAAACACAAAGGACGATATACCTGCAACGAGAATAAAAGCTAGGATAGACAGCCCTATCTTCTTTTTCCGGTTACTTTGTTTTTTCGATTTTTTCTTACCCGTTCTCTGTAATGATGATGGCTGTGCTGCATTGTTCTTTTTCATTTTCTGAACGAACCTTTCTTTTTTAGAAATAATAAAATAGATAGAATGAAGAGGATTGTATATTTAATAACATAGGGATAATCTTACTATATTTTTACTCTATTTTACAATTTAACCCACTAACAACTCTTACACTGCCATCGGTGAAAGCTAAAACAAAAAAAGCCAAATCACTAACAAAGTGATCTGACTTTTATCCTGATATTTAACTAGAGATTTCTATTATTGGCCATAGCGTTTGCTTTGGTCTCATGAACAATAAAAGAACGGCCAAACTAATAACTGCATTTGCGCTCATAAAGCTCTCCCCCTCGTTTCAACGGCAAATAACAGCCTTTAACCGCATATAATCGATGAAATCCCCTTCTTGCAAGAATCCTTGCCGCCTTCTCTCTTTGGAGCCAGTTGCGCGAGACAATGATCACTTCATCCGCTGGGGAAAGATCATTCCTCCACACTACAGGCAGCCGGCCAACGGATATATTAACCGATCCGGGAATATGCCCCTCCCAATATTCGTTCGCATCTCTTACATCGAGTATTTTGGCGTTTGACCAACGTACACTTAACAGATCCCATTCTTCAGGATCCACATAGGTAAGTGCCCGTACGGGCATTAGCTGAATCCATACCCACAAGATAAGAATTCCACTGAACAAAGCCATGATTGTCATTTAGATATCCTTTCTATATGGAACAATATCCTCAATCCCGAACCAGTCTGCCGGTCCATACATTTAGCCCACCCGTCATATTCACAACTTTATATCCTTTTTCATGGAGAAGCTCACATGCCAGACCGCTGCGGCTTCCGCTACGGCACATAATGATAACCTCCTGCGCAGGATCCAGTTCTCCGTACCGTTCCATTAACTGGCTTAGCGGAATATGTCTGGCACCTTCTATATGTCCCTCCGCCCACTCCACTGGCTCCCGGACATCCAATAGATTCAGTGACTCGCCTTGCTTCATTTGTTCAGATAGTGCTTGAGGTGTAACTGCTTTCGGAATTCGAAATGCCATATATACTCGCTCCTTTGGGTTATTATTTGAATGATGTTTTTCAATGAGAGGATGTATATTGCATATTACGTATACCCCTATGGGTATTATAGCGTGTTGTGGTTAGTTTAGCAACGTTCGTTGGTGTCGCCGGGGGAACACTGCTGCCATAAGAATGAGAATGAAAAAAGAACCCTGAGGATCAGGGTTCTTCGTAGGATTAAGCTCTTACCCGAATGGGTGGAGCTTCCGTTTTTATCTGCTTTTAACAAGCAGCTCCACGGCCTCTTTGACCATTTTACCGGGATCATAGTTACCGTTAGCTTGTTCTTCCAGAATACAATGCTGGAGGTTCTCCGCAACGATTTGAGCTAGCGCTCTATCAGAGGCGTTCCGGACAGCAGACAGCTGTGCAACGACCTCCTTGCAGGACTTTCCTTCATCCATTAACCGCAGCACGCCGCGAATCTGTCCTTCAATTCTCCGTAAACGTGTTTTGATTTCATCGGGATAACTGTATTCCATATCTGTTCATCTCCTCTTAGTTACTATACCTGTATAGGTATAGTATAGATCAAAAGAGGGGATAGTACACGCTAAATGTCCTGGCTTTTGGTGCGCATAACGTCGTCGATCCGATAGTCGGTCCCATTAGGTAAAGTGATAAAGATGAAGAAGCCAATCAGAAACAGCGGGATAATCGCTAAAATGCTAAAGCTGGCTTCGCCTGTAAGCGTCGTAGTCAGTGACATCACTGCAGGACCGAGAATGGCCGCAAATTTGCCAAAAATATTATAAAACCCGAAGAATTCGTTGGAATTCTCCTTCGGAATAATCTTGGCAAAATACGACCGGCTGAGTGCCTGAATTCCGCCTTGAGCCGATCCGATCAGCGCACCGAGAATAAAAACATGCCACACAGAGGTGATGAAGAAAGCCGCGATACAGGAGATGATGTAGGTGAAGATCCCGGCAATGATCATCTTCCGGGCAGAGTAGGTTTTAGCCAGGTTGCCATAGAGGATCGCGCACGGAAACGCGATAATCTGGATAATGAGCAGAATCCCCAGCAGCGTAAAGGTATCGAGGGCGTCCGTGCCCAGCACGGAAGTGGCATACGGCACCACCATCTTAATGATGGTATCCACCCCGTCAATGTAGAAGAAATAGGCGATCAGGAACACAAATACGATTTTGTGCTGGCGGATATTCATAAAAGTGACAGCCAGCCTTTTGAAGCTGTTCGCAATCGGCTTAGGTTCAGGCTCAATATAATATCTCTGCTTCACATCCCTGATCATAGGCACTGTGAGGAGCCCCCACCAGAGAGCGGTAATCATGAACCCGATCTGGTAACCAATGGCTTTGTCCATCCCCATCACAAAAATCAGCAGCAGGCTGATCCCGAACGGAATGACACTGAAGATATATCCGAACGCGAATCCTCTTGTGGATACCTTATCCATCTGTTCATCACTTGTAATATCCACCAGGAAGGAGTCATAGAAGATATTGGACCCGGCAAATCCGATCGCTGACAGAATGTAAAAAGCAATCAGCAGCTGCCATTGCCCGCTATCCGGTGAGATAAAAGCCAGTGAAGCCGTAGCCAGCACACCGACCGCAGCGAAAAAAATAAAGAAGCGCTTCTTCCGGTCCTTATAATCCGCTATCGTCCCTAAGATCGGGCTGAGAACCGCCACTATGATGCTGGCAATGGAATTAAAGTAGCCCAAATCCATACTGCTGTCCACATTACTGAACATGCCAAATATAATCGGCAGCAGCGCCGTAGTTACGGCCATCGAATACGCTGAATTGCCACAGTCATACAGAATCCATGATTTCTCCTCTTTGCTCAGCTTCATCTAATCTTCTCCTCTTATAACCAATTGTTTCAGTTATATCACGCGAACATATGAAGCATGTTAACGGGCTGTTAAATCATAGATCATTTATTGTTTCACTTTCGCCTTTATAGAAGAGACTGCCAATAGGAACAACGGAATCGCCACCATATTCACCGGAAGCACATAGCGGATCCAGACACTTTTGAGCAGCAGTCCGGCCGGAGGATTTAAAGTAATAACCAGCATAGTGAGGATGAACGTTACCGGAGCTACGCCCCAGAGAATTTTTTTCCAGCTGCGGGTCTTTCCGGCCCATTGTGCGACTCCGTAGCTGGTAATGAACATGACGATGGACAACTTAACGAAGATAGAAACCAGCCAAATAGCCATCACAAAAATATCCATATTCTGAATAAACTCCATCAGATAGACAAGCTTAACCATCTCAAAAAAAGGGAATTGCAGCCGCCCGCTTACTTCAGGACCGAAGGTCATCAAGACCCACAGAACACCAAGAAGCAGAAGTACCGAGGAGAAGCCAACAGCCAGCAGCAGCGCCTTTCGTGTTTCTTTGCCGGGATGCTCCACGAAGGGGAACAGCATCATGAGCAGGACGGCTTCGCCCAGCAGTGACACCGGCGCAAGCGCTCCTTCCACAATAGGCCAGGGTCCGGTATCAGCATATACGGGCAGGAGCATCGACCAGTTGAGATTATTGGCGGTTAAGCCAAAGGTGAGTACAAGAATAACCATCAGGATAGGCCCCCACAGCTCACTGACCCTGCCGATCGCTTCAACCCCGCCATGGTACACTGTATAGAACACCACTCCAATCATCGTTCCGATGATCACCCAGGCAGGTGTCTTATAGAGGACACTCAACCGGATGAACAGGAACTCATCACGCAGAATCAGGCTCATCACCCAGAACCACTGGAGGAAAAACGGGATCACAATCAGCTTGCCGGCCCATTTCCCCAGAATCGCCACGCTATACTCTATCAAGGTCTGCCGGGGATATCGAGAGCTGAGCTTGGCGGCAACATAAGTAATGACCAGCCCCATGATCCCAGCCAGAATATAGGAGATCCATGAATCTTGCTTGGCACTCTGAATCGTCGCTGTCATCGTGATCAGCAGGTTGATTCCGATCTCCAGCATCAAGATCATCCAGAACAGCTGGCGGTTGTTGATCTTCATCTACTCTTCACCGCCTTCTCTCGTCGGGAGTAGGGATTCTCCTGTAAGCCCCGTTCCGGTCAGATTTAGCTTTACGGTGATGTCCAGATCGATGTCCGGAAATATCGTCTCCCAGTCAGCAGCAAGCTTCTTCCAACGGTAAGGATGACGGTGGTGAATCGTATCTCCGAATCCAAAGATATCGCATTTGAAGTCCTTTTGCACTTTCGTGACGACTCTTCTGATCTTCTCTTCAAGATATTGGTTCATCCGGGCTTCTACTTTCTTAACATTTGCCGGCTTTGAGAGATTCAGCGGGGAGTTATTCTCTTCAATGTATCCCTTGCCTTCCAGTAGGATTCGAAACCTTGGCAGGGCTCCGCTGAATATGGGCGTAATATCACTCTTGAAGCTGTCCACACTGACAGTCACCGTTTTGCCACTGGTTGCTCCTGAGAGGGCATCCTCTACCGCCCCGCCTGGTTTATCCGCATCCACAGCATTGATGATAGTAGTGAAAGTCCGGAATACCAGCTTGTTTGCAATCCATAGTCTGACCCAGTATTCATCATATTTCAGGTACCCTGCCAGCTTCAGCTGACCGTTAAAAACAGCAGCCCCGTATATCCCGAGAGTCGTTTGCGGCGGGCTGTCATTTTTACTCTTTTTGTCAATCTTCACTTCCGGCGGCAAGATGGTGAGCGCAGGCATAATTCCACAGCCGGTCCCGTTGGCCGAGATAAAAAAGTCCAGCAGTGACCGGCTGATCGGTGCCCCGCTCTTCTCCTGAATTTTCTGCACGGCAATCGCCGGATTGGTCTCCAATTGATATGCCAGGCTCATCGCCTCCTGCGCAGTTGCCTTCCTGACGACAAAAATATTCGCTCTCGGGCGTACCATCGGACTTCTGCCATACTCGTCCAGGATCGAAAAAACACCGTGTTCCGCAAGCTTCTCCCCGATAAAGATATTCCGCCGGTGCCCCGGGAAAAGCACCCGCGATAGCTTTCTTTGCATATTCTGTTCGGCATCCCTGTTGTTTTTGCCGTAAGCAGTCTCCGTCATGAAGCCGGAACGGCCCCCCTGTTCCCCGCCTTGCTGCCCTCCCGTTTTGGAGGCAAGCGGAAGCACGAGATTGGCTGTCGCCAGATATTGGCCATCCTCTAAGAGATCCATCCCCCAGCCCAGAATAATCGCCTGGTCGTTCAATTCCTGACGATCCCAACATCCGGTGAGAACAAGCGACAAGGCGACGAATATCACTATTAGTTTCTTGAACATACGCCCATATCCCTTTCTTGCCTGTTATTTGGTACGTTTGGGGAACCGTTCGGACTTGCCATTGGTCAGCCAAGGCAACAGTTTGCGCATCCTGGGTTTAGGCGCACGTACAAGCACATCGTTCAGATTGCCGGTCGACATGGGCGCATAAGGTGCCATATAAGGCACACCAAAGGGCTTCAGCGTTACCATATGCACCGAGAGCGCGATGAGAAATAAAACAATACCATAGAAACCAAGTACTCCGGCTATGACCAGTAAAGGGAATCTGAGCATCCGGTAGGCAGTTCCCAGGTTATACAGAGGAAAAGCAAAAGAAGCGACTCCCGTCAGAGAAACGATGATCACCATTGGTGTGGATATGATTCCCGCTGCTACTACCGCTTGTCCAATAACAAGTGCTCCGGCAATACTGACTGCAGGACCAACCTGCTGGGGCAGCCGGATTCCGGCTTCACGCAGGCCCTCAAAAATAAACTCCATAATTAGAGCCTCGATAACTGCCGGAAGCGGAACACCTTCTCTGGCAGAGGCAATGCTGACCACTAGTGAAGTGGGGATCACCTGCAGATGGTAAGTAGTCAATGCCACGTACAGAGAAGGCAGCAAGAGTGAAATATGCACGAAGGTATACCTGATCCAGCGCACAAAGGTAGCGTACATAAATCTGTCCGAATAATCGTCTACAGCCTGCAGTCCGGACCAATAGGTCATTGGTAAAATGAGCACAAACGGCGTATTGTCCGTGATAATAATGACTTTGCCTTCAAGCAGACTGGAGACCGCCACATCTGGCCGCTCCGTATTCTGAATCTGCGGAAACGGAGAGAACACATTATCCTCAATAAATTCTTCGATATTGCTGGAATGAATGATCCCGTCGATTTGGATTTTCTGCAGACGGGCTCTCACTTCTTTGACCAGACTTTCCTTCACAATGCCTTCCATGTAGCCGATCACAATATCCGTTTCCGTGAGGCTGCCCAGCGTCATACTTTCCAGCTTCAACTTGGAGGAACGGAGACGCCGCCGGAGCAGGGAGGTATTGGTCCGCAGCGTCTCCATGAACGCATCCCGCGGACCACGGACTACCTTCTCCGAGGTGGCTTCCTCTATCGCACGTTTCTCCATTTTGATCAGGTCGGCCAGCATCACAAAGGCATTGCCCTCCGTGAATATTGCCGTTTCACCGCGCAGGACCGCTTGGATGACTTCCTTCGTTTGAAATACGATACGAATTTTCAGTGTCGGAATAAAAATCTCTTTCAGCTCAGCAGCTCTGCCTTCATCCACCATAGAGCTTCTGCGAAAATGCTCGATTAGCGGCTGCAGCACAAATTCATCCACGGCCTGGACATCACACATCCCATCCACATAAATGAGTGTCGCCCGGTTTAGTCCCCCGATGCTGCAATTCCGGTACATTATATCTGAACAATTCAGGAACTCCAGCTGCATCCGTTCTATGTTGTACGCAAGATCCGGATACAGCATTTCTGGTTCTAACTGTTTGTTGGTTGTTTGCTGTTCCATGCGGCATCCCCCTCATGTTGGTATTTGCTGTAAATGAGGGAATTATGCATCGTTCTATAAAACCCTATATGGATTTGATCCCCTATCGCGTTACAGATGCCGTAAGTGGTAATAAATAAAATAAAACTAAACTATTCCTGATTTAAAACTAAGACTGCCGAGAAAATCCCGGCAGCCTTTTAGCTTCATGCATGTCATTATCACTTTAATAGAACTTGTGTATCTTAGATGGTCCAGTTATAAATACTGCCGTTCTCCAGTTTGTGCAGCATGCTCCACTGCATCAAGTAACTGATGAAGTTTGACCGCATCTGTGAAACTTGGTGCCAAGGATGTTCCTTCACGGATGTCTCGGGCAAACTTATGGTAAGCCTGAGCGATATTCAGAACAAATCCGGAGTCATTTTTAAGGGAATCCGGTACCCAGTAATATGATTCGGGAATAGTTAATTCCTGCAATTCATGGTCCTCAGGCCCTGCTCCCTGTAATTTATGTGATCCGAATTGAATCGAGGCAGGCGCACTCAGCACGATCGTGCCCTTGTCTCCAAAGATTTCAAGTCTGAGTCCTGTCTGATGTTTGACTCCGCCTTGAATATGAACGCTGGCTGCCGCACCGTTCGTCAATTTTCCTGTAATCAGTATTTGATCATCCGTCGTCTTCTTTATAACTTTGCGGATATCCGCCAGTTCGACTTCAGAAAACTGTTGTGCCGTAACTGCAGAAAGTTCAGTAAAGTCCCCAAGCATGTAGGTAAATGCATCCAGATTATGTCCGCCTACAATAGTGAGCAAATTCCCGCCTATCTTCCGATCAAATAAGTACGCAGTAGCTTTGTCAGCCACTCCTCCCATTCCATCCAAAGCTACCTTTAAATTGGCTGACAAGACTTTTCCCACATAGCCTTCAACCAATAAATCTTTCACATAATTGATGGCAGGGGCCTGTCTGGCCTGTAATCCAATTGCATTTGGTAACTGGCTGGACGCCGCCCACTCCTGCATTTCAAGCGCCTCGCCGGTATTTGATCCAAGTGGCCATTCACAATATATCGGTTTTCCCGCAGGAGCAACAGCTTTAACGGCATTATAATGTTCCTTGACGTTAATACTAACCACTAACATGTCCACATCAGGATGCTCTGCCAAATCCTCCATATTATCAAACCCGTGATCTGCATGGAAAGCTTCTGCGCTCTTCTTCGCACTCTCGCTATTACTTGTCCCAACTGCCGTAAGCTCAAACTCATTCAGATGCTCAATAGCCGGAATATGTGTGCCTCTCGCCCATCCGTTATTAATTGATCCGCCTATAATTCCGGTTCGTATTTTTTTACTCATGTATACCAGCTCCATTTATTGAATTTTGAAAAGCAGGAGGAGATCCGATCTAACGACTGACGAATATCACAATCCAGTTGATCTGTCATTCATTCCTCATCCCTTGAAGGTTATTTAGCAGGGCGAAACTATATCACTATGATTTTGAGGTGCCATACTAATTTATGTTGAACTCTTGTTTCGCACTTCCAAGGACAAAACGTTCTTTATTTCTTTCCTGATTTTAGCTTCTTCAGGTGTAGGAACAGTAAGATTTCCCGTCTAATATCGAAAGTTTTAGTCTTGAATTTCCTGTGAAAGCAATAACTACTTTCTATGTTATGATATTAATTAGACTGCTAAATATAAAACCAAAAGAACATGCGTAATAGTTCTGGGTTTGTTGACAACATCATAAAGCCATTATGTCCTACTGCAAAGAGGGCAATATAAATGGACATAGTACAACTATTTGTACCCTCGGACTAGGAGTGATATCAATGAGGGTTTGCAACGAAGGCTTTGACAAAGAATTTATGGATGAAAAAAAGGATATGTATGCGATAGCCTTCACCCAAAATGTTCTTTCAGGACGCTGGAAGTATTTCATCTTATGGTTTCTAAAAGGAGAAACACGCCGTTATACGGATATAAAAAAATTTCTTGGAGGGTTATCACAAGGTTCGCTTACCAATCAGCTTAGGGAGCTTGAGAACGATGGGGTCATTAAACGTGAAGTATACCCGGAAGTTCCTCCGCGCGTAGAGTATTCGTTAACTGACAAGGGTATCAAATTACTTCCCATCCTTGAAAAGATGGAGGACTTCGGTAAAGAATACGGTGATATACCCAAATTCGAAGAAGGTTAGAATAAAGTCAAAATCCCATAAGCAGGTTTCTCTGCAAATGGGACAGTTCTCTTATACCCTTTCGATCTTAACCCGGCTAAACTCCGCAGTACCCTGGCTAACAAACACGGCAAGCTTTCCATGCTGAATATCGTACATTCTGGCGCTCATCGCCACCTCCCCGCCGATATAAATTTCGCAAATGGTGCCATCAATGAATATCTTCAGCTCATATTCCTGTTCCGGCAGTAACTGTAACGGGCGTTCCAGCTCCACCTCGTATGGGAAGGTTTTGCCTCCTTCTTCTGATTGCATAACCGGTCCACGAAAGGTGATCCGGCTGCGCTGGGGCTCCAGCGATAGGTAATAGGCAAAATCCAGACTTTCCTCAGCCCGAAGCATAAAACCCAACCCTTGGGTCGCCCCGGAGAATCGTACGGCTGCAGAAACCTTGCACAATCCGGGCAGTTCCTCCTGCGATATACAACCGGCGAAGGCATAAGGAGATTCACAGTGAAGCAAGTTATCCGAAATTAACCAGTCTCCGACGATTCCCTCAAAGGTCGCGGGCACCTGTGTACCAAAGGCGGAGTCAACCGTTTCGGGTACTTTTACTCCAAGGGTACCATCCGGACGCTGAAAGATTTCATGCACAATCAGATTGCCGCCCCAGTCCCAAGTATCGTAATCCTTGCCGGTGGACTTTGGTGGGTTCCAGCCGAACAGATCGTCATTTTTCGTCGGATTCCAGCCGAATAAATAACGTTTCTGGCTGTCGGATACAGACTTAGCCGCATAATAAGCCCTTCCGTCAAACGCTTCTTCCTGCGGAGTCATCCAAGGTCCGTTCAAAGAACGGCTCATCCGGTAAAAGGTGCCGAAACGCCCCGTATAAGAAGAATAGACCAGATACCACCAGTCTCCTATCCGGAACAAGTCCGGGCACTCGTGTGCTCCTACATGCAGGTTTGGTGCGTATAAAGGTTCCCTGTATTCCCATTGCTTCAAGTCTTTGGACGACAGCAGACCGGTACAGCCTTTACGGCTCGTCGGCCCCTTTTTCAGGGCTGCAATCAGCATCCAGTATTGCCCTTCTTCCTCATTCCAGAATACAAAGGGATCACGCCAGTCAGCTAGTTCATAAATTTCCCCATCCGGACCAAAAGTGTCTTCTGGAACTGGCTCCCATGACCGCAGATCCTTGCTGATGGCATGGCAGGCGAACTGTTTGCCTTCAGGAAAAATACAGTAGAACATATGATAGACATCATCCACTTTGAGAATATGTCCGGTCCCGCCTTCGATCCTGCAGGCCCCGTCTTCCCTAAAATTCACCAAATCCTCTGTTCCAAGCAAATGCCAGCCTTGATCCATTCCCTCTCGGTAATTCTCTCTCCAGCCATGCAGGTAAAAGAGTTTAAATTCCCCGTCTTCATAATAGGGGATAACATCCCCTACCCATGCGTTCTCCGGACGATAAAAAAATTCCTTCATTAATCATTCCTCCTTTAGCTTTGCGTTGGCTTTGCGTTGGCTTTGCGTTGGCTTAGCGTGCTTACAGTGATGCAGAGAAAGCCGGAGCCACGGCGTAAGATTACTCCGCCATGCTCCCGGCCTTCTCCTCACCAGTTATTTATTTACTTTATCAAGCAAAAGCGAAATAATTTGTGCACTTTCTGCGCGGTTTACTTGTTCATGCGGCATGAATAATTGATTTCCGCGGCCGCTGATTAAGCCAAGCTTCTGTGCAGCACCGATCGAATTAGCGGCCCAGCTGCTAACAGTGCCGGCATCTTTGAAATTACTCATTTCTTCAGAGGCGGCATTCTGTCGTGTATGAAACAGGTACGCTTTATAGATCATAACCGCCATTTCTTCCCGGCTTATCGTTTCCTCCGGTGCAAAGGTAGCTATACTTCTTCCGGTTACGATTCCTGCTTCGTACGCTGCGGCAATGGAAGCAGCGTATCCTTTGGTCGGATCAACATCCTTGAATGCAACCGGGTTCGAAGCTTCTATTCCGAATGCACGGGTAATCAGGGCAGCAAACTCAGCCCTTGTCACGTTTTGCTTCGGTGCGAATGCCGTTTCACTTACACCTAACACAATTTGCTTCGCAGCCATCCTTTTAATCACGTCATAGGCCCAATAAGAGGCATCGACATCATCAAACGACTTGTCATAGGTAAGAACGGCATAGGTACTGAAATGGTTCACATGCGCCGTCCATTTATCGCTTGAAAAGGTTCCGCCCATGTACTCCAGACTGCCATCTTCGGCGATGTAATACATGCCCGTCAGATCCTGGCGGGAATTCCCCATTGTACTCAGCCTGATTGTTACCGGTTTGGAGAATGTCTTAAGCTGCTGGATAGTTCCATCGGCTTTTACAATAGACAGCTTGAAATCATAGGCTTCTCCGATAGCGGATATTCCCGCTGTATTCTTGCGCCCGGTACGCTCAAGCAGTTCTTTGAGCTGATCTGGGGGTAAGGTATCCAATTCAAAAGAGATTTTCGCATGCTCAACCTCGTCCTTGGAAATAAGCCCTTGCAGTTCCTTCAATACCTCTGCGGGAATTTCCACCTCTGCCCCGTTATGTGTAATCTTCAGGGCATTCTTTCCGTCGTTTGCCGCCGTTGTCACCGGGAACAGCACCTGCCGCTGCCCCGCTGCCATTTCAAACGATAAGCTGCTCTGACTATCCGGTTTACTGCCAGGAATTACAGCGTTACCCGGCGGACTGGTTGGGACGGGTGTAGTGGGATCAGTCGGGCCGGAAGGATCGGTTGGATCGGTTGGATCAGTCGGCCCGGTTGGGTTAGACGGACTCTGCACCTTAACCGGCACATTGAAATCATCGACGTTAATGTGTCCGAAACCGCCGGTAGATTGATCAACCACCTTCAGGTAAAGCTCTTCGCCGATATATTGCGACGCATCCCAAATCTTCCGTTGATACTCCTCATAATTGGTGGCGGTCTCCTTAAACAGCTCTTTTCCGTCCGATGCCCGGACCAGTGCAACATACAGCTTATCTATATCCCGCCCTCCGCTGACAAGGAAATTGATCTTTCCGTTCCCGCCAAGGACGAAATTCTGTGATTTTAACGTTCCTGTCAAACTATCGCCGCCGGCTTCCTCATTGAACCCCCACAAATGATATCCGCCAGGAATTTTATGCGATGGATTGAAATAGATCGTTTCCCAGAAAAACTGGGCATCGGTCACATGGATATCCTGGAAGGCGTCTCCTTCCGTTATCCAGCCTGTTAAGTCTCCTGCAGCAAAATCATGATTAGGCAGATCCGTAATATCGGTATACACCGAATTGTCCCAGTTGTCAGGCACATCGACCGGAGCAGCCGGTTCACCTGTCATGGCATTCATATTCCATACTTCCATCGACTTGACCGTTATATCGTTGTCGGCCCAAACCTGCAAGCCCAAGGAATCGTATCTTCCCACGTAGACACGGGTTGTCAGTTTTTTCTTATAATTGGCAAAGGCTTCGACAACCGAGCGGTCCAGGAAAATATGCAGCTTCAGGTTCTCTCCGTCCAGATCCACGTATCCGCCTTGAATGCCGTCCACGCGCACATCCGGATCAATGCTGCTCTTAGTCCGGTCCACATTGAAGGTTCCATTTGTCTTGTCATAATAAATCAGTGTTTCCTCCTGGCCGTTATCGGAGCGCCGCACCTTAAGACCGAATTTCTGGGCTTCGCCCGGATCAATCTCCATGATAATCTCCAGCATATCGCCTTTGACATTTTGGATCAGCTGATTGGCAGCCTGCA
This sequence comes from Paenibacillus pedocola, assembly GCF_031599675.1. Classification (NCBI taxonomy): domain Bacteria; kingdom Bacillati; phylum Bacillota; class Bacilli; order Caryophanales; family Paenibacillaceae; genus Paenibacillus; species Paenibacillus pedocola. The sequence goes on along the minus strand of NZ_CP134223.1, from coordinate 2,628,745 downwards.
GGTTCTTGTCTGTAAAATTAGCCAGCTTCGTCCCCCGGAGACTTTGCAGCTCCTGAATCGGCTCAATGCGCAGTTCATTATGCTCATCCAGGCTCAGAGAAACCGGCAGAGCCAGATTATGAGCCCATCCTGCCTGATATTCAGCCTGCGGCGTTCTTACATTCTGTACCATGGAGTAAACGACCGTTCTTCCGTCAGGTGTGACCATACCGCTCTCTGCGGTTAAATAGCCGTCACCCACATCAATTTTGGACGGTGCCTCCTGATCAGGTATAAACTTGAAGTGATCTCTATCCCAGGTTCCAATCCAATAAAACACCTCAACATCTCTTTGCACATCATTTGCCGGCGGAACCTGCTCCGGCTTTTCATGTGGATTGATCATGAAGATATACTTTTGCTTGCCTGTACTATCCTTGCCTACGGGTAATAATACCGGTAGCTCCCATACCGTACCCAGCTCCGGATAAAAACTTCTGTCGCTAACATATAAAGGCCCTTTATACTCCCAGTTGTACATATCATCAGATACATATACCAACGCTGTGCCGCTGCTGAAATCAGGCAGTCCTGATGTCACTAGCTGATACCATTTATCCACTTCTTCGTCGTACCAGACGAATGGATCCCGAAACTCGTTATGGATGCCGTTTCCGTTCTGCTCCGTTACCGGCTCTGGATATTTCACCCATTGCTCTAAGCGGGGATCAGTCAAATCAGCCGGAGTCGCCAGCCCTGTTCTTTGGTTCGGTGACAGGGAGTCATTGCCGGCGGTATAGAACAGAACAGGATTACCGTCACGATCATATGCTGCGCTACCTGACCATGCGCCGTCCGGGTCCAGGGTTCCGGCTTCGGGTGCAAGCGCAGGCCTTACATTTTCCCAGTGCACCATATCGTCACTCACCCAATGTCCCCAGTGGATTTGATGCCAGTATGGCCCTTGAGGATTATGCTGGTAAAACAAATGATATTGGCCGTTAAAATAAATCGGCGCATGCGCTTCATTCATCCAGTTTTGCGGAGGCATCGCATGGTACTGGGGACGATGCTGATCACCGTCGAAAACGCTGGGGTCCTCATCAATATCGCCATTTGGAATTTCTGGAACCGCACCGCCGTGAAGCGCCTTTACAGTTTCATATTCAGCAAGGATCTCCGAACCCGTAAGCGCTTTGTTCTGCAGTTTCACCTCATCGATGAGTCCGCTGAACATATTGAAGGAGAACAGGCCTGCGAGCTCTACTGGTTTATTGTTTTTTCCGATCAGCAGATCTGCTGAAGAGGATGTGATCGGAATGTTGAGCGGAGTTGCCTGGGAAGCTACTTCCTGACCGTTCAGATACAACTTAAGCATTCCGTCCTTTTTGTCGAACGTTGCAGCCACGTAATTCCACTTGTATTTCTCAAGCGGATGATCCTTTACCCAGACCTGAATCCACTGCCCGCCTATCCCAGCCTGCATCGACCAGGTGCCGTGCCGGTACATGCCAAGCGCGAAGCCTTCCACCTTATCCTGATCTGACTGGTTTACAATCGCAGACAGCTTGTTTCCGTCTCCCCATTCGTAGCTGCGCGGGGCGACCCAGGCTTCGATCGTTAACGCATCACTTACAGGAATAGTATCCTTTGCACTGACCTCAACATCATTCGAGTAGCCGTCGAACAATAAGGCACCGCCTTTGACTCCGCGCGGAGTCCATCTCGGATCCTTAGAAGCCATATATCTTGCATCATTAAAGACATAGTTCACATCATGTTCCAGATTGCTTACTTCCTCAAGCGCCTTCTTTCCCGCGCCTTCATCAAAATTCATATAAAAGATGTTCCCCGTAGCATTAGCTTGAAAAGCGTCAACGGAAATCCGGGCCTGTCCAGATTGATCAGTAACCTTGATATAAAGTCTCTTATTATAATGCTCGTACACATTCCAGGAAATTTGCTCATTCGCACTGACATCTCCGGTCTTTTCAAGCAGCGCATCAGTGCCGGCGTCATACAGTGCCACATAGGCCTCTTCCGGATTTACGATATCCAGCACAGTAAAATTCACCGTTCCGTTTCCTTGAAGTGTGAAGGCACTGGAGGTTATGGAGCCCTGCCCTTCCATGGAAGACTTGGCATAAAAGCTGCCATCTTTGCCGGCCACAGCTTCATCGGTCACTTGAAAAGCATCCCCCTCCACCATCCAGCCCTCAAAGTTTCCCGTCTCAAAACTGCGATTCGTAATTTCGGTCGGGATAATATTGTCAGCCATAACCCCTTCATCCGGCACCATTTCATTGAAGGTGTTAAAGGCATCAGCAAAAACCAGCCCCCAATCCGAGGCTGCATGATCGACGATCTCCAGATACAGTTTCTTGCCGATATACTTGGACAAGTCGGCCTTATACTGTTCCATATTCGCGAGTCTCAAGCCCTGCGCCGGATCCGGAAACCCGGAATCGCTAAATTCACTGTTGCCGTATCTGGCAATCAAGTTTCCCGTAACCGCATCAATGACGCTCACATAGGCTTGATCCGTATGCTTACCTCCGCCAAGTCTGAAGGTGATCCAGCCCGTTCCCCCTAACTCGAAGGTGCTGGAACGAAGCACACCTGTCGCAGATTCGGCGTATTTCCAGCCATTCAAATGATAAGTGCCTTCCTGGTTGTAAGGTATATGTTCCGCCCACCAGGTGGTTTCATCCGACACGCTGTCTGGACCAAAGGCTTCACCTTCCACTACAGTCCACCCGGATAGATCCCCAGTTTCAAAGCTTGGATTGTCTATCTGGTAACGCTTGAAATCCGGCTTGATATCCGTGGCAACAATGCCCTCTGTCGGCTCTGTTTCATGGTACATAAAGAATGCGTCCGCAAAAATCAATCCCCAATCTGAGGTTGCGTTATCTACGATCTCTACATACAGCTTCTTGCCCAAATATCCGGAAAGATCTGCCTTATACTGCACCATATTAGCAAGCCGCATGCCCTGAGCGGGATTAGGAAAACCAACATCGGCAAAAGCGCTATTGCCGTATCTGGCTATTACTTTTCCCGTATCAGCTTCCACAATGTTTGCATATACCTTGTTAGGGTTTTTCGCACCGCCAAGCTTGAAGCTGATCCAGCCGCTGCCGCCCAGCTCGAAGATACTGGAACGCAGCACACCTGTTGCAGCCTCATCATACTTCCAGCCGTTTAAATGATAAGTGCCTTCCTGATTATACGGAATTTGTTCCGCCCACCATGTGGCTTCATCTGAGACGCTATTTGGACCAAAGGCATTTCCTTTGACAACAGTCCAGCCTGTCAGGTCTCCTGTTTCAAATCCCGGATTCACAATTTTGTAGACCGCATCGTTAACTGACAATCCCGCATCAGCCTTAGGAATTTGATAGACTGCGTCCGTTACGGACAATCCCATGTTTACTTTTGGAAGTGTCGCTTGTCCAACATTAGAACCAGACTCAGCAGCCGCCGGAATTCCGGGAACAGCAAGCTGGAGAGCGATAACCCCTATCACCATTCTGGATATCCAGGGTTTTCTTCCTTTAACTTTTCTCATTCAAGAGCCTCCTTCATAATCTCTTATTCATGCCGCTACGATACCTAATTTCGCGATGCTCTCCTTGTACAAGGACGAAAAGATAAGAATTATGAAAGGAGAGAAACCAAATAAAGCGCTTTCAGTCAGAGGAATGTAAATCTTCTTAATCATTTATTCTGAGCCAAATGGCAAGAAGCGCCATAGCGCTTCTGTTACCAAATGGACTGCATGTTCCATATTTCCATAGATTTAATAAGCGGCTCGCCATCTCCCCAGATCTCCAGCCCCAAAGCATCCTTACGGCTCGGATATACCCGGGTCGTCAGGCTTTTCAAACCGTTGGCATAGGCTTCGACCATGGAACGGTCCAAATAGATGTGAAGCTTCAAATTCTCCCCTAGCAGCTCCAGCTTACCGCCTTGGACCCCACTGCACTTTTCACCCGGATGCAGTGTAGTTTTCGTTCGGTCGACCAGGAGCTTTAGTTCTTTAAAATCATAATACAGCAGCGTTTCTTCTTCTCCATCCGGTGTACACCGGACTTTGATTCCGAGTTGTTGGGCACTGCCCCGCTCCAGTTCTAATTGAATCTCAAGCATGTCACCACGAACATCTATTAGCGATAGATTAGCCTCAGCCAAAGACTTGTCACGTATCGATAGCAGTTTAGTGCCGCGCAGCGATTGCAGCTCCTGAATCGGCTCGATTCCCAGCCGTCCGTCTTCCCTCAGGAAGACACTTAACGGCAATCCGCCGTTATGAGCCCAGCCCGATTGGTATTCCAGCTCGGATGTGCGGTCACCCTGCGCGATAGTAAAGATGATATTTCTGCCCGTCTTCGGATCCACCATTCCGCTAGGACCGGTAAAATGAAAATCACCAACGTCAATCAATTGCGGTTCTTCCTGATCCGGGAGGAAGGACAGATTGTGCTTGTCCAGCTGACCGATCCAATAGAACACCTCGACATCAGCGCCTTTTCCCACAGGACTGACCAGCAGGAGGTATTTGCTCACACCTTGCTTGTCACTGCCAAGAGGAAGAAATACAGGGAGCTCCCAGATAGGCCCAAGATAAGGGAACTGTTGAATATCCGCTTCAAAGAATGACCCTTTGTACGTCCAGCTCAGCATATCCTGTGATTCAAATGCTAATGCGGCTCCGCCACCGCCTTCAATCCCCGAACCGACCAATGCATACCAGCCGTCATCATCCTTCCAGACAAAAGGGTCTCGAAAATCTCCGAAGGCGCCCATACCCTGCTTCTGTACAATGAGCGGCTCCGGATGTTTGACCCACTGAACCAAATCCGGATCTCCATCCTGGGAATAAGTACTCCGGGCAAGCGCAACACTCTGATTCGGTGAAGCACTGTCATTTCCCGCCGTAAAGAAGAGGACCGGCAAGCCCTCTGCATCATAAGTCGCACTGCCCGACCAGATTCCGTCCGGTGCCAGCTGATCCTTAGCGGGTGCTAGGGCTACGGGAAGATCCCTCCAATGGACCAGATCCTTACTCACCCAATGGCCCCAATGGATATGATAAAAGAACGGCCCTAACGGGTTATGCTGGTAGAACAAATGATACAGCCCGTCAAAATAGATTGGCGCATGAGGCTCGTTCATCCAATGAGCGGGTGGGCTGACATGGTATTGCGGTCTGTGCCGATCGGTAAGCAGAGGAGTCCTGTCCAGCCTGATCTCGTCATAAGGCACTTGCGGCCTAAGACCTCCATGTGCGGAATCCAGCACATGCTGATAAGAAGCGGCCACTTCCTCTGCACTTAAGGCCCGGTTATAAATCTTCAGCTCATCGATGATCCCGCTGAACATCTGAAGGCTGAAGACCCCAGCCAGCAGGCTGCTGTGATTATTCTTGCCGATGAGCAGATCTGTGCCAAATGCTTCAGCAAGACGGGAACCGCTGGGCACGACACAAGAAGCAACTTCACTGCCGTTCAGATACAGTTTGATTTCACCCTGATTTCCATCAAATACAGCATTCACGTAAGACCATTCGTTCTTTGGCAATTCATAGCCTTCCGGTGACCAAAGCTCCTTCCAGCTTCCTCCTTCCAGCCCAACCTGGAAGGACCAGGAACCGTGCCTGAACATGCCAAGCAGATAACCTTGTTTATGCTCCATATTGTGGCGGTTCACAATAGCTGTCAGCTTGCCTTCATGACCTAAGTCATAGGTGCGCGGAGCCACCCATACCCCGATACTTAGTGCTGACAAAGATTTCAGTCCGCCGTTCTTCTCTTCTTCTTCGACCTGATGGACGATAGAAGTCGAGTAACCATCGAACAGGAGGCCGGTTCCTGTCACCCCCTGTCTCCACTGCGGACCGGACCGTTCGGTAAACTCTGCTTGATTAAATACAGACTGTATCTCGTCCCGGACCTCAGATACGCTCTCCAGAGCGCTTGCTCCTGTGCCTTCATCAAAAGCCCAGTGCATTATCAAGCCTTGATCGCCGTTTACGTGGCTCATGCATCATTCCTCCCACCATCCGGAATATGGATGGATTTAAGAGTATGGATCTGCAGCGAATCCAATACAACTTGCCCGGATTGCGTGCTTACTTCAACTTTATCAATTGAAGCATCAGGGAAAATTTGATCTGTCAGTGCAACCAGTCCATTGTTGGCATACACTTCAACCGCATTACGATCCAGCCAGATCTGCAGCTTGATCTTTCCATTCTTCGAAACCATTTTGGCACCGTGTGTGCTTGCGAACGAAGGGTGGAAATCAGTCACACCCGATTTGGAACGGTCGATGAACAGCCACTCCTTAGCAGGGTCGTACCCGATAACAATCTCACTCCGCCCGGAGGATTTCAGCCCAATATGAACCTCTTCACCGGGCCGGATATCAATATCGGCTTCGATTTCCAGCAGATCTTCGTTCATTTTCTGAATAAAAGGGTTCTCAGGTGTAACTGTGATTCCATTCCAGTTAGCTGATTCTTGGCGCAGCTGCTCTATTTCCCGGACAGGCATTTGGGTTAGTGTCACACCCTCGTCGCCCTGGTTTGTCAGTGACAACACGCGGGGCAGAGTCATGGCACCTCTCCAGGAACCGGTAGGTGTCTCGTTGGCATACTTCCAGTTGCTCATCCACCCGATGATCACCCGGCGTCCGTCCTGCTCAGGGATATCCGACCAGGTAACTCCCGCATAATTGTCTCTGCCATAATCGAGCCACAGGATATGATCGGCCGGGTTGTCATTAATGAAGTTATTTCCGTCGAACTCCCCGATAAAATATTGCGTTCGTGATCCTTCCGGACAGTTTGGATTGTCTCCAATACTAATAATGAGTACCCATTTGGTACGCCCGGTGTTATCCACCGGCAGCTCAAACAGATCCGGGCATTCCCACACACCGTCATGGGAGCCCTCTCCTCTACCGAATTCACCGGTAAGCGTCCATTCACGCAAATTAGGAGATGCATAGAAACGGGCGTGGTCTCCAGCAACAATAGCCATAATCCAACGCTCACTTTGCGCATGCCAGAACACCTTCGGGTCCCGGAAGTCAATCTGATCCTCCTCGGCGAGCACCGGATTTCCGTCATACTTGTGCCAGGTCTGGCCTTTATCGCTGCTGTAAGCCAGGCTCTGCCGCTGGCGCGGCTGTCCTGTCTCCGGATGGGTATCCGCATGAGTAAAGATCGCAACGAGTCCATGAGAATCTTCAAATAATCCGCTGCTATTCTTCCAGTCCACTACACAGCAGCCGGAAAAAATAGCTCCATGCTCATCCGGAAATAAAGCAATAGGTACGTGCTCCCAGTGAATCAGGTCCTCACTAACAGCATGGCCCCAGTGCATAGGGCCCCATTTATTACTGTAAGGATGGTATTGATAGAAAAGATGATAGCTTCCCTCATAGTAAACTAATCCGTTCGGATCATTAGCCCAGTTAGCGGGGGGTGAGAAATGAAACCCCGGTCTAAAACGATCGTCATTATTCTGTTGATTGGACTCTATCATCCGGATAATCTCATCTGTCGTCGGCATGGACCCAAGAGCCCCCTTCCGTGTGGTTACTAACGCTCCGCCGGCATTGGCAAAAGTCAGCATACTAATCATTTGCTGGCTAGTTAGTTCATGCAAAGAACTCCCATTTTCCAGAATCTTGTATAACAGACAGCCTAGAAAAGCATCCCCGGCTCCTGTCGTGTCGATCGCCTTAACCTTAAACCCCGGCACATAGCCATCCAGACCAGCCAAGCGGTAATAGCAGCCTTTATCTGCTAAAGTGACGACAATTAACGAGATATCAAATTGCTGCTGCAGCTCTAGGGAGCCCTTTTCAACATCGCTGATCCCCGTGATAAAAGAAAGCTCTTCTTCCGATATTTTCAGAATATCGGCATAATTCATGCCCCAAAAAATATTCTGTCTGGCTTCTTCCTTGCTCTTCCATAACGCAAACCGGATATTAGGATCGAATGAGAGCAAAACTCCTGATTCCTTAGCCTTAAGCACTGCCGTCTTGGTTGCTGTACGGGCAGGTTCATGGGTCATGGACAATGATCCAAAATGAAGAGCCTTGCAGCTTTCAATCCGGTGAAGCGGGATATCCCTCGAGTGTAAGAAGGTATCTGCTCCCGGCTTGCGGAAGAAGCTGAACGACCGGTCTCCCTGATCATCCAGATGGACAAAGGCCAGTGTTGTACTCGCTTCATTCGTATAAGAAACTTCCGACACATCCACACCACTGCCTAACAAGGTGTTGTGCAGCAAGGAACCGAATTGATCCTCTCCGACCTTGCTTATGAGAGCAGATTTGGCTCCTAACCGGGATAGTGCTGCGGCCACGTTTGCCGGAGCCCCTCCTGGATTACATTCAAATTGCTCATTCCCCCCTGCTGTGCGACCAGCTGGAGTAAAGTCTATCAATACTTCTCCTATGGCGATAACATCAAGCACAGTTTCTCCCCACCTATCATCTATTTATTTAATTTTTCAGATTTGCGTTATAGCGATCCAATCCGGTTTGATAGATTTCCATAAGTTCCTTCAAGCCCATTTTGTCCAGTGTCTTCAGATAGTTGTCCCATTCCGCATCGGCACCGCCATCCACAATGAATCTTCCTCTTTGGGTATTTACATACTTGATCAGCTCAGGCTCGATCTTGTTGATTTTATCCAGTTCCTCCGGTTCAAAGAAGATATTCGGATAGTTTTCCTTTTCCATATAAGGGTTGTAGTATTGCTCCAAATCCTTGGCACGCTGCTGGGCCCGAGGCTCCATATCTACAACTTTTCCGAAGTCATCGAAAGTAATGATGCCAGGTGCGCCTGATCCCGGTGCTACCTTTTGACGGAATTCACCTGCAGATGCGCCATCAGGAAGCGGCAGATTTACCAGTTTTCCGTTTTCATCCTTTTTATACACGATATCCAGCGGACCCCAGTGGATTTGGGCAGCCATGTAAGGCTCAAACTGCTGATCAATCCAACGCATAGTGATTTCCGGATTGCTGTTCTCTTTGGTAATCACAAAGGATCCGCGTCCCGGGCCGCCGCCATTGGCGCGTCCAATCGTTTGATCCCCATTCGGTCCTTTCAGCGGTGACAGCAGAACATAATCTTTGGCACGCTCGGTTCCTACAACTTCTTCAACTTCCCACCAGACGTAAGATCCTAGCGTCTCATCGTTTGTTTTACCCTTGGCCAGATACTGTGCTGCGTCCTGGGTGAAGGATTCCGGATCGATCAGACCCGTTTTGTACCATTTTTCATGGAAATAATTCAGAGCTTCCTTATATTCAGGCTGAGTCGCGGTAAAAATAACTTTCCCGTCACGGACGACCCGGTGCTCCAGATTATCCGGAAGGCCGAAAGCACCGAATAGTCCGGCAATATCCATACACCACTGCATGTGCATGAAGCTTAGCGGGATCTCATCCTGCTTCCCGTTGCCATTCGGATCCTGTGTTTTAAAGGCAAGTAGTGCTTCCGTGTATTCATCCAGTGTTTGCGGTACCTTCAGCCCCAGCTTATCCAGCCAGCTTTTATTAATAACGTGGAAGAAGGGGTTGGTTCCGAGGTTGTTCTCTTCCCAGGACGGTAGTCCGTAGATGTGTCCATCCGGTGCTGTGATCGAGGATTTGATATCGGGCCGGCGGTCAAGAAGCGCTTTCAAATTAGGCGCATATTGATCAATTAAGTCCTCCAGCGGAATAATGGTTCCATCCTTGCCATAATTGATTAACTCGTAATCAGTGAAGCCGGCTGCATAAAAGGCATCAGGCAAATCACCGCTCGCAAGCAGCAGGTTTTTCTTTTCTGCATAATCGGTGTCAGGGATGTTTTCCCAGTTAATTTTTACGTTAGTATCTTTTTCCAGCCGTTTGAAAATTTCCATCTCTGAGAATTCCGGTGCCAATGCAGCCTTCGGGGATACCATTCTTAAGGACACTGCTTCTTTAACAATCGGAAGACCGGTTTTGTTGAAATTGGCTTCCTGATCCGGACTTCCCGCCTGGTTATTTGCACTGTTGCCATTACCCGAGCATCCGCTAAGCGCAAACGCTCCGGCCAGCATGACAATTCCCGCACCTTTGAATAATGATTTCATTCTACATAACCTCCCCTAATTTCGTTCCACAAACGCAAATCATATATTGCTTTTCCTCACTATTCCTCAGATCCTGTACATCACCCCCTTTCAAGACCCTGCCCGTATCATCCCTTAATGGAGCCGATCATCACGCCTTTAACAAAATACTTCTGCAGGAAAGGATACAAGATAAGCAGCGGCAGACTGGATACCATGATGACACCGTATTTGATCAGTTCTGTAACCCGCATCTTGGCTGCATAAGATTCCACATCGATCATCATGCCGGAGTTGACCTGATTCTGGACAAGGATGTTGCGAAGCACCAGCTGCAGCGGATATTTGCTCTCGTCGTTCAGATAAATTAAAGCGTCGAAGAACCCATTCCAGAAGCCGACAACATGATACAGCACCATAACCGCCAGAATGGACTTGGATAAAGGCAGGACGATACTCCAAAAGAATCTGGTATTGGAACATCCGTCTATGGACGCCGCTTCCCACATTTCATCCGGTATGGATGACTGGAAAAATGTCCTCACGATAATCACATTGAATACACCGCCTGCTCCGGGAATGACAAGGGCCCAGATCGTATTCAGCATGTGAAGATCCTTAATTAATAAATAGGTCGGAATCAGCCCGCCGCTAAAGAACATAGTGACCAGCAAAAACCACATAATCACAGATTTCCCTGCCAGATCTTTACGGGCTAACGGATAGGCCGCAAATACAGTTACGGCAACTCCAATTAATGTGCCCAGAGTCGCGTATAGAATTGAATTTCCATAACCGATCCAGATGGATGAGTCACTAAAAATCCGTTCATAACCATCCAGCGTAAAGCCTTTAGGAAACAGCCAGACTTCACCTGAGTAGATATAATTAGGATCACTGAGTGATGCAACCAGTACAAAGTACAACGGGTATAAGACGAGCAGCATAATGATGGTCAACATGGTGTAGTTGATGATGTCAAACCACGCGTCTCCTCTACTCTTACGCTTCAATAATGAATTCAAAATGTACTCCTCCTTACCAGAGACTGGTTTCTGTCATTTTTTTGGCAATCCGGTTAACGGTGAAAATCAGGACAATATTGATGAAAGAATTGAATAGGCCAACTGCCGTAGAGAAGCTGTATTGAGCCTTCTGAATCCCCATTTCATATACATAGGTCGGGATAATATTGGAGGTGGCATAATTCAAATCGCTCTGCATCAGGAACGCTTTCTCAAAGCCGATGCTCATAATGTTACCAAGTGCGAGGATCAGCAGAATAACGATCGTCGGCAAAATGCTTGGAATATCCACATACCACACACGCTTCCACTTACTCGCTCCATCCATAATTGCAGCTTCATGAAGTTCGGGATTGACCCCGGCAAGAGCAGCAAGGTAGATAATGGTGGCGAAGCCTGTTTCCTGCCAGATGCCTGACAGTATATACAGGGGACGAAACCAGCCAGCATCCGCCAGAAACAGAATGGGATCTCCTCCGAACAGGGTGATGACGTGATTCACGATACCGCTGTTTGGAGACAAAAAAACATTAAGCATGCCGACGAGTACAACCGTAGAGATAAAATGCGGTGCATAAATCACTGTCTGCACAAATTTCTTGTAGGACTTACCCAGCATCTGATTGAGCATAATGGCGATAATGATTGGGGCCGGGAAGCCAAACAGCAACGAAAGGAAACTGAGTGAGAGCGTATTCGTGATAATGGTCCAGAAGTTATAAGTGTTGAAAAAATCTATAAAGTGCTGGAAGCCTACCCATTCACTTCCCCAGATCCCCTGACTTGGTGAAAAGTCCTTGAAAGCAATTTGTACACCGTACATCGGATAATACTTGAATACGAGGTAAAGAATAATGATCGGCAGTAAAAAAAGGTACAGCTCATAGTCGCGTTTGAACCTGCTCCATGCTTTACGTTTTGGTTGGATCATGGAATGATCCGTCCCGCTAGTTGTTGAATTCACGTTTATTCTCCCTTTCATGTAAAAGTAATCATTCGTTTTGAAACGTTTCCAATTTAGATTGAAACGTTTCCAATTTAGTGAAGAAAAACCTCAGTTGATATTACAAATATCCAATGTGCTGAAGTTTTCCGTTCCAGATTGGGATCATGTAGTTTCACCTTGCTTGAAAAGAACAGGAATACGATACACTTGCTTATCTAAGGGTATGCCTTCGATCTTGTTATAGAGCAGTCTGATTGTCATACGTGCCATCTCTTCCACCGGCTGCCTGATCGTTGATAAGATCGGATGAAAATATGGATTATCCTGAATGCCATCGTAACCGATGACCTTTACATCTTCGGGAACACGGATACCCTGCCGCCTAGCTCTTTCAATATAATTGGCAGCTAACATATCGGTTATCGCAAAAATGCCATCCACATCGTCATACTTATTAAGAAACTCATTGAAATAGGCCTCATCATCCACGATAGGGTCGGGTTTCTCATAGACCACATAATCGACTCCCAAAGCTTCCGCCTCATGAATGAAACCCTCTCTCCGGTTCATGGTTTCACTAAATACAGAAGTGACACTTCCCATAAAAGCCGGTTTCCGGGCTCCCGCCTTAACAAGCTCCCTTAAAGCCAGCCGCCCTCCCTCAAAATTATCTGAGGTTACACAGGTGATCTTCTTGTTGAAATGTCTATCAATACTTACAATCGGAATATCATTACTTACATTATTCTCGATATCGTTGTAAGTTATCCCGACAATACCAGCAACTTTATTTTGCCGGAGCATATCCAAATAATACATTTCCTTCTCAGGCTTACCGCCGCTGTTACAAAGCATAAGCTTGTAACCTTCAAGATCCAATTCATCCTCGATATAATAAGCCAATTCAGAAAAGAATGGATTCCAGATGCTTGGAAGCAGCAGAGCTACCATTTTGGACTTCTGCATCTTGAAATTCCGGGCCACTTCATTCGGAAAATAATTCAGTTCTTGTATGGCTTCTTCAACTTTTCTGCGTGTCTTGGGTTTTACAGCGCCAGAGTTGTTAATGACTCTGGACACGGTTCCTACTGCAACGCCGGCTAAGTTAGCTACATCTTTAATGCTTGTCATTTAACACCCCCGAACTCTCTTCTGAAAATTATAATATCACCAAAGTGGAAACGTTTCAATAGTTAATTTGGAAACGTTTCAATATTTTAAATTCATAGCTAATTCAGTTGGTTTCGATTACCTTCCTTGGTTGGATTAAACGCCAAACAATCCCGGTGAATGTATAAATCTCACCGGGACTGTTTGCGCAGTATTACATACTATGAATATTTGAGAACGAACTTATTCTAAGTTCCTATTATCAACCGCACCGGCTATACCCGCAATTACTGCAGGTCTTGCATCCTTCGATGTTAACCAGCGAGGCGCTGCCGCAGGATGGGCAGAGGTCGCGGGAAGCGGTCGAATGGCTATGCGCCGAATGGCCGCCATGACCGTCATTCGTAACAGCGGCAGCAGGGCTGCTTGATTTCAGCTCCGCGCTGAGCGCTTCATTGAAATCAAGCTCCAGCGTGGCTGCGATTGGCGCGGCCACATGGTCATCCTGTGCGTTGTTCTGCACATGGGTTTCCAGCGCCTTAGCTACTGCATCGGCGATGGACTCGACGCGGTTCGCGCCGAAGCCGATGGCGCCGGAGCCGCCGATGCCCTTGAGATGCTTAATCAGCAGCTCGACCTTCTCGCCGTGGTCGCCGTAACGCAGGAACAGCGAGCAGACACGGCCCAGGGCTTCCGCCATGGCGAAGACGTCGGAGCCGGCCTTGCCGACATTCAGGAAGATTTCGGCCGGAATGCCGTCCAGGTCGTTGATGGTGATATACGCCATGCCGAATGGCGTATTGATCTTATAGGTAGCGCCGCGCAGCACCTGCGGGCGTTTCTTGTATTGTTTATCCACCACATTAGCCTGTGGTGCAGGACTTACTGCTACTGCGGTTGTTGCTGCGGCCGGAGCTGCTTCTTCGGCAGCCGGTTCAGCCGCCGGTGTGTCCTTCTTGTCTTCCTTCTTCGCAGTTTCCAGCACCTGCACATCTCGGCTGCCGTCGCGGTAGATCGTTACGCCTTTGCAGCCCAGATCGAAGGCCATTTCATACAGCTCGGCTGTCTCTTCGACGGTGAAGTCGGACGGGCAGTTGGCTGTTTTGGAGATGGAGCTGTCCACCCAGCGCTGAATGGCTGCCTGTGCACGGATATGGTCTTTAGCCGACAAATCCATGGAAGTCACGAAGTACTCAGGCAGCTCTTCACCCGGATGGGCTTCCAGCCACTCCTGGGCAATCGGCACGAACTGCTCGTCATAGCCGAGACGGCTCTGGCGGAAATATTTGAAGGCAAAGTACGGCTCGATACCGGTCGAAGTGCCGACCATTGTACCGGTACTGCCTGTAGGTGCCTGGGTAATCACGGTAACGTTGCGCATGCCGTGCTTGCGGATCGATTCACCGACTTCCGGATAGACCTCGGTAATATTACGCATAAATCCGCTTTGCAGATATTTCTCAGCATCAAATGCCTGGAAGGAACCCTTCTCGCCGGCGATTTCCGCCGAAGCCAGATACGCTTCGCGCGCCATGAAGCCATAGAGCTTGTCCAGGAACTCCAGCGATTCCGGGCTGCCGTAGCGGATGTTCAGCTTGATCATCAGCTCGGCCAGACCCATAGTGCCCAGACCTACGCGGCGTTCCAGCTTCTGGTTCGCTTCATTCTCAGGGAAGTGGTAAGGCGTCTTGTCGATAACATTATCCAGGAAACGTACAGAATAGCGGGTAGTTGTAGCCAGATCCGCCCAGTCCACATCATGATTCTCCGCATCGTAGAACTTGGAGAGGTTGACGGCAGACAGATTGCAGACGCCCCAGCCCGGAAGGCCCTGCTCACCGCACGGATTCGTGCAGATAATCGGGTTGAAATACCAGCTGTTGGACATTTGATTGTAGTATTCCATGAACACTACACCCGGCTCAGCCGATTTCCAGGCTGATTCAATAATCGTATGCCAGACATCACGCGCTCTGACGGTACGGTAAGGAATAACCGCGCGGCCATCCGCTTTCCATTTATCCAGATCCCCGTCCCAGATTGTATCGTAATCAGGGTCCGTTGTATCCGGGAAGACCAGCTCCCAGTCCAGATCCTCTTTGACTGCCTTCATGAAGGCATTGCTCACGCATACCGACAGGTTGGCATTGGTCACCTGGCCCATCGTCTGCTTCACGGTGATGAAATCAACAACATCCGGATGCCAGTCATTGATCATCAGCATCAATGCGCCGCGGCGGCTGCCGCCCTGCTCAATAAGTCCGGTGGTATAGCTGAACAATCCGCCCCAGGATACAGAACCGCTCGACGAGCCGTTGACGCCTCTTACAATTGCCCGGCGCGGACGCAGCGAGGACAGGTTGATCCCCACACCGCCGCCGCGGGCCATAATTTCGGTCATTTCCGAAAGGGTCTGCATGATGCCGCCGCGGCTGTCTTTTGGCGAAGGCACAACATAACAGTTGAACAGGGTCAGTTCTTCACTTGCCCCTGCACCCGCAGCAATCCGTCCGCCCGGTACAAGCTTCCAGTCATCCAGAATCGAACGGAACCTGCCTGTCCATTCTTCCTGCAGTTCAGGTGTTTTCTCTACAGAAGCCATGGCAGCGGCCAGACGGTCCCACATTTCTTCCGGAGTCTTCTCTATATTAAGCGTCAGCTTTTCTACATCCGAATTCACCAGTTCCCCGCTGCGCGTCTTGACGGTAACGATCCGGCCATTGCGCTCGACAATCTCCCCGACTTCCTTTGTCGGAAATTTGGGATCATCTTTGGTCAGAACCAGCACAACATCGCCAACCTTGGCATTGTTGCTGTCTGCATCCTTCCAGGCATAACGGTCCAAAAATATTTTCTCACTTAGCCCTTCAAGGCGCTGCTTGCGTTCCACTGTACTCAATAGAAAAACCTCCCGGTGTGTAATATGTAAATCTTCCGCTGCAAGTAGTAAGGTGGAGTCCTCTTGTCAATATCAAATAACCGCCAAAAGCCCTCCGTAAACAATAATTTCAAGCTTTTGTAACAATATATTGTGTGAACCAGCTTTTCAACTATACCACATATTGTATCGAAGTTCTTTTTCGAAAAAGGAAGCCTTATCGCGAAAAATCAGCATTGAGCCGCTTTTTCTCACTTTTTCTCGCTTTTTTATCAGATTCGGCACGAAAAAAAGACCTTAAAATCAGCATGTCTGCTCTACAAGAATACTTTATATAGTTATGAATTCTCTCTTTTACGCGCATACTACTTCTACGCATTTCTTATATGAAAACGCGCCGGAGGAGGCTGCAACATGACGCAATTATCCCGCAATTCCTTGCCGCAAGAGGGAAGCACACCCGCCCCGCTGCTGCCCGTCCCTCTGTCTTTTGAGCGAAACTGGCTGCATGATCTGGAATCGAAACTGGACAAGGGCGGACCCTGGGGGGACTGGAGATTATCCCGCCTGGCCGTACAGGGTGAACAATCCGGTCTTGTCACCAGCTTCGACGAACTGCAGTGTATGAAGCATCTTTCAGGACTGTCCCCGCTGCCTCATCAGCTCGATACCGCCCATAAGGTGCTGTTTGAAATGTCCGGCCGGGCGATTCTCGCGGATGAGGTCGGTTTGGGTAAGACCATTGAAGCAGGACTCGTCCTCAAGGAATATCTGGTGCGGGGCCTTGTAAGCAAGGTGCTGATTCTGGTACCCGCCTCACTCGTGCTGCAATGGGTCCGGGAGCTGAATACGAAATTCGGCATCACGGCAGTCGCACAGAAGAAATCTTACTCCTGGGGCAATGACATTGTGGTGGCCTCCATGGACACCGCCAAGCGCGATCCCCATAAGGAGCTGCTGCTCAGCTCTGAATTCGACATGCTCATTATCGATGAAGCACACAAGCTGAAGAACAAGAAATCGACCAACTATCAGTTTGTTCAGCAGCTCCGTAAAAAATACTGTCTCCTGCTCACCGCAACTCCCGTACAAAATGACCTCGGCGAGCTGTTTAATCTGATCACCCTGCTGAAGCCGGGACAGCTCGGCAACCAGGGCGATTTCGCCGCCAACTTTGTTGTGGATAAACGCCAGCCGAAGAATGAAGTCCAGCTGCGCGGCGAGCTCTCCAAGGTCATGATCCGCAACCGTCGGGGCGAGGGGCCGGTGACCTTCACCAAGCGCAAAGTCCGGAATATACCGCTCACGCTCTCACCGGAGGAAAAGGCATTATATGACGGAGTAACGGCTTTTGTCAAAGACCAATATCAGGAATCGGGCGGCAATCTCAGCAGCATGCTCTCCCTGGTAACACTTCAGCGTGAGGTATGCAGCAGCCGAGATGCCGTTTTCATAACACTGGTCAATCTGATCAAGAAGCTTCCGGCCGATTCTCCGAAGCGTGAACGGATGATGGATCTCCTGCAGAGCATCCGTACTGTCAAGACGAACACGAAAGCGGAGAAAACGATGGAGCTGATCCGTGATATGAATGAAAAGGTCATCGTCTTCACCGAATACCGCGCCACGCAGGAATATCTGCTGCAATACTTCCGCGAGCACGGCCTGCAGTGCGTGTCCTATTCCGGCGGCATGAACCGCGGCAAAAAAGACTGGATGATGGATCTGTTCCGCGGCCGGGCCCAGGTCATGATTGCCACGGAAGCCGGCGGCGAAGGAATTAACCTGCAATTCTGCCACCATATGATCAACTTTGATCTGCCGTGGAATCCGATGCGGGTGGAGCAGCGGATCGGCCGGGTTCACCGGCTGGGCCAGCAAAACGATGTTGTCATTTATAATCTGTCCACCGAAGGCACGATTGAAGAGCATATCCTGCACCTGCTCCACGAAAAAATCAACATGTTCGAAATGGTTATCGGCGGACTCGATGTGATTCTGGAGCGGTTCGAAAAGAAGGAATCGCTGGAGAAAAGCCTCTACAAAATCATGCTCGAAGCGAGAAGCGATGAAGAACTGCGCAGCGGTCTTGACCATATCGGCGAATCGCTCAGCGAGCTGTCCCACGAAACCCGGAAGGAAATCATGCCATGACACTTAGTCCGCTAGAGGTGCGCAAGCAGGTAATGGATTATCTTGAAGCGACTGATTGCTCCTTAATTGAAGTATCGCCGCTGCATGTAACGGTCAAGCTCTCGCCGCGTGCTGACCGGATGCTGACCGACCGGCCTTACTATTGGGGGTTTGTTGAACGCACCGGTGTAGACCCGGAGACCTTGTCGTTTACCTTCGTGTTCGATCCGGAGAAATACGACTCTGCCGCTGCACAGACGCCGCCTCCCTCACGGCCGCCCGGAGGCTTGAACCGCCCGGCTGGCGCAGCGCTGACGTCCGGCGGAACAGAGATGGAAGCGGGAGCGGATAACGCGGCAGCAGCAGCAAGCGGAGCACCTCCCGGTGTTTCCACCGATCCGCAGGACAGTATTCTTGCCCGGTACTTCGGCATTGTCCCGGCGCTGCCGCGGATCGGTCCGGGGATGATCCGCCGCGAGGATGTTATCTACGGAAGCAAGCGGCTGCGGCAAATTTGGGCTGCGGCCAAGGAAGAAGGCAAATGTCTGCAGTTGTTCGAGGACCCGGGCAGCAGACAGCGGACGACTCTGTTCTCGGCCGCTTACGAGCCTTGGCTGGGTGTGTGCTATAAGGTGGAGATGACCTGTGATCTCAAGCGGGAAGAGCTGCATTTCATCGGCATATCGCTGGCTACCGGGAAAATTGCTGAGGATTTCGGTTCCAGACTGAACGCTCTGGAGCTGACACCGCGTCTGCCGGAGAACATTCATATCCAGCCCTATGAGATGAATGTTGCCGCTGGAGCAGATAGACTGGAGAGCTATCTGACCTCACAGCTGGCCGCGCTCGACTATACCTGGGCCGAGGAAGCCCGCGAACGGCTGCGGCTGGAGCTGAGCATTGTAGATATCTATTACGAGGAGCTACTGAAGGAGCCGGATGAAGAGAAAAAGCAAGCCATAGAGGAGCAGTACAACCGCCGCCGCAAAGAGACAGCCTGGCAATATGAGCCGAAAATTGCAGTTTCTGCCGTAACCTATGGTCTGTTTCACCTGCGCAGCACATAGAATGCGACTAGGTCCGCTAAAAGCAGGCAAAAAAACAGCGAAACTCCAAAGCAGCAGCGCGACAGCAAGCAACAGCCTTTTCAGGGCTTGTCCTCTACAATAATGGATATAGGACAAGCCCGTACGAATATGGACAAAGAAAGGTGACTGACTTTCATGAACTCAAACGTAAGGTCAAGGACAGTGTCCAGACGGCGCAGCCGTCTTCTTCTCGTTCTGTGTCTGGGGCTAACCCTGCTCCCCACCGCTTCCGCTTTTCCATCTGCTACGGAGGCTCAGGGCAGCCGCATCACCGTTTCACAGGCGGTTTCTCTTGAGCTACAGCCCGGACTTACTCTGAAGGCACTTCCATCACCACAATCCCTTCAGGATTTCACTGCACTCACCATCAGCAGGCTGTCCGCAGCCGCTCCATTTACAGAGTGGAAAAATGCCAAAACCGAATTTTACCCGCTCGGCCCGGGCACACACAGCTGGCTGGTCAATGTAAAGAACGGGGAACAGCGCATTGGTTATTTAATCGTCTCCGCTACGCAAGACGGCGGATATTTACTCAGTGAATACGGTGCCGGAACTTCCGGACTGCCTTACAGTATGACAGAGCTGCGCCAGTTTCTGGTGCAGGAAGAACTTATACCTTCAACCTATTCAGGTAAAACCGAGTTAACAGCGTTCTACGCTCCCATGCTGCCGGTATGGAAATTAACACTCGATAAACAAACCTATTATATCAACGCCTTAACACTGGAAATTCTGCCTTGGAGTCTCAGCAAGGCCAATTCCGTCCTGAATGGAACTCTTCCTGCAGCGGGTACAGTGACCAGCGTGGAGCACAGCTGGACTCCGAAGCGCGCTTTCCGGAGCGGCGGGCAGGATGACCCGTATGCTGATTTACAGTGGCTGGCCAGCCCCAAGCTCAAACTGGTGAACGGGGAAAATGTAGCGGTCCTGCTTGGCACCGGGGGAGCTCTGGCCTTTCAGTCAGCCGGCAAAAATGATACGACAGGCGCGCCATTTATGATCACTGGCTATCAGAGCTGGGAGCTCTCCGCTCAAGCGAGTCCAAACAAAACGAAGGCAGTTATATATGCCGCCTCCGGCTTGCAGGGACGGCGTTATCTTCCTCTTACCGCGCTGCAGCAGACCGGGACGCTGCATAAGCTCCCGCAATCCCAGAATGTTGCATCCGGCACGATAGTTCAGGCAGCTGACTTCATGCTGAAGTAATGTCCAGGCACCCCCATCAAAACAAACAACCTTCCCGGCCGTGTATTCGGCCGGGAAGGTTGTTTGTTATGTCAGCACACTCACCTAAACAAGTGGAATTATCTTATTCCACTGCACCGCTACTTGCGGCTGCCATCACTCCACTTGCTCCGCCAGATCGACAATCCCAGCGGCAGCATTCCGAACCATTTTTCCGCCCATGGCTGTTTCTCGGCTTTTCTGCGCGCCCGGCTGGCCCGCGGGTCCTCCATATAGACCACTACTTTCTCGGTAATATACTTTACCAGATCATCGCCGCTCGAAGCCATATCGCCACCTCCTTATTCTTCGAAGGATCTCATATCCATAGTGTGCTCCAGATTAGCTGTGTCTAAACCGCAGAACGGTGATTCGTATAGACTTGCCTGTAACAGCACAATCTAACAAAGTATCCATTCGAAGATCAACACTGTGCAAGGAGGTTATGAACTTGAGAAACACGAGCTACCTCAGAATAAGCCCTGTATGGCGCAGATGGTCCATTTTGCTGGCTTCTGCCGGTCTACTGGCTCTGCTGGCCGGACAGGCCGATGCCGCAAAGTTTGTACAGAAGCCCTCCGCTTCCCCATCCGGGCGGCAGGAGGAAAGGCAGCAAATGCTGGGCCATGATCAGCGGATCATTCTGATCGATGCCGGACACGGGGGAATTGACGGCGGGACATCCCATGGCGACATCCTGGAAAAAGATATTACGCTGGCTATCTCCAAGCGTTTATTCCTCCTGCTCCGCAGCGACGGGTTTGATGCAATCCTGAACCGGACGGGAGATTACGCGCCAAGCGAGGAGAACCGCTGGCTGCGCAGCTCTTCCCGTCATCTTCGGGATCTGGCCCAGCGCAAGGAGCTGGCTGAAATGCTTCCGGCGAATGTCGTCGTCAGCATTCATATCAATTGGGCGCCTTCGCCGTCTAAGCATGGGCCGCTGGTGCTGTACCGCCAGGAAGGCAGAAGCTTTCTGCTTGCCCGCTCCATCCAGGACCAGCTTAATCATCTTTATGATATTCATGCAGCCCCCAGAGCGGGTAAGCCCTTCTATCTGCTCAACAAAATAACCGCCACAACGGTTATCGTTGAGGCGGGATTTATCAGCAGTCCGGCGGACCGCAGCAAGCTCTGCACTCCACACGGCCAGGAGGAAATTGCCGAAGCAATTGCCGGCGGCATTGCCGCTTATCTTATGGAAGTGTAAGCTGCTTATTCCATTGCCATTCCTCTCTGACCAGCTCTGAGATGCCGACAAAATCCACATTGGCCTTCATTGCGGCAATGCCGCTGCGGATACCCGCTGCGGTCTCTTTGCCCTGGATGCCGACATGGCCGATAGTCACACAAAATCTCTCGTTTGTTGCCCGCTGCTCTACAAGACGCATCTGCTTCATGACATGGCCGGATGAGTGAACATCATCAAGGAAGATATGATTTTCTACAGGCGGCAGTCCGAGCTTCCGGGCCATTCTGCCCGCCACTGAACGGTAATTCGTGTGGCTGTCCACAAAAAACAGTCCGCGCTCCTTGCATACGGCCAGTACAATACCCATCACACGTTCATCACCTGTTACTTTAGAGCCCATGTGATTGTTGATGCCAACCGCATAAGGCACATTATCCAGCGCGGCTTCTACTCGTTCACGCACCTCTGCATCTGTCATGCGGGTCAGAATGGCACCAGGGCCGAGCCACTCCGGCTTTCCTTGGCGCGGTTCCATCGGCAGATGCACCAGCACATCGTAGCCGCGTTCATGAGCACGCCGTGCATCCTGCTCCGTCGTAGACAGAAACGGCATTACGGCCGCTGTAATCTTTACCGGCAGTGTGAACATCTCGTCTGTACCCCGCATCCCATTGCCGAAGTCATCGACTATGATCGCTACACGGCTGCGGGCGGGGTGCACCGGCTTTTCCTTCACTTCAGCTGCCTCGCTATCCCCGGCAGGCTCAGTAAGCACGGCAGTGTGCAGAGCAGTTTCCTCACGCTGCCCGGAAGCTGCACCCATCACTGACTGACCTCCCGGAAACAGTGCGGTCATCAATATAACAATCGCGGTCAAGGATAGCCGCTTGCTGCATTCTAACCATGCCGGTTTATATTTTGTCAAAAGAAACGCCTCCCTCGTCTTCTGTAACCATTGTTCTCATTGTTTGGAACACGAAGGGTAAATATGTACCGGCAAGGTACGCAATAATTAACAATCGTTATACAGCCTGCAGCCCCCGGCGGTCAGCGGCAGCAATAGCTTCATATATATCCTGCGGGGTAACAGTAAACGGCATATTGCCCATTGGGCCGTCCACTGCACAGCTGGCCGCCGCTGCACCCATAAGCTTCTCAGGTGCAATACCGGAAAGTCCCATTTGTTCGAGGGTCACCGGAAGGCCTGTCTCACGGCAGAAGCTGACCACAGCAGAGATTTCCTCTTCCGGCGCCTGCTCCAGCATCAGCTGTGCAAGGGTCGCGAAGGCGACCTTCTCCCCGTGCAGGATATGACGGCATTCTTCCAGCAGCGTCAGTCCGTTGTGGATAGCATGGGCTGCAGCAAGGCCGCCGCTTTCGAACCCGATGCCGCTAAGGTAAATATTCGCTTCGACAATATGGGCAACTGCCTCAGAAGCAATTCCTTGCCGGGCATCCCGCAGGGCCTCTGCCCCTTCCGATAGAACCGTCTCGAGGCAGGCCCGGGCAAGCGAGAAAGCAGCGATGGAGCTTGTCCCCCCGGCCTCTGTGATAGCCCCCGACTTGCGGCACGCTCTAGCTTCGTAAAAGGTGGAGAGGGCATCGCCCATGCCTGCCGCCAGCAATCTGGCCGGTGCCTTTGCAATCAGCCCGACATCTGCGATAACGATATCCGGACTCCGCCGTAAAGACAAGTAACGGTCAAAGACTCCCTCTTCGGTGTACAACACCGACACGGCGCTACAGGGGGCATCGGTGGAAGCCACCGTTGGCACGAGGACCAACGGCAGGTTCGCATAATGGCTGACGGCTTTGGCCGTATCCAATGTCTTGCCGCCGCCGATTCCCAGTATGACCCCTACGCTGTTAAGCTCGAGCCCGGCAACAATTTGCTCCACCTGGTTCATACTGCATTCACCCTGGAATTCACGTTCTGTCAGCGGCAGCAACTCCTCTGCAAAGCTGTTTCGGATCTCTTGACCATATACGCCGAGAATATACGGGTCTATAATGGCATAAGCCGCCCCGGCTCCCATCTGCGAGCAATAAACGCCCAGCCTGGCAATCTCCCCTTCGCCCTGAATATACTTGGACGGGGAATAAGTAATCTGTCTCATCTTGATTTCCTCCTTTTTCCAACCGCTACTTATTGTAAGCAAGAAAACGGCAGCGGGCAATTAAAAAAGCCCCAATCCCGGCAGATTGGAGCGCTTGATTCACCAAATTCTATTTTTTTCGGACTGGCATGCGTTTAACATCCCCTGTAAGAATACAATCCTCATTCCTTTGTTTCTCTCGAAAGCTGCCCTCGCTGACCTTGGTGTCAATAAAATCCACAATCTGCTGCAAAGAAGCAATCTGATCCAGGATATTCCGCTTGTGGGTCTGAATCTTGTCATACAGCTCAGGATATTCTGACAGATTGGATTCACGCGACAGATTCAGATACGGACGCATCTCATCGAGCGGCATTCCCGTCTTTTTCAGACAAGATATCAGCTTCATCAGCTCAACATCCCCCTCACTGTATACCCGGTGACTGTTTTCTTTCCGCTGTGCCCGGGGCAGGAGTCCAATCTTCTCATAATACCGGATTGTATCCTCGCTAATTCCTGTAAGCTCTGATGCCGCTTTGATGGAGTACCCGCTAGTCATCACACCTGCCTCACTCATCTTGCCACCTCCAGCTCCTTAATGATTTATATTGTATAACTTGGAGTCAGCTCCAAGTCAAGCTGCTTTTTCGGCCATTTCAACCGCTTGACTTGGAGTCGTCTCCAAGTTATACAATGAGCGCAATTCACAGATAAGCAGCGACAGCACACAGCCTATCTGGTCTTGATAATAAAGATAAGGAGAGATTAAGATGACTATACAACTTAAACCTGAAACCGCGCTGATCACAGGTGCTAACAACGGCATCGGCCTTGCGCTGACCCGCCGGATGCTTGCCGAGGGCTGGCAGATCGCGGCTCTGATCCGTTCCGCTTTTCCCGCTGATGATGATCAGATCCGTGCTGCACTAAGCAGCAGACAGCTGCGGATTTACACAGCAGACCTGTCCGATTATGGCAGTCTGCGTACTGCTTTAGATGAGATCAGGCTTGGCGAGCCGCGTCTGGATCTGCTGTTCAACAACGCCGGCGGCAGCTTCCCGGAGCTGAGCTATTCCAAACAGGGGCGTGAGATGCATTTCGAACTGCAGGCCGTTGTCCCGTACATTATCACCATGGAACTGAAGGAGCTGCTGCTTAAGGGCTCTTTGAGAACAGTCATAAATACCTCTTCCAATGCTACGCTCAGCCTCAAGAAGTTTGACCCTGCCCAGCTGGAACGTCCGGCAGCGTTCAAGAAGCTTTTTGGCCCCTATGCCACTTCCAAAATGGCTCTTTCCCTATGGACAAAAGAAATGGCTCCACAGCTGGCGAATGAGGGAATCATGATCCGCAGCGCCGACCCCGGAGGCAACAATACGATCCGCGGCGGCAAAAAATCCGGCCTTCCCTTCTGGCTGCGGCCGATTATTAAAATGTTCTTCCCGCATCCGAGCTACGGTGCCGGACTGCTGTACAATGCAGCGCTTGGCAAGCATAAGAATGAGCCCGGGGTCTTCCTGATCAAGGACGAGGTATCCAAGCTTAAATTTGCCGACCAGGGCCCGGCTGTCCTGAATAAGATTCAGGAGATTTATGCGCGTGAATTTGCAGCGGTGCGAGGGTAACAAAAAAGCAGAGAAGCGATTCTCCATTAATGGGAGACTACTGCTCTGCTTGCTGATTTATTGCTGATAATCCTTAGCCTAGCCGTCCGAAGGCGCGCAAAAACAGCAGTTTCTCAATCACTATACTTGCTTTCCACCAGTTCTCGCTGATAGCAAACGCCTGTTCAAAGCCATCCCAGCTCCAGGTCAGATCCCATACACCCTCTTGATTTCTGATATCCAGCGTATAATCCAGTTCCTTCTTCAGCAAGACTGCGTTGTCCGTGAAGCCCAAGCTTTCCCGGGTTTTGATGAAGAACGAGGGCTTGCAGCTGTAGCCGCTCCAATCCGAGGCATTCCGCTCCAGCAGCTCAGTGATCCGCTTCCCGGCGGCAGCATTCAGTTCAGTGTAAGCAAACTGTTCCCGCACACCGGCTTCGCCGATGCACTCCAGCAGTTTAACTACACATAACAGCGGATGCATTTCGATATGGGGATCCTGCAAAAAAAGCTCCTCCAGTTCCTTGGCGATGCCCAAGCCTCGTTCATAGAGCCTGCTGTCCCTGTCCGCAAAGCGCAGAATGAAGCCGGCCAGGATGGCCGTCGGATTAAAGATGCTGCGGGCAGTGCTGCTGGAGGTTGTATGCCACCATGGCGCGTGGGGATAATCGTTAAAGGAGGCAACTACATTCATCCACGTGTTCCCGTCCATCTCGGCACCACTGTCCAGATACTTCAATATGCCTTGAACGGCCGGGTGGCTGTTATCTTGAAAATGAACCTCCAGCAGCCTCTCTACGGCTGTGGCTGTCTGGATCGGCGAGGAATGCGGATTCCAGGCATCTGCCTCCAGCGCATGTCCGAAGCCTCCGTCCTCATTCTGGTAAGCTGCCAGCGCTTCCAGCACAGCCTCCACACCTCCGGCTTCGAAATGAAATTTCCACCGTGCCAGATCCAGCGGACGGGCGTTGCGGTACATCCAGTTTTTGATAACCTTTAAATCCGCGGGTGCAAGCGTCTTCATCAACATTCCCCTTTTCCAGTTATAGGCTTCACAAATCTCCATATATCCGTATTAAACTGGATTGCGGGAAGAAAAGCTGTGAGGTCCTTCATTTCCCAGAAAAAACATTTGCAGGATATTGGAAGACTATAGAGTCCGCTGAATTTAGGTTAATGATAATATTAAAGACAGGCTGGTGCATATTATAGAGGAAGCTGAGGAGGGAATTATGAAGAAGAAGGCGGCCGGAGTGTACTCTTTTCTAAAAGAACTGTTCCAAAAAATAAAAAATGATGATGTACAGGGGATTAGTGCGCAATTAACCTATTATCTTATTCTCTCCCTGTTTCCGTTTCTGATCTTTATTATGACACTCATCGGGTACGCCAATATTTCCCTGGAGGATAAAATCCAGCAGCTAGAGCAAATTATGCCGGTGGAAGCCGTCTCCATTATTGAAGAGATTCTGCAGGATGTCTCCGAAGGGCGGAGCCAGGCCTTGCTGTCCTTCGGGATGCTGGCTACTCTGTGGGCTGCTTCCAAAGGTGTCAACGCGATCATCAAGGGGCTGAACCGCGCCTATGATATTGATGAGAGCAGGGTGTTTTGGAAAGTTAGGGGGATTGCCTTCCTCGCCACCCTGTTCATCGGCTTTGTGGTGCTGCTCAGCATTCTGCTGCTCGTTCTCGGCAGCTGGTTGAAGACACAGGTATTTTTACTGGCTGATCTGCCTTATGGTCTGCAAAAGCTCTGGGACCTGCTGCAATATGCCGTTCCTCTCTTCGTGATGTTCGTGGTGTTCACCCTGCTGTACTGGATTGCTCCAAGCCGGAGACTGCGGCTGAAGGAAGTGATCCCGGGAGCATTCTTCTCCACCATCGGCTGGATTGCCACCTCCGTGCTGTTCTCTGTGTATGTCAACCAATTCAGCGATTTCACCAAAACCTACGGAAGCCTCGGCGGGGTGATGATCCTGCTGATCTGGCTGTATATCAGCTCCATTATTATTCTGGCCGGCGGGGAGATCAATGCCATTCTGCGCAATCGCCGGACCAAGCTTCATACAACCGCGAATCATCAATGATATTTGATTGCCCCATCTTTCGTTTGATCTGCAGACTCTCCGGCTTGTACTCCCGGCAGATCGGGCAGATAGGCTCCTTCTTCCTTCAGCCGTCTTCGCAGGATCTTAACATCGACAGTATGGACATCATGACCCGGAAGCTGTGCTGCCAGCGCTGCTGCAATTCCCGCCGCTTCCCCCATAGCCAGGCAGACCGGCATCACCCGGACACTGCCCTGAACCTCGCGTACACAAGAGATGGAGCGTCCGGCAACCAGTACATTTTGCAGGGAGCGGGGTGTCAGACAGCGGTAGGGAATACCATGGGATTCACCTGGACCATACCGCTTAATCACCTCTGGCTTGCCTCCGGCCTGTTTCTCTTCTTTTTCCGTTCCATGGATGTCAATAAAGTAACTGTTACGGCAGATCTCATCCTCGAAGCTGCGGCGGTTCACATAATCATCGACACTAAGAACATAGTCACCGGTGATCCGCCGGGTCTCCCGTACTCCCATAAGTGAACCTGTACTGGCGACAAAAGCACTGCCAAAGGAAGCCGGCATAAATTCCGCAAGCGCATCCCGGTAGACGGCCGCCAGCTTTCTGCCCTGCATCAGCGCAGCCGATACCGAGTAAGCATCCGTATTATCCACATCCCATAAATGTCCGGCGTTAAAACCTACCGTGCGCGGCGCGATCATATTGTTGCAGATATGCGAGTCCGGAATCTGCGGATATTTGCCTGACCGGAGGATATCGAAGATGGGACTCTGCTTATTATTGTTGTGCAGCAGCGGACCGTTCAGATAAGCATATTCATCCACATTGCCCAGATTGAAGCAGTGTGTAGCCGGCATCAGGTCACCGGTCGCCGTATCACCTTTGAGGTATTCCGCCCCTGCCCATGCTGCCACATCGGCATCGCCCGTGCAATCAATGTAAACCTTGGCCTGGAGTGCCTGGAGTCCGCTTTTGTTAGCCGTAATCAGGGTGGTAACTCTGCCCTCCGGCTCTGTTTCCACCGAGCCCAGCAGCGTATTGAATAATACGGTCACTCCTGCCTCCTGGACCAGATCATCGTAGATCACCTTCAGCTTCTCGGGCTCAATCGGCACCCAGTCCATCGCGTCCTTAGCCACATGCGGCATCTGAGCCTTCAGCGCCTCGAACACTTTCATGGCCAGCCCTCTGTAGATAATCTGCTCCATATCAGAGAAAGGACACCAGGCCGGCACAAGCCCCGAGGTACCCATCCCGCCCAGACTTCCCGTCGCTTCAATCAGCAGCGTTCTTGCACCTTCCCGCGCGGCTGCGGCAGCTGCTGTACAACCGGCCGGACCGCCTCCGACAACAATGACATCCCAATCATCCTGAAGCGGAACCTCGCTGATCCGCATCCGGTAGGTTTTCATTTGATCTCCTCCTGCAATATAAGACGAGTTTGGCGTTATACATTTGGTATAGTCGTAACTGCGGTGATATTTGGACTTCCAGCCGCTGTTGTCTACAGATTTCATTTATTAATACCACTCTTAGTGGTGGAAATCTGTAGACTGCCTATGCTTCCGAAGCGAGCTTTCCTGGGGAAAGCTTTCAGGCGGACGCTAACGCTCCTCCAGTTCCAAAATCCCCTCCGTTACTGTTACCTTTATGTTTGTTCCCAAGTTCATCTTATATTTTTTCTTTTATTTACCGCTAGCCGCGTACCAGTCGTTAACCTCTTTGTAGCTGGCTTCCCCTCCGGCTGCTTTGTACTTATCGGCAAAAGCGTCCACGGCATCCGGAGATTCCTCACCGACAATCACCTTTACGGCAAAATCATTGATCATCTGATTCAGTGAAGCGTTGTTCTTAGAATATTCAGGAAGAGACGGTGCTAGTGCAAGCGGATCGGCAATCCGCGCTTCGGCAGGCAGTTCATTGTTCAGGTAGGAGAAGCCTGCAAACAAGCGTGCATCCTTCTGGACACGGGCCTGCCAGTAGATCGGATAGAGCTTCTCATCGATACCGGTAAGATAGTTGCTGGCGTTGCCCCGTTCGTCTGTGAACAGCGGCAGGATCGGGCTGTAGATGCCGTCTTTATACGTATGATGTTTGCCTTCTTCCCCGATAGCGATCAGTTTGAAGGTGTCTTTATCCAGCTTGGCATTAATCCATTTGATGGCATCCTCAGGATGTTTGGCTGATTTCGGTATAAAGGTCAGGCGGTCAAAGCCACCGCTCATGCCCAGGCCCATTTGCCCGTCTTTACCCTTCAAGGCCGGAAGATACACAAACTTGGCATCCGGGAAGTTAGCGTTCAAGGCATCGGCGACACTCGGAATATCATACCAGGGCAGCTGAATGACACCGATTTTGCCGCTGGTGAATTTCTCCTTCAGGGTAGCATCCTTGTTGACGGCAAACTCTTTATCGAGCAGTCCCTGCTTATACAGGTCAGCCATATACGTAAGATATTCCTTGAAGCCCGGGTGCAGCGGCGGCGGTACCAGCTTGCCGTCAAGCTTATTCCAGCTGGTGCCGATGCCGAAGGCGCCGGTAATATTTGCTGTCGTAGCCAAGCCGCCGTCAATCGACATCGGAGCGCCGCTGCTGCCGTTGCCGCCGGGATCCTTTTCCTTGAACGCTTTCAATACTTCTGTGAATTCGTCCAGGGTGGTAGGTGTTTTCAGGCCCAGCTTGTCGAGCCAATCCTGGCGGATCATCAGGTCGGCGCCTGCAAATTGCGAGGAGCTGTTCGGGATGGCGAAGATTTTGCCGTCCACTTTCACCGCATCGAAGGATGCTTCGGAGATGGACGCCTTAATATTCGGGCCATACTCTTCAATGAGTGGGGTCAAATCGACCAGCGCCCCCATTTTGGCGTAATCCGTGTAAACGGCCTTTTCACCGGAGATGGTAATGACATCATAGGGTTCACCGGACGAAATCAGCAGGTTCAGCTTATCCATCGCTTTGTCGGCAGGCAGCATTTCATATTTCACTTTGTACCCCGTCTGCTCTTCGATGACCTTGGCAAGCGGATACGTATTATAATCATCCTTCGACCACAAATTGAGCGATTTCAATTCAGGTTTAGCTGTGTCTTCCGCTGGTGCGGTAGTGGCGGCAGCACTCGCCGGAGCCTTAGTCGCCTCTGCAGCTTCCTTATTTCCGTTCCCATTGTTACCTGACGAGCCACAGCCTACGGCTGTAAGCAGCAGTCCGGTGCAAAGCAGAAGAGACCAGCCTTTTGTATATTTCATACGTATAACCCTCCTCAAATAATGGATCAAGGCTCAGCCTTTGACGGAGCCGATCAGCACACCTTTAATGAAATACTTCTGCAGGAACGGATACACAAACAGGATCGGCACCGTGGAAGCAACAACTGTCGCTGCCCGGATTCCTTCGGGAGACATGTTCATGAGATCATCCACACTTTTGTTCACGGCATTCGCTGCGCTGGCATCCATCACAACGTCCTGCAGGTAGAGCTGCAGCGTCTTAAGCGCCGTATCATTGATATAGATCATCGGGCCAAAATAATCATTCCAGAACCCAACTGCATAGAACAAGGCGATCGTCGCGATGACCGGCATGCTGAGCGGCAGGATAATGCGGAACAGAATCGTATAGGTTTTGGCCCCGTCGATCCGCGCCGACTCTTCGAGTGCTTCAGGCAGGCTTTCGTAATAGCTCTTGATCACCAGCAGATTGAACACACTGATCATTCCCGGCAAAATCAGCACCCACAGATTGTTGATCAGGTGCAGCTGCCGCATCAGCAGATAGTTGGGGATCAGCCCTCCGCTGAAAAGCATAGTGAAAATGAACAGCACCATAATAAAGGGGATGCCCGGCAGGCGCTTGGACAACGGGTACGCGGTAAGTGCGGTCATCAGGATGGAAATTATGGTTCCGACAACAGTAACGCCTACCGAAACTCCGAAGGCCCTGATGAACGTTGAGGAGGAAATGACCTCCTTCATCGTATCCAGCTGGAAGCCTACCGGCAGAATGCCAACTTTACCGGAGGTGATTGCCCATTCTGCACTGACAGCCTTCGATAATACGTTGATCAGCGGCAGTAGCATAATGACACCCAGGAGGATCAGGAAGAAATAAACCGCCGTGTCCAGCACCAAATCGCCCTTGGTTCGTTTCGTCAACCTTTCCACTCTCCCTTCCCGCTACCAGATACCGCGCTTCAGCAGCTTCCGGCTGATAAAGTTGCCTGAGATAATCAGGATAAAGCCGACAACCGAATTGAACAGACCCACGGCGGTACTGAAACTGTAATCCATTTTGCCAAGGCCGATGCGATACACGAAGGTTCCGATGACATCGGCGGTTTCATAGACAACCGGATTGTACATGGTGAGAATCTGCTCTGTCCCTGCATCCAGCACCGAACCGAGGCGGAGAATGAACATCAGCACAACGGTAGGGAGGATACCCGGGAGTGAAATATGCAGCATTCTGCGGATTCTGCCCGCCCCGTCAATGGCAGCGGCTTCATATTGCTCCTGGTCAATTCCGGCGATGGCGGCTATAAACACAATCGCATTCCAGCCCGTTTCCTTCCACCCCGCCGTGAACACAACCAGACTGCGGAAGTACTCATTGCTGACAAAAAAGCTGATGGGCTCACCGCCCAGCGACTGGATGATATTGTTGACCAGCCCCCCGGAGGTCGAGAGAATGGTCACGAATAACCCCGAGATGATCACCCATGAAAGAAAATGCGGCAGATAAATGATCGTTTGGATTGTCCGTTTAAAAAACATCAGCCTGACCTCGTTCAGCACCAGTGCGATCAATATGGGGAACGGAAACAGCAGCACAATTTTATACACACTGATTAGCAGGGTATTCATGAATACCCTTCCAAATTCCTCCGATTGGACCAGCTTATGAAATTGCTCAAGCCCGACCCATTCACTGCCTCTGACACCCTCAAAAATATTAAAATCCTGAAACGCAATAAGTACACCATAGAGCGGTGTATATTTGAAGAGCAGCAGAAACAGGAGTCCTGGAATGAGCAGCACATAATAATCCCTGTTTCTCCAGGCCAGCCTCCACTTGCTTGCTGAACTCGTCCTGACCCGTTTGACATTATTCTTCCGCTTCAAATCCGTGACACCTGTGCCCAAGTTACTCACCTCCACCTGGTTTATGAGATGATTATACGAGTTCATCCAGGTGGTATTGTAGGTGGTAATCCGATTATTTCTGGTCTCTGGCGACTGTATATTCCGCGTGGTCTCACTCTGATGTAACCGCTTTAATCCTTACCGTGACGACCGTCCCTTTTCCGGGTTCAGAATCGATGGACAATCCGTAGCGGTTGCCGGCAAAATAACGGATTCGCTCATTGACATTGTAGAGGCCGAAGGAGCCCGACGACCCGTTGTCTTGCTTCTCCGAGGAAGGCTCACGCAGCAGACGCTGCCCTTGTTCAGGACTCATACCGATGCCGTCATCAGACACGGTGAGCACAACGGTATCCTGATCCAGCCGGGCAGCAATGGTGATCGTCCCCTGTTTATCTTTGGTTTTGCGGATGCCGTGAAGCAGTGCATTCTCCACCAGCGGCTGCAGGGTAAGCTTGGGAATAATATACGACTCGAGTCCCGGCCCGGCCTCAATGGTGAACGTAAAGGTAGACGGAAAACGGTTCTGCTGAATCTCCAAAAAGACTTTGGCGAGCTCCAGCTCATCGCTAATGCCGACGTTATCACGCCCTTTATTGAGGCTGAGCCGGAAATAATGCGCCAGCGCTTCAATCATCTGGCTGGTATCCTCCGCATCATGCGAGATGGCCGACCAGTTAATCATATCAAGGGCATTGTACAGAAAATGGGGATTTATCTGCGCCTGAAGCGTCCGGAGCTGGGCCTCCCGTTCCTGCATTTTGGCCTGATACGACTCCTCCATCAGATTGTTGACTTTATGAATCAGATGATCCACGCTGCGTTCCAGCAGCCGGAAATCGCCATCCGGCATCGAGCGGCGCTCTTCCAGCCATCCAATCCCTTCCTTGCGGATCATCTTCAGGATCATCTGCACCCTGTGCTGCATGCTTTGGGTCATGAACATCAGCAGGACAAAAGAGAGGACCAGAAAAAGAATGGTGATCCCCGCGAGAGTAGCTATACTGGTAAACTGGTTCAGCGCCGTGGCCCGGTGCGAAATTTCGGACTGGGCTACCCTGGCCACCAGCTTCCACCCGGACGGACCGATGGTGGTATAGACTACGTTTACAGCTTTGCGGCCGTCCTTACTCTGCTGAATGCCTTCCTCCGAGTGCCGGATCGTATCCAGCAGCTCCGCTGGCAGCATTGCGGCTGACGAAGCCGGACCAGCGTCCGCTTCGACGGAACTATAGATAACATTTCCGGCCCCGTCCAGCAGATAAGGAGCATAGGTATCCGAGAAATGCAGCTCCGACAGAATCTCACCGATCAGCTCTTCGGAAACATCCATAACCAGAACGCCGACGATCTCTTCATAATTCTGCGGATTGCGCAGCATTCGGGCTACAGAAAAGATTTTTTTGACCCCTATATCGCTATAGCTCTCCTGATATACTCCGGTCCAGACCATCCCCCCGCCCGCTTCCATCACAGCTGCGTACCATGGATATTGTTTAATGTCGTTCAACTGGTATAAGTTCACTCTGTCTCCTGCATATAGCCGGGAAGGGTCTACAAAAAAACGCGTCCGGAAAATATCCCCGTTCTCCTTCGCGGTCTCTGCCAGATTACGCAGCTCCTTGATCTGTTTGAGCTGGTCAGTGATGCTGCTTTTCCGCTGGAGATTCTCATACAGGATCTGATTCATAAAAACAGAGTTGCTGCTGTCACGGATATGTTCCAGTTTATAGGTTAAATTCAGCCCCGCCTGCTTCAAGGTTAGCTGCATGGTGCGGGTGACCTCCTCTTCCAGGATCCTGTTGGAACGCGTATAAAAGGATGCCAGCAGGATAGAGACAGGCAGCAGAATGAGCAGAATGTATGCCAGCAGCCATTTTCGTGCCGCCAGTATCCCCTGGAGAAGGCCTTTCAGATAATTCCAGCCAAACTGCATAATACTCTCCTTCCCTTCCGCTAAACGAATCTAATGGTGCTGCTCCCGGTAGGCGCTTGGTGTAAAGCCGGTCATTTTTTTGAACAGCTTGCTGAAGTGGCTGGGATCGGTATAGCCTACCGCAAAACACACCTCATAGAATTTGTTCTGGGGGTCACCCAGCAGCTGCTTGGCCTTCTCGATCCTCACCTTGGTTAAGTACTCGAACAGCGTTTCTCCCGTCTCCTGCTTGAACAGCAGCCTGACATAAGTGGGACTGAGATATACCCCGGCTGCAATATCAGCCACGGTCAAATTCTCGGCATATCGCGCCTCGATCAGGCGGCGGACCCGCGCAATTGTCTCACTCGCTTTACCGCTCCGCTTCAACTGCACGAATTCACAGACCTGCTGCAAATACGACTCTGTGAATATGAGCAGATCCTGCATTGTCTCCTGCCGGGCCACCGCTTTCCAGGCCGCCAGCTCCCGCTGCTCCCACTCTGCCGTCATCCCGTTCAGCTCCAGCAGCACCTGGCCGGATTGCAGAATCAGATGCAGACTGACGTTCTGCGCATAACGCGGGCCCTGTCCGCGGTTTTTCTCCAGCAGGCCGAACATTTCAGCTAGCTCTATATGCAGGCGGCTGCTATCCCCCGACTTGATCGAGGTCAGCACCCGTTCTCCCCATTCCGGCTCAAACCGGTAGCGGAGGTTCTCTGCGGATTCGATGTTATCCATTGTGAGAATACGGTTTTTACCCAGGTACCATTTCTGGTCAGCGGCTCCCCGGGCCTGCCTATAGGAAGCAGGCAGCTCAGATAGGCTGCTCACCCCCTCACCGACACCGATGGTCACACTCAGCTTCAGCCACTTCCTCAGGTTATCCCGGATCAATTCCGCCAGCTGCAGCAGATCATCTTCCGAGAACTGCTGACCGGGCAGGAGAATACCGACATACTCACCCGGCTCTTTTTCAAAAGTAACTCCGCGCATTTGTTCATCTATAAGCTCCTGAATAATATTCAGCACTGTATACGATAACAGCTGCTTATCCTGCTCGGTGCGGACATCCATCACCTGCGGTACATCATCTATCACAATGACCATGATGATGTAGCTATCCGCAGCAAGGCTCTGCAGCCCCAGAAAGGCCAGCTTGTCATGAACCCGTTCCGGATGGATGTTGTCACTGATTACAGACAGCAGAAATTTCTCACGAAGTAACGGCATGCTCTGCGTCAGCTTGACCTGCATATCCTTCACCAGCTGCCGCTCCCTCCGCTCCGCATCCAGCGCTGCTGTCACTTTGCCCATCACCACCGATAATTCTTTACGGCTCACCGGCTTAAAAATATAATCCGCCGCATGCATCTGCAGTGCAGACCGCAGATATTCGGCATCATTATGCCCGCTGATGAACACGATTTTGGTGTCCGGAAGCAGGGCACGGACCTCCGCCGCCATTGCGATCCCATCCATAGCCGGCATCTGCACATCGGTCAGCACGATATCGGGCCTAAGTTCACTTATTAGCGCAAGCCCCTTATCCCCGTCATCAGCCGTCCCAATCAGCTCGATACCCTGCCCGGCCCAATCCACATAAGTGCGCAGCCCGTTTATAACCGACGGCTCATCGTCCACAATAACCAGCGTTTTCATAGGCATATTCCTTTCGATTCAAAAAATTAACCAAATTAAATATCATTATGTAAAAATTTTCTACGCAGAACGAAGTTCTCCTGCTTTTTTGGAATTATAGAAATTGTAAAGTATGTGAAGCCGTGATACCTGGCTGTACTACAGACGGCTCAAGCTAAACTTAAGCTAACAAAAAAAGGTGCGCTCCAATTGAAGGAGCGCACCTTTTTCGACACCAGTCGAACGGTTCAGCCAAGTAACATTACTGCACCGTCAAATCATATTTGTAACAGGCTGCTGCCTCCACCTGCTTGAAGCCTTCACCGGTGTACAACGCTTGTGCCCGTTCATTCTCCGCATTCACACACAGGATGCTGCGGGTATAGCCCTTGTTTCTTGAGAGATGCAGCGCTGCTCTAAGCAGAACCCTCCCGAGTCCTTTTCCCTGATATTCAGGCAAGAGCGCCACCGGTCCAATGTTCATAATCGGCGCATCATTGTACTCATCATCAGCCCCGCGCACAATCCCGACAGCCTTGCCGCCGTGATACAGCAGCAGCATTCCGCCCTCGATATAATCCGCTCCGGCAATCATGGAACTCACCATATCCGGAGTCGCCGGCGTCTCGCTCCCCTTAAGCTTGGCGAAGCCGGCATTTCTGACCTCACACCACACGGCTTCATCGACTCCTGGCTGAAACGGCCGCAGCTCATAACCTTCAGGAATTGAGGTTTCAGGCAGCACTTCCTCGTCCCGAACAAGGAGATAAGAATATCTCTCGACTGTAAAACCCGCAGCTGTCAGCTTATCCATATCTCCCGTATTTACCGTCGGAACAAAAATATTCAGCTTATCCAGTCCTGCTGTATACTGAAGAACCGCTTGCAGCAGCTCCCGGTATACTTCCGGATCGTCCGTTTCCGCATGCAGAATTCGGAACCGGGCTTTCCGGCCTCTGCGGCTGTAATCATCCAGAATAAGCGAAGCCGCTCCAGCGATTGCTCCATACGGATTCAGCGCGATATAAGTAGGGTTCTCGGCATTAGGCTCATACTCCGCAAGGTCCTCCTCATACAGAAAAGAATCATCCAGCTCATTCCGGTGCTTCCGGCAGAAGTTCAGGAACTCTTCCTTTCGAACCTCATCCAATTTTTCAATAATCAACAGACTTCCCCCTATCCGAATAAAACACAGTTGAATCCATTACCATAATCCCTCTAAGATATTCGCTTCATCATTTTACCAGAGCATGGAATCTCCCGACTATAGCTGAACTGGATGGACTATACGCATCTGGGCCGCGGCCGGATCCTGATTACGCACAAGGAACGGAATAGAGACGAATAGAGTTCCGGCTAACTCTCCAAGCCGTTAAACTTTCTAAGCAGTTCAATAAATTCATACAGCTGCTTGTCTTCCCAGCCGGCAATCCGCTCATAAAACAAAGATCCCTTTTCTTTAAGCGCTTCAACCGTCATTTGCTGCCCTTGCTCTGTCAATGACAAAAGAATAGCCCGGCCATCCTCAGGTGAGGCCTCTCTGTGCACATAACCCAAAGACTCCAATTGTTTGATCAGACGGCTGACCGAGCTGCGGTCCATTGCTGTTGAATCCGCCAACACCGCAGCACTGGCCGGCCCGTAAGAGTACAGCCAGCGGATTAGATGAAATGCCGCAGGCTGTAAGGATGCATCGAACCGGGCCGCAGCCCTGACATTTATGGCGTGAGAGGCGCTGAGCAGTGCATTCAGCTGCTCTCCTAATGCAATTTCAAGCTGCTCTCTTGGTTCATCTCCGGTAGTATTTCTCTTCAATTTCCTCACCTTTCTTTCCTACGGAACAACAATGAATTCATAATTTAGTTGACATATATCAATCATATCAATATAGTGGACATA
Organism: Paenibacillus pedocola; assembly: GCF_031599675.1. Taxonomy (NCBI): domain Bacteria; kingdom Bacillati; phylum Bacillota; class Bacilli; order Caryophanales; family Paenibacillaceae; genus Paenibacillus; species Paenibacillus pedocola. Next base: position 2,590,680 of record NZ_CP134223.1, on the reverse strand, counting down.
TATCAATCATATTCATTTCCTGTTAAAACGTATTGTATCACACAAAGGAGACTGAACTCATGTCTACAAATCCTACCGCAGTCATAACCGGAGCCACCAGCGGCCTGGGACAGCTTGCTGCAATAGAACTCGCCAAACGCGGCTTTCAGCTCGTTCTGACAGCCAGAAACAAAGAGCGGGCTGAAGCCACAAAAATCAAAATTGAACAACACAGTCCCGCGGCGCAAGTTGAATTTTTTTACGGCGATCTCTCGTTAATGAAGGATGTCAGCAGAATCGGTCAAGAAATCACAGCAGCCCATTTCAGCATCGACGTCTTATTGAACAATGCAGGTATCCATGCCTTTGAACCGCGTATTACTCCGGAAGGCTTCGCAGAAATGATCGCAGTTAACTACTTAGCGCCTTGGCTGTTAACCCGTGCCTTAGAGCCCTCCCTGCGAAACGCAGGCAAAGCCAGAGTCGTCAATGTGGCCTCGGAAGCTTCGCGTAATCACGGAAGCTTACAGCTGCCCGGGGATTTAAACGATACCACTCCCTTTACAGCCCGCGGCTCATCGGCAATCTATGGCAAGACCAAATTGCTCAATATCATGTTTACTGCTGAGCTGGCCCGTAAGTGGTCTGATACCGGAATCACTGTAAATGCGCTAAATCCTGGCTTTAATGTCACCGGTCTTGGACGTGAGCTTAGGTTCGCAGCCGTCATAGAACGTCTTTTAAAGCTCTTTCATATAGGCGACCCGCATAGAGGAACAGAAATCATCACCCGCCTCATTCTGGAACCGCAATACGGGGAATTAACAGGCGGATATTTCAATGTGGGTACCGGCAAACCTATTGAACCTGTCTATCCCGGCGGAGATGCAGCACAGCAACGTAAATTATGGGAGGCTACTGAAAACTTGTTGAAGCCTTTCCACTTTGAGAAAAGCACGCATTAATTTTGTCAGGAACGAGTACAGATGCCTATGATTGCTGACAAGTCGTTAAAGCGCTAACTAGCATAACCTTCGTTGGTTATGAAAATCCGCCGGGAGTGACGACTGAGAACCGCGTACAAAGCTTTATGGACAGTGAACGCGCCTCCCGGTATAACCATGTCAACACCACTGCCTTACCCGCGCGGCAGACATTTCATCCCTTGGGAAGTTCAAGTGCAATGGGCTCAGAATATGCGCCGGACTTTCCACGGATGCTGCTGATTCCCTACGTTCTATCATCATTGGAGCAGAAGGAAATCAGTTTAATTTCAAACATACAAAAAAGGCACGTATAACACCGAAAGGGTGATTATACGTGCCTTTTATTGATTCATGATGCGGTCGAGAGGACTCGAACCTCCACGATATTGCTACCACACGGACCTGAACCGTGCGCGTCTGCCAATTCCGCCACGACCGCATATTATGTTGACTCGCTCTCGCGGCCACAAGATAGATCTTAACATGTGGGGAAATTGGAGTCAACCTTTTTTTATTTTTCTTTTGTTTCATTAATTTTTGGATATTTATTGCTTTTAATTATAAATTAGAGGTATAATAAGAACAAAGGTTCGCATACTATAAATGAGGTGATTTATAATGGCGACTACCAACAGACCCACACTAAACACACCAATTATTCCTGAAGATATAACCAAAGACGAATTGTCCCTTGTCAGAAGCTACTTGCTGCTAACGTTTATTCATAAAGTATTTGAACGTGATTGCCGGGTCATTGGTAAGAGCGGGCTGTTCAAGACTCCGCAGCTCTACATGGAGCTGGTGTCGGGCGCGACCAAGAAAACCTCACTGATGCTCCAGGAAGTGACCCGTGAGCTGGGCTCCCGCAACTTGAAGATCACCACTATCCGCCAGGATCAGCGCGGCGTCGAAGCTCAATATATATGCCGGGGCTACACTGGTGAGATCAACATCCAATGGCCCGGCTTCCGTAGTGAGATGATGCAGCGCATGCGCGCTTACCTGGGACTGAACCCTGAGCTCGCCGTTCTGCCTAAACCGGAAAGCGTTGAACAGATGGCTTTGTCCATTTAACTTTGACGGCTAATCTTTACAACATAACAGACAGCCCCCGTCCTACTGGATGGGGGCTGCATCTGTTATTCGCGGGTGATCCTATAATTCTTCCAGAGCCTGTCTCGGTTCCGAGAAGGGCTGGAATATGTAGTTGCGGTCCAGCTTCACTACACGTTTATTGGGACGGCGCACCATCACCTGGGAATCATCCCAGGCCAGAATAATGCCCTTAACATCATTGCTCTCCAGAGCGTCTCGAATGACACGTATTTTCTCGCCGGAAATGCGGTAGGCATCCAGCTGTTCATCGCTAATCATATGCTTGAATTCCCCCTTCTGTTATAGCATGTATCATTTTGAAATAGATAACACTCTTGTATCCAAAAAAAGACCCAAATGAGAGCTCATTTGGGTCTTGCCTGCTTAACCAAATTCCTATATCAGCGCTTCATTCTTCTCAAACCAGAAATCAAGAACTTTAGCGGACATCACACGTTGTTCCAGATACTCAACCTGATTTTCTGTGAAATTCTCTTTCCAGTTGAAATCCAGCTCTTGACACAGACTAGTGATAGTCAAAAGTTCCGACCATGCGACATAACGTTTGTACCAGAAAAATTGAGGATGTTCAATCATATAGGGATACAGGTCGTCGAACTCTGTGTGTTTACAATCCAGCGCACGCTCGAAATGATCCTTGGCCTCGGTTAGTTTATCAATAAAAAATTGCTCTGTCACCGGTTCTTTCCCCATTGTGACGCCTCCTCTCCTATGTCTAATGCTTATTATAAAGGAAAAGTTATAGGGTGAAAAGAAGATGTTTTAAAAATAGGCTATGTTCTGTTAATTGTCACGGGTTATTCGCCAAAGACAACCTTACCATCTTCAAGAGAAGTGATGCGGACAAGAGATTCAAGCCGGATGCCCTGCTCTCTAATTGTACGTGCTCCTGCCTGGAAGCATTTCTCAACGACAACACCCAGTCCGACCAGTTCAGCCCCGGAACGCTGGATAATCTTGATAAGTCCGCGCGCAGCATCACCGTTAGCGATAATATCATCGATAAACAGAACTTTATCATCTGCCGAGATATATTGGCGGGACAGCATAATATCGGTCACGATTCCTTTGGTGAACGACGGAACCCGCTCACACAGCGCATCGGGATCGGCCAGCAGCGTTTTTTTGCGGCGTGCGAACACCAGCGGCACTTTCATTTCCAATGCGGTGGCAAACGCCACGGCAATACCCGAGGACTCCACGGTAACCACACGTGTAACACCGGCATCCGCAAATCTCCCGGCAAACTCCCGTCCCATTTCCATCGTAAGGATAGGATCAACCTGGTGGTTAAGCAGAGCATCCAGCTTCAGCACCTGATCCGAAAGGACAACCCCTTCCTGCAAAATCCGCTGTTTCAAAACTTCCATGACTGTGTACCTCCATTACCTTTATAATTCCAGACGTTCCACTTTCCTTATTGCTCATTTCATTAGGCGGAAGTCATGTCCTTCTGCTCATCATCATAACCTGTACTATACGGACTGCACAAGGCAATCCTGCGGGCGCTGCCCATTTTATAATTAGATTACTAAAGGAGGGTAGCTATGAAATCGCATGTCCGCACGCTGCAAATTGCTTTCACTTATATCGGCACCATCGTAGGCGCCGGCTTTGCTACCGGGCAGGAGATTCTCCGTTTTTTCACCCGGTACGGCCACTTTGCACTCCTGACCATCCTGTTATCGACTGCGCTGTTCATATGGCTGGGTACCAAGATGATGATCATCGCCCGGCGGATTGAGGCAGATTCGTATGAGGATTTCAACCGGCATCTGTTTGGCGAAAAAGCAGGGGCCAGCATCAGTCTCTTTACGATGGTCATTCTGATCGGGGTGAACAGTATCATGTTAGCAGGGGCTGGAGCCATTTTCCAGGAGCATCTGGGGCTTCCCTATCAGGCCGGACTGCTGATTACTATTCTTGGATCTTATTTTTTGCTGAAACGCGGGATTAACGGAATTTTACAAATCAACAGTCTGGTTGTGCCTTTGATGCTTACTCTGTCGCTAATCATTATTTTTAATACATTCGGGCTGCCCGGTGCGGAGCGTTTTCTATTCCTGCAGACGGACAGCAGCATCTTTGGCGCATGGATGTCACCGCTGCTCTATACTGCCTTTAACCTCGGAATGGCCCAAGCCGTACTTGTTCCGCTGGCCCGGCACACGGATGATGAACAAGCCCTGGTGCGCGGCGGCGTTCTTGGCGGGCTCGGAATTGGGTTTATGCTGCTGGCTGCACATTTTGCTATGAGCTCGCAGATGCCGGGCATCCTGCAGTTTGAGGTTCCCATGGGCAGCATCGCCTTCCGTCTCGGCCCTATTGTGCAGCTGATCTATCTCCTGCTGATCTTTCTGGAAATCTTCAGCACCTTTGTTGCCGATATTTATGGAGTCAGTGTGCAGCTGAAACAGCGTCTTCCTATTGCACCAACCCTGGTAACGCCGCTGCTCATGCTGATCTGCTATTTGTTCAGCCAATTCGGCTTCAGCTCGCTGCTTGGAGTATTTTACCCGATCTTCGGTGCCCTGGCACTGGTCTGGGTCATCATGCTACTGCGGGCCCCAACGTCGCTGCCGCCGCGTACAGGCGAACCCCCCAGCCCCGAAAGTAAAGGAATCACTATTGTCGCTGTAAAGCCAGCGATCCGGATCAGAAAATAACTTAACCTCCCCCTACACCCGGGAAGGGCCCAGCTCCGATGTGAATCAGAGGGATTTATCCCTCTGATTTTCTCGGTCTGCACGCTTGTGGCAGAATCAGAGGGATTTATACCTTTGATTCATTCAATCTGCCTGCTGGCGGCAGAATCAGGGGGATTTATCCCTTTGATTCACTCAATCTGCCTGCTGGCGGCAGAATCAGAGGGATTTATACCTTTGATTTACTCAATCTGCCTGCTGGCGGCAGAATCAGAGGGATTTATACCTTTGATTTACTCAATCTGCCTGCTGGCGGCAGAATCAAAGGGATTTATACCTTTGATTTACTCAATCTGCCTGCTAGCGGCAGAATCGGGGGGATTTATACCTTTGATTCACTCATTCTGCCTGCTGGTGGCAGATTCGGGGGGTGCACAGTACTCTCGATGCTTGTCTTCCCCGTTTCCCGATATTCTTTGCCCGCCATCACAGCTCCAGCTTTAACTCCGGCTACGGCTCCAACTCCTACTCCAGCTCCAGCTCTGTAGAATGACTTCTTTCATTTTTCATGAGTAACCTTGTCCAGCAGACATAAACACTCTTCCAACCTTTATAGCCATAGTAACCACAGCAGATTAAAAATAAAATTTCTGAAACAGTAAAAAAGCAGGAGGCGAGGGCCTTGGAACTGAACACTGTCTCATGGACAGGGAAACGGTTCCTAGAGAAGCCCTCAGCCTATGCCTGCTCTTTATACTGTGATTACTGCGGCAGCGGGAAGAATCCGTGCAGCTGCTTCCGCTACATGGCGGTGGCAGGTCATCATTACGATTTGCCGGGCGGCCGACAGCTCACCAATCAGAGCCAATGCTGCAAACAGACGTTGTTCATCAAAATTGACGAACAGATCATCGAAGAGGAGAGGCAGGCTGTTCTGAAGGGTCATCGTCCCGGCCAGAGCCAGCCGGATTGCGAGATAGAGCTGTTCCGCTGTACCCCGGCTAAGCAGCCCGCTGTCTATAAGTCCTAAGGTTACATGCTCTGCTTTTAGCTCCTTATGCCCTAGTGTCATTACAATCCGCCGGTATTCCCCTTCCGTCAGCTTCGCGAAGTAGGCAGAGGCGAGCTGCAGCACTTGCGGTTGCTTCTCCTGCTCATAAATCCGTCTTGTCCGGCCGATCAATTCTGCAGCTAATGCGTTTACTGCATATTGCCCTGCCAGACTCCGCAACGCAGTCCGCTGTTCCTCCAGCTGCTGATTGACGGTATCCTGCATACAGCGTTCCTTCAAATATTCCCGTTCTTGCAGCAGCTTGCCCCGCTGCTGCAGGAGTGTATTCCGTTCTTCCTCAATGTTAGCCGCCGTATCCTCGGCGGCGGACCGTTCCTGTTCCAGCGCCAAGGCATCATGATGCTCCAGAAGCTGCTGCAGCTGTTCTGCCCCGCCGCCCTCCCAGCCGCCGAACATCGCCAACTCCCATTGACGGATAGATTTCGTCAGTTCGACCCGCAGCTGCACCGCCGACGAACGCCGCAGAAAATCTTCACCGTCCAAGGCTCCTCCCTCTCGCAGCAGGCTGCTGCTGCGCTGCTTCAAATCCTCCAGGATCCGGCTATGCTCCGCAAGTTCCACCTGCACCTCGGTCATCCGGGTATGGATGCCCTCCCGGCGCAGCAGTTCACGCTTCAACAAATCCCAATCCCGCTTCCGGGTCTCCAGCCAGCTGAGCAGCGTGAATACAGAAATTCCAGCATCGCTGTCACCTTCAAGCGAATTAAAATAGGGGTTGTCCTGTCCGGTGATTGCTGTATTCAAAGCTATAACTGGAATAATAAAAGCTTCCAGCGTTTCTTGCGACTGAATGGCAGGGATGCCATTTGAATCTGTCAGAGTATCGGTTATCTCAGCATCCGACGGAATGTCCGGATGAATAGATGCTGGAACAATACCTGCTGTGCTCGCTGATCTGCCTGGATTAGAGGCAGTTGAACGGCTGGCAGCTGTCATTCCGACCTGCTGCATCAGCAACAAGGCTTCCTGCTCATATGCGCCGCATTCTGCCTCCAGCTCTTTGAGCCGCTGAGTCAGCTTGCTATGCTGGCGAAGCAGGTCGTTGCCCTGCTCGACCAGTGCAAAAATATCCGGCAGGCCTTCCGGCGACAAGCCCTCCGGCAGGCTGCGCTGACGCAGCCACTCAGCATATCGTTCGTCCAGCTCCGTGAACTCAGCCTCGGCACGGTTCAGCTCTTCGGCCAGTGCGCGCTCCTGCCCGGCGAGCGCTTCTGCTTCTGTCCGGCAGGTCTCATGCTCGCCGGACAGCCGGTCCATCCGCTGCCGCCAAGCGTTCCACGCTTCCATCAGGCGGCGCAGCTCTTTCATCCCGGCCTCCAGCACGCCGGCATCAGGGCTGGTGCCGCCCGCCGGCCTGCGTCCCGGCCGGCTCAGTCCGCTCTCCGGCTCCGCGCCGGAGAGTAAAAGCTCCCGCAGCCGCAGCATCTCGGCTGCGGCGGCCCCGATGTCCCCGCCAGCTCCCGGCGGGGACGAAGCCCGGCCGGCTGCGCGCAGGCCGGCCCACAGGGCAAGGTCCACGGCGGCCAGCAGGCCGAGCGCGGACCAGACGCTGACCGGCCCCGCGCCGGTCAGCTGCAGCGCCGCCGGCAGCAGCAGCGTGAGCGCTGCGCCTGCGGCAAGCAGCCGCCGGTAGCGTGCCGCCCGGCGGTCTCCTGTGCCGGGGCTGCGTCCGGCACCGGCACCCGCGCCGAGCTGCGCTTCGCGCCAGCGCTCGGCGGCCTGCTGCAGCTCGTCCCACAGCTGCAGCACCTCACGCGGGCTGCGCGTGGCGAGGCCCGCGAAGTCAGCTGCGCCGCTTGCATGCTCGCGCGCAAGCGAGCGTTCTGCCGCCTGCAGCGCGGCAGCAGCGGCGGCCATCCGGGAGCGGAGGCTTTGCCACTCCGCCTCCCGGGCCTCCATCCGCCGGTCGTAGCCGGCAAATGCCGCAGCGAAGCGCCGTGCAGCTTCACGGTCCGCTGCTGAGCCGGAGAATCCGGCAAGCTCCGCCAGGCCCCAGCCAGCATCAATGCTGCGCAGGATGCGCTCCAGATGTGCCTGCTGTGAGGCAAGCTCGGCTTCCAGCCGCTGGCGTTCAGCCCGCCGGTCCTCATAGCTGGACCGGCGGCGGTCGAGCTGCTCAAGCACCGGACCCTGTGCAACCAGCAGCTCGTCCGGCGGATGCTCTGCAAGCTCAGCATCAAGCTCGTCTTGCAGGCGTTTAAGCCGGTACACTGCACTCTCTGCGTTTCGGATCTCCCCCTCCAGCGCCTGCCACCGGGCCATTCCGTTATCCGGAAAAGACTCGATCACTGGCAGATCGGCAAGCTCGAGGCGGGCTTCACGCCATTTCAGCCACAGCTCACGGATATCTGCAGCTTTGCGCAGCAGCGCCAGCCTGTTGCCGGCTCCCGTGCGGGATTCCTCCAGCTGCATCAATTTCTGTTCCGTCCATTCAAGTGCGGCCAAATTCTCGTTATATCTCGGCAGAAAAGAGCGGCTTTCTGCCATCTCGCGCTCCAGCTTCTCGATTTGCTGCAGGATCTTTGCAGCCTCTTGTACCTTGCCCCGCGGCTTATACAGCTTCTCTGCATCCTGGATAAGCTTACGCTCGGCCCGCATAATTTCCCCGCCCCCGCCCATACCGGCATGGAACAAATAGCTGCTCATCTCCTCGGACTGCAGCGCGCCGAGCTCCTGCAGCTCGTCAAGCGTCACGGCGAACAGCTGGCGGAACATACTTCGTGAGATCCCACCCAAAAGCCGCCGCTCCAGCTCTTCCTGTGTTGCTTCTTCTGTTCTGCCATCGGGATGGCTGACGGTAATGCTCAGTTTTTCGCTCCGCCCCTGCAATTCTCCGCCCGCAGCGTAACGGCGGATCATCCAGCGCGCCCCTTCCCGGTCGTAAGCGGTCAGCACACCCCCGTGCTGCCCACCCTGTGCCGGCTCATATCTCTCCGCCGGATTAGCCCTGCTGGGGATTCCGAACAGCATAGCCCGGATAAACTGCAGCGTCGTGCTTTTGCCGGCTTCATTGCGCCCATACAGGACGGTAACCCCCTCCTGCAGCCCGATCTCCCGCTGCTGCAGGCGCCCAAAGCCGCCGATCTGCAACTGCTCAATCCTCATTCTTCAGCCTCCCGCTCCTGCCGGCCAGGCTGCATAGCCACCGCTTGATCCGTTTCAGGTATTCCATAACGGACTGTAGCTTCACGCCCTGCTCCCGCCTCATTCCATTCACTCGGCATAGTAACTTCCTCCTGCCGGCCAGCAGCCGCTCCATTGGAGAATAGTGGTCCTGCTGCCCCGCGCTCGTCCTCCACGCCGCTAAGCAGGGTAATACCGAGCTCCGCAGCACTGGTCAGCCACCCCAGCTTCTCTTCTTCCCCGGTGCCGGCGAGCAGCCTGCGCAGCTCCCGGTTCTCCATCAGCGGCTTCAGCGCAGCAGAGAGCAGATCATCCAGCCCTTCCGCAGATTGTCCGCTAAGTCTGGAGTGCCGCAACATTTCACCGAGGAAGCTGTCCTCCTGAAGCAATCGCTCCCGGTCAACCGCCAGGCCGGTTTCCACCGCGAAACCTTCGGTCCAGACGAGTCCGGCATACTCCCTGCGTTCGGCTCGGACCGTTTCCCGCCGCTGCAGCTCGGTAAGCAGATCGGCTGCAGCTCCTTTTTCCGAAAGTATCCGGTGCACCTTTCCCCTGCCGGTGAGCCGGAAGCGCACGACAGACATCAGCTGCGGAAGCTCTTCCCGGATATCTTCCACCGCCTGTTCCACAGCCTGTGTCCATTCCGCTTCGTCCGCCAGGCCTTCAATCGGAATCTCCCGCACCTGCCAGCGGACAGAATCGAGTTCACGGAACCGGAGCTGCGCATACCCTTCTTCATTCACTTCAACAACATAGCAGCCTTTAGGACCGGTCTCCTTGACGCTGCGCCCTTGGATATTGCCCGGATAGACGATTACAGGATTCTCGTGCAGAATGCTGCGTTTATGGATATGGCCCAGCGCCCAATAATCGAATCCGCGTCCGATCAGATCCTTGCGGCTGCACGGCGAATAGGTTTCATGCTGCAGATCACCATCCACATTTCCGTGGAGTAAAGCGATATGAAACAAGGTACTCCCCGGCTTGCGGTTGAACAGCAGTGCCGTATTCTCTGTGACCTTAGCCGTGGGATAGGAAATGCCGCTGATTACAGCAACCTCTCTGCCATCGCTGCGGCGGCAGGCAACAGCTTGTCCTGGCTCTCCGGCACCGAACACAGTCACATGCTCCGGCAGCTCCATTTGCAAGCGGGGTCCATCGAGCGGATCATGATTGCCATGAATGAGATAGACATGGATGCCGTGGGCACCCAGTTCCCTCAGTGCCTCATAAAAACGCAGCTGGCCCTGCAGTGATGCGTCGGAAACATCATATACATCGCCGCTGATCACAACGAAATCAACTTTCTCCTCAATAGCTACGCCAACAAGCCGCCCGAGGGCGGCGAAGGTGGATTCCCGTAAATAGGAGCGTATGGCTTGAGGAAGCTGCGAAAGTCCGGTAAACCGGCTGTCCAGATGCAGATCCGCAGCATGCAGAAAACGGAAAGGAATCATCTGCTCACCCTTTCGTTCCCGGCTGATACTGCAAATACGTTTTCTTGAGCTCATTGGCGACACGGGTCAGAGAATAAAGGCTCTTCGCTTTATCCCATGCAGATCTCGACAGCTCATAGCGGTAGCCCGGATCGGTAATCACCTTTTCCAGCGCATCCGCAAGCGCCAGCTGATCATCCGGGTTCACCAGCAGGCCGTTCACCCCGTCCTCAATCTGTTCCGGAATCCCGCCTACATTCGTGCCTACCAGAGCAAGACAGCTAAGCGCAGCTTCCGCAAACACCGAACCGAACGCTTCCGCGCGTGACGGCAGTACAAAGATATCAAAGAACGGCATAAACTCCTCCGGATGCAGTGTATACCCGTAAAAAATTGTTTCATTATAAATTCCGAGCTCCTGCGCGAGCAGCTCCAGCTCAGCCCGTGAAGGTCCATCCCCGATAATATGCAGCACATATTCATGGCCGCGGCTTTTCAGCTCTGCACAGGCTTTAAATAAGGTATCAATCCCTTTCGCCGGTACCAGGCGGGTGACTGTCACAAGTTGCGGAATGCTGTTGTCATGCGGCACCGGTTTAAATCTTTTTTCATCAAAACCGTTAGGAATAATGCTGATGTGATCAGGATGATCAATATAAGGTGCTAAATAGTCGGCGAACGAGCGTGATACCGTCATCAGACGGTCGCTGGCATGCTCCAGCTCGCGGTAAATGGATACCAGAAACTGATGCTCCACGCCACCCTCTTCAATAACACCATTCAAAATCAGCTCGCGTTCATAGCTGGAATGCAGCGTTTGAATGAGGGGAATGTCCGGATAGATTTTTTTCATCGCCAGTCCGGCAATCGGATGATGGGCATGGATCAGATCATACTGCTTGTTCATCCGCAGCTTCGTCCACCAGATATAATCGCGGTAGGTCTGAATATATTTTTGCACAACCGGACTTTCGCCGTACAATGTCCAGTCGAATGTCTCAAAGACAATCTCTTCGCGTCCCTTGCCCCGAATTCGCTTGGGCAGCCAGAATAAATCCATATCCCAGCGGCTGGAACGGAACCGCTCCTGCAGATAAGGGATCATAGAAGATACGCCACCGGGCTGCTCCGGCGGGAAGAATAGCGCTTGCAGCAAATTCATAAGGTACATCCCCTTTTCGATTGCCCTGATTACGGTGAGACCCGGCAATTATGATATAGTTGTATATATGTACATTTACAGGCACGCTTAGGTCCCATACCTTGATTTTATCGGTATCCACCTGAAACAGCAAGGAATAAGAACACTTGAGCCTGTTTTGAAATTAACTAGAGGAGAATGACTTATGAACGAAGAACGGCTGCCCGCCGCTTATACCACTGCCATGAAAGAGATGCTGGGGCAGGAGGCGGACGCTTTTCTGCACAGCTATAATATGCCGAGGACTCAAGGGCTACGGTTCAACACTTTAAAATATGCTCCCGGCAGCGGCCCTTCTGCGCATGCAATTTCACTGTTTGACCTGACGCCGGTTCCGTGGTGCCCCGCAGGCTATTACTATGATGATCCAGCCCGGCCGGGCAGACATCCTTATCATTCCGCCGGATTATATTATATTCAGGAACCGTCGGCAATGTCCGCCGCCCAGCTGCTGGCTCCGCTCCCTGGTGAAACCGTGCTTGATCTGGCCGCAGCGCCCGGCGGCAAAACTACACATCTCGCTTCTTTGATGCAGGGACAAGGACTGCTTGTCTCAAATGAGATACACCCCGAACGGGCCAAAATTCTGGCTGAGAACGTCGAGCGGCTCGGTATTTCCAACGCACTGGTGACAAGCAGCAATCCAGGGGAATTGTCGCGGCGGTTCCCGGAGGTCTTCGACCGGATAATGCTTGACGCGCCCTGCTCGGGGGAAGGCATGTTCCGTAAAGATCCCGACGCCGTCAGCGAATGGTCACCTGAGCATGTGAAGATGTGTGCAGAAAGGCAGTGGGATATTTTACAGGATGCCTACCTCATGCTGAAGCCCGGCGGTACTATGGCCTACTCGACTTGTACATTCAACCGTCAAGAAAATGAGGACACCATTGCGCGGTTTACAGCGGCTTATCCCGAGATGGAACTCATTACGCAAAAAAGACTCTGGCCGCATCTGGAAAAAGGCGAAGGGCATTTTGTAGCACTGCTGCGTAAGGCAGACAATGACGACAGCGGAAGTCCCCGCAGTAAACGAAATGCCGACCGGGGCAAAAGCGGCCCCCGGCTCACGTCCTCCGTCCGGGATGCCTATCAGCAATTCATGAACTGGGCCGCGGCCGAGCTTCCCGGATTTACCGGTCAGGGCGTGCCCCTTCTGTTCGGTGAATCGTTATACTTACTGCCGGAGTCATTCAGTGAACGTATGCATACCGGCCTGCTTGAGGGCCTCAAGGTCCCCCGTGCCGGCCTGCATATTGCCCACCTGAAGAAGAACCGGATTGAACCAGCTCACGCCCTGGCAATGGCACTGAAGCCTCAGCAGGCAGCACGCAGCTTTGATTTGGCAGCGGACAGTCTGGATATTCAGGCCTGGCTGCGAGGCGAAAGCCTGCCGGTTCCGACAGAGCTGCACGGCTGGACGCTTGTTACGGTAGAGGGTCTGCCGGTCAGCTGGGGCAAAGCCAGCTCCGGCCAGCTTAAGAACCATCTGCCTAAAGGACTCCGAATTCTAAAAAGCCCATCTTGACGGCGGGTTAGGCAGCTGACCAGTTCACAAGACCTTCCTTCGCATATGATGTCATTATCCCAGGGATGCCGCAGCCAAGTTCACGGCAATGGGAACCAGACATGAGTTAAGGGAGGAATCAGACATGGGTACAATGCCAGGCTTCACATCGACCGGTGCGATTTTGGTACTCTTCATTTTGCTAGTCATCATTTCCCGTTCGTTGTTTGTCTAATTCCATCCGAGACACTGCAACAGTGACAACAAGCGGCCGTACCGTCCTAAACAGGGCGGAACAGCCGCTTTTTTGCATGTGGATTACTTTCAGCGCCGCTCCTTAACAAATACCGGTTTGATCCCCCTTTTGCAACAATCCGGCACATGACAAAAAAGCATAAAACAGCGCCGTCCGGCACCGGTTTATGCTTTGCTTCGATTTCAAATGAGGGCTACAGACAATATTTTAATAATGCATCACGCACGCCATGTTCGTTATTCGTACCTGTAACCGCATCCGCAGCAGCTTTGACTTCAAGCGGTGAATTCTCCATTGCAATGCCCAGACCCGCATAAGTCAGCATGGAAATGTCATTATAATAATTCCCGATAGACAGCACTTCTTCCCGCTGAATTCCGAGCCTCGCTGCAAGGTTCTTCAGCGCATTGCCTTTAGACGCTTCATGATGCATAAAATCAGCAAAAAACTCTCCGCTGCGCTGAAGGTTGTACTGTTGGGTCCAGGTTCCCCATTCGCGCATTGCTTCATCCAAAATGTCTGCTTGCGTGAATACAGTGAATTTGACAATCGGTTCGCGGAATTCCTCCCAGGCAGGCAGAGACGCGGGGACGATCCGGAAATGCTCATACATGAAATGAGCTTCCTTGGTCAGATTATCCGCATTATCAACATACATCTCAAAGGCGGTACTGACATCGAAATGTATATTATGCGTCCGGCAATATTCGATATACGGGTCCAGCCCGCGTCCGTCCATACCGTATTGATCAAGCACTTTGCGGTCACTTACCGATACCGTCGCTCCACCGTTGTGTCCAAGCACATACCCGGACAATCCCAGCTCTTCCATAAAAGGAATTGAATTCTGCGGGCTGCGGCCCGTACATAATACAATTTGTCCGCCCTTCCGTGTAACTTCGGCTATCGCTTCTTTATTCTCGTCGCTTAAGTGATGATCATCGTTCAGCAGTGTCCCATCCACGTCTAATGCAATCAGTTTGTATTTCATACCCCACCATCCTTGTCTCTCTGTTTATCAGCTATAAAAGTTTAGTTCTTATTTCAGCCTATATATTAAGCAAGCTTACCAAAGTCCGGTCAACGAGAGACTACACTTTAATTAAGCCTGTATTAAATCGCCTAGCGGGACTCCGCTGTCAGATCTGCCGCTCCATCCGCTGCTGTCAACAGCGCCAGTTCCGCAGCGGTCAATTCCCGGCAGGCACCCAGCGGCAGACTTTCATCCAGCGTTAATTCCCCCATCGATACCCGCTTCAAAAAAGTTACCTTTTTGCCTACAGCGATGAACATCCGCTTCACCTGATGGAATTTCCCTTCCGTAATGGTAAGAGAGATGTGCGAGATCGTCTTAGTGCCGCGTTCCCGGCTGAGAATCGTTAACTGTGCGGGAAGTGTGACGTATCCGTCCTCCAGCTCGACTCCGGCGGCAAATGCCGCAACATCTTCAGCATCCACCTCTCCCTCAACCGTAGCCTCATAGGTCTTCGGCACATGCTTGCGCGGGGAGAGCAGCTCATGGGCAAGCTTGCCGTCATTGGTGAGCAGCAGCAGTCCGACGGTATCCTTGTCCAGCCTGCCGACCGGAAACGGTTCGAACTGCGCGTGCTCCGGCTTCAGTAAATCAAGCACAGTCCGGTCCCGCTTGTCTTCAGTGGCAGACAAGACACCCGGCGGCTTATTCATCATCAAATACACATATTCACGGTAGCGGACCGGTTCACCGGCCACCTCAATCTCGTCTTTGTAAGGGTCCACATGAAAACCGCTGTCTTTGACCACAGCACCGTTCACAGTGATTAGTCCCTGCTTCGCCTGTTTGCGGATTTCACTGCGGGAGCCAATGCCCATATGGGACAGCACTTTATCAATCCGTTGTTTCTTATTTCCTGGTGCGCTCATGCCTTAAGTCCACCTCCAGCCTGCGGGATATTCATTCTTAAGCATACCTTCCTGCCATTTCGCCCAGCCGGCACTGAAACCGTCGATACAGACAAGTACATAGCCCTTGCTTGTACTTCCGGGCTTCACGGACAGGCGCTGCTCAGGAATAGCCAGCGTTTCGCCTTTTAGATAGGACACCGCCTCGCCGTTCCCGCTGGACAGAGACAGGCTGCGGCAGCACTCAGCCGGCTGCAGCGCAGTAGCCAGCGGATGGCCGGGTATAAACCTGCCGCTGCGCACATGGCCTACATACCAGCCCGGGCGGATTGTCTTCAGTCCATTCAGCGCTTCCTTTGGCAGCGGGGAGATGTACAGGTGGTCGCCGAACATCACCGGATGACCATCCGGCTGCCAGCCGAGCTGCTCCCTGCAGAACTCGGCATAGGCTGCGAGCGCAGCCTCTTCCCCGGACCCCTGCGGCTCGCGTCCCTTCGGCGCGCCGCCTTTGCCGGAAGCGCGTCCGCCTTTGCCTCCGCGGCCGCCATCCCCTCTGTCTCCTGCCGTTTTGGCAGCCGGCGAGGGCTTACCACCCTTGCTGTGCACGGAAACCGGGAGCGCGGTGTCCGCGTTCCCGGCATCTCCCTGCGCAGCAGTGCTTCCGTCATGGCGGAGCACCGCCATGAAATGGCCTTCGCCCTTGACCTTATGCGGCCACAGCCGCGCAGCCTCGGGCAATTCACCGAGGCCCGGCGAGAAGCTGCCGGTCCCACCAGCCGGAACCGCTGTAAACTGCGGATGGCTGGCGAGAAACTCCAGAATGGACCCCTCATTCTCCTCGGGAGCAAAGGTGCAAGTCGAATAGACTATCGTTCCGCCCGGGGTTAATGCTTCCGCGGCCGAGCGCAGTATATCCCGCTGCATATCGGCATACTTCCGGGGTGTTCCCGGCTCCCACTGCTTCACCATATCTTCGTCTTTGCGGAACATGCCCTCGCCGGAGCAAGGGGCATCGATCAGAATCCGGTCGAAAAAACCCGGAAAAGCTGCAGCAATCCGTTCCGGGCTCTCGTTCAGCACAATGCCGTTTCTGACGCCGTACAGCTCCAGATTCTTAGCCAGCGCCTTGGTCCGCTCAGGATGAAGATCGTTGCTGACAAGAAGACCTTGACCCTGCAGCTTGGCTGCGATCTGCGTGGATTTGCCGCCTGGAGCGGCACACAGATCGAGTACACGGTCGCCCGGCTGTACATTAAGCAGCTCAACCGGTGCCATGGCGCTCGGCTCCTGAATGTAATACAACCCGGCGTGGTAAAACGGATGTTTGCCGGGTCTTGCCCCATCCTCCGTGTAGAATCCCGTGGGACACCAGGGAATGGGCTGAAGCTCAAAGGGCGAGCGTTCCAGCAGCACCTGGACTGTAATTTTTAGTGTGTTGACACGGATCCCTGCATAAGGTGTTTCCTTATACGTTTCCGCAAATTGCTCATATTCCATCCCCAGCAGTTCCTTCATCCGTTCCGTGAATGCGCTGGGCAGTTGTGCCGCCATGATGCCGTCCTCCTGCTTGTGTTACCTGAATTTAGAGATTAATAATTCAAGGAACACCCCTGAGGGGTGCTCCTGATGGTGTAATGATATTGCGTCATCTTATTTGCGATGCGCTTTGTCCGGCCGCTTGGGCCCGCGCCGCTGGGGCTGATTCGGCGTAATGCCGGCAGCAGCCAGCTTTACTTCTTCAGCCAGTGCCGGATCCATAATATCGATCGTCAGATCGTAATACGGAAAAGGATGAGCTGCATAGGCATTCAACTGCTCCGCATATATTCCCGCTTCCCGTACCAGCTTAGCAAGATCTATGCCAAGTATTTCGTCAGGATATGTCCTTAGCGCACCATGTGCCCGGTCCATCATAATCGTAGCGCCGCGTACATTGCCATTCCGA
Organism: Paenibacillus pedocola; assembly: GCF_031599675.1. Taxonomy (NCBI): domain Bacteria; kingdom Bacillati; phylum Bacillota; class Bacilli; order Caryophanales; family Paenibacillaceae; genus Paenibacillus; species Paenibacillus pedocola. The sequence goes on along the minus strand of NZ_CP134223.1, from coordinate 2,573,536 downwards.
AAATGATACAGCCCGACTGCTACCTGCAGCAGGGCTTTATACAAAGGATCGCGTTCCTGGGCCAGCCACAGCTCTTCAAGCACCTCATGGCATTCAAAATAATCTCTGTCACGGTTGAAGTAGACCAGATAAGCCAGGTACAGCGGTTCATAGGCCATCCGGCAGACTGTCCTTCTTCGCACTTGAGAGCAGCTCCCGCACATGGTCCAGCAGTTCTTTCATGGCTTCCATATCCTGCGCCTGCCAGATCGCGTTGAACCGCTCCTGGCTTTCAATCGCCTCATTCACCAAATGGTAGAAATACAATTGATGAATCGCCTTAAGTACCTGCGTGGTCATATTCGAATTTTCCTCGAACGTCTTTTGTGCTTCCAGAATCTCTTCGCGGATACTGGACATTTCACTATCCAGGATCGACGCGGCCTCCGCAGCCGTTTTCAGGCGTATCCGCATTTCATCCGGCAGGCTTTCGCGGTATTTATAGTTCAGGGAATGTTCAATCGTAGCCCAGAAATTCATCGCGAGTGTACGGATTTGAATTTCGGCAAGTACAATCTTTTGTCCCAGAGCGGTTTGCACAGGATATTTAATAATCATATGGAAGCTGCGGTAGCCGCTTTCCTTATAATTGGTGATGTAATCTTTCTCATACAGCACTTCAAGATCTTTACGGGCACGGATATATTCCGCCACTCTACGGATATCCTCAACGAACTGGCACATAATCCGTATGCCGGCGATATCTTCAATGCCCGTTTCCAGATCCTCCATCTTCACATTAAGCCGCTGGGCCTTCTCCAGTATGCTGGACAGCCGTTTTACACGTCCTGTTACGAACTCAATCGGCGTATATTCTTCTCTTTTCTTAAGCTCCGAGCGCATTGTTTTAAATTTAACCTTAAGTTCCTCCACAGTCTGTTCATATGGAAGCAAAAAAGTTCCCCAGTCCCTGCCGTCCATCGCCTTCGTCCTCCTGTCCATTCATCCTTCAGTGATGATCGGCGCCCACCGCTTCTAGGATATGAGAGAATCCGTCCCGCCGCAGCAGCTTCCTGAGTCCGGCATGCAGTCTGCGGTTAACCTCCGGTCCTTCATAGATGAGAGCCGTATAAATTTCAACCAGGCTTGCACCTGCCCGGATTTTGTCATAAGCATCCTGGCTGCTAAAAATCCCGCCCGAGCCAATGATTGGCAGCTTCCCGCCGGTCTGGCGGTAAATACTGCGGATAATATCTGTAGAACGGTCTCTCAGCGGCTTGCCGCTTAGCCCTCCTGTTTCTCCAGCTTTTTCACTGGTCAATCCTTCACGGCTCAATGTCGTGTTGGTGGCAATAACGCCATCTACTCCCGCCTCCGAAAGTGTATGTACCATGAATTCCAGTTCACTGTCGCTGACGTCCGGAGCAATCTTGACCAGCAGGCTTTTAGCTATGCCGCTCTTGTTCCGCTGGATGGCCATTTCTTCTTTGACCTCGGCCAGCAGCTTTGACAGCTCGCTTCCATGCTGAAGACTGCGCAAATCCGGTGTATTCGGAGAGCTGATATTGACCACAAAAAAATCACCGTACGGATATAGCGTACGGATACACTTGCGGTAATCCTCATGCGCCGTTTCATTCGGAGTGGCTTTGTTGCGCCCGATGTTGACCGCCACCGGTATCCTGCGTTTCCCCTGTACCTTAAGCCGTTCCGCCATAGCCTCCGCACCTTCATTATTGAAGCCCATCCGGTTAATGAGCGCTTCGTCCGGAAGAAGACGGAACAACCGCGGACTGTCATTGCCGGGCTGCCCTTTCGGGGTTACCGTACCAACCTCCATAAATCCGAAGCCGATTGACGAAAAGCCGCCCACCGCCTCGGCATTTTTGTCCAGTCCCGCTGCCAGTCCCACCGGAGTGGGGAAATGCAGGCCGAACAGATCTACTGCCATATCCGCGGTTTCAGGGACACCATACATCAAACGCATGGCCGCACTGCCGCCCGGAACCAGTGCCGATTTGTTTAATCCGCCTATGACGAGATGATGTGCCTTCTCCGGGTCCATTTTAAAGAAAATAGGTTTGCCAAAATGTCGATACAGCACCGTTCTCGCTCCTTCAAGGGATCACTCGATTCGTCCTCCGACTCCCCGTTTCTGTTAGTTTTCTTCTTAATTTTATCCGTTTCCGGGGGAAAAGAAAAGTTTTTTGGGTTGCGGAGTTTCCGGGCTGAAGTGGAGAGTATAGTAATTTTCTCCTAAACCCATTACAATGTAAGGGTAATCACCGATCAAGAGAGAAAGAAGGATGGCAATTATGTCAACTAAACGTAAACCTCCAACACTTCAACAGAAGAAAGAAGAAGTAAACCGCAAAGCAATCCTGTGGATTAGCGCAAGTCTGGTCTTGCTGGTGCTTCTTATCATTGTTCTATTTATTGTAGCAGGCAATTAATTCAGCCAGTGGTAGACTTTGTTGGGGTTGGTCTGATTTCGAGGTGCTCCAGAGGGGAAACGGTCCTCCGGAACCAGCAGCTCCTCAGGCAAAACCCCTTTACTAATCTGCACCTTCGTTCCCCTGGGTACAAGTGCGAATAACTCCTCCACATCCTTACGGCTCATGCGGATACAGCCCAGCGACTCATCCTTGCCGATGCTTTCCGGTTCATTGGTGCCATGGATCGCATAATTGCTGTCCGAGAGCTGCATGCCCCGGCTCCCAAACTCCCCGTTATCATGACCATTCGGATTAACCACCTTATCCGTAATTATAAAAGCACCTTCAGGAGTCTTATCGCCGCCCAGCCCTACCGCATAGTTCCGAAGAATAACCGAGCCGCTGGTAACTGCCAGACGGTGATTTTGTTTATCCACAATAATAGTAAGAGATCCGGTGAAAAAAGGCATTTCCTGCGCCGTGTCTCCTGCTGCCCCAGCTCTGCCTCCAGTTCCGGCTCCTGCTTGCGCTTCCTGATTCAATTCACCGCCAGCTCCGCCCGCCGGCTGTTTGGACAAGGAATCAGCTGCCGAAGCACGCAGTGACGCGAATTTCTCCTTCATCAGCGGTGTAGCCGCGCCAAGCCAATTGCCGGGAAAAGCACCTGTCAGCTCTTTTAGTGATTGAGGCAGATTCCCTTTGCTGCTCTTATAAGCGCGCATTGCGCTCCATAATACTGCTAACTGCTCCTGCTGCTCCTGCCACTGCGCCGCCTGCTTCTGCAGCTCCCCGGAGTCCGGCGGCTGACATTCACAACGGGCCTGATCATAGGATTGGTAGACGGTTCGCCCGTTTTCATTCTTCACCACAGTTGCAGTAAGCGGCAGCTTCTTTTTCCATACCAGCCATTTCCCGGAACGCTCCATCCCCAGAATGGCAGTCATTACCGGACTCTTGCTCTGCACAATACCCGCAAACGCTTGACTAGAGGCGGCTGGATCTCCGGCAAGGGCTGTAAAAGCCAGCTTTGGCGGTTGATCACTCTGCGCTTCCTCCGTAACCGTCTCCTGGGCATCGGCAGCCAGCTGTGCAGGAATGTCCTCACCATCATCCAGCAGGGATTCCAGAGTGATGGCGGAGTCTGCTTCGGGTGATACCGCCGGAGGCAGGAACAATAACAGTAACATTACGAGAGCCACCAGCATCCTGCGCTTCCTCAGCTTGGACTGATGACGTTCATGCGCCACTTTCAGCAGCCCATCCTCATATTCGCGCAGCATATCCGCAGGGACCTTACTGTGTTCAAAAGCCTCATATACTTCTCCGGCCTGATTGAAGCAGTAATTAGCTTTCCCCTGCTGGCCGTTCTTATAGTATTCCTTACCAAGCAAGTACCATGCCATCTTGTTATCAGGATGCATTTGGACATATGCCTTAAGATGCTGCGAATTTTTCATCGGGGCCTCCGCGGGTGATTGATTCATATATTACTTATATCGGCCAGTTCATCAAAAAAAGACATCCCAGCCGAATTTTTGCCGGCGAAGGGATGTCTTTATGCAAGAAGAAACGGCTTTGCCGTCTTTATAAGAGAGGGTACCGTTTATTTTAAAATAAGGATCAAATATAAGTATAGGCCTTATATCTGATCCTTATGCTGTGAAGAACTAACCGCTTAGAAGATTAACCTTCTTTGTTGAAAGGTGCATCCGCAATTTTAATGGAATCCGTTGGGCATCCGTCAGCCGAATCCTGAAGATCATCGAACAGATCATCCGGAATCGCTGTGCATCCCCGGTTGCTGTCATTCTCATAAATCACTTCTGCCAAACCTTCGTCATCGTAATCAAAAATATCAGGAGCCGTTGCGCCACACGCACCGCAAGCGATGCAAGTGTCTTTTTCGACCCAAGTGTACTTAGCCATTTTATCTCTGCCTCCCGTTAAACAATACAGCCTGCAGTAGCAGCCTGTTATTTCAATCATATTAATATAAATAGAATACAATTTCAATGAATTTTCAACACGTTTACACAATTGCCGCATAATCTGCGGGTTGTTTCCCTATGCCCGGATTGAATGAATTCAGGCATGATCCGGATCTACACTCTGCAGATTGTCCTTCTGCAGCGAGGTGCCCCGCTCCTTATGATTGCGAAGGCGGGCGGAATGGCTGTCACTGAGCATCCCCGCGGTGAGAACGGCATTTTCACCGAATTTATTACGCAACATGTCCATAGTCTTATTCAAGGATTCCTTTTTCGGCTGGCGTTCATAATCAAACAAATCCAGCTGGATCACCGACTCCTCTTTAGCCGTAAGACCTTGCAGCGTTACTCCCAGCAGCCGCACAGGCTTCTCATTGTTCCAGTGGCGGGCAAACTGCTCACATACCGCCTTGTAGATATCTTCAGCGCTTTCGGTGGGAGCCTCAAGCTGGCGGGATCGGGTGATAGTCTTCATATCAGGTGTACGGATCGTGAGCTGCACTCCTGCAGCAACCAAGCCTTGCTTCCTTAATCGGCGGGCCACCTGGTCGCTGAGGTTGAGCAGAATCGGCCTGGCTTCAGCCAGCCCGACCACATCTCTCGGCAGCGTCGTCGTATGGCCGATCGACTTGCTCTGTTCCCGTTCCGGATTCACTATGCCATGATCAATACCGTTTCCCGCCCGCTTCAGCCAGGAGCCCATGACACCGAAATGGTCTACCAGAAATTTCTCGTCGGCTGCCGCCAGCTGGCCTATAGTGTAGATCCCTAGTTTACGCAGCTTCTCAGCCGTTTTTCCGCCGATACCGAACATCTCCCCGCATGGCTTGTTCCATAGAATCTCCGGCACATCACGCAGACGCAGGACGGTGATACCATTGGGCTTTTTCAGATCCGATGCGATCTTAGCCAGCAGCTTGTTAGGGGCAATACCAATGGAGCAGGGAAGCCCGAGCTCCTCCATAATCCGCCGCTGTATGGCTTCAGCAATCTCCAGAGGAGTACCAAACTGCCGGGAACCGGTGATGTCCAGGTAACATTCATCAATCGAGACTGCTTCAAGCAGCGGAGTATAGCTATACGCAATCTGCATAAATGCATTGGAGTACTTCCGGTACAGGTTAAAGTCCGGTTTAATCAAAATTAATGAAGGATAAATCCGCAGCGCTTTCTGTACCTGCATACCTGTAGAGATTCCATACTTCCGCGCCGCATAGGAACAGGTGACGATAATCCCTCTGCGCAGCTCCACACTGCCTGCAACTGCCGTCGGTTTGCCTTTATATTGAGCAGGATCTTCCGCCTCATGCACAGAGCAGTAAAAAGCGTTCATATCCACATGCAGAATGACCCTGCCGCTCGTCGGGTAATACTGATCCACGTTCTGCACAATATCTACCTTCTTATCTTCATGGTTCCATTGTTAAATTCAGCATACCTCTTTCGCCGGCGGAAGGTCAACCAAGCAGCAGCCTCCTGTAAAGTTCTTTGTTACATTCCCGCGTAAAAATGCTATAATATAAAAATTATTTACCCTATACGTATGCTTTCGAAGCCAGTTTTGCACGATGCTGTTCTTTGAAGCCATGCTCACAAAACTTTTAGGAGGACTCTTATGTCTAAGTCCATTTCCATCTTCGATACGACACTGCGCGACGGCACCCAAGGCGAGGGCATCAGTCTGTCGGCAGATGACAAGCTGAAGATTGCTAAGAAACTCGATGATCTGGGTGTGCATTATATTGAAGGTGGCATCCCGGGGAGCAATAATAAAGACATTGAGTTTTTCAAAAGAGTCAAGGAACTGTACCTGAATGCCAAAATTACCGCATTCGGCAGCACTCGCCGCAAAAACTCCCTTGCTGAGCATGACGAGAATCTGCAAAGAATGATTGACGCAGGAGTGCCTGCGGCTACTCTAGTCGGAAAGTCATGGGATTTTCATGTGCATACCGCACTGCAGACTACCTTAGAAGAGAATCTTGCCATGATCGGTGATTCCATTGCTTATCTCAAACATAAAGGTCTCGAGGTCATCTTCGATGCCGAGCATTTCTTCGACGGCTTCAAGAACAATCCGGAGTATGCCACTGCTGTGCTTGCCAAGGCCCGGGAAGCCGGAGCAGACTGGCTCGTGATGTGCGATACGAACGGCGGCACACTCCCTAATGAAGTTTATGACATCGTGTCAGCAATGTCGGGGCAACTGTCCGGCGCGCCACTTGGCATCCACACCCATAACGACTGCGAACTTGCAGTTGCCAATACACTAAGTGCAATTAGTGCCGGTGCCCGCCAGGTGCAGGGTACTATTAACGGCTACGGTGAACGCTGCGGCAATGCCAACTTATGCTCTATTATTCCAACACTTCAACTTAAAATGGGTTATCAGTGTATACCTGGGGATTCACTCCCGCAGCTGACCAACACTGCCAGATATATCAGTGAAGTAGCCAACGTAAATATGCCGGTGAATCAACCATACGTCGGAACCGCCGCTTTTGCCCATAAAGGGGGCATTCATGTTTCAGCCATCCTGCGTGATTCACGCACCTACGAGCATATTGCACCGGAATTGGTCGGCAATAAACAGCGTGTACTAGTCTCCGAGCTTGCTGGCCAGAGTAATGTCCTGTCCAAAGCGCTGGATATGGGGCTAAGCCTCGATCCTACCAGCGAGCAGGCTCGCAAGGTCATTGACAAGATCAAAGACCTTGAACATCAGGGGTACCAATTCGAAGGTGCAGATGCCTCGCTTGAGCTGCTGCTGCGGGAAGCAACCGGGGAACTTAATGAGCTGTTCACTTTCGAATCCTTCAAAATGCTTGTTGAAAAAAATGCCGGCCAGCCTGTTGTCTCCGAAGCCTTTGTTAAACTTCGTGTCGGCGGAGACAGTCTGTATACAGCCGCTGAAGGCAATGGACCTGTCAATGCACTCGATAATGCATTGCGCAAAGCGCTGCAGACCTATTTCCCTCAGCTCGATGAAATGCATCTCTCCGACTATAAGGTGCGGGTACTCGATGAGCAGGATCAGACCGCCGCGAAGGTACGGGTCTTGATTGAATCCAAAGACTTCAATCATACATGGAGCACGGTCGGGGTATCCAGCAACGTGATCGAAGCGAGCTGGGAAGCCTTGGTTGATAGTATGCGTTATGCTCTGCTTGGTCAGATCTCACTGGAAAATCAACAAAAGAACAGCAACGAACCTAAGGGATTAGTTAATCACTAGTGACCGTTCCACCTAACAGGCATAGCACAAACAAAGCCCCTTTGCAGACAGGACCTCCTATCCGCAAAGGGGCTTTACATAGATGCCCGTACTCTTACGAGCCGGTAAGCGCAATAATTTTCTTTTCCAATTCCTCGGCCGTAAGAGCACCAAGGATCACCTCGGAAATGACTCCATTTTTGTCAATCAACACATTGGTTGGAAACACCTGGCCTTGATATTTGTCAAACACTTTACCTTTACTATCAAACATCACCGGAAAGGCGAGCATATATTTCCTGATGAACCGTTCCGCGTTCGGCTTATAGTCCTGGCTCGTTACGTTGATTCCGTAAATATCCAGAACATCCTTATATTTAAGCGCCATTTTATTCAGTTCAGGTGCCTCCAGCTGGCAGGGTTCGCACCACGAAGCCCAGAAGTTCACAATAAGCGCCTTCTGCCTGGGACCGCCCACTTTATACACATTCCCGGTACTGTCCTCCAGAGAGAACGCAGGCGCTGGCAGACCCGCACTTGCACTGCTTGCGGACGCAGACGCCTGCTGCTGAATGACAGGAACCGCCTCCGGCTCCGTCTTAAAGCGGTGCTCTATTGCAAGCACAACCAGAAATACAATCAGGGCCACAACCGTTAGATTACGTTTATTAACAGCTCTCATCAGTATGTCTGTTCCTTTACAATGGGATGGGTTGCTCCTATTGTACCCTCAATGCAGGCAGTTTCAAACCATCTGTAAAATAAAAAAAGAGGATCCCGTCGAAGACGGAATCCCATGAAGAGAGAGGGGTAAATACTTGACAGCATACCAGGGAACAACCCCGCCGATAAGGCTGGATTCCTCCGTTCAGCTCATGCTGGGGAAGCACTTGCTGACCTGCTTTCCGCATGAAGCATGCGGATTACTGCTGGGCACTGCCGCAGCGGGTGGCATGCTCATCAGCGGCTATGTGCCGATGAGCAACGTAGCGCCTGACCCGCTGCATGCATTTGTTCCCGACCCGCGGGAATGGGTCAAAGGGCTTTACAGCGACCCGGCTCCCATAGGCCTGTTCCATTCCCATCCAAACTCACCGCCCTGGCCATCCGCCGCCGACCTGCAGGGTCTGGCTTCCTTGGGTCCGCAGTTCAACGTTTATCTGATCGGCTCCCCCGGCAAAGATGACTCTGAGCTTCCGGTACTAAATGGTTTCATTATTGACCGGCAGCGTGGAAATGACGGCAGCCTAAGCCAGCAATTACTGCATACCCAGCTCTACGCTCTGCTCAAGTAAGCATAAAGATCCCCCAGCGTCTCCACCTGGCGTTTCTGCGAAATTTCCCGGAGATAGGACACCCATAAACGGGCAGTCATCTTAGCATCCTCCAAGGCGTTATGCCGACCTTCGATAGGGATTTCATGAACCGCAAGCAGCTCATCCAAGGTATAATTGCTGCGGTGCGGCTCCAGCCAGCGGGCCAGCATCATCGTGTCCAGTACCCTGTGGGTAAGCTGTACCTTTGAAGTTTTCCATAGTGCAGCGTTTAAAAAGGCTTTGTCATGCGCACTCCCATGTGCCACAAGCACACGCTGGCCTACAAACGACATGAAATTATGAAGGCCGTCGATCAATGAAGGCGCGGATGATGTCATCTCCTCGGAAATTCCCGTAAGTCTGGTAATATTGTCCGGTATCGAGGTCTGGCAATTCACGAGTGTGTAAAAGCACTCATCTTCTTTGATTTCTTCACCGACCACTCGGATTGCTCCAAAGGACATAATTTCATCGCCATGCTGATGGGAGAACCCGGTAGTTTCCAGATCGAATATGACCGTCTCCAGTTCGGAAAGCGGGGTATGCAGTACTTCAGGTCGCCGCTTCTCGCGCATGAGTGATCGGATAAAGGCCATTTGCTGTGCGGTTTGCTGTGCCGATTCCCCGCCTCTCATCGATGCAATGGCGGAGGGCATTCCGCCTTGCCTCAGATTATTCCAGAATCCTCCGCCTTTGTTTGGCTCCTTCATGACTGCCTCCTTTCCGCTGACCGGAGCTGACGCTGCAGAGCCCTGTGTAAGCGTCTGACCAGCAGCAGACTTTCACGCAGCTCGGACAGGAGCTGCTTATTCTTCAAAGCATTGCCGGAAATATAGTCACTGCTCGACAACATACCATCACGTTCAACGAAAGGAGTGTTCACCCGCATCCGCAACGCCGTCAAAAAAGCCCGCCGGATATTTTCAAGATGCTCGTATTTGTCCAGTTCACTAAGCTTTTCAATTCTTTTGAGCGTAGAACTATCCTCAATTCCGTGCAATAGCGCTAAATGTCTGACAATATTGACAAGCGGGATATAGACACCATATTTAATATCAAATCCCCCGGCATTATCACCGAATCGTTCTGTGAGAACCTGTCCAAGCAGGTTAAGTGTTGCTTTGTGACGTACGGTATTGCGCAGAACCGCAGTACTCAATTTCTCGTTGTCCACAAAGCCGGCATGAAAGGCTTCCCTCCATTCAGCCGACAGTTCAGCACTTCCCGCTACATGTCTCATATCAGAAGCGATAATTAGATACCTTATCGGTTCCCATTCCATCTGGCCCATCCAGCTCTTCAGCTGCACTTTCCATTCCGGAAGTGTCTTGCTCCATAACGGCTCTGAGCACATTACCTTTCCTTCACATTTTTCAAAGCCCACTTCTTCAAGGACATCGGACAACATCCCGCCAAAAGTGGTGAAATAATCATTCTTATCGTCATCCGGTTCTCCTTCTACAATCAGGCCGTTATCCTGGTCGCTCCAGAGCGTAGCCTCCTGCCTGCCAGCGCTGCCAAATACAATAAAGGAATAGGCGCAGGGAGGCAGGCCGTAGCCCGCCTCCTTCATCTGCGCCTCACAAATGTTTACCGCCGTCTTAGCAATCATATCGTGCATCGCGTTGACACGGAACATCCATTCCTCAATTGGAATAACGTTCAACTGCTCCAGAAGTACTTGCTGGCAGGCCGTGCGCCTGCGCTTAAGTTCCTGCGGCGAACCGGCCGTTGCGATGGACAAGTATCGCTTATCTTCGTTCCATTCTGTCAATTCCATCGAAGCCAATCGGTCCGCCCCCCGTCAGTAATGTTATCAGTTATTTTCGGGTTTTGGATTCCGATTCTGCAATCAGTTTCATTTGCTCAGGATAACCGTAAGTACCATGCTCACTGATATCCAGCCCCATCAATTCTTCCTCTTCTGTAACACGCAGGCCAATAACCAGCTTGATTACATACAGAATGATAAAGGACATAACGGCCACGAAAACGAAGGTACCGGCTACACCAAGCGCCTGAACGCCGAGCTGGTGGAATCCGCCATCGTAGAACAGACCAGCTTTACCTACTAGTGCACCTTTTTCAATCAGATCCGGATCTGCGAAGAGACCAGTGGACAATGCGCCCCACATCCCGGCAATACCGTGTACAGAGAATGCATAAATCGGATCATCAAGACCAGCGCGTTCCAGCCATTGCGAGGTCATGAATGTGAATGCACCTGCAACCAGACCGATGATGATAGCTGCCCAAGGCTGTACATATGCACAGGCACCTGTGATGGCAACAAGCGCAGCCAGTACGCCGTTCAGCATAGCCGGAATGTCAGACTTACCAAAGTACAGCCAGGAAGCAATCAATGCAGCCAGCCCCCCAGCAGCCGCGGCAATGTTAGTTGTCAGGGCTACGTGTCCGAAGAACCCGCCCATTGGGGACAAAGCACTACCCGGGTTAAATCCGAACCAGCCAAACCAGAGGATGATTACACCGAGTACGGTGAACACTTGGTTGTGGCCTGGAATAATAACCGGTTTACCTTCTTTGTTGAACTTGCCTAGACGAGGTTTAAGCAAGATTGTAGCAACAACCGCTGCCGTTGCACCTGTAAGATGGACTACTGTGGAACCTGCATAATCCTGCATGCTCAGTTCCGCCAACCAGCCGCCGCCCCATACCCAGTGAGCTACGACAGGATAGATAACTACAGAGAACAGAATACCGAAGATAATGTATACGCTCAGCTTAGCACGTTCAGCCATACCACCAGATACGATAGCCAGGGAAACTGCTGCAAAAGCCATTTGGAACAGGAATTTAACGTTAAGGGTTACATCGGAGAATCCGAGGGCATTATCGAAGGATGCAGCTTGTGTATCCCCACCGTACCAGAAGCCTGTAGTTCCGAAGAAGCTGTTGCCGTTACCAAAGCCTAGACCGAAGCCTAGTGCCCAGAAACATAAACAAGCAATTGCCAGTGTCAGTACCGTTTTACCGGCAACGTGACCGGCGTTCTTCATCCGGACCGAACCGGCTTCAAGCATTGCAAACCCAGCTTGCATAAAGAATACTAAGATAAATGCCAGAAACGTAAACGCCGTATCCAGACCGATCTGTAAATCCGGTGTTGCCGGTCCATCAGCAGCAAAGGCACTGACAGGGTAGATCATCAGCGTGACCATGGCCAGAAACATCATCAACATCTTTTTCTTCATCTTAACCCCACTCCCCAATGTTATATTTTCTAACAAAGCGTGAAACTCTTAATGTCATTATAATCAGAAGTCAGGTAAATTGACAAGACTATTTTTTTGAATGCATTTAATTTATTTAGAACGAAGATGAATTCTACACTATTTGACCATATTTACACATTAATGCTGATGAATGAAGGATTTTCGCCCAATCTATAGGCCACTCCTCTGCAAACGGATACAATCACTTCACCTTCTTTAATGTATTTTTATTAGCTCTTCGGCTTAAACATGCTCCTCTATGTTAAATAATCTAATCCTTTCTTTCTAATAAAGTGAGAAACCAATATAAATTAACAACAGCTACCATTTTTCATGATGACAAGTCCGTCAAAAAGTGATTACCATCTATGAACATCACATGAGATGTTATATTCATTTCCTATACACGCTTCATCCTTCCCTTTCGCCCTCCAACTCGCACAGGGTTCATCGGAACCCTGAAAGAATTTGTATCTCTATGCTCTCTGCAGAATCTATCCGCCCCGCTTTGCATATACATAAAGTAAGTATGACGTTTGACTGTACGGTTCGTCATTTGGTATCATTTGATATAGAAGCATTTAGTCAAATAATTGCTGTCATTCGAGCTGAATGAATTCGCAAGCGAGGTGAAATAGCATGGGGATATGATCCTATACCGGATTGGAGAACTTGCCAAGGCTGCTAATATTAGTGAACGAACCATTGATTACTATACAAAACTGGGGCTTATCGCTCCGGAATCAAGAAGCATGAAGAATTACCGGCTGTACAGCCATGAAACTTTAATCGCCTTGGAACGTATTAATCAACTTAAGCAAGAGAAATATACATTGGAAGAAATTAAATCCATGATGAACAAATGGAATACAGCTACTCCTGAAACTGATGTTTCGGACAAACTTGTCCTGCTGGAGCTTCAGATGCAGCGTTTGGAACGTGAAGTGAAAGCACTGGAACCGATGATCAGCGGTTTAAAGCCAGTACAAGCCAAGCGTGCACTTGCCGCTCTGATTCCGCAAGGTGTTGCCTGCATGGAAGCGATCCGGCTTCTGCTGACCCAGGGGCCGCCAATGTAACTTAACTCACTTACATTACTTGGAGGAATGAAAGATGGCTTTAATGTATCTATTAGTAATTATTGCATTTCTATTTTCGTTGTGGGCCCAGTTCCGGGTAAAGGGCAATTTTAATAAATGGGCTAAAGTGGCCAACATGAACGGTTTAACCGGATATGAAGCAGCACGGCGCATGCTCGATGCCAATGGTCTGTATGACGTTCCCATCGAACCGGTCCGCGGAACATTATCCGACCATTATGATCCGATCCACCGGGTTGTCCGCCTCTCCGAGCCAGTCTATTACGAAAGCTCTATTGCGGCCGTCTCCGTGGCCTGCCACGAGATCGGTCATGCCATCCAGCATAAAGAACATTATCCGATGCTGGCACTCCGCCACCGGATGTTCCCGGTCGTTAATTTCGCTTCCGGCGTAGCCCCTTTCATGCTGCTTGCAGGTTTTCTGTTTAGCTCCATGAATCTGGTGGGTCTGGGGATTATCTTCTTCTCCGCCGCTGTAGCATTCCAGCTGGTAACACTTCCGGTTGAATTTAACGCCAGCAGCCGCGCCCGCCAGGTCATGGTCGAACAAGGCTTCATCCGTAACGAGGAAGAGCGCGGTGTGGCTAAGGTGCTGAATGCAGCTGCCTTGACTTATGTTGCGGCAGCTTTGGTATCGCTGCTTGAGCTTCTGCGCTTGATCATGATGTTCCTTGGCAACCGCGACTAAGCTCATTTCCAGCTTTCGCGCATTACGGAATAAACAATACCCCGGAAGGCTACGAGCCTACCGGGGTATTATTGTTTTTGTCTTTGAAATAAGTGAGCAGGAACGTAAGGAAGGATCTGGCTACCAGCGGCAGCTTCCCTTCACTGCGGTGAATGATACCCACGGTGCGGGTTATCGTCGGCTCCACCACCCTCACCTGGGCCGGCTGCATCGGGTTCGTCTGATACAGTGCCGTTTCCGGAAGCAGGCTTACCCCCATTCCCGCAGCCACCAGCCCGCGGATCGTGTCCGTCTCTCCGCCCTCAAAGGCAATCTGCGGTTTAAACCCCGCCTGAACACAGGCTTGCCATACGATTGGCCTTAAGGAATATCCTTGGCTAAACAATACGAATTTATCATCACGCAGCTGTTCCAGGCGGATTACCGCTTCGCCAGCAAGCGGATGATGCTGCGGCAGAATCGCGAATAGCTCCTCGGTCATCACGATATCTCCGGCGACATGACCATCATTTTCCGGAAAAGGAGATATGAACGCCAGATCTACCTCGCCCGATATCACATCTTTGATCAAAGAAGAGTAAGTCCCTTGTTTGAAGCGGAATCTGACATTAGGATACAAGCGCCGGAATTCCGCTACAATAGAAGGAATCAGATGAGTGCCTAGGCTGTGCGGAAAGCCGATACGGATTTCACCGAGCTCCGGATCCAAAAATTCATGCACCTCAGCCACCGAACGCTCCAAATCCTTCAGCAGCGACTCTACCCGCTTACAAAAAAGCTGCCCAACGGGGGTAAGCTGCAGATTTCGGCCCTTTTGCATAAACAAGTCCACCCCAAGCTCCTGCTCCAGCTGATGAATCTGGCGGCTTACCGCTGATTGGGCTACATGCAGCTCTTCTGCCGCTCTGGTGACATGCTCTTTTTGGGCAACCTTCAAAAAATACTGCAGCTGTCTTAGCTCCACTTCCCCACCCTCTCCTATCTTCTGCGTCTTTTGAAAATACGGATAATCAGACCGTACAGGAAAAATCCGGCCACCAAACCGCCCAAATGGGCGATCCAATTAATATTCGGCGTAGCAAAAGACATTATAATCCCCACGACTAACAGCCCGTAGAGTGTTTTACGCGAGCCTTCATCCATCATCCCCCGCTGTATCGCGGCAATATATAAAAACGCACCATAGATAGCATAAATCGCCCCTGAAGCGCCGACAGAAACTGTGGCCGTGTACGGTTCAGGCGTGCCGCCCAGTGCAACCGAAAGAATATTAGCCAGAAAACCGCCGATCACATAGAGGATTGCATACCGCCACCAGCCCAGCAGGCGCTCCAGCGGAGGAGCAAATACTAGCAGCGAGAAGCTGTTAAAGAACAAGTGGGCAAACCCGTTATGCAAAAAGGTCGCAGCAAAATAGCGCCAAAGTTCTTCCTTCTCCGGGCCGTTGTCCACAACAGCTCCGAACTTCACAAGTGTATCCAGGTTGGTTGAACCGCCGTTCAGTGACACAATGACAAACATCAGTACATTCGCCAACAGCAGAATAACCGTTACCGGATAATACCGCAGATAGCTTTTCCAATTCTCATAACGTATAAAGATCATCGCACCCATCCTTTATGTATGTTGTCCGTTGGACTTTATCCTTCTAAAAAGATTATAATTTATTCTGGCAGTAACAATCCAATAATGCAATTCAAGGAGGAAACAAGAACATGACGCAAGAAAGAACAGGCGTAGCCACATTTAAAGGCAACCCGATCACTCTCGTGGGTCCTAAGCTGCAGGCCGGAGATGCCGCACCGGATTTCGTGGTAAGCAAGAACCTGCTGGAGGATAGCTCCCTCAGTGATTACGCCGGCAAAATTAAGCTGATCAGTGTTGTACCTTCCCTGGATACAGGCGTATGCGATGCCCAGACCCGCCGTTTCAACAGCGAAGCTGCAGAGCTCGGTGACGATGTGGTCATCCTCACCATCAGCACGGACCTGCCATTCGCCCAAGCCCGCTGGTGCGGCGCTGCCGGCATTGACCGGGTTATTACCCTCTCGGATCACAAAGAAGCGGCATTCGGACAAGCTTATGGCGTGCTGATCAAGGAATTCCGCCTGGATATGCGCTCCATCTTCGTCGTCGACAAAAACGACAAACTAGCTTACGTGGAGTACCTGAGTGAGATGGCCGAGCATCCGAATTATGAAGCTGCCATCGCTGCCGTGAAGGAATTACTGTAATCACCTCAGCGCTCATTTTGACACATAACCATACTGTTATCTATAAAAAAAGCGGCAGAAGGTCATCCTTCTCCCGCTTTTTGCTATAGGCAACCTTATTTATTATTGTTTTTGTACAGTCTCAGCATTATCCGAAACCGCATACAATCTCTGAACAATGAAGTCCGGTCTAAACTTATTCGGTCTTGTATTTGCCCAGCTTCTTATCAAGCGACTCGAAGAGACGCTGAATGACGCGGTAATTGGCACCCAGATCGCCAAGCGATCCTCTGGAGGCAGAGTACATATCCACACCACAACGCACCGGCGAGGTGTTCAGGACCGATACGGTAATATCCAGCGTACGGCCGAATGCCGTTCTTTTCTCCAGGGTAATCTCCCCTACAGATTGCACTTCATGAAGCACCTTGAAACCAGGAACCTTCTTCAGCGTAGACGATACTTCATCCCACGCCTTGTCTCTAGAAAGATTGTAGTAACGCGTCTTTAAGGCCGGGTCTTTTGCACGGTCGCTTGTTCCGTCATGACTGCGGAATAAACCGACCAAGGTTCTTTTGAGCGACAAAATTTTTCCCCCTCTTCAAATCCCAAGTTCATTATTATCAGTGTAACATTCTTATCCCAGGAACAAAAGAGCATAGCTCACTTTCCTGACCTTCTATGTAGTAAGAGCAGCATCACATACCCTCTCAAAGAAGCAAAAAACCACAAACAAAAAGGTACCCCGTCCCCGCGGATAAGCGGGATACAGGGCACCTTGTCAAAATCAGTAGAAAACCCGCTTATGCCGTCCGGCTACAGTGTCTTCTGAACCTGCTATAGCAGGTGGGTGACCGCAGAAGTCGTTTTTGAATTCCCCAAGTCGTATAGACAGGGCTGTTCAGCCGCGCTTCGTAATAAGTCTCCCAAGACATTATCATTGGTTCAAAACAACGAGCAACCGTAACGTACATCGCAGGATTTATAACTATTATATTGCGTTTTGACGAAAAAGTAAACCTGTATGCGCTTTAATTAACACTGGAATAATATTCTCGTCTCTTTTGCCGAAGATTGTTTAGAACATGTTAAATCCGCTTAGACTCTTTATCTGTGTCGTTAACATCGTCCATTTCATCATCGTCATCTTCATCATCGTCATCGTCGTTCATGAGCCGTTCCGCTGCTTCTCTTTCCGCAGCCTCTTGCGCTTCCAGCTCCTCCTGCTTCTTCTTCTCCACCTGCAGCTGCAGTTTGTTATACGTGGCGTAGAAGTTGAAGAAGGCGAACATAGCGATTAAGGTAGGAATACATATTGCGTATAATACCGGGTACCGCAGACCTATATAAACAAGCACCGCTGCACCGATTAGTGTAGAGAACACTCGGATCGGCCGGGCGATCGTCAACAGTACAGAGTTAGTCACTACTTCTTTGAAGGTCATTTGATAATGAACAACAATGGAGAAGAAATTAAACATGGAGACGAACAAAATAATCATCAGCACCAGCATCAGGATCCCTACGATCTTGAAGTTGGCCATTTGTGTCATGTATACGGTCACATCGACGTACATCACAACAAACAGCACGGTATAGATGAGTCCCCCAAGCATGCTCTTGAAATAATTCTCTTTGTACCCCTGAAAAAAAGTACGGAACGTGCTGACATCCGTATTCCCCATAACCCACTTGCGTACAACTGTGAACAGTGCTGCCGTAGCAGGAAACACAGTGAACGGAGCCAGAATCCCCAGCGTCCAGTTCAGTGTAATCTGTTCATTCGGTCCACCTGCACCCGAACCTAGCATAATCATTTTCATAACTGCCATAAACAGAAATGGAACCGAACACACCGCCCATAAAATATTACTAAAAGCGATCCGTGAAATCCATTCCGTGATGCGGTATAAACCGCCCATAGCTCCCTTAAACTCCAATTCCCTTCCTCCTGTCTGTCTCGCGCATACTGCGTATCTTAACTATACCTTTTTGCCCGGAACTTTTCCAGCGCCCAATCCCAGGAATCTGGGTTAGAGTCTAATCATCCCGTCCGATTCGTCCATATATTAGGATCGTAACCTTAAATTCCACCCTATTCTAAAGGAGGTTGACCTCATGTCTTCACCTGTCGGCTACGGCCTCTGGACTTCTACTGGCACCATTCTCGTATTGTTCATTCTGCTCGTAATCATCACCCGTACTTTTGTGGTCTAACAACCGGAGCTTCTAACACTTCTCTTCATATCCGCACAAAAAAAGAAGACGAGAGCCGCTAAACGGTCTCTCGTCTTCTTCTGTATTGCCAAAGCCTGCTGCTTAGATATCGTAATCTTCGCGTTTAGCTGGACGTGTGCTTGTGCTGCTTGGACGTGCCTGCGGCTTGCGGTCTGCGCTGCCATCACGGTTGCCTTTGTAGCCGCCAGTGCTGCTATTGCCGCCGTAGCCGCTGCTGTAACCACCGCGGGTGCTTCCGCCGGTGCTGCTGTCACGGTTACCTTTATAGCCGCCGCCATAACTGCTGCCGCCGTCACGGTTGCCGCGGTAGCCGCCGCTGCTGCCGGTTCCGGAGCCGGTACGGTTACCGCCATAGCCGCCGCTAGGCTTGCGTCCGCTGCGGATATCATTCTTGCCGCCGCGGCGTTTAGCACGGATCGGATCTTCCGGTGTCAATTCAACCTGTGCATCCTTGGTATCGCCGGTAAGGAGCTTCATGGCTGCGGAGAGCAGCTGCACAGAATCATATTGTTCCAAGAGCTGAATTGCAATACCCTTGTATTCGTTCAGTTCTCCATCTTCAACCATTGCCAGCAGGCGTTCTGCCGTAATGCGTTGCTTACCTTCAATAGCTTCAGCCATAGTAGGCAGTGGTTTACGGGTGATCCGGTGGCGTGTAACACGCTCAATCAGATGCAGGTGATCCATTTCGCGAGGTGTCACGAAGGACCAGGCTGTACCTTCTTTACCCGCGCGGCCGGTACGGCCGATACGGTGTACATAGCTTTCCGGATCCTGCGGAAGGTCAAAGTTGATAACATGCGTTACGCCGGATACGTCGAGTCCACGTGCTGCTACGTCAGTCGCAACCAGAACGTCGATGCTGCCATCGCGGAACTTGCGCATTACCGCATCACGCTGGTTCTGGGACAAGTCACCATGCAATCCGTCAGCAGAGTAACCGCGTTTCTGCAAACCTTCAGCAAGTTCGTCAACCCGGCGCTTGGTGCGGCCGAAGACGATAGCCAGATCAGGGGATTCCATATCAATCAGACGGCTTAGTGCTTCAAACTTCTGGCGCTCAGGCACTTCAATGTAAGCCTGATCGATCAGCGGTGCACTGATCTGCTTAGGAATTACGGAAACATGCTGCGGGTTCTTCAGGAACTGCTGGGCAAGGCGTTGAATGTTAGGAGGCATTGTAGCTGAGAACAGCATGGTTTGACGTTCTTCCGGAACAAGCTTGAGGATGGATTGGATATCTTCCATAAAGCCCATATCCAGCATTTCATCAGCTTCATCCAGCACGATGGTCTGAACATCATCGAGACGGATGGTCTTGCGGTTGATGTGGTCAAGCAAACGGCCAGGAGTACCAATAATAATTTGCGGTTTTTTCTTCAGTCCGCGGATTTGACGGCCGATATCCTGTCCGCCGTAAATTGCCAGCGAACGAAGTCCTTTGAAGCGGGTCAGTTTGCCGATTTCTTCTGCAACCTGAATGGCCAGCTCACGGGTTGGCGTCATAATAAGCGCCAGGATCTTTTCATCTTCACGGGCGATTTTGGAAATAAGAGGAATACCGAAAGCAGCTGTTTTACCAGTACCCGTCTGGGCCTGACCGATCATGTCTGCTCCTGTCAGTGCGATTGGAATCGCCTGCTCCTGAATCGGTGTTGCTTCCTCAAATCCTAGCTCTGTGATTGCTTGTAGCACTTTTGGCTCCAAGCCGAATTCTGCGAATGTTTTCAAATTATTCATGCTCCTTCTATACAGTGGACATTCCACATGCTTGTCTGTATTCTTAAGTAGCGGTAAACACATTTATAGGCTGTCCAATCATGCCGTAATTTCTGCATGGTTTACGCGTATTGGGACGAAAAGATGTCCTAAGATCAGGTCTTTAAAGGCCTGAACAATTGTAGCTTCACATCCGAAGCAATGCAAAAATACCATTGTAACGTTCTACTCAAGAATATCCTATACATTATATCACAAACCCAATTAGGAATACCAGTGTATTCCTTTCTTTCATTACTTACATTAGAAGTCAGAGGTGAACATGCTTGTTAAGACTAAGACAAATCGGGAATTACCTTGCCGTCATCTTCGGTTCTGCGATGATTGCATGCGGCTTTAATCTGTTTTTGGTACCCCACCGGCTGCTCAGCGGCGGGGTTTCCGGACTGGCTATGTTAGTGGGATATTTCACCCCGTTTAACATCAGTCTGATGTATCTGCTCTTTAATGTGCCGCTGCTGGTAGCCGGCTGGTTTCAGCTGGGACGCAGATTCATTATCCTCAGTATCCTGTCCGTAGTTAGTACTACCTGGCTGATGGCGCTGATTCCAACTGTGACTGTAGCTTCGGATATGCTGCTGGCTTCCGTTTTCGGGGGTGTGCTTGTAGGCGTTGGTGCGGGTATCTCCTTCCGTATGGGCGGATCCTCCGGCGGTTTTGATATCCTTGGTTCCATCATTACCCGTTACCGCGACTTTCCAATCGGGAGCGTACTGGTCGGTTTGAATGGTCTCGTCATTTTGGCCGCAGCTTATTTTGACAACAACTGGAACCTGGCGCTTGCCTCCATGATTTCTATTTATGTCAGCGGCAAGGTTGTTGACCTGATCCATGTCAGCCATATCAAGGTCACTGTATATATTGTAACAACGCGGACCGAAGAGCTGCTGGAGCAGCTTCTCCCGCTGCAGCGTGGCGTGACCAAGATCAAAACAGAAGGTGCTTATTCGCATGTTGAACGGGACATGCTAATGACTGTGACAACACGTTACGAACTCGCAGAGCTCAAACGTATCATCAAAACAAGTGATCCCCAGGCCTTTGTGAATATCGTGGAAACGGTCGGTGTAATGGGTTCTTTCCGCAAAAGATCAAATTGAAAGAAATGCGCATACTTTAAAATTGTGATATATTAGACTCACGCAGGACCTAACAATTTCATGAAGATTGTGCTTTACCCCTCTTTTTTCCAGGCACTTCGTTTTACGGATGTACCCTGAATTTAAAGTTCAGTACCATTCGAAAAAGGAAAGGGTGATTTTTGTGGAAATGGAAACGGTAAAATTGTCAGCAATCGTCATGAGGTGGTATCCCGACATGATGCCCTTTCTCAAGCAGAACGAACTGAATTCCGTAATCGTGCTGCGCGACGGTCTGAGTATTCTGGAACCGGCGGATGCCATGGATATCATCCATTACAGCATTTGCGAGCATCAGAATCCTGCGTATCTTCAATAAGCAAAACCGCTTGATGGCAAGTCTTTATAGTTGCCGCTTTGAGTCCGGCCCCGTGCCGCTCTAAGCGGCATTTACTTTTTATTATGAGGGTTTAAAATCTGTGCATCCCGTTTAAAAACACAGGGAACGGTAAATTTTACTGAACCCAAAAATTACAGGGATTGTTACAAGTCTGTTCTTTTTGGAAGCAGCCGTTCCATTATACTTTAAAGGAATGTACATAAAGGGAGAGAAAACACAATGAATATCACCTGGGCATTACTCATGATGGCTCTGGGGAGTGTCGGTGTCCAGCATAACGGGCACGACACCGATGTGGCAGCCGCCCTGCAGTCCGCTGTCAATCCACCCATCACCGCAGAGCACACCGGATCACCTACACAGAACGCCACAGGCGGCACTTCATCACCCGCTCCTTCTCCAAGCACTACGCCCGGAGCTGCGGACAGCGCAATTCTGACGGACCCTCAGCCGGAGGCTCCAAAAGTTAAAGGAATCTATGTAACAGCTTACAGTGCCGGCGGCTCACGGATGGAACAGCTGCTAGCCCTGCTTGACAAGACTGAGCTGAATTCCATGGTCATCGATATCAAGGACGATGCCGGATATATCACATATAAAACGGATAACGCGGAGCTTCAGCAAATGGGCAAACCCCAGAACTTCATCGGCGACATCAACAAGCTTATGACACGCTTAAATAAACATGAAGTTTATCCGATCGCGCGGATCGTTGTGTTCAAAGATTCGGTGCTGGCTAAGAAAAACCCGGAATTATCCTTTGTAAATACTGACGGCAGTGTCTGGAAGAACAAAGGCGGAGACAGTTTCGTGAATCCTTATAATGAAGCGGTATGGAAATACAATGTGGACATCGCTAAGGAAGCGGTCAAACTCGGCTTCAAAGAAATTCAGTTTGACTATGTACGCTTCCCTGAGGGCTTCGAAAAACGAGCGGATACTCTGAAATACACGAAGAGTAATAGACCTCGTGTCGAGATTATTGCTGATTTCGTCAAATATGCCAAAGCTGAGCTTGCTCCGCTTGGGGTCAGAGTATCCGTTGATATTTTTGGCTATGCGGCTTCTGTACCCGCTGCGGAAGGAATCGGCCAGGATTTCGTGAAGATCTCCAAGAATGTGGATGTAATCAGCCCGATGGTGTATCCAAGCCACTATTCCACTGGCTGGTTTGATGTAAAAGATCCGGATAAAGACCCGTATGCTACGATCAAGGGCTCCATGGTGGATACACATAAGAAGCTCGACCCGCTGGGCAGCTACAAACCGGTTATCCGGCCCTGGATTCAGGATTTTACCGCCAGCTGGCTGGGAAGCGGTCATTATGTGAAATACGGCAAACAACAGGTTGAAGACCAGATTCGTGCCCTAAAGGATGAGAATGTGGATGAATACCTGCTCTGGAATGCAAACAACCGTTATACCTCAGGTGTAGATTACGAACAATAAAGCATACAGCCATTATTCAGTATTCATTTTAACTATTTATCAAATCAATTTATGGATTAAGGACCCGGCGTCTGCCGGGTCTTTTACTGGGGATATAAATCATTTCAAATTATAGATAACGAGGCATTTATCAATGAAACAAACGCATTCGCTCAAACAAAAGGCTGGACAGTTTCTTCATATCCTTTTTCCGATTCTAATCACACAAATTGCTTTATCCGCCATTACTTTCTTTGACACCAACATGTCCGGTAAATTCGGTACCAATGATCTGGCCGGTGTTGCGATCGGTACCAGCCTGTGGATTCCGATTCAAACCGGTCTTAGCGGTATTCTGATGGGTATTACCCCCATCGTCTCCCATCTGCTCGGCAGCAAAAAAAATAAAGATGTGGCCTACCAGGTTACCCAGGGCATGTGGCTTTCCCTATTCATTTCTGTTCTCGTGCTGGCCATTGGCAGCCTGATTCTGTCTCCGGTGCTGAATTTCATGAATTTAGAGCCGCAGGTACGTGACATTGCTTTCCGGTTCCTTTGTGCGATTTCGTTCGGTATAATTCCGCTATTCGGCTATACGGTGCTGCGCAGCTGTATCGATGCCCTGGGCCAGACCCGCATCTCGATGCTGATTACCTTAATCGCCCTTCCGGTCAATGTCGGTCTGAACTATTTACTGATTTTCGGGAATTTCGGCTTTCCCCGGCTCGGCGGTGTAGGCGCAGGGGTCGCCTCTGCGATTACCTACTGGGTGATTTTTGGAATTGCCCTGACCTTCATTTACCGGTTTGAACCGTTCAAGAGCCTGCAGCTGTTCCGCAAGTTCTACTCCGTATCGTTATCCAGCTTTAAAGAGCTGCTTAAGATTGGCGTACCTATCGGTTTTTCCATCTTTTTTGAGACAGCTGTATTCTCGGCGGTGACGCTGCTGATGAGCCGCTTCGATACGGTGACGATCGCAGCCCATCAGGCGGCAATCAACTTTGCGTCCACGCTGTACATGATTCCGCTGAGTATTTGCATGAGTCTAACGATTCTCGTCGGCTTTGAGAGCGGATCAGGCAGATTGAAGGATGCCCGCCAGTACAGCATCATGGGTATCGGCTCTGCGGCGGCACTTTCGCTTTTGACAGCTCTGGTCCTGCTGTTCGCCGGCAATTCTGTTGCGGGATTGTACTCGGACGAACCTGAGGTGATTACACTCATTCAGCATTTCCTGATCTATGCAATCTTTTTCCAAATCTCCGATGCGATTGCAACACCTACCCAAGGGGTGCTCAGAGGGTATAAGGATGTCAATCCGGCGTTTATCATCTGCTTCGCGGCATACTGGGTTATTGGACTCCCTACCGGCTATCTGCTGGCTACCTATACGGATATGGGTGCTTACGGTTACTGGGTCGGACTGATTACCGGCCTGGCCATCGGAGCGATCCTGCTTCTCTCACGGCTGGTTAAGGTTCAGCGGAGCTTTACTGTTCAGTCCGTTGATACAATATCCGGATAATTACACATATGCGCTCTCATTCTTATCTTAATAAAAACGAACCTGCTCTCCACCCTGAAGAACTGTGGAAAGCGGGTTTGTTTGTAAGTCAGCGGCTTAAATAAATAAATTAACTCCGGAATCTCCGGCGGCTCCAAGATAGCTTGCTACTCCGCCATAATCAACCCCTGCGATCAACTCTTCCTGTTTGATTCCCATAATGTCCATACTCATTGTACAAGCAATCAGCTTAACGCCGGCTTTCAGCGCCTCATGCATGAGCACCTCAAGAGAATCCACATTTTTACGGCCCATCGTATGACGGATCAATCTGGCTCCTAAGCCGCCCATATTCATTCTGGATAACGGCAGCTTTCGGGTACCTTGCGGCATCATCATTCCGAACATCTTGTCGAGCCCCTTTTTCTTCACTGCTGAAGCCTCTCCCTTGCGCAAAACATTTAGCCCCCAGAAAGTAAAGAACATCGTAACCTGCTTGCCCATAGCGGCTGCACCGGAGGCAATGATAAATGAGGCAATCGTTTTGTCCAGATCACCGCTAAACACGATCATCGTCGTACCGTCCTTGTCAGCGGATGCCGGAGCGGAGGGTTTTTCGCCAGTTTGTTGGCCTAAACCTTTGCGGAGCAGCGCCTTCACCTTGCCTGCGGAGACATCAACTGATTGCAGGGTGTTGTTCGTTGAAAGACACCACTGCTTAATATCCGCGGCAAACCCGAAATCAGTCGCTTCTATCTCCAGCTGCTGTCCCTCCTGCATGGAATTCACAGTCTCATAGACTTTGCGTATAGGACCGGGGCACTGCAAACCGCAGGCATCCAGAAAAAGCTGACTCCCTGCACTATTATTCTCATTGCCACCGCCAGCTGTAAGAGTGTCCGTTGCTTCTGTTTCTGCTGCTACTCCGGTTTCCGCAGAAGCTGTTGGCTCAGAATTAGTCCCTCTGCTATCTGCTGCCATTACAGAATATGTTTTGTAGCCTCCGTCGACATTCTTTACCTTATAGCCATGCTGGGTTAGCATTCTCGCAGCAATATAACCTCTCAAGCCTACCTGACAGGAAACAGCCAGTTCCCGGTCCCGGGGAATCTCGTCCAGCCGCTCTCTCAGCTCCGAAAGCGGAATATTAACGGAACCGGGAATATTTCCGGCCAGCAGCTCTACCGCGTCTCTGACATCAATTAAGAGTCCGCCTCCGGCAGTGAACTTATCCACCTCGTGCCATTGCATAAGAGAGACCAGTCCATCCATCACATTAGAAGCCACATATCCGGCCATATTGACAGGGTCTTTGGCAGAAGAATATGGCGGAGCATATGTCAGTTCTATATCTGCCAGCTCGTTCACCAGCAGATTCCCGCGAATGGCGGTCGCTATGACATCAATCCGCTTGTCTACACCTGCTGCCCCCACAGCTTGAGCACCATAGATTGCTCCTGTATGCGGATTAAACAACAGCTTCATGGCAATTGGAGTGGCTCCCGGGTAATAACCGGCATGTGAATTCGGGTGAATATGAATCGACTCATACGGAACGCCAATCGATTTGAGCGTCTTTTCGTTATTACCTGTAACCGCAGCAGTTAGTGCAAACGTCTTGATAATCGCACTGCCTAACGCCCCGTCATAAGAGATTGCTCTGCCATTAATATGATCCGCTGCCAGCCGGCCTTGGCGGTTTGCTCCCCAGGCCAGTGAGACCATAGTGGCAAAACCATGGTTACGGTCCTTTACCTCGATAGCATCACCAACAGCATAAATATGAGGATCACTCGTCTGCAGAGATGCATTTACCTTAATTGCTCCGGCGAATCCAAGATCAAGGCCGCAATCCCTGGCCAATCCGTTCTCCGGGGCTACTCCGATTGCCAGGATAATCATATCGGTTCTGAGCTCGCCGCCTGAGGATAAACGCAAGTATTGGCCCCCTTGCTCAATGGCTTCAACACCTTCACTCAATCTGAGCTCTACCCCATTCAGCTTAAAGTGATCCTCAATGATCCGTGCCATTTCCGGATCCAGCGGGTTCAGGAGCTGTCTCCCCCGGTCAATCAGAGTCACCTCAAGCCCCCTCTCCCGCAGATTCTCCGCCATTTCCAGCCCGATAAAGCCACCGCCGATAACTGTAGCATGCTTGGGCTGCTTATCGTCAACATAGGCTTTAATCCGGTCAGTATCCGGGATATTTCTTAAGGTGAACAAATTCCCGGCTTCGGCGATTCCTGGAATCGGCGGGACTACAGGTCTGGCCCCCGGAGACAGGATCAGTATGTCATACAAGATTTCCCCTGCTTCACCTGTAAGCACATTCCGGAACCGGACAAGCTTCTGGTCACGGACAATCTCAGTCACTTCATGAAATACTCTCACATCGATGTTAAACCGTGCTCTAATTCCCTCAGGCGTCTGAAGAAACAATTTCTCGCGGGAATTAATGGATTCCCCAATATAATAGGGCAGGCCGCAATTGGCAAAAGATACATGCTCACCACGCTCAAACATTACAATCTCATCCTGCTCATTCAGTCTGCGCAATCTTGCAGCAGCAGAAGCGCCTCCCGCTACTCCACCTATAATTACAATTTTCCTGTTCATGTTCACCCTCCTAGTTATATACCCTATGGGGTTTATAGTATACCGGTGGGGGTATATTGTCAAATGTAAAAAACCGCCTATTTCTAGGCGGCTGCGGTTCAAAATGAATTCTATTGGGACAAGCGGGAAGCCAGCTCGTACAATTCAGTATCGAAGCCCTTCTTCGTGTTAACAACCTTATCGATATCAGTAAGCGTTAATTCGCCTTTTATGATTCCGCAAGCTTTATCTGATTCGCCTTCAATCAGTTTGCGTACCGCGAAGTCGCCCAAACGGCTGGCCAGGTTACGGTCTCCTGGAGTTGGTGTACCTCCGCGCTGGATGTGACCCAGAACGGTTACCCGGGCATCAAGTGTCGAGTGACGGTCTTTGAGGGCTTGCGCTACATCTTCACCTTTGCCTACGCCTTCAGCAACAATTACGATACTGTGGCGTTTGCCTCTGGCAAAATTGTCCTTCATCCGGTCTGCCACTTCGTTAAGATCGTAAGGCATTTCCGGCACCAGAATCGTTTCCGCTCCGGAAGCCAGTCCTGCATGCAGCGCGATATCTCCGCAGTGACGTCCCATTACTTCGACTATGGAAGAACGTTCGTGGGAGGACATCGTGTCACGAAGCTTATTGATTGCATCTACAACCACACCTACAGCTGTATCAAAGCCGATAGTGTAGTCTGTGAAAGAAATATCATTATCAATAGTTCCCGGCAAAGCCATCGTGTTGATCCCGAGCTTGCTGAGTTTGTTAGCGCCCTTGTAAGAGCCGTCGCCGCCGATAACTACCAGGCCGTCGATTCCCATTTCATTCAGGATATCCGCGCCTTTCTGCTGTCCTTCCGGTTTCACGAATTCAAGACATCTTGCAGACTGCAGGATGGTTCCTCCGCGCTGGATAATATCGCCAACACTGCGCAGATCCATCGGGAAAATATCACGGTTCAAAAGGCCTTGGTAGCCGCGTTGAATACCGAATACTTCAATACCGTAATAGATTGCACTGCGCACAACCGCGCGAACGGCCGCGTTCATGCCCTGGGAGTCTCCTCCGCTGGTTAATACTGCGATTCTTTTTACATTTGCCATCCTGTTAGTTCCTCCTTAAAATTGTGTGAAGCTTGGGGTCCGGAAATGGAATAGCCGCTTCACAGCATTTAATACATGTGTTTGCGTATCCAGCGGCTGTTGACGAAGAAGAACAATCTGGTCAGCGGACTTCTTCTCATTAAACGCTTGGATACCGAACGAACCTCCCGCTGTTCGCTGACTTTTGGATCGGATAAATAAAGTGCCAGAAGCCCCTCGATGACCATACGATGCATTGAGGTCTCAGGTAAATTCTGGACATCCTTGCGGGCCCACTCCACGATGGAAGCGATCCGATTCAGCATGGTATCAGTATTGTCATAATAATTGCAGAAATTGAGGTCTCCGCCGGCCCGGTCTTCGTCCTGATCAATCAGATAATCGAGCATGATGTGTAATCCGCAAAGATGCGGAAAGTACGCTGCACGAATCGAAGCCGCTTTCGATGTGCTTAGCCGGGGGTCGCAAGAGGCCAGGAAAAGCATGAACACTCCCAGTGTAGAGCCGGTTGCCGCAGCAAATTCATTCCAGTGAAGATGCGGAGCACGCTTTCCTTCCACCGCCCACCATTCCTTCAGGGCAGCTTCCCTGAGTTCGGGGCGGATGTGCTTGTACACCTGCAAATCCGTATACAGCACGGCAAGATCATGAATCTCCGCAGCTGCCGCAGCATAGCCTGGTAAACACGCAGTCATCTCCTGGCATTTACGGACAAGCCTGTGAAGATATCCGCCGTCATTCTGCTCACTGCGCAATGCATAATAATTGACGGGTTCAGCCTTAGGATTAATGGCGTCCAGCATTGATTGATGCAGCAGCCTGAAATCGGCCGGATCCAGTGAGGTACTGCGGTCACACAGATTGTCCAGATAATCACTGATCGTTTGATAAGCGACAATAAGCGGAATCAGTATATGTCTCATCGACAAATTGCCGGCAGCATAAATACCGCCGCCTTCACAATGAAACTGTTTGGTTTCAATGCTGGCAAGCGCTTGTTTCCGGAGTTCGGGATCGGGAATCCCTTCCGCATCTTGGCGCCAAAAGTGAAGACATTCCCGCACTTCCGGCAGCACGTACTTATAGACCCTGCTCATAAGCCCTATCGGGCTTCTGGGGCTTAGGTAACGGCCTTGCTCAAATTCATTCAATGACAGTGCCTCCACATTGTTGTCTCCTTATCCAAATCATCATTATTATAATATGCAGAGCGTATTTGTACAAACAACAAAATCACTTTCGCAAAACGTTGAAAGATTCAGAAATAGACAATTTTAACAAGCTTTTAACAAACATCGCGACTTTCCTTTATGCTATACTACTCGTATTTGAACCTTAAGGAGTGCAATTTCATGGAATCCGGACGGACCGGCGGGCAGTATAGCGATCAAAACTGGCTGCGTTCCTTTATGTTTACGCTCTATGGCACCAGTGTGCTGGTAGTTTCTTATTTCCCGTTATTTTATACCCACCTCGGCTTTAGCAGTCCTCAGGTAGGCCTCTTGTATTCCCTTGGACCCCTGATCTCAATCCTGTCCAATCTGTTCTGGAGCATGATGAGCGACCGGCTGGGAACCATCAAAAAGATTATGGCTATTCTGCTTGCAGGTCAGCTTGTTACCGCTATAATGCTGGCCAAAGCCACGGACTTTGGGATGGTCATGCTTATTTTAACCCTTTTCTACTTCTTCTATTACCCTGTTTTTCCTCTCGCAGACACGATGGCCATCAAAATCGCACAGCGTCATGGGCGGAACTTTATTGCGATTCGTGTGTTTGGCTCGCTGGGATATTCCTTTTTTGCGCTTACGATCGGATATGTACTGAGAGCACTCGGCTCTTCTTACAGTATCGGTGTGTGTATTGTAATCGTAGTAGCTGCACTTTTCATCACCCTCGGACTGAAGGATGTGAAGCGGACCGAAGGTGCACCGGACAACAGTAAGGGTTCTGCCAAAATAAGCGCAAAGGGCGGCGGGCTTAAAGAAATTCTGCTGCAAAAAGAAGTCCTGTGGTTCTTTAGCTGCGTCTTTGTGCTGGCACTTGGCCACCGGATGAATGAAGCCTTTCTTACGCTTAGTCTGAAGAGCATGAATGCCGGCGATGAGGTTATCGGCTGGGCGCTGCTTGCTTCTGCACTAAGCGAGATTCCAATCTTCTTCCTGCTTAGCAAATACGGGGAACGGTTCAAGGAGCTTCCTCTGCTCGCTTTTGCCAGTCTGATGTATGGTCTGCGCTTTCTCTTCATGTCGCTTGCGGATGTGCCCGGCGCCATTATTGCAATCCAGGCCATGCACAGCATTTCGTTTGGCATTTTTTATGTAACAGCTGTCAGGTATATTACACGTATTATTCCCGACCATCTCCGCGCGACCGGTCTGGCGATTTTCACGGTAGTATGGTCCAGTGTATCAGGTCTGCTAAGCGGCACCTTCGGAGGGCTTATCTATGAGGATTCCGGACGGAGCGTCTTCTATCTGGTCGCTATGGGCTTTTCGGTACTCGCATTCATCGGTTTTCTCGCTAAGCATCTGATGGATATCGGCGGATCTTCAAGCCGTTATTTCAAGAAAAAGACACTCCAGGAAGCGGGTCCTGCAGAGAAGCCTTCCCTCTAATTCATAGCAAGCAAAATAAGACCTGCACTGCCCTTACAGGGTGGCGCAGGTCTTATTAAGCATAAAAAAACACAGTTCCCGAAAGAACTGTGTGCTCTGTAAATTGTTGGTTACCACTCTTGCAAGTGCCTGCCATAAATCAAATATATATTGCAGCTGACAGATAATCTGTCCAGCCGTTTCTTATAATTTAACTACGTTAGCTGCTTGTGGACCGCGGTTACCGTCAGTGATATCGAATTCAACCGCTTGGCCTTCATCCAAAGTCTTGAATCCGTCGCCCTGAATAGCTGAGAAGTGAACGAATACGTCTTCGCCGCCTTCTACTTGAAGGAAACCATAACCTTTTTCTGCGTTAAACCATTTTACTGTACCTTTCAAATGAACAACCTCCTAAAAATACCGCCATATATGGCGTATGCTTACATTATACTCCAGCTAATACTGCAAAGCAATCCATCATTTCCCTTTATTAATGATTTAATTTGCTTTTCACTTACCCGGTG
The DNA here is from genome assembly GCF_031599675.1 of Paenibacillus pedocola. Classification (NCBI taxonomy): domain Bacteria; kingdom Bacillati; phylum Bacillota; class Bacilli; order Caryophanales; family Paenibacillaceae; genus Paenibacillus; species Paenibacillus pedocola. Next base: position 2,542,117 of record NZ_CP134223.1, on the reverse strand, counting down.
CGTTATCATTGACCCAAAAGCCAAAAATCGCCAGGGTGGTAATGACAATGATCAAAAAACATGAAATATACAAAACAGACAAATGGAATATGATGACCGTTGAGGTTCAGGGTCGCTACATTATCCTCCGGGAAATTTCCGATCAATGGGGAGAAGAAACGCATACTTTTATGAGCCGGCCGGCCATGATGCAATGGGTCAATAACCGGTTTAACAAAGAATCCTATAAAGATAACGAAGAAGAATACAAGAATATCATTGCAGCTTTCAAGCAGGTATAGAGGGGCATGGATAACGAGAGTCTGGTCATATTCGTTATAGTAGTCCTCTGTCTTGGTGCCGTGCTCATTATGGGCAAGGAAAAAGTGCCGCCGCGCCTTAAGCGCGGCATGGCGCTAACCGCTGTAATTCTGATTGCTCTAGCTTTTATCTTCATTATTTATAGCTTGCTGGCATAACTCTCTAAGAAGCTCATACATCAGAATTTGGCAGGGCATACTAAGCCGACTTTACGATCCAGGAGGCGCAGGTCATGTCCTTTACCGTCAAATCTCTATCGCTTCTATTAGCGCTGTGCCTGCTTCCGGGTGATTTCGCAAGCGCTGCAGCACAGAATAATATGCCTGCTACATCTCATCATTTAAGGAGGATTTCTATGGAACAGTTATTGAAGAGAAGTGAAGTGCCCGCCGAAAACCGCTGGAAGCTTGAAGATATGTTTGCATCGCAGGCGGAATGGGATTCTGAATACAGCGAAGTCAAAGAGCTGATTAAAAAAGCCGCCGCTTTCCAGGGCAAACTGGATACACCGGAAGAGCTTAAAGCTTGCTTTGAGCTGGATGACCAATTGTCGCTGCTGACTGAACGCCTGTATGTTTACGCACATATGCGCCAGGACGAGGACACCGCCGCACCGACCTATCAGGCGCTTACGCAAAAAGCGAAAAAGCTGAGTGTCGAAGCTGGTGAAGCTCTTTCTTTTGTAACTCCTGAAATTCTGGCTTTGCCTGTGGAGAAGCTCGATCAGTTCATCGCTGACCCTGCCCTTTCCGCTTATACCTTTACCTTGACAGAAATGAAGCGTGAAAAGGCGCATGTCCTCTCCAAAGCCGAGGAGGCGCTGCTCGCTCAGGTAGGAAACATCTCCCAGGCGCCGCAGAATATTTTTGGCATGCTGAACAACGCCGATCTCAAATTCCCCAAGATCAAAAATGAGGAAGGCAAGGAAGTGGAATTGACTCACGGCAGTTATATTCAGTTCCTTGAGAGTCCGGACCGAGAAGTGCGCAAGAACGCTTTTAAAGCCGTCTATGAGACTTATGGCAAGCAAAAAAACACTATCGCCGCCACTCTTAGCGCAAATGTTAACAAAAATGTATTCTACTCTCGGGTCCGCAAGTATCCGTCCGTGCTGGAAATGTCGCTCTACGGCGATAATATTCCCAAGGAAGTCTACACCAACCTGATAGACACCATTCACGAGAGCCTGCCGTTGATGCACCGTTACATGAAGCTGCGCCAGAAGCTGCTTGGCGTTGATGAACTACATATGTATGACCTGTTCGCTCCGCTGGTGGATGAATATAAGCTGGATATTACCTTTGAAGAAGCGAAGAAAATCACCAAAGAAGGTCTGAAACCGCTTGGAGAAGACTACCTCAGTGTGCTGCAGGAAGGCTACGACAAGGGCTGGATCGATGTCTACGAGAATGAGAACAAACGCACCGGAGCATACAGCTGGGGAGCCTACGGCACCCACCCGTATGTGCTGCTGAACCATAACAACAACTTGAACAGCATGTTTACACTGGCGCATGAAATGGGTCACGCCCTGCATTCGTACTATTCGGATAACGCGCTTAAGTACCGTGATGCTCAGTACACGATTTTCCTCGCCGAAGTAGCTTCTACAACGAATGAAGCGCTGTTGATGGATTACCTGCTGAACAAGTCGACCGATCCTAAAGAAAAAATGTATCTGTTGACCTACTACGCTGACCAGTTCCGTACAACGGTATTCCGTCAGACGATGTTCGCCGAGTTCGAAAAGATTATCCACCAGCGTGCCGAAGACGGCGAGTCGCTGACTCCGCAGGATCTGTCGGCCATCTATTATGATCTTAATGTGAAGTACTACGGCAAGGACATGGTAGTTGATAAGGATATCGAAATGGAGTGGGCGCGGATCCCGCATTTCTACAACAGCTTCTATGTTTACAAATATGCTACCGGCTTCTCCGCAGCAACCAGCTTCTCCAAACAGATTCTGGAGGAAGGCAAACCGGCAGTGGACCGCTACCTCGGCTTCCTGAAGAGCGGCGGCAGTGATTATTCGATCAATATCCTGGCCAAAGCCGGTGTTGATATGTCTTCTCCGGAACCGATCCGCGAAGCAATGAGTGTCTTCGAGAGCGTCATCGAGCAGATGGAACAGTTGACCAAATAAAATATACAGCTTAGGATTGAGGTAATCCCTTGCCCCTCGCGGGCAGGGGATTTATACTGTTACACTGTCAAAGTGGGAGGATATCATATGAAACTGCAATGGTCGCTAATTTTAGGTTTAATCTTTGCGTTGCTTACAGCTGTATTCGCAGTGATCAACGTAGATCCGGTTCAGGTGAATTTCGGCTTCGATCAGATCGAGCTCCCGCTTATTCTTGTTATTTTGGGCTGCGCCGTCATCGGCGGGGTCATCGTCGGTTCCTACGGTATATTCCGCCAGTACAAGCTGCAGAAGCAAATTAAGGTACTGAACGCAGAGCTGTCCAAGCTGCGGGATGCGGGAAACGCGTTTGATCCCTTATCTCCTAATGCCCAGCATGGCAGGCTGGCTGAAGAGCCAAACATGGAGCGCTAAGTACTTTACCACCTATTCTAAATCATGAACTGGAGGGCTTAATCTTGCTTACAATTCAGCCAAATGAAGACTATATTCTATCCGTTCTCAAAAAACTGCTTGATACCCCCAGCCCCAGCGGCTTCACCGCTGAGGTTATGCGGCTCGTAGCCGAGGAAGCGGCTGCGCTGAACGTTCCGCTCAGCTGGAACGAGAAAGGCGGCATCATTCTCAGCGTGCCCGGGCTTGATCCCTCCCGCACCATCGGCATTAGTGCGCATGTGGACACGCTGGGTGCGATGGTCCGCTCCATTAAGCCAAACGGTACGCTGCGCCTGACCTCTGTCGGCGGATTTACAATGAACAGCATCGAAAATGAATACTGCGTCATTCATACACGCAGCGGTCTGACTTATACCGGCACCATTCTGACCAGCCATCCCTCGGTGCATGTCTATGCTGATGCGCGTGACTTCAAACGGTCCGAGGAGAATATGGAAATCCGGATCGACGAGCTTGTCTCCACCAAGGATGATGTGTTGAAGCTTGGTATAGCAGTCGGTGATTTCATCTCCTTTGACGCCCGCGCGGTTATTACACCAAGCGGCTTTATAAAGTCACGCCATTTGGATGATAAAGCCAGTGTAGCCGCCCTGCTCGGCCTGCTGGAAAGCATCAAGCGTGAAGGCTGGAAGCCGCTTCACAATCTGTCCCTCCTGATCTCCAACTTCGAAGAGGTCGGCCACGGTACGGCATGGATTCCAGGCGAAATCAGCGAATTCATAGCTGTAGACATGGGCGCCATGGGGGATGACCTGAGCTGCAAGGAAACGGATGTTTCCATCTGCGCCAAGGATTCCTCCGGCCCTTATGACTATGCTATGACCAGCCGTTTGATCGATCTGGCGAACAGCCTGGCGATTCCTTTTGCGGTTGACATCTATCCGCAGTACGGCTCAGATGCCTCCGCTGCGCTGCGCGGCGGCAACAACATCCGTGCTGCACTGATCGGTCCGGGGGTACATGCCTCCCATTCCATGGAACGCACACATAAGCAGGCCGTACTGAATACGGCCAAGCTGCTCGCCGCCTATGTCGGTGCAAACTGAAGCCGGAAGCGGTAAATTGCGGCGGATTTGTACGCGCAAGCGATGGCCGCTTAGCTTCGCCCTGCTCGTCCTGCTTGTTCTGGTGATCGTGATACCGGCAGTTCTGCTGAACAAGCCGGAGAAACAAGTGCGGGAGGCCTTCAGCGGCCTCCCGCATGACTATGAGTATCTCGAAGCGGTAAGCCCCGGTCAGGTTCAGCTGCATATGATGGCAGTCGCTCCGGAAAACGTCAATCTAAGGGCCGCAGGTTCTGATTTGCGCAGGGTTCCCGCTTACGGCATTAACGGCGGCTTCTTCTATGGAACCGATCTCCTGTCGGTGGCGGTCATGAATGATGCCCCGGTGAATGGCGCCAAGGGCGCTTATGGCTCCGGCTGGTTCAATGCCAAGTACGCACGCGGCACACTGGTCTGGGACGGTGCTACCGGCAGGCTGACGGTGCAGACCGTTTCCTCAGGCGATGAGCTGTCCGTGAGTGACCGGAGCCATTACTGGGCCCAGGGCGGCATCAGCATGAACCTGCAGCAAGACGGGCTGTGGGCAGCTGTCATCGCTGCCGAGCATCTACCTTACGCAGACGAGCAGCGGATGCGCTCCGGACTCGTCTATGACGAAACCGGGAAGCTGTGGCTGATCGTCACGCCAACACTCTGTACGGCTGAAGAGTTCCGTACAGCTGTGCTGCAAACCGTTCCAGGCAATGGACGGGAGGGCATCTTCCTCGACGGCGACGGCTCCTCACAGATGAATGCTGACGAAGCAGTCCTGACCGGAGACTCCCGTCCGGTCAAGCAGATGATTGCAGTGGCGGGCGGCAAATGAACGATTACAAAAAGAAGCAGAATCAGCGGAATTCCCGTGCTGACTCTGCTTCTCTTTTTCATATGAATGTTATCCTGACATTCCGCATCTGGCAAAACGCTCATCCTTCTTATTTCGGTCCAGGACGCGAAGCCCCGTTCCGGACTTGCCGATCAAGTATTGAACTAGCATAGTTTCCTCATCGTAATCCTCACTCATGGATAGGACAGCTGTAACTCTAATTCTGGTTGCCGTACGGCTGGTCACCCTTACTCTTCTGGGAATGGTTGTGAATATACCAGGATCGCCTACTATGACGTATAGCCTGTTATTCCTCCTGATTGTATGCAAATTGCAGAACATCCTGTTGCTCATGGCAATCCCCCAGTAATGCCTGAAATAAGATATCACCTTCACCCTCGTACTGAACCTAAGCGGCAAAAGATGATATTCGTTTCCTCCGACCGTGATCGCTTTATTACCGTCCCCGGAATAAAAGACCTCGAACCAGACACCTTCCGCAGCATCTATCAAATCTTTTAGCTTGCCGGGTGTTTGTGCTATTCGTGCCATAGCCGCTCCCCCTCTGAATAATGTATTAACTGGATTAAGGCATCATTTCCTTCTGGTTTCTATTTAGAATAATCAGTCTCGTACCGGACTTGCTGATAACATACCGGACCATCAAAATCTCATCATCAGACTCCGGAACAATGGACAACGCGGCGGTTACTCTGATTCTCGTGTCTGTTCTGCTTGTAACTGTAACTTGTCTCGGAAAGATAGGCAGAGGGCCGGTATCCCCTGCTACCACATACAGCCGTCCGTTTTTTGTAACAGTGATTAAGTTCCGGAACATCAGGCTGCTCATTGTAATTCCCCAATATTGTCTGAAATAAGCCAGCACTTTGGCTTTGGTGCTGAAGCGAAGCGGCAGGCGGTAATATTCTCTTCCGTTCACGTAAATAACCTTGTTGGTATCGGCAGAATAAAAGACCTCAAACCAAGCCATTTCAGCCGTTTCAATCAGCCTCTTAATCTCACCGTTCGTCTGGGATATCCTCAGCATCTTCAACGCCTCCTTGTAATACTGTATTACAAGTCGCACGAAGTGCCAGGGTGCTTGACCCGGCTGAACAAGCCTATTTTCTATAGTTACTTCAAGAGAGGCAGCAGCCTCAAAAAAAAAAAGCAAGCTGATTACCGGTTACTCCGGTCTCAGCTTGCTTTTGAATTGTTGCGATCCTTACGGCCAGATCTGATCCAGCTTATCCGAATAGAACGAGATCGCTTTGCTGTAATCTTTAATCCCCGGATCAGCAGAGGTTTCCGCAAGCAGCTTAAGCAGAATCTCCATCGCTTCATGATGCGATCCCAGATTGTGAAGTGCCATCGCGAGAAATGCCGGGAACTCTTTGCGCTCCGGATATTCCCGGGCCCCTTGCTGAAGCACCTCCCTGGAACGGGAGTACTCTCCCAGCGTTCTATAGGTACTCCCCAGTCCAAGCAACGCTCCCGCCCGCTGATCCTGAGGCAGCCCTAACGCAAGGCACTGTTCATAATAGGGAACAGCTTCCCGTTCAAGACCCAGCACATCATGCGTCCAAGCCAGCTGGTACAGCAGCTCTGCATTCTCACTGTCCTCAATCAAAAGATTGAGCAGAATTATCCTCGCTTCTTCCGCTTGGCCCGCGCTGCGTAAGGCAACGGCATCCAGCATGGTATATTTCAAAGGCCGCCGCCTCCTGACTATTGATTAAATAATGCTATTAAAGCCTAAGCCTTGCCGGCAATTCTCTCCGCAAGCTCATTTAGATACGTCCAGCGCTCCATCAGCCGATCCAGCTCCGCTTCACCCTGCCGCTGCTGTTCGACCAGCTCCTGCAATCTGCCCGAGTCGGCAAAGGCCGCTTCCATCTGCGCAGTGATATCCACGAGATGCTGTTCCGCCTGCCCGATCATCTCATCAATTGTTTCGTATTCACGCTGTTCCTTGAAGGTGAATTTGACTTTTTCCCGGGCCGGAGGGACTGCCGCGGCACTCGCGGCCGGCTCCTGAACAGTATTCTGTTTACCGTTCATTTCTTTGTCCGCGCTGCTCTGCGCAGGTACATTCTTCGCCAGCCATTCTTCATATTCACTGTAATCCCCGACATGTAACCGGATTTGGCCGTTCTCAAATGCGATCAGCTTATCGATGGTACGATCCAGAAAATAGCGGTCATGGGATACGGTAAAGACGACACCAGGGAATTCATCGAGGTAGTCTTCGAGCACTGACAGTGTGCCGATATCCAGATCATTGGTCGGCTCATCCAGCAGCAGCACGTTCGGTGCCCCCATCAGTACGCGCAGCAGGTACAGGCGTCTTTTCTCGCCGCCGGACAACTTGGAAATCGGCGTCCACTGCATGGCTGGAGGGAACAGGAACCGTTCTAGCATCTGGCCTGCCGTAATCACACTGCCGTCAGCTGTACGGATCACCTCTGCCTCTTCCTTAACATACTCAATCGCCCGCATGCTGTCATCCATATCCTGATGCTCCTGAGTGAAATACCCCAGCTTGACCGTAGCGCCCAGCTGAACTTCGCCGCTGTCCGGCTGCAGCTTCCCGGCAATCAGATTAAGCAGGGTAGATTTGCCGCTGCCGTTCGGGCCAACGATGCCGACCCGATCCTGCGGTACCGCGATATAGGTCAGATCTTTAATCAGGGTCCGCCCGTCCATGGATTTAGTCAGGTCCTTCATCTCGATGATCTTGCGGCCCAGCCGCGTGGAAGCCACCGAAATGTCCAGTGATCCCGCCGCGCTTCCTCCTGTGCTTTCCTTGAGCTTCTCGAAGCGGTCGATTCTGGCCTTCTGCTTGGTCGAACGGGCCTTGGCACCGCGCCGGATCCACGCCAGCTCCGTGCGCAGCAGGTTCTTGCGTTTCTGCTCCGCTGAGGCCTCACGCTCTTCGCGGTCGGCTTTCAGCTCCAGGAACCGTGAATAGTTCGCTTCATAGCGGTAGAGGCGTCCGCCGTCCAGCTCCAGCATCACGCTGGCTACCCGCTCCAGGAAGTAGCGGTCATGCGTAACCATCAGCAGCGCTCCGCGCCGTTTCTGCAAATATTGTTCCAGCCAGGCCACCGAATCGGTATCGATATGGTTCGTAGGCTCATCCAGAATCAGCAGCTCAGAAGGCGTAATAAGTGCAGCCGCTAGTGCTACACGCTTGCGCTGACCGCCCGATAGCGTTCCCATTTGTGCGTCAAAGCGGGTGATGCCGAGCTTGGTCAGCACCGTTTTGGCTTCGCTCTCCAGATGCCAGATGCCGGCTGCGTCAATCTTATGCCCAATCCGGACCATTGCACCTTCAAGTTCCGCATTGCCTGGGCTCTTGTCCAGCTCAGCCAGGATCTCCATATATTCACGCATCGTACGAAGGTCCGGATCATCCCCGGCAAACACCTGCTGCAGCACGGTATTGCCCGGCTCGTACGGTGGATTCTGCGCCAGGTACTGCACCCGCACATCGTTGCCGATAGCGATTTGTCCATCATCGGCAGTATCCAAACCTGCGATAATTTTCAGAAAGGTAGATTTTCCTGTTCCATTCACACCGATAACGCCGATCTTATCCCGGTCATCCATCCCGAACGATGCATCCTGGAACAATGTTTTCTCTCCATAGCTTTTGGATAGATGCTCCACAGTCATAATATTCATGCTTTGTCCTCGCTTGCCTTATATTTTAGTAGCGGGTTACGCTTCTTCTTGATGATCTTCATGCAGTGTATGTACCGCCGGCACATTCTGGCTGCCTAATGCGCCGTGGATAAAGAGTCCTGCAGCAAATTCTGCCCGCTTATGCGCATCCGCCTCCGAAAAACCGGGACGCAGCATAATATCCATCTTCAGCCTGTCCAGCATGCCGATATAAGACTCTGCCAGCAGCTCCGGTTCGGCGGCACCGCTCTCCTGCATAACCTTCATTACAGACTGCATGTATTCTTCCATGAATTGGGTCATGTAGGCCATCAGCTCCGGATTGTTATTAGGGGCCCGGAAGAACAGTTTAGTATGCTGCTTACGCTCATAATAGTACAGCAGGTGATGTCCGGCAATGGCCGACAGCTTATCCGCGAGGGTGCTGCAAGCCTGCAGTAGCTTTTCAAGCCGCTGGAGGAAGTCCTCACAGTCACGGCGTGTGACGGCCATGAACAGCTCTTCCTTGCTTTTGAAATATAAATAGACCGTGCCCTTGGCAATTCCCGCACGTTCTGCCACTTCCGACATCTTCGTCTCGTAGAAGCCTTCCGAACCAAAAAGTTCATACGCGGCATCCAAAATGGCTGTATGCTTGTGACTTACTGTGCCGCCCAAACGGTTCACCTCCAATTAATGACTCTATATATTGAACTTGTAATTCTTATTTTTGGGGATTGGTCGTGACTACAGAGAATGTTTGGACTTTCGGCCGCTGTTGTCATCAGATTTCTTGATTAGAACCGCTATTAGCGGTAGAAATCTGATGACTGCTTATGCTTCCGAAGCGACCTTTCCTACGGAAAGCTTTCAGGCGGACGCTACCGCTCCTACAGTTCCAAAATTCCCCTCCGCCACTTTTCCCTAAATGTCTATTTTAAGTTCAATTAAATGATTGATTTGCTCTGGCGCCTGTTTACAGTAAACTAACCAGCAGGGCGGCTGCACCGCCAATGATGGAACTGATCGCATTGACAGCATCATTGTCCATCCAGCGCCAGCCTCTTGCGTATACAGTAGGCTGACCGCAATGCCGAGAAGCCTCCACCTCACGGCCGCATACGGAGCAGCGGTTCATCCGCTGCACTGTAGCGCCCAGGATGGAGTCGGCGAACGCGCCGGCGAGTCCGCCGATAAGGCCGGCTAGCGACAGCAGCAGGAAGGAATGGTCTTCCATTCCGGAAGCCGCACGCAGCAGCCAGGAGGCAGCGCCGATCAGCGCCCCGCCCGCGGCAGCGGCTAGTGTGCCCGGCAGCGATACGCCGCCCGAGGTTCCCGCCGGCAGCACTTTGCCTGTCAGCACAGAACGGGGAGGCTTCTTCGCCAGGGTGCCGATTTCCGTGGCCCATGTATCTGAGGTCACGGTCGCCATTACGCCAATGAAAAGAAATCCCCAAAGCTCCAGCGGATAAACCGCGTTCAGCAAGACGAGCAGCATACCCATTCCGCCGTTCGCGAAGACCTGCCCCGCATCACGCGTGCCGGTCTTATCATAGGTCAGCTCAAGCTCTGCTTTGTTCTCGTGATGAAGCTTCGAGAGCAGACTTGAGGAGATAAAAAAAAGCAGAAGAATACCGAACCAGAAAGCATTGCCTGCTCCAAAGTAAATCGTACCCATTACAAAAGCCGCGATCATGCCGGAGAAGCTCAGCGAACGCTTCCGGTAAGCTGCTCCGGCAACCAGCAAGGCGCCACAGGCACCTAATATCCACAGCATATCATTCAGCTCCCGTTAACCGACGAGGCAGGTGCCTAAAAGCTTGTCGCCCCAGAACAGCTCGAAGGAGTCTCCTGAAACGACCGGCCCCACCCCTGCCGGGGTTCCGGTAAAAATCACATCATCTTTACCAAGCCCATACCGCGCAGCGATGAATTCGACGATTTTTTGCAGTGAAAAGATCATATCCTTCACATTCCCCCGCTGCACCTCTACACCATTCTTGAGGACAGTGAAATCTGTAGCTTCCAGTTCTTCCTTTTCGGGAAAAGCAATATAAGGGGTGAGCGGAGCGGCGTTCTTGAAGCCTTTGGCCGGCGTCCAGGGCAGGCCTTTCTTCTGCAGGTCATTGTGCACATCCCGCAGTGTGAAATCGAGACCCAGCGCCATAACATCCACCAGCTCGTCGACACTCATGCCCGGCACATAATCCCGGGCGATACGCAGGACAAGTTCTCCCTCATAATGGATCAGCCCGGCATCCTGGGGAAGATGAATAATAGCTTTATCTAGCGGAACAGCAGCATGGGAGGGCTTCAGAAAAATCAGCGGTTCTGCAGGAACCTTGTTCCCCAGTTCCTCCGCATGCAATCTATAATTACGTCCAACACAGTACACATTATTTACATCAGCACACATCGAAGCTTCAGCTCGCTTTCCCGTCAAATTTGAATGCAGTCAGACTTCCAAAAAGGTGTCGCCCCATATATCCGGGCGGTTCGTACAGATCATGATATCCGAATGCATCTCAGCCAGGCGGCGCATTTCCTTCGCCTTATCTACGGTCCAGGCCATGGTCTTCACTCCGCGTTCGGCCAGCAGCTTGGCCAGCCCGGCGTTGATTCTAGTAAAGCTGATTGACAGAAAGGAGCAGTCCAGCTCCTTCACCTTGCGCGCAGGATCACCTGAACGGGAGTCATAGATCAGCCCGGTACGAAACCGGGCATCCAGTTCTTTTACCCGTTGAAGCACCCCTGCATCGAAGGAGGTCAGCACTACTTCATCGCGCATGCCTTTAGCGGAGATCAGATCAATGACCGCCTTCTCCAGACCCGGATACATGTCGCCGCTCGTCTTCAGCTCAATATTCAGCTTGAGTCTCCCGGAAGCAAGATCCAGCACCTCTTCGAGTGAAGGAACCTTTTCCCCGCGGAAGGCACGGCTCTTCCAGCCTCCCGCGTCTAATCGCCGCATAGGCTCAAAATCCATATTCTTCACCTTCCCGTGACCGTTGGTCGTCCGGTCCAGCGTGAAATCATGAATCACAACCGGCACGCCGTCCCTGGTCAGCTGCACATCGATTTCCATCCAGCTGACATAGGGCAGAGCAAGTGCCATCCGGACGGCGGCGAGTGTGTTCTCCGGTGCTTTACCGGAAAACCCGCGATGGGCAACACATATGTTTTTCATCATAACCACCTCCAGCAGAAGTATGATCAGTCCCCGGGCTGCTTACAACTACAAAGCCTTGCTCCAGCCTATCTACCGGCTTGGGTAACGCGTCCGTCACTGCCGATCTTGACTAAGCCGGAAGATAAGGACTGAACCTTGTTCAGCAAAAGCTGTCCGTCAGCATCATTCATTGGCACCGGTTGGCCTAATTCTGCATCCATCGGATGCAGAGTAAGCGAACACTGGCCTGTGATGCCGCATTCCGCCTGAAAGACAGCGGTCTCCCAGGTGGCCGCAGTCGTTGAGCGTGTAAAAATGAAATTCCCGGTGCTGAAGGCAATCCACTTGCCTTTGTAAGGTTCGATCCCCTGCAGTACATGCGGATGACCGCCCATGACCAGATCTGCTCCTGCATCAATGAAGCTGCGGCCCAGGGTCTGCTGGGCAGCGTCATACTGTTCCACCCGCTCTTTGCCCCAATGGACAACTACTACAACCAGATCCGCTTTTTTCTTGGCGGCTGAAATGGTCTTGAGCGCTTCCATACTGTCATAGACACTGGCTACTCCCGGCTTGCTTGCCCCCGCCATCCAATCGCTGTGTGGAATGACACGGGTGAAGCCGAGGAGTGCAATCTTGATCCCGTTTCGTTCAAAATATTGGGCGGTGTATGCTTCTTGGCTGTTCTTACCTGCGCCTACATAAGGGATCCCCCGTGTGCTCAGGTTGTTCAGTGTATCCAGCAGCCCCTGCTCACCCTGGTCTAGCGTATGATTGTTGGCCAGATTGACCGCATCCACACCTGCTGACTTGAGCGCATCCAGCGCCTGCGGGGCTCCCTTGAACACATACTGCTTATTCTCTGCACCTACGCCACCAGTGGTGATCGGAGTCTCCAGATTTACAATGGTCAGATCATCCTTCTGGAACATGCCATCCAGCGCAGAGTAGGAATAATCATAGCCCTTCTTCTGAAGCAAATCGGCTACTTTGCCCGAGAAAATGACATCCCCGGCAAAATTGAGCTTAACGGTCGCCCCTGAAACATCCCCGGGCAAGCCGGAAACATCCCCTGAACTGTTATCACCTGCACCGCTGCTGTCTGGCGAAGAGGTTACAGCAGCCTCCTCAGATGGAGAAGGTGTTGGTGAAACCTCCGGAGTAGCGGAAGGCGACGGCTCAGGTGACGCAGTAGCTTCCGGCTCAGGTGTCACCGTTGCGGAAGGCTGAGCAATAACAGGTTCCGGGGATGGGGATGGCGAACCTGCTGTCTCCGCTGACGGGGGCTGCGAGGTCGGGCCGCCGCCAGGGTCTCCAATAAAATAATAGGTTAACATGGCAGTAATCAATAATAATAAGCTTACATTAATCCATGACCATACCGTTCTGCGTCGGCGTTTACTGCTGCGCTTATTCTTCTCTCTTTTGCGTGATCGCGGCGGATACATGGGTACTAAGAATCTCCTTTGTATTAAAAGTGTTTCTATTATAGCATAACTCACACTCCCCCCTCCAAACCGCAGGGAGTATTGCTGCTGTTAACTTCATTATCCGGCAAAAAAAAGAACGGTGAAGCCGAATCATCCCGGCTCACCGTTCTTTAATTAAATGAATACAGCTTCGGGTTCCGGCTGTTTCTTCAAGCCGGCCGCAGCGCTTTCGGCAGCTTCCTTAGCCTGCTTAATGCAGTCCGGCAAGCCTATAGCATCATAGCCTGCGCCAAAAGCATAAACGCCGGGCAGCTTCTGTCCCAGCTCACTGCGGAAACCGGCTATTCTGGCCGGATGCCCGACAGGATATTGCGGCATCGAATGCTTAAGCCGGGTAATTTCCGCAAACAGCGGTTTAGCCGTAATTCCCATGATTTCCCGCAGATCCTTCAGCACCAGTTCCGTCAGCGCCTGATCCGGCAGCTCCACATTCTGCTCATCACCGGAACGCCCGACGTAGCAGCGCAGCAGCACTTTGTCATCAGGGCTGGTGTGCAGCCATTTCGTGGAGGTCCAGGTGCAGGCTGTAATATTGCGTCCTTCCTTACGTGGAACTAGAAAGCCAGAGCCGTCATACTCGGTGACGATGTCCTTCTTGGCAAAAGCCAGCACCACATTCGCAACGGATACATAATTAACGTTCTCCAGCGGAGATACATCAACATACGGACGGAACAGCTCCGCTGCAGCAAAATCCTGCACGGTGACATAAATATCATCCGCCTGCAGAATTTCACCAGTCTCCAGCTTCACCTCATACCGCGCGGCATCTGTTGCAGCATTGTTCAGCACGGTAATCCCCGCTGCTGCCGCTCCGGTCCGCTGCTCCACATCATGCAGTTCACGGATTAAGGCCTCCACAAGGCTTTGCAGACCATTACGGAAGGTCAGGAAGGCACTTTTCTTGGTACCTGTATGCGTCTCGACGGGCTTGCGGCCGGTAGTCATTCCACGGATCAGACTCCCGTACTTGCGCTCGACTTCACCGAATTGAGGAAAGGTGGCCTGAAGACTGATCTTACGCATATCACCCGCATAAATCCCGGCGAGCAGCGGTTCTGTCATATTCTCCAGGACCTCTGTTCCCAGGCGCCGCTCGATCAGGTCTCCGAGCGACTCATCTTCGCTGCTCCGGCGCGGCGGAATCACGAAATCGAGCATCGCCCGCATTTTGCCGCTGAAGGATACCAGGCCGCTCTTGAGGAACGGCTTCAGCTCGGTAGGAATGCCGAGAACCAGCCCGGCCGGCATCGGATGAAGCTTGCCCCGCTGCAGTATGTACGTCTTCTTGGCATTCGGATTGGTTGTAACCAGCTCATGATCCAGCTTAAGCTCCTTGGCCAGATCACTCATCACTGTTTTGCGGGCCAGAAAGGAATCCGGCCCCTTCTCAATGACGAAGCCGTCGCGGTGCAAGGTTTCAATTTTGCCGCCGAGTGCAGTTTCCTTCTCGATCAGCACAATATCAGGCCGGTATCCGGCTTCCCGGTAAAACTTGCGGACATAAAAAGCGGCGCTGAGGCCGCTGAGGCCTCCGCCGATAATGACGATCTTCCGGGGCATACCGGTCATGGCTGAATCACCTTCAGCTCGCTTGCCTTGGTGCGGACTACATCGCTGAGCACAGACATATACGCCGGATCGCTGTTCAGCGAATCAATCCGCATCAGCCGCAGATCCAGCTCGGAAGCAAGCGCCTGGGCTTCAATATCAAGGTCATACAGCACTTCCAGATGGTCGGACACGAACCCGATCGGAGCAGACAGCACATACTTCACCTGGCTTTTGGACAGCTCACGCAGTGTATCCAGAATGTCCGGACCCAGCCAAGGTTCAGCCGTTCTGCCTGCACTCTGCCAGGTGAACTGCCAGGAGGTGACTCCTGCCCTGTCAGCGATTGCCTTGGAGGTTTCGAGCAGCTGGTCCCGGTAAGGATCGCCCATGGCAAGAATCCGTTCCGGAAGGCTATGCGCGCTGAATAAGACCTGCACATCCCCGCGGGCTGCGCCGGTCTCTTCAAATTGATCCAGCTTGGCTGATACCCGTCTGCTGAGCACGTCTATCAGTTCCGGATGCAGGTGGTAGCTCTCCACGAATTCCATCCGGATTCCGCAGGCATCCGCTTTTTCTTTTGCCCGTTTGATGTATGTGCCAACGCTCATTACAGAATAATGGGGGGCAAGTACAATGCCGACCGCCTGGGTAATGCCATCCCGCACCATAGCTTCAACGCCGTCTTCAATAAAAGGCTGGGCATGCTTGAGTCCCTGGTAGCAAACATATTCCACATCCCCGCCGCTGCGGTTCAGCATCTCCTGCAGAGCCTCCACCTGACGGTCTGTATTCTCCCGGAGCGGGAACACGCCGCCGACAATCGCTTCGTAGCGATCCTTCAGCTCTTTAAGCTGCTCCGGGGAAGGCTCGTTGCCGCGCCGGATATGAGTATAATAGGCTTCCACACCCTCCAGACTTTCAGGCGTGCCGTAAGACATCACGAGTACACCAATTTTAGCTGTCACGGAATCCATCTCCTTTTACGAATAATGTTCATACCAGTGCTTGCGGTATTATAATTTCGGTGCAGCTGCTTGTTTCAGCGCCTGCTGTGAATACTCATGGATATACTCCGTCAGCTCTCTTAGCGTGTCCAGTGAAGCCTCCGGAAATAAGCCGTGACCCAGATTAAATATATATCCCGGCTCCTGTATGCCCTCGTCAATCAAATCCTTAGCCCGTTCCTTGAGCAGCTCCATTGGAGCTGTCAGCAGATAAGGATCGAGATTGCCCTGAATGGCAAAACCTCCGCCGGTTCTGCGTCTGCCTTCAGTAAGGCTCACGCGCCAGTCCAGTCCGATGACATCAGCCTGCAGCTTGGTAAGGCTTGGCAGCAGTTCCCCGGAGCTTACGCCCGGAAAATAAATCTTCGGTACATCAAGAACCGACAATTCGGCAAAAATACGGGAAATCGTAGGCAGCACATACCGTTCGAAGTCACGCGGGGCCAGTGCTCCCACCCAGCTGTCGAACAGCTGAAAGGCTTTGCCGCCGCTCTTCACATGGGCACGGAGATAAGCAATGACCATATCGCCCAGCTTATCCATCAGTTTCTCCCAGACGCGGGGCTGGCTGAACATCATTTCCTTGGTACGGTGATAGCTCTTTGAAGGCCTGCCTTCAATTAAATAACTGGCAATCGTGAACGGGGCACCGGCGAACGTAATCAGCGGTACATCCAGTTCCTTGTCCAGAATGGCGATAGTCTCCAGCACATGGCTGAGGTCGCCTTCTACATCAATCGGTTTCAGCCGCTCTACATCGGCAGCTGTCGCAATCGGATTCTCGATAACCGGGCCGATATTCTTCACGATGTCAAACTTCACACCGATCGAAGCCACCGGGTTCATAATGTCGGAATACAGGATAGCCGCATCCACACCCAGCTTGCGCACAGGCATCAAGGTCACTTCCGCCGCAAGTTCCGGCTGGCTGCAAATTTCCAGCAGCGAATATTTTTCCTTGATTTTACGGTACTCGGGATCATAACGGCCGGCTTGCCGCATGTACCATACGGGAACGTGGTCCGTGTCCTGCTGTCTGCAGGCGCGGATAAAAGTATCATTGTAGGTCATGATAAGATCTCCATTAGTTTGATAGGATAGTTGCTAACGCATATAACTTATTATGCCCCTTTTAAAAGATGGTAACAACCGTTCTCACGCCAACGGAATGACAATCCAATGACATTACTATGACAAGTGTTGCACCGGACAGCCAAAAATATATGATATACTGATAGAATGTCAATTTTTCGTGAATTTTTTAGATAGAACTCTCTGAAAGGAAGTGAAAGCACTTTGAAGAATTGGGAGACATGGAAGGTCAACCTCATGGTGCTTTGGTTTGGCCAATTTCTGGTAAATGCCGGCATGACAATGATTACCCCGTTCCTGTCTCTTTATCTCGCCAAGGATCTGGGTGTAACCGGTGATCATGCAATCGGGATGTGGGCAGGCCTAATTTTTGCCGCAAACTTTTTGACCTCGTTCCTATTCCAGCCGCTGTGGGGCAAGCTCGCCGACAAATACGGCCGCAAAATCATGCTTCTGCGCTCCAGCTTCGGTATGGCCATCGTCATGGTACTGATGGGCTTCGCCCAGTCGCCGATGCAGCTCCTGCTGCTGCGTCTGCTGAATGGGACGATTTCCGGCTTCAACCCGGCCTCCATCGCGCTGGTATCCGGTACAACACCTAAACCCCGTATGGGCTTTGCCATGGGGCTGATGCAGTCCGGCTCGGTGGCCGGAACAATTCTGGGACCTTTGATCGGCGGAGCGCTGGCTGACTGGATCGGCTTCCGCCCGATTTTTTATGTCGTCGGTGCGCTGCTGTTCGTTGCTTCACTGCTCGCTTTATTCCTTGTCAAAGAGAAGTTCAACCGGGTCGAAGCCGCAAAAGTACCGCAGGTATCGGTATTCGAAGGGTTTAAGGAGCTGGCCAAGGTGCCGCAGCTGCCAGCACTGTTCGGCGTGACCTTCCTGCTGCAGTTTGCGATGATCAGCCCGATGTCTCTGCTGCCGCTATACGTAGAGAAGCTGCATGGCTCAGCCGTTAATATTGCATTCTGGGCAGGGATGGTCAGCGCTGTTACCGGTATATCCAACATGCTGGCTTCTCCGCTTCTCGGCAGGCTGAGCGACAAGGTCGGCGCCCATCGTATCTTGACCTATGCGCTGATCGGCGCATCCCTGTTCCTTATTCCGCAAGCCTTTGTAACAAGCGTCTGGCAGCTGATCATCATCCGTTTCCTGATGGGAGTGTTTATGGGAGGGCTGCTGCCAAGCGTGAACGCACTCATCCGTTCCTATACTCCAGACGGTAAAGAGAGCAGGGCCTTCGGCTTCAACAGCAGCACGCTGGCTCTGGGTAATATGCTTGGGGCGGTTATCGGCGGATTCTTATCGGGTTATATCGGGATTGAAGGCCTCTTCATTATTTCCGGCGGGTTCCTGCTGATCAATACAGTCTGGGTACGCCTCAAGCTGTACAAGCCGACCCGGCACCATTGGTTCCGCTGACACCCGGAGACTCCGGCTTACTTCACCATGGCTAAAGCCAGTCCATCGTACGCAGGCAGCAGCGTGCTGGTCAGCCGCTCATCGCTGGCGATCATCTCATTGAACCGGCGCATCGCCTGTACTGCGGGCCCGTTCTTATCAGTGTTCAGGGTGCGGCCGCGCAGGAAAATATTATCCCCGGCGATAATGGCCCCCGGTGATGCCAGGCGGATTGCATACTCCAGATAATTCGGATAATTCTCTTTGTCCGCATCGATGAAAAAGAAATCAAATGTCCGGCCCTCTGCTTCGAGCCCCTTCAGGCTGTCCAGCGCAGGGCCGATTTTGTATTCTACGGATTCGCCGAAGCCTGCTTTGGCTAAGTGGCTATGTGCCAGTCGGGCGTATTCTGCCTTCAGCTCAAGGGAGGTCAGCTGGCCGCCGGAAGCAAATCCGCGGCATAAGCAGATTCCGCTGTATCCGCCAAGCGCACCAATCTCCAGAATGCGGGTGGAGCGGGACAGACGGATCAGCATCGAGAGCAGCCGCCCGTACCCCGGAGCGATGGAGACCTCAGGCATCCCGTAATCCGCAATCGCCTGTTTGACCTCAAGCAATAATTCATCCTCTGTATAAAGCATTTCACTGTATTCTTCCTGATTAGGCATATGTATTCTCCTTTGATATTGTGAAGTCCCGCGCATTCACCTATACTTAGAAGGATCGGCTAGGCCAAGCTTTACTAAGCGCATGCACAGAATAAAGGCGATGCACAGTGTCGTTGTTACTTCTCTGCTTATCTTATTGTACTGGCTAGGAGCAACCATCTACAAGCTAAACGGAGTTGAGCGCATTTGGGTAAATTACAATTGATCGCCACCGCCCCTATGGGACTGGAGGCTGTAGTAGCACGCGAATTAAACGAACTGGGTTATGAGACCACAGTCGAGAACGGACGGGTCTTGTTCAGCGGAGATTATATCGATATCTGCCGCTGCAATTTATGGCTGCGTACCTCTGACCGGGTCCTGGTCAAAATGGGCCAATTCCAGGCCAAAACCTTCGATGAGCTGTTCGAAGGCGTTAAAGCTATCAACTGGGAAGACTGGATTCCCGAAAACGGGGAGTTTCCGGTAGAAGGCCGGTCCCACAAATCCCAGCTTACCAGCGTACCTGCCTGCCAGGGGATTGTCAAGAAAGCGATTGTTGAGAAGCTGAAGCAGTCCTACCGCACCGAGTGGTTCCCGGAGAACGGCCCGCGCTATGTGGTTGAAGTGATTTTGCTGAACGATGTCGCCCTGATTACTCTGGATACCACCGGTCCGGCACTGCACAAACGCGGTTACCGCCGCCAGGCGACAGAAGCGCCGCTGAAGGAAACAATGGCTGCCGCCCTCATCCAGCTTAGCCGCTGGAACGGCCACCGCCCGCTGTACGATCCGTGCTGCGGCTCTGGAACCATTCTGATCGAAGCAGCAATGATTGCCTGGAATATCGCACCGGGACTGCGGCGTTCATTCCCGTCCGAACATTGGCCGGAGATTCCGAAGCGCCTGTGGGAAGAAGCCCGCGATGAGGCCTTCGACGCCGTACGCGACGATTATCCGCTGCAATTGACCGGTACCGATATTGATCCCGCAGCAATTGAAATTGCCGAAGCGGCTGCCAAAAGCGCTGGGCTGGCCGGAGAAATCACCTTCAAGCATCTCGCGGCTGCCAAAGCCCGCCCTGAAGGCGATTACGGCTGCATCATTACGAACCCGCCCTACGGCGAGCGGATCAGTAATGACAAGGAAGTGGAGAAGCTGACCCGCCAATTCGGCGAGATGATGCTGTATTTGCCGACTTGGTCCTTTTTTGCGATCAGCCCCTATAAGGAATTCGAGCAATACTACGGCCGCAAAGCGGACAAGCGCCGCAAGCTGTACAACGGCCGGATCGAGTGCCAATACTATCAGTATCTGGGCCCGCTCCCGCCGCGTAATCCGCAATAAACAGCATGCAAATAGCCTTAAGCCCATACAGCGCTGCTGTAAGGAGCTTAAGGCTATTTAAGTGTCTATGACGTTCTAGAACAGCAGGTTATCCGGATTCGTACCGATCCGTTCTCCGGCATCCAGCCCGCTAATAGCGCTAACTTCATCCGCTGTCAGCTCAAAATCGAAAATTTCGCTGTTCTCTTTGATCCGCGAGGCCGTAACTGACTTGGGAATGATGACGATGGAGTTCTGCAGCCCCCAGCGCAGAATAACCTGGGATACAGTCTTGCCGTGTTTCCCGGCGATGCCCTGCAGCAGCTCGTTTTCCTGCAGTCTTCCCTTCATCAGAGGCGCCCACGCTTCAATCTGGATCTGATGCTGTACACAGTAGTCATGCAGCTCCTTCTGGATAAACCGCGGGTGCAGCTCCACCTGATTGACTGCAGGAACCAGGCTGCTCTCCTTTTTCAATTCCTCCAGATGATGTATCTGGAAATTGCTGACCCCGATCGCCCGCACACGGCCTTCCTCGTACAGGCGCTCCAGGGCACGCCAAGTGTCCTTATATAGGGTCTGGCCCGGCCAATGGATCAAATACAGATCAATGACATCCAGCCCGAGCTTTTTGCAGCTGGTTTCAAAGGCCCGCAGAGTTGTATCATATCCCTGATCGGTATTCCACACTTTTGTAGTCACGAACAGGCTGTCCCGCGCCACACCGCTTGCGGCTATCGACTGGCCGACCTCTTCTTCATTGCCGTACACTGCTGCGGTGTCAATGCTGCGGTACCCCAGCTCGAGTGCGGTTGCTACCGCCTTGGCTACCTCCGCCCCTTCCGCCTTATAGGTCCCCAGACCAAACCAGGGCATATGCACACCGTTATTCAATATCGTCGTGTCTGTCAGATGCTTCATCTCATTTTCCCTCCTGCCTATGTATATACCTGTGAAACAATATGCACATTATACCATGTCCTTATAGCCAGACCCAAACCAGCTGGATGGCGGCATGCAAAAAAGCCTCCACACAAGTGCGGAGGCTGCTAAACCCGTTAATATGGTACACTGGCGAATACTGCTGCCAGGTATCTGATTTAGTCTTTGGCCACCGGCCGCTTTACAAAAGCTTCCGCCTTCGCCAGCACTTCATCCTCAGTTGGAGCACTGACATAACGTCCATTAATATAGATAAAGGCCCGTTTGCCGCAAGGTCCGCAGTAGGACTTACAGCCGACTTTGATCTCGGCGTCCGGCGCCATTTTGCGCAGCTTGGGCAGGATGGTTTTCATTCGGGTGTGATTGCATTGATCACAAATTTGTATTTCGTTAGCCATGGGGCAACCCTTCTTCTTGTCCGTTAGTCATCGGCGAATTATTAGTGGTCGCCATGATTACCTTTTGACGGATTAGTAATGACAAAGCCTTCTTCCGGGAAGTACAAGTAGTCGATCTTCACACCGTCCAGCAGCGGCTGGTTCGGATCAAGAATAACATCGATCTCTTTATCCGTAGAAATTACAACATCAGTTTCTTTGGGCGTGTCCAAATCAAGACCGTAGTGGGCATGGTCTCCGTGAGCATGTGTAATCGCTACGCGCAGCTTCAGTTCGCTGTTGCCTTCAAGCTCCATGGTTTTTTTTATCACTTTAGCCGCATTGCGGGTAATTTTGACGTTCATTCCTCATCCATCTCCCAGGCATCTATTTTAAAACCTCAATAATTTATTTTAAGGAAAGTGGCCTGTAAAAGCAACCACCCTGGGATAAATAGATCTGGAATCAAGTACAAAAAATTCTTTAAAATTTCATCTTCCGCTCTTCAGCGCCGGATATTTGCGGTCCATCCGTGACACGAACCAGCCCATCAGCAGCATGGTCACGCCAATATCATCAATCGGCATAAAAGGCATGATATCAGGCAATACCCAGTACAGCAGCACCGGAATGGTGAAGAACAGCTTGTCCGCAAGCGTTACAGAAGGCGAAATAACGTATTGCCAGGAGTTGAGTAATATATGAGACCACCGCTTCAGCGACAGCAATTTTCTTAGTTTCATAGGTATCCTCCTCTTTCCATAAGAAAAGGATACAGCCGCGAAGCAATTACAATTGTGATTGCGGCCGTACCCTTTGCTGTTATATTACGCAAATTTGCAGGATGTGTTTCATTTTTATTTAAAATTCGAAAGAATCGTTGCTAAAATCCAGCCTGTTTCCAGCGCCATATCCTCATAATCAGCCAGCGGCAGCGGATTCTTGCCAATTCCCAGCTCTACCGTAAAGCCTGGCTTACGGAACCGCTGGATGAACCAATCCTTATACCCGGCATCACTGCCGGTCAGCTCAACCGCGCGGTAGCCGCTGGCCGCCCCCAGACGGGCGGCCAGCTCTTTGCTCTCCGGCGGCTCATATCCGCGGTAGTTCCAGTAGATTTCTCCACCCTGGCTGTGCAGCGACACTGCTGCCTCCCCGGGATATTGCTCAGCCAGAGCCGCGAGCGCTGCTGCTTCCGGCTCGCTTAGCGGGGCGGGGCCGCTGTAATCGCGGGGGGCCGGACCGGTTATTCTGCGCCGGGCAACCTCTTCCTCCCAGTGAGCCGGGAACTGGTCGCCGAGATCCACGCCGCGGATGTTGGCTTTCCAGTTACGGAAGCTGTGCCTGCCGCAGTTCCATTTCATGAGCTCTTCATAATAGGGATGACCCGGCAGTACACCTTCCTGTACCAGCTCAACACCATCCGGGTTGGCCATCGGCACAGCCCATAGAGTCCAGTTCTGGTACCAGAGCGCCGGATCATGTCCGTTCCAGTCCCTCCCCTCCGCGTAAGCTGAGGCATATTGTTCTATAAAAGACATCAGGCACGGTGATGTCAGCCATTCATTGGCGTGCAGAGCGGCGTTCACATGCAGATACCGGGGGCCGCTTCCGATCCGCAGCACATGCAGCGGTTTGCCGAGCACACTGGTTCCGATGCTGTCCCGGTGAAGAAAAGGAAATTTGTCCGTAAGCTCCCTGACATCTTCCTCAACATCTGCTGGTCCGTATTCACTGTTGACAGCTACCTTGCTGCTGGACAGCGGCTGGGGGATGACCAGCACCTTACCCGGGATACATTGGCGTGCGGAGGTGACGCCGGGATTCAGAATTTCAAGCTCCTCAACGCTCACTCCGAATAAAGCGGATATGGAAGCCGCATCGTCCCCCTGCTGCACGGAGTAACGCTTGCGCGGTGCAGAGGGCAGAAAAAGAATCTGCCCCGGGTACAGGTAGGGCTGCCTCCCTGCCCACGGATTCCCTTGGATGACATGCTCCGGTGTAAGTCCATGCCTGGCGGCAATGCGGTTAACAGTGTCTCCCCTGCGGGTAATATATTGCTGCATATGTCTCATCCTCTCAAACCCTCTAGTTGCCGTCATCCCCTACAAGACTTCGGGACACAGCCTCACCTTATTGTATGCTGCCCCTACCGCCCTGCATGAACGAAAAGAGCTTGCCCGTGCCTGACCGCACGAAAAAATGTAACCGCATACAAATATTGCGATGTTGGCATTCATGAGGCCCAACAAGGGATGTAAAATCCAACGGGACTTTTCCCTTTGATCTCACCATTTTGCTCATTTACGTCAAATTCAACGGGACCTTACCTCTAAATTCCGCGTTTGTCTGACTACGCCGTACGGCGGATCCCGAGCTACTCCCCCCTTTCCTGAGGCTCTCTATTTGAACACCTCACACCACTCTCCGGGCGATTCACATTTTCAAGTAGCATACACGACTAATATATAAAAAAACCGGGAGCAACACTCCCGGTTTCTTGGACAAACCCAATGCAGGGGGTTTGTCCCTATTCATCTCACCACAGTAAATCTACAACGAGGATACCTGCCAGACGACAGGCGTGCGTTTAAGCTGCTCACCAAGCCAGTCGCGGGCGATCCGCTGGAACATTTCGGCATCTCCGCTGCAGAAAAATTGGTGAATCGGGGTCTCATCCCCCTTGGCGAGCTGGCCTTTCTGGTAGAGAATGGTGCTAATTTCCCGCGCGGTCTCATCCGCCGAGCTGATCAGCTTCACTCCCGGCCCCATTACTTTGCCTATCGGCTCTACCAGAAACGGATAATGTGTGCAGCCGAGAATCATAGTATCGATGGGTTCGTATTTGATTCCGTTGAGCGATTCAGCCACTGCGATATGGCTTTCCTCCGAGCGGAACATACCTTGCTCCACGAAAGGGACAAGCGCCGGACAAGCCTGGCTGACCACCTCGACAAACGGGGAAAGCTGCTTCAGCGCCGCTGTATAAGCCCCGCTCTTAATCGTTCCGATGGTGCCGATGACACCGACCCGGCCTGTTTTGGTAGCACTGATGGCGGCGCGGGCACCGGGATGGATGACTCCGATCACCGGTATGGACACCTTGGCGGAGATATAGTCCAGCGCTGCCGCTGTTGCGGTGTTGCAGGCAATTACAATCATTTTAGGATTAAATTGAATTAAATAGTCCACAATCTGTTCAGTGAACAATTTCACTTCTTCGGTTGAACGGGGTCCGTATGGGGCACGGGCAGTATCTCCAAAATAAATGATTTTCTCCCTAGGGAGCTGTCTCATTACTTCTTTGACTACCGTAAGTCCCCCCACACCTGAGTCTAGTATAGCTATAGCTTGCTGCACGAACACACCGCTTCCTTTAACTTGTTTTGTGTAGCTTATGTAAGGTCAAAACAAAGTGTACCTGACTTTGAGCCCCAATTGCAGATATTACTCTTTTTATGGCCCCAATTCAAGGAAGTATTGAAAAAACCGCCTCCCGCCGGAAGCGCGGAAAGCGGCTATATGCCTGCTAGAGCCTTATAAATTCAGCTTTCACTAATTACTCGGGCTGCAAAATAAATTTAGACAATACCGTCTTTGTCTGCGTCCGCTGCACCATCTTCATCCACAACAGCTTCCGCGCTGTCTGCGGCTTCACCGATACCGGCATCCGCCACATCCTGGGCATCCTCAATGGCTGCGGCAATAATTTCTGCTGTTTCGGTTTCGTCCAAGCTTACCGGAGCTTCTTCTGCGGCGATTCCGCTGACCACGGCAAGCTCCTCTTCCGTATCAGTATGGGTATACTGCTTGCTCCATTCCTTCACTTCACTCACCACAGACTCTACCGCGTCCTTGGCTTTTCCGTACAGCTCCGATCCTTTATCCCCTGCCTGGACGGCAATTTCCTGTACTTTATCAATCGCGCCATTCGTTCCGTCAACAATATCCTTGCGCAGTTCTTTTCCCGGCTTGGGTGCGAACAGCAGCGCCGTCACTGAACCCACTACGCTACCCGCCAGAATTCCCCACAGCAAGCTTTTGCTATCCTTTTTCATCATCCATCTCTCCTTTGGATTCAAAGTGCATCTGCCCGGCCATCCGGGCTATCGCCTAGTTCTGCTATATCATAAGCGAAGAGAGTTTGTCCTGTGATTACTTTAGGAAGTTTTTTCAGAAGGATTGTCCTGTCTGTTTGTTGGGTTAGGAGTGATGGCATACCGGCAGCATTGTCCGCCTTCCGCCATACATTCCGTGCGTGTTACCTTAGCCCCGAGCAGCTCCTCAAAAAGACTCTGTTCGCATTGGCAGGCTTTGCGGTATTGGGTAGCAACCTGGCGGATGGGACAATTATATTCCCGCATCACATATGAGCCGTCTTCCCCCTTGCTCCATTCCGCCATATACCCCCCGGAGTTCTGGATCGAGGATAGCTCGGCTACCCGCTCCTCCAAATTACGGTTCTCCATCATCGGGGTATATTGGGCAAGCATCCGCCTCCGCCGGCCTTCAAACAACACATTCACAGCCTCCACCCCGTTGTTATGATCGAGCTCCCGCAGCAGCTCCAGGGCCAGATTATGATACGTTTTGGGAAAATGCTCTTCTGCCCGCTCGGTCAGCGAATATACATGCAAGGGCCTGCCCATCGCCTGGCGTACTACCTTGGTCTTGGCCAGCGATTCCTGCTCCAGCTGCAGCACATGTCGCCTTACGCCCATCTCGGTAATCCCGAGCTCTTCCGCCAGCGCGCCGATGGTCAGCGGCCCTTTCATTTTGAGCAGCGTCATTATATTGCGTCTTGTCGATCCGCTCTCCTGACCCTTCTTCATGTTCTGGAACCTCCTCTCCTTACGGCTGTCGTCCGTGTAATGCCCTTCGGTCTGCTGGTCACCCTCTATTCAAACCGGCAGCTCCGCTCCCAGCTCCTGATCCAGATACCGGTGCACCTCTGCGGCAAAACGCTCCAGAACGCCTGGAAGCACATTCGTCAACGGATGCAGCGCGCTGCGATCCCAGGAATAATAATCCTGCACGAGCGGCTTACGGAGCGCTACCAGGCTAATGAGCACATCGTAGATCCCGCTGTCTCCAAGCACCTTCTCCTCATGAATAATCGAGATGATATCTTCATAGCTACCGGCATCACGCATAATGAACCCGTCGATAAGACAGCTCCCAACGTC
Organism: Paenibacillus pedocola; assembly: GCF_031599675.1. NCBI lineage: Bacteria > Bacillati > Bacillota > Bacilli > Caryophanales > Paenibacillaceae > Paenibacillus > Paenibacillus pedocola. Next base: position 2,515,489 of record NZ_CP134223.1, on the reverse strand, counting down.
GGTAACGACCTCTATCGCCAAATGCAGGCAGCGTTCCTGCACCAGACCCATGACAATACTTCCATCCCAGGAATCCGCAGCGCCCCGCAGACCGGTCCCGATATCGGGAATCTGTCCCAGTATATTTTCAATTTGCTTCCGGTTAACATAGTACACAGCTGACCCTCCAAGTCTGGTGGTAAAAATGAACTACAACGATTAAGAATTTATTTGCCGCGCTTACCGCGGCGTTTCAGCCAGAACAGCATGGTGAAGCAGGCGGCCAGAAAAACGATCAGGTAGGTTAACGCTTCCATCGGATACTCAAGCTCACGCATTTACATCACCGCTTCCGGAATAGAATGGGAACTCCTGCCGCTCCCGGCAGCCTTAAATTTCGTAGTCTACGGCGTAGGACACTTCCTTGACTTCGTTGATGTGCGCTATTACTTCCTTATGGGCGGGGTGCACCTGATATGCCTGCAAATCCTCCAGTGATGCAACTACAGTAACCAGTGCAATGTCAAAAGAACGCTCCGAACGAACGACATCGGTTCCAACCTCAATGGAAATCAGCTGGGGGATCTTCCCTTCCATATTCTGCAGAACTGCTACTGTAGCAGCGATACTTTCCGGTGACCGGTCTTTTAATTTGAAAAATACGATATGCTTAATCATCTATTTCGCTCCCTGCCCTGGATTTGTAATTTGTTTAGTAAAAATATATCATAACGGCAAGACTTCTGAAAGAAACTTAAACCTCATGTCAGCAATTACAGCATTAACCATTGCAGCGTACCCGAAAGTATTGTAGTATAACGTTAAAAATTCGGAGGAAGTATGCCTAAGAATCAACAAGAATCTCATAAAATCCAGGCCTGGTCTCTGATCAACCGCAAATATCTTGGACAAGGCGTACGGGTCAAACGGTTCAGAAGGCCCAAACGCAGCCAGATCCGCAACCGCGTTCTGCTTGCTATCCTGATGGCCAAGGACATTAAATTATCCAAGCTTGCGGAAGAGCTCGCCGTATCCTCGCGCAGTGTGAGCGCCTGGGTGTACGAAGGACGCATCCCTTCCAGGAACAATCTGGAGAAGGTCTGCCGCCTGCTAGGCTATCCGTCCCATATCTTGTTCAATGAAGCTCTCCTGCGGCAAAGTCCAATTGTATGCCAGCCTACACCTTCACGTTTTATGAAAAGAACACTTGCCCACTCACCTCAGAACAATGTGATTTTGACAGGGCTATGCATGGTGTATGATTTCTCTGTAACCGATGTCAGCGTCTGGATCGGTGTACATCCCGGCACATTCCGCAAATGGCTGCATCAATGCCATCTTCCAACCTTGGCCCTGCAGGAAAAAGCTGAAAGCTTCTTCCGTATTCCGCGGAATATTCTGTTCGCTGACTGCGATTTGAGATAGGCGGGCACGAAGTCTTACATGAACAATCCCCAACAACCTGGTTCCAACTATACTTAAGGCCCTTCTTTATATAAAAGAAGGGCCTATTGACGTCTGATGAGCTTCAGTTTATTTTACGCGCAACAATAGATCTCAGTATGTATTCGTGGATTCCTCCCTGTTCACTCTGCAGCTTCTCAGGGAATGATCCGGTCTGAAGAATCTCTGTCCCGGAGAAATGACTTCTTAAATCGGCTTCACTGAAAAAGTGGGCATATTTCCCTGGCTTGTATTCATAAGTCCCCGGTTCAAGCCGTCTGCCGCAGCCGTTAGTACAGTCTTCATCGGAGAAACTTGTGAAATAAAGCAGCCCTCCGGTACGCAGCTGGGCAAGACTTGCAGCAATCAGCTGCTTCCGCTCCTCTTCCAGAAACAAATGAAGCACATCGTAGCAGTAGACGGCATCAACCTGGGTATTCAGCTGCGGTTCCAGCGCAGAACCGGCGATGAAGATAGTGTCCGGGTCCCATGCTGCAGCAAGCTCCAGGGCCTCGGTGCTTAATTCGATCCCGTAGGTAGTAAATGCGGCTGAGAATACCTTGCTGTTGCGTCCATAGCCCGCACCGGGAACCAGGACAGAGCTCAGCCCTGCTTCCTGAAACTTCTCTTTGGCCCACTCCGCTGAGGGGCTGGGCTCCCTCCCCCAAATCATGCCTTCACGGGCAAACCGCCCGCTCCAGTATTCCGGCATTGCTCTTCCCCCTTTTGCAGAGTTTGTACACCGTGTGCTGCGTTGTTGTTTATCTTAATTGACCGGAGTAATTCATGCAAAGCTTAAACGCACAGCAAAGAACGGCCGGTCCGGTATTCCGGGACATTGGCCGTTCTTGTTAATTCATATGAAAGGAACCATACATTCAGCTACCAGCTTGATTTGGTGACGCCGGGAATGTGCCCTTTCAGCGCCAAGTCCCGGAAGACGATCCGCGAAACCTTATATTTGCTTAGATAGCCTCGGGGTCTGCCGGAGACTACGCATCTGTTCTTTTGCCGGGTGGCCGAGGAATCGCGCGGCAGCTTCTGCAGTGCCGCATAATCCCCCTTCGCCTTCAGTTCTCTTCGTTTATCCGCGTATTTGGCGACCAGTTCCTTTCGCTTAAGCTCCTTCACTACTTTGGATTTCTTTGCCATGATGGGCATCCGCCTTTCCTAGTTCAAATAGTAAATTGCCTATTCATTCAACGCTGCCTTCAGTGCTTCAAGATTCTGGCGCATAATCGCCACATAGTCCAGTTTATTGCTGCGGTCCTCATCGGTTAAGCCTTCAATCGGATTCAGCACAGCCGCTTTGGCTCCAATTTCCTGGGCGATCGTATCGGCAACACTGGAGGAGACGAGGGTTTCAAAAAAGATCGTCTTTACGTCATGCGCCTTCGCAAACTCAACGATCTCAGCCATTTGGGCGGCGGAAGGCTCCTGTTCCGGCGACAGGCCGGCAATTGGCACTTGCGTTAAGCCATACTCCTTAGCAAGATACCCGAAAGCGGCATGCTGGGTAATGAAATCCGTTCGCTTCGTACCCGCCAGTCCGTCTTTGAAGTCCTGATCAAGCTGTTCCAGCTTAGCGACATAGCTGTCTGCATTCGTATGGAATGCAGCGGCGTTCTCAGGAGAAGCAGCAGACAACGCAGCTTCAATGGTACGGACCTCTTTGATTGCCAGGGCAGGAGCCAGCCAGACATGGGGATCAAGTCCTCCATGGTGGTGATCATGGCCTGGTTCTTCTTCGGCATGAGCTTCATCCGCATGTTCATGATCTTCGTCGGCATGATCATGGTCATCCGCTTCTCCTTCGGCATGAGCCTCTTCCTCCCCAGTGCCCTCCATAATCTCCAGCCCTTTGCTGGCTTCCACGGTGATCAGTTTGCTGCCGGAGGCACTGTCCAGCACCTGCTCAGCCCAGGCCTCCATGCCCGCTCCATTGTAGACGAGCACATCGGCATCGTTAATTGCCGCCATGTCCCGGGCGGTCGGCTCCCAGTCATGCGGCTCGATTCCGGCAGGCACCAGCGTCTCTACATCGGCTAGATCACCAACGATGTTCTTGGTGAATTCGTACAGCGGATAGAAGCTGACTTTAATATTCAGCTTATCCGGCGCAGGAGAGCTGGTCTCTACAATAGGTGGGCTAGGGTTAGGGTTAACATTAGCACCTGTGCTGCCGGCATTATTTGCAGAGTTGCTGTTGCTGCCGCAGCCGGCGGCAATCAGCAGTGCAGACAGGGACAAAGCAGCAAGATGACGGATTCGAAAAGTAAACATGAGGGATAACAGCTCCTTTTTCTTCAATGATATCTATGGTTTGGAATGAATTTCGGGTTGCTTCAAAGGTCTTCTATATTTGCTGCGTCGCTGCTTCAGCCTGAGCAGCTTCTGAACCCCGATTGCTGTCAGCAGGAATATAAGCAGAATAAGGGCAATCGTGCCTCCCGGAGGCGTATTGATATAATAGGATGCGGTCAGACCGCTGAAAACTCCAAGCAGCCCTGTGGACACAGCAATTAGTATTGCGGTGGTGAAACCGGAAGCGATCCGTAGGGCGATCGATGCCGGGAGCACAATCAGCGCGGATACCAGCAGCACACCGACTACCGGCATAGCAGCGGCAACAGTCATTCCCGTAAGCACAGCAAACGAAAAGGACAGCAGCCCTGTATGCACACCGCTTATGCTGGCGGTTTCTTCGTCAAAGGTCAGACTGTACAGCGGCCTGCGTAAAACGATGAAATAGAGCAATCCGGCGGCTGCGACAACCGCGATAAGCTTTAGCTGTATATCACTGACGGCGACGATAGAGCCAAACAGATAGGAGCTGAAGCTCTTGCTCAGATTCTGCTTCAGGCTCATCAGTACAACCGCTAGCGCCAGCCCCGAAGTCATGATGATTGCTACCGGAAGCTCGCTGTATGTACGGTAAGAACGGCGCAGCTGCTCGATGACGATCCCGCCGGTGACGGCAACCGCAAAGCCGCTGAGTGCCGGATTCAGCTGCAGCACCGTGCCCAGTGCTACCCCGGCAAGCGATACATGCGACAGCGTATCAGCCATCAGCACCTGGCGGCGCAGCATCAGATATACGCCAAGCAGCGGACCGATTATACCAATCAGGCCCCCGGCCCAAAATGCGCGCTGCATGAATTCGTAACTAAACATGTCCAGCCCTCCTGCTCCTTCCGCTCCAGGCTGATGATGCTATCCAGATAGGGGCTTGTTTCTTCCAGGCCATGAGTGACCATAATTACCGTCCGGCCATGCGCATTTACATAATGACGCATGAGTCCATAGAAGCCGGTACGGCTCTCCAGATCCATACCCGTTGCCGGTTCGTCCAGCACCAGCACCTGCGGCTGCTGGGCAAGCGCCCGGGCGATGCAGATCCGCTGCTTCTGCCCGCCGGATAATTCGCCGATTCTGCGGTCGCGGTAATTCCACATATCAACCTGCCGCAGGCAGCTCTCCACAAGCGCCTCCTGCTCCTGCGTGAAGCGCCGGAACAGCCCCAGCCGGCCGTAGCAGCCGGAACGGACCAGCTCAATCACCTTGCTGGGAAATCCGGCATTGAAGGATGCGACCTGCTGCGGAACGTAGCCGATCTCAAGCCTGCCATCCGCAGCCAGCTCATTGTTTAAGGTAACCATTCCGCTCCACGGACGGAGCAGTCCCAGCATCAGCTTTAGCAGTGTAGTCTTCGCTGCCCCGTTCGGGCCGGTAATCCCGATAAACTGTCCTGCTGTAATATCTAGTGACAGACCGTCGATGACAGGCTCCTCTCCGTAACCGAATACTACATCCCGCATTGATGACAAAATCATGGAGTTGCCTCCCTTTCACACATTGAATTACTGCTCCTACATATTGCTTTACTTACAGTAACTTAATCGTAATGTTTACGTATTAACTTCAACGATATTATCGTAATAATTACGATTTGTAAACCCAAAATCATAATTTAATCGTAATCAACACGATTAATGAGTGAAGCAAGGCAGCAAAAAGCCGGAATCGCCTAACTGTGATTCCGGCATAATATCGTGCCTATTCTTGTATTTGCAACACTTTCCCCTCAGCCTACACCCCCAGTTCTATGTCTGCATCACTCAGCCCAGAGGTGGGGGCCCCTATTCCTGGGCTGCCGCTAGCAGCTCCTCTACCGGCCATGGCAAAGGATTATTGAACTGCTTCCAGTCCTGCTGCATCTCTTCCGTGGTCAGCAGACATCTGTCGAGCCGTGCTTCCAGGACGGCTCGTTCCATGCCGACACCAATGAACACAATCTCATTCATCCGGTCACCCCACTGCCCGTCCCATCTGGCTTTGACATCCGGCTCGTTCTCCAGCACCTCAAGCTGCTGCGCTTCCGGCAGTGTGGCCAGCCAGTAGCCGGCAGGCCCGAACTGAATCGAGGGCCCAGCCTGGCTTAATGTCGCGGCAAGGTCTCCCTTGGCGGCAAGCCAGACCAGCCCTTTGGCGCGCACAACCTCTTCCGGCCAGTTGCTGAAGAAGAAGCTTAGCCGCTGCGGATGGAACGGCGTTCTGCGCCGGTAGACAAAGGAACCGATACCGTATTCTTCTGTTTCCGGCGTATGGCCGTCCTTATTCAGCTCGGCGATCCAGCCGGAAGACATGCTTGTTTGCTCAAAATCAAATAACCCCGTATTCAAAATCTCCTTGGGATCCACCATACCCTTGACCGTGCGGATGATCTTGGCGGACGGCTGAAGCCTGCGCAGCACAGCCTCCAGCCTGTTCAGTTCCTGCTCTTCCACCAGATCACATTTGTTGAGCAGGAGTACGTCACAGGTCTCAATCTGGTCGATCAACAGATCGACAATATCACGGAAGTCACCTTCCCCGGCGGTCATGTTACGGTCGATCAGACTGTCGCCGGAAGCAAAGTCATGCCAGAACCGGTTGGCATCAACCACGGTGACCATCGTATCCAGTCTGGCCAGCTCCGTAAGATCAATATCCAGATCCGGATTGGCGTAGGTGAAGGTCTGGGCCACAGGAACCGGTTCGCTGATGCCGGAGGATTCGATCAGTATATAATCGAACCGGCCTTCAGCGGCCAATTTGCTGACTTCAAGCAGCAGATCATCCCGCAGAGTGCAGCAAATGCAGCCGTTAGACATTTCCACCAGCTTCTCTTCCGTCCGGGAGAGTGTGTTTCCGGATTTCACCAGATTGGCATCCACATTCACCTCACTCATGTCATTGACAATGACCGCCACCTTCAAGCCGCCGCGGTTATGCAGAATGTGATTCAACAGTGTGGTTTTACCGGAACCGAGGTATCCGCTGAGCACAGTTACAGGTATTTTCTTCATCAATTTGCTCCTTACCTTTGTATAGTTTTATTCTCCTTGTCACAGTAAAGCTTAGCGTGTCTCACGGTGCAGCGTAACGCGCTTCAGACGCGGACAATACTTCTTCATTTCCAGCCGTCCCGGATGATTTCTCTTATTCTTGGTAGTGGTATAGTTGCGGTCGCCTGTTTCTGTACAAGCCAAAGTTACAACTGCTCTCATCGTATTCAGCTCCTTTTATTTAATCGTAATTTTTACGATTTACACATCATACAGGTAATATTAAACATATGTCAACCGTCCGCGGCAGAAAATTCGAATGTTCATCATGGGAACTCTCTTAGAATTGTGGTCTTTCTGTACGCCAAATGACGTATAGATGGAATTATGAAACTATGATTCTTGCAGTTACAAAAAACAAAAGCGGGAGTGTGGACCATGAAGATACCGGTGATGATATTGAGCGGTTTTCTGGGGAGCGGGAAGACAACCCTCCTGCTCACCCTGCTGAAGGAGAGCAAGGCACGGGGGCTGAATCCGGGTGTGGTGATGAATGAGCTGGGGAAACGCGATGTGGACGGATACATTCTGCAGGAGCATACAGGTACAACGGTGGAAAAGCTGCTGGACGGCTGTGTATGCTGCAGCCGCAAGGAGGATCTGCCGAGGAGCCTGAATGCAATGCTGGCCCGGCGGCCGGATATTATCTTTGTTGAGCTAACGGGGGTTGCCGACCCCGAAGAAATTGCCAAATCGCTGCAGACACCTCCGCTAAGCGAGCGTCTCATGCTGCATTATACGGTTACGGTGCTGGATGCGGAGAACGTACTGGAGTATAACAGCCGTTTTTCAGCCGATAAGCAGCTGATCCGCACCCTGCGCAAGCAGCTGAGCGGTGCCGACCTGCTGATCGTCAATAAATCCGATCTCGTGGAGCCGGAAACGTTATGGAGAATTGAAAAGACCGTCCGTAAGTATAACGCGGACTCAGAAATCGTCTTTACCCATTACAGCGAAATTAATCTGGCTCCGCTCCTGGCCGGAATCAGCCCTCAGGCCCCCCGCAGCGCTGCGGCACAGCGCAGTTCCCGCAGCATTAATGGAGTCCCGCTGGAGCGCATGAATTCAGGACACTCCCGGGGAGCAACCGCTGTACAGGAGCCCGAAACAAAGGCGGAAGCCTCCTATTCACAAGTCACTGCGGTAACGTTAACTTTCCCGCAGGCAGGGGAGCGGAGTATCAGTAGAGGGGAGCTGGAGGCCTTTTTTCAAGAATGGGGCAGCAGCCTGGTAAGGGCAAAAGGCCATGTCCGTCTTTCCGGAAAGGAACAGGAGCACCAGCCCGTTCAGCTGGTCCAATTTGCCGGAAACCGCATAACCTGGGAAACCTCCCGGTATCCCGGCTTGCCCTATATCGTATTCATCGGACTTAATCTGGATGAGAAACGTCTGGCCGAGGGCTGGAATGCACTGTTCGCCTAAAGCAAAGACCGGGAAGGAGCCAATCCAGCCTTGACAACCTTTTTGCCGCTCAAAATCCTGCCGCTGCTTGTTCCAGCCGTCTTCCTGATCATCTTCGGCATGGTCTGGCTGCCGGATCACCCGGAGCTGCTGGACAATGCGTATATGGACACCTTCAAAACAGCCTTTATCGGCATTTTGCTGGAAGCCCTGCCTTTTGTGCTGCTGGGGGCGCTGCTCTCGTCGCTGCTGAGGGTATTCGTGCCGGATGAATGGATCTCGCGGTGGATTCCGCGGCGGCCGGTTCCGGCGATTCTGTTCGGCTGTCTGCTCGGCCTTATTTTCCCGGTCTGCGAATGCGGGATGATCCCGCTCGTCCGCCGCCTGATGCACAAGGGGATGCCGCTATATGTAGCCGTCGTGTTCATTCTGTCCGGCCCGATTCTGAATCCTGTCGTCTACGGGGCAACACTGACCGCCTTCCGCTCTCATCCATGGCTGGCTTATGCGCGGATGGGACTGGCTTTTGCCGTGGCTGCAGGGATCGGATTCATCATTTACGCCACGGTCCGAAAATCGCCGCTGCGCCTGTCCATCAAACGGGAGACTGCCGAACCCCATCAGCTCCGTACGCGCGGAGGCCGGCTGGTCTCGGTCCTTGTACATACCTCGGACGAGTTTTTTGAAATGGGCAAATATTTAATCATCGGCTGCCTGCTGACCTCCGGTATTCAGACTTTTATGAATCATGGCAGCCTGGCCGCCATCGGAGAACAGCCGCTCGGCTCCTACTTGTTCATGATGGGACTCGCCTTTGTGCTCTCCCTGTGCTCGACCTCCGATGCCTTTGTTGCGGCTACCTTCCTGCATACGTTTCCTGCCGGTTCTCTGCTCGCTTTTATGGTGCTTGGTCCGATGCTTGATTTCAAGAATTCACTTATGCTGCTGTCGCTGTTCAAAACCCGATTTGCAGTGTACCTGTTCTTCCTCATCTTCTCCGCTGTGTTCACCGGTTCGGTGCTCGCTTCATTGTGGCTGTGAGGAATTACTCTTACAAAACATTTAGGAGGTCCACATGAATGACCCGCGAAGCATCCGCATTCATTATCTGCTCAGGGCGGTCATTCTGCTCGGTTTCGCGCTGTATATCGGACATTTAAGCCAGCAGGATGCACTGCATTATTATGTTGCGCCCAAGCTGGCGCGCTGGATCAGGCTCTGTCCGGTGCCGCTCTCACTGATGGCTGCAAGTCTCGGTCTGCAGGCTTTATTCGGCAAAAGCAGCGCACTCTGCGACTGCGAGCACCAGCTGCCCCGTTCCCTCACGAGAAGCAGTGCCCTCTACGGCTTGTTCCTGTTTCCCCTGCTGCTGGGCTTTCTGCTTCCCGACCGGGCGCTAGGCAGCGAAGCGGCTGCAAGGAAAGGGATCTCCCTAACCTATGCCCTGCCTGAAACCGGGAGAGAAGAACGTTTTACCGCCGTTAATCCTTATCAGACTGAGTTCGCCGAACTGGCCGGCAAGCTGTATAAGCAGCCGGTAATCACCGTGCATCCAGAGATCTTCTCTGAGACATTCGGCGCGATTGATCTGTATAAGAAGCAGTTCGAAGGCAAGGAGATTAGCGTGTCCGGTTTCCTCTACCGCGAGCGGCGGGCGGACAGCGTTACCTATGCCGTAAGCCGCTTTCTGGTACAGTGCTGTACAGCAGACGCGACCCCTTTTGGTATCCTGCTTGACCCGCAAACGCAAATAAGCCTGCCCGCCGACACCTGGATTGAGGTACGGGGCAAGCTTCATGTTGCTGTATTCGAAGGTGAGGAGATTATGCAGATTACTCCGGATAGTCTGACGCCAATCCCTCAGCCTCCAACACCATATGTGTACACCAGCGCCGATTCCATAGCGGTTTGGGAGCAGCTCCCGGCTACCCCGGGAGAAATTGAGACTAAATAACGGCATCCAGTTCTTCGTCATCATCAATCGATTTGTGCGGATTGATCACCTCAACCATCAGGCGGGCCGGAATGCAGATAATCTGCTGTTTCGGCCTGGAAATGAACCCCATCTCCATAGCAATAGGCAGCGGCGCATCCGAATAAGTCATCTGAATGCCATAGTCATATACTTTCAGCGTGTTGTGGCCAAACTTGGTCTTGATCTCGATCGTTTGCTCTTCTTTGGTCAGTGCGATCGTTTTATAGGTTTTACCGTTCACTGTAATTACAGCCTTCAAATCCCCCTGTGCGTAATGCTCACCCCGGGTATTCATCCATTTGACCCCGTAGATGGAGCCTGCCAGCAGCAAAACTAGCACAATGATCATAAAATCGCCGCGTTTCATCGTATGCAAACCTATTCCCTCTCACCGGCTGAATTTATATATCGTAATAATTACGAATAATATAAATATAGTCAGCAAAGGCGTCTTTGTCAACGATGACGCAGCCGTTTCAGCACACTCCGCAGCCATAGCGTGATCAGCACATAGACCAGCAGCACCACAACCAGCGTTACCATCCGCTCTGCTGTAGAACCATCCGCGAACAATACCGGTCCCAGCCCGAAAAAGGTAACGATCAGGTACAGCAGAGCGAACAGTATATAAAGGATCCATTTCATGTTGAGGCCCTCCCTTCACAAGGGTAGTATACCCTATCTGCGGATTTGGGCCGACCATTCCCGCAGCACCCTGTCCAGCTCCTCCGTACGAATCGGTTTGGAAATGAAGTCCTGCATGCCTACTTTCAGGCACAGCTCCCTGTCTTCTTTTTGGGCAAAAGCCGTAGCCGCTACAATCACCGGATACAGCCCGTGCTCCTCCCTTATTTTCACGGTAGCCTCAATACCGTCCATCAGCGGCATTTGAATATCCATAAAGATCAGATCATAGTGATTCGAGCGTACCGCCTCAACAGCCTGCTGACCATTCAGAGCCACATCGGCGGCATATCCCCGCTTCTTCAGATAGACCTGTAAAATTTGCAGGTTCACCGGATGATCTTCGGCAATCAGAATCGAGAGCGGTCCAAATTCACCTGTAGAGTACTCTGTACGTCTGTTTTTTACTTTTATCTGTTTATCCCCGGTGCCTGCAGTAAGGATTCCCTGGGCAGACTGCTGCGGGATTAATGCTTCAATAGTGAAGTAGAATTCCGATCCCTCATCCTCCTGGCTGTCGACCCCTATCGCTCCGCCCAGCAGCTCGACCAGCTTTTTGCTGATCGCAAGCCCCAGTCCAGTCCCACCATACTTACGGTTAATAGATGGATGCAGCTGGGAAAAAGATTGGAACAGCAGTCCTTGGCTGGCTTGCGGAATGCCAATACCAGTATCTTTTACAGTGAACTTGAGAATCGCCTGCCCAGGCTCCCTGAATGCTTCCAGCTTCACAGAAAGACTGACTGACCCTTCTTCGGTAAATTTCACAGCATTCCCTACGAGATTAATAAGAATCTGGCGCAGCCGTCCTTCATCGGTTACCAAAAGCTGCGGAAGCGCAGGATCGATCTCTGCATGCAGTATAAGGCCCTTTTCTTTTACCCGGGGGTAAAAAATTTCGGTAACATGGGTCATGACCTGGCGGAGATCGACCGCCTGCAGCTCGATGGACATCATCCCCGCCTCAATTTTACTGAAATCAAGCACCTCATTCAGAATATGCAGCAGTGATGCGCCGCTTTTATTAATAATTTGCGTATAATATTGCTGTTCCTCACTCAGTTCCGTTCCGGCAAGCAAATCGGCCATCCCGATAATCCCGTTCATCGGTGTGCGCAGCTCATGGCTCATGATCGCCAGAAACTCCGATTTCGCCCGGTCAGCCTGCTCCGCCGACTCCTTGGCCCGTACAATTGCCTTTTCCTCGGTAATGTCGCGGAATACCACAACAACGCCCTTGCGCTCCCCATTGTCAAACAGCGGGGTCATCCGGTATTTGACGAGAAAGCTGGAGCCGTCCCGTCTCCAGAATACCCCTTCCTTCTCTTCGTAGGACAGATGCTCAGAGAACCATTCCGGCAGTGTCTTGCCGCCTCCCGGGTACGGCTCGCCGTCCAGCCAGGTCTGCTGTATCGAGTGCAGCGCAATGCTTCCTCCCAGCTCCCCCGGACCATAGCCCAGCATCGCAGAGGCAGCAGGATTAATGAACACCGTTTCACCTTCAAGACTCATCCCGAAAATACCCTCGGTAACTGAATTCAGGATCAGCGCATGCTCATAGCTTAGCTTCTCGATCTGCTCCAGATGGCGCTTGCGCTCCGTAATATCGCTCGTGATGGCAAATACCCCGACAACCCGGGAGTCCAGCAGTATCGGTACATAAATCATACTTACCTCAACAGCATGGCCGTCCCTGTGAATCAGCCGGCTCTCAAAGGTCTGAGCCACACCGCTTGCAGCGAGCTTGAAACGGTCTGACACAAAATCCAGCTCATCCAAATCAATAAGCTCACTGTAGGACGAATGCAGCAGACTCTCGCGGGAATAACCGGTCAGATACTGCAGACTGGCATTGAGCGATTGAATGCAGCCCTCCAGATCCATCGCAATAATTGCAGAGGGATTGTATTCGAACAGGGATTTGTAGCGGTTCTCACTTTCCATCATTTTAAGCTCATACTGCTTGCGCTCCGAAACATTACGTGTCACGCCGATGATCTCGGGTGACCCGCCAGTCCCAGAGGTGATATGGCGAAGCGTTGTCTCCACCCACATATACGTGCCGTCTTTACACCGGAAACGGAAAACGATCGGTTCAAGCTGCTTCCCGTTCCCGCCTTCAATCCGATATGCCTGCACTCTGTCTTTATCCTCCGGATGAACATAACTCATCCCGGCGGTACCTATCAATTCTTCCGGGGTAAATCCGAACATCTGCTGGCATACCGGGGAAGCATACAGATAAGTGGCTTCCTCATCCGAGGCATTCCTTGTAATGAAATCCTGGGTATTCTCCGAAATCAGCCGGTAATTGTGCTCGCTTTCCCGTAGCTGCGCCTCCATCATCAGCTGTACGGTCACATCCTGAATCACACCGCTGATATAACGCATGTTCCCTGAAGCATCCAGCGCAGTTTTCCAATGGGCATCAATAAATTTCTTCACACCGTCTGCTGAGGTTATCCGGAACACCTTGTTTCCGTCCCCCCCATGCTCCAGACAATCCAGTATCGCTTGAATTACCCCGGGCAAATCCTCCGGATCAATACAGCTCATAATAAGCTTAGGGTCATATAAGGAATGGTTGCTGTTATCATCAGTATGTCCGAAAATATGGCGCATTTCCCTTGAGGCGGTCAGCTGCTTGCCGGCATGATCCCATTCCCAGGAGCCCATCTTTGCCAGGAACTGGGCGTTCGCCAGCATCTCTTCATACTTCTTCCGCACAGTAATATCCCGGGCAACCGTGAGCACCTGCTCCACTTCACCGTTTGAATTACGCATCACCTGAAAAGAGCTCTCAATCCACAAATAATCGCCGTTTTTATGCCGTGCTCTGCGGGTAAACACATCGCTGTCTGAAAAGAGCTTCCCCTGCTCTCTCATCTCATTCGCATCTTCCTCATGATAGAACTCCGGCCTTTTTTTGCCGATCATTTCGGAGGCGGGATATCCCAGCATTCTCTCTACAGAAGGGGATACATAAAATATAGTACCGTCAGGATAAGCCAGAGAGATCATATCCGGTGTATTTTGCGTAATCAGATCATAGAGATTATGTTCCTCCCTGATCTTCTTTTCCGCCTGTTTGCGTTCCGTAATATCGGTCAATTCCGCAATCATATATGTAGGGGCTTCCGCATTCTCCTCAAAGGTTAGAAATAAATGCAGCGATACCCAGAACATTTCTCCGTTTTTACGCAAAAAACGTTCTTCGCTGTCTACAGCCGCACCGGGGCTTTGCAGCAAAAGCTTCATCACCCGGTTCTGATCCGCCCGGTCCTTTTCTTCTGCACAAGCAATATCCATATACCGGAGACCTATAAACTCCTCCTCCGTATATCCGAACATCTTGCATAAGGCAGGGTTGGCCAGCCGGATCGTCCCGTCCTCCAGGGAAACAACAGCAAATCCTGTAGAAGAGCGCAAAAATAGTGTTTTATAAAGAGTGTCGGACAATGATAATGCCTCCTCTGTAAAAGTCGGGGGTCTTAAATTATAAACATTATACCCTTTTTTCGGCCAACACGCCCTAGATATGAAGTCCTGTAAACTGCAGCTGCTGAGGCGCAGAAAAAAACCGCCCATTGTCACTGGAATGACTGTAAGGCGGTCTTTATATGCCTGAAAACATGAAAAAACCCTTCATCAGAAGGGTTTAGTTGAAACGATGATGCGGTCGAGAGGACTCGAACCTCCACGATATTGCTACCACACGGACCTGAACCGTGCGCGTCTGCCAATTCCGCCACGACCGCATATTATGTACTTCAGTGATTCAATCACCGTAATTAAGAATATACTCTCTTTCCACTACAATTGCAAGAGGTTTTTTATTAACCTTAATTTAATTACTAAAGAGCAATTAATTTTGTTAATTATAAGGTTGTAGATGAATTTCACCTTGTAATATGAATTTAAATACGATATATTATCAAAAAACTTACTAAAGAAAGGATGATAAGCATGGATTCTTCGGATCACAAGATTATCAGGGCACTGATGGCTAATGGAAGAATAACTTGGGCCGAGCTGGCCGGATTACTAGGCCTCTCCTCTCCGGCAGCTGCTGACCGTGTAAGGCGTCTGGAAGAACAGGGAGTGATCAAAGGCTACACAGCACTGATAGATGCCGAGTCAGCCGGCTATGGGCTGGCTGCACTAATCGCAGTTACGCTTGAGCGCCCGGCACACCGGCAGGCTTTTTTGGAGCTAGTGCAGAAGCTCCCGGAAATTCAGGAATGCCATCACACCGCAGGCGATGACGACTATGTCCTGAAAATCCGCTGCCGCGGAACACGGGATCTTGACCGGATCATCAGCGAAGAACTGAAGAGTCTTCCGGGAATTGTACGCACCCGGACGACCATTATTTTGGGTACGGTGAAGGAAACACCGAATGTTCCTCTCCCGCCCGGGGACCGTGAGCCATGACTCTCTGGTCTGCACTGATCGGCGGCTTTAGCTTCGGCTTCATCATTGCCGCCCCTGTCGGACCCATGTCTATTCTGTGCATGAACAGGACACTGAGGCAGGGCTTACTCGCAGGTCTTGCTACCGGAGCAGGGATTGCCCTGGCAGATACCTGTTATGCTCTGGTGACTGTTACAAGCTTCAGGATTGTGAATGAATTCACTTCTACTTATGAATTCCCCCTCAAACTCCTGGGTTCCTTGTTTATCGGCTACCTTGGAGTCAGAGGCTTGCGGAATGGTGCTGCTGAATCCCGGCCGGAAACCGGACACAACGGAGTTCTTTATTGCATGATCTCTTCATTCCTCCTGACAATGGCCAATCCGGCGACGATCCTTAGCTTTATAGCACTGGCCGCATCACTCGGCAGCACCATCGGCGGTTCACTTTTACTCCCGGCCGGTATTGGCTTCGGGTCATTCTTCTGGTGGCTGCTCCTGACTTCGGTCATATTATGGATCAGCAGCAGGCTGCCTGAATCCTTCACCCGAACCCTGAGCCTGGCCTCAGCCCTCATCCTGATTCTGTTCAGCTTATACGGGATTATATCTGCTATATACAGTCTGGGGAATGGGGGTCCGGCTTGACCCCCGCTGCCCTGTGTACCCCTAGCTCAATTTCTCCAAAGTGCTGACCCGGACTGCCACGCCTATCTGCAGGTTGTATACGGGGCTGATAGGCAAAAACAATAAAGTCTATTACATCCATATATTTCACTTATAAGAGTGCCCTGTGTTACAACAATAGTATTCCTGTGTAACCCGAAAGGAGCTCCCGCATGAATCAGCAATGGAATACCGGAACCTATGATACGGATATGGCTTTTGTCTCACAATATGGCGAATCACTTATTGAACTGCTTAAGCCGCTGCCCGGCGAACGAATCCTGGACTGGGGCTGCGGCACGGGGGATTTGGCTGCTGCCATCGCAGGTTATGGTGCAGCCGTCACCGGGATCGATGCTTCACCTGAGATGATCGCTGCTGCCCGCAGCAAGCACCCGGAGCTGGCGTTCATCCTCGCCGATGGCCAGGATTATACTGCCGACCCGCCAGCCGATGCTATCTTCAGCAATGCAGCGCTGCACTGGCTAAGGGATGCAGAAGGAGCTGCGGCGAGCATTGCTGCAAGCCTGCGCACAGGCGGACGCTTCATCGCTGAATTCGGTGGTCAGGGCAATATTGCTTCGGTCATTAGCGGACTGCCGCCCGCCTTCGAGGCTATCGGCTGCGCCGATAAGCTTGTGCTGCCCTGGTATTTCCCCGGCATCGCGGAGTACACAACACTGCTGGAGCAGCATGGACTGACCGCCAGCCTCGCGCTCTGCTATGACCGTCCGACCACACTCGCCGGCGGCGAGCAGGGCCTCGGACGCTGGCTGAATACTTTTGCCGACGGGATACTTAGTGTGCTGACACCTCCGCAGCGTGAAGAAGTGCTGGCGTTCCTGGAAAAGGAGCTGAAACCCCAGCTGTTCTATGACGGAGTCTGGGTAATGGATTACCGGAGAATCCGTGTATCGGCCACGAAACGGTAAAAATAATAAGAGCGCACCGGAATATTTCCTTCCGGAGCGCTCTTTTAGTTATTACGGATAGCAAACGGCTATCTCTGTTCCCCTACATACCTGTCTCTTCCGGCTCCCATCCCTACAACGAACAGCAGCAGGCTTGCCGCTGCCAGCAGGGCCAGCGGAGCATTCCAGCTATGCGTCGCATCATGCAGCAGCCCGAACAATGCCGGACCTGCGGCAGCCAGCAGATATCCGACAGACTGAGCCATCCCCGATAGCTCACTTGCCTCTTGAAATGTGCGGGTCCGGAGGCTGAAGAACATCATCGCGAGGCCGAAGGCGAACCCGCCGGCGATACCGATGCATACCGCCCACAGCGCCATCCAACCGCTGCTGCCAAGCCAGATTCCGAGAATACCGAGGAAGAACAATATGGAGGTGATCAGAACAAGCCCCCGCTGATTCTTCAATCTTCCCGCCCATAGCGGTACAAAAAATGTAAACGGCAGCTGGGCCAGCTGCATCAGCGACAGAATCCAGCCGGCATGGCCGGAAGACATGCCGCGTTCACTTAAGATCACCGAAAACCAGGCAATCAGAACATAGTAGAGCAAGGATTGCAGTCCCATAAACAGCGTTACCTGCCATGCAAGCGGTGAACGCCATATGTTGACAGAAGCAGCAGCTGAACGGGTCCCGTTGCCTTGAACCAGATTCTTCATTTGAGGAATCCAGAACACCGTAGACAATGCTGCGACAATAAACCACAGCGAGAGCGTTCCCCGCCACCCGAAGCCAGCAATACCGGCAAGCGGCACACTGAAGCCCGAAGCCGCGGCTGCACAAAGATTCATGGATACTGTATACATGCCCGTCAACAGGCCGATCCGTGCAGGAAATCTGCCCTTAATCAGTCCGGGAAGCAGCACATTGCAGACGGCAATAGCCAGTCCAATTAGCGCCGTGCCTGTAAAGAAAGTAACGACTCCCGCCGCTGAGCGGAGCAGAATTCCAATCGACAGCGCCAGCATAGCCAGCAGCAGAATATTTCCCAGTCCATACCTGCGGGCAAGCTGCGGCGCAAAAGGTGATAACAGTGCAAAGGCCAGCAGCGGCAAAGTAGTGATAAACCCCGCGAGTGTATTGGTTAAGCCCAGATCGTCACGAATCAGTCCCAGCAGCGGTCCGACAGAGGTGAATGGAGCACGCAGTGCTGCGGCAACAAACAGTATGCCCAGCACCAGCAGGAAGCGGCCGGATCCGGCATCCGGACGGGACATGCCCGGATTTTGTAAGGTTCGGTCTTGCGGTTTTGCAGTCATGATGTTCCTCCCGGTTGCAGCGCAAGTCCCTGACAAACCCGGGTTTGTCAGGGATTACTGCCCATATGTCAACGCACATTGTTTTATTATAACCTTACATGACTGCAATTGCATAAGATTTCAGCTTCTCTTCCAGGCACCTCTATGTAAAGAAACTGCCGGCCCATAAGGACCGGCAGCTTCGAGATAAGACCATCTAACCTTATACCCAGAGGGATTTAGTGATGATTACCAGCAGGATGAACAAAACCAGAATCGCGCCAGTAGAAGTGAACGGGCTGTATCCGCCGACATTTTCGCTCATGTTAACTCCTCCTTTATACTTGAATACTGATAAAATATGCGAAAATGGCCAGGCCGGACTGGGTGAAACGGTATAAAATGCTGCTCATTCCCTACATTGTAAAGGTTGACAAAACTCTATGTCCTCTTTAGTATCCTAAGAATAAGAGCAGTTGAGAATGACTCTCAACTGACAGTGAATATTACAACAGAAAAGAGTGAACAAGAGATGCTGCGTCGTTTTTTCTCCTATTACCGCCCCTACAAAAAGCTGTTTATTCTCGACTTCACCTGTGCGGTAGGTGCGGGGCTGCTGGAGCTTGCCTTCCCGGTGGCTGTGAATACATTTATTGATGATCTGCTGCCCGGTCAGGATTGGCCGCTGATTCTGATGGCCTGTGTTGCCCTGCTTGCCATCTATGCCCTGAACACTGCCATGAATTATGTGGTCACGTATTGGGGACATATGCTGGGAATCAATATCGAAACCAATATGCGCAAAAAAATGTTCGATCATATCCAGAAGCTCTCTTTCCGCTTCTTCGACAATCATAAAACCGGTCATTTGATCGGCCGGATCACCAATGACCTCAATGATATCGGCGAAGTGGCGCATCATGGGCCTGAAGATGTATTTATTGCTGTGATGACGCTGATCGGTGCCTTTATCTTAATGGCAGACATCAATCTGAAGCTGGCTGTCATAACCTTCATTATTGTGCCGGTTATGGCCTGGGTCATTATTCATTTCGGACGCAATATGACCTCCACTTACCACCAGCTCTTCGGCAATGTAGGTAATTTCAATGCCCGGATCGAAGACAATGTAGGTGGTATCCGCGTGGTCCAGTCCTTTGCCAATGAAGAACATGAGAAGGTGCTGTTCGCTGCCGACAATCAAATGTTCCGTCAGACGAAGCTGATGGCTTACAAGCTGATGGCCAAAAGCTCGTCGGTCAGCTATATGATGACGCGTCTGATTACGATTGTGGTCATGGTCTGCGGCGCCTGGTTCTTCATTCAGGGGGAGCTTGAAATCGGTGAATTTGTAGCATTCATTCTGCTGGCCAATGTGTTTTTCCGGCCGATCGAAAAGATCAATGCCGTGATCGAAAGCTATCCGAAGGGCATCGCCGGCTTCAAGCGCTATCTGGAAATCATGGATACCGAGCCGGATATTGCCGACAAACCGGGTGCAACCCAGGCCGGTTCCCTGCGCGGCGATATTCTTTTCAGCAATGTCAGCTTTGGCTATGATGCCACCCGTCCGGTGCTGCAGGATATCAGCCTGAAGGTAAATGCCGGCGAAACGATTGCCTTCGTCGGACCCTCCGGCGCCGGTAAAACAACGATCTGCAGCCTGCTGCCCCGTTTCTACGATGTTACCGGCGGCTCCATCTCCATTGACGGTACGGATATTCGCGAGTTGAAGCTCCATTCACTGCGCAGGCAGATCGGGATTGTACAGCAGGACGTATTCCTTTTCTCCGGGACCATCCGCGAGAACATCGCCTACGGCAAGCTGGAGGCGGAGCTGCCGGAAATCTGGCAAGCTGCCCGGCGTGCCCATCTGGAGGACCTGATCAACAGCCTGCCGGAAGGCATGGACACGGTGATCGGAGAACGTGGTGTGAAGCTGTCCGGCGGACAAAAACAGCGGCTGGCCATCGCCCGGATGTTCCTGAAGAACCCGCCGATTCTGATTCTGGATGAAGCCACCTCAGCGCTTGACACCGAGACGGAAGCCGCAATCCAGCAGTCTCTGGCTGAGTTGTCTGTGGGCCGGACTACGCTCGTGATCGCCCACCGCCTCACGACGATCAAAAATGCCGACCGGATCATCGTCGTGAATGAGGACGGCATTTCCGAGGAAGGCCGCCATGAGGAGCTGGTGAATGCCGGAGGAACTTACAGCCGTCTGTTTCAGGCGCAGTATCAGGCGTAATTTCAATTCGTAATAATTAATGATGAACCCAAAAACAACCTTCCGCTTCGCAGCCTCATCGTCTGCTGGCGGAAGGTTGTTTTTTGGTGTGATAAGCAGACACAGCCTAATCTCCGAAAACTCCAAGGTATGAGATGGCGAGCTTACGGTAGAACTCAATCGAATCCAGATATGCTTCAATATCGATCCACTCATCCGGCTGATGAGCAAGCCCGGGATCTCCGGGTCCATAGATCAGCACGGGCAGTCTCCCGTAATCATGGAGTACAGAGGCATCCGTATAATAGGATACCCCGCGCACAGCTGGGACAGCATCCTTTACTCCATCAGAGCTACCATCGCCATCACCCACATCTTCAGGATCAGCAGCACTTTCCGCGCCACCAGCACCACCAGCACCTCCAGCGCCATAGTCTCTTGCCCTATCTTTACCATCCGACTCTCTCTCACCCTTGCCGTCGGCCTGTCCGGCGAGCTCCAGCGCAATTCGGATTAATTCCTCACCGGGATCCGTATAGACAACACTCCTGTCCAGCAGCTCCTCCACCTGATAACGGTAGCCGGAGTGCCGCTCCTGAATTTCTTCCAGCTTGGCCGTGATTTCGCTAAGCAGCTCTGCATGCCGGAGCGGCGGAACGGTCCGGATGTCCACGTCGATGGTACAGCGGTCTGGAATCACATTGGTCTGCACACCGCCATCAATTTTGTTGACCGACAAGCTGCTTGACCCCAGCACCGGATCATGGGCCTGCCACTCCAGCGCATGGCGGTGGATCAGTGCGATTAGTTCCATCATGCCCTCCACGGCATTCAGGCCAAGCTGTGGCATGGAGCCGTGGGCGCTGCGCCCGAAGAGCGAAATCCGCAGCCATAGCGCACCTTTATGGCCGACAGCGACGCGGC
Source organism: Paenibacillus pedocola (assembly GCF_031599675.1). Classification (NCBI taxonomy): domain Bacteria; kingdom Bacillati; phylum Bacillota; class Bacilli; order Caryophanales; family Paenibacillaceae; genus Paenibacillus; species Paenibacillus pedocola. The sequence continues at coordinate 2,494,182 of NZ_CP134223.1, read as the reverse complement.
TCCCCGTTGGCTCGGCGATGACCAGGCCATCCAGCTCCGCCAGGCTGTGCTGCTCCGCATACTGCCGTGCACCGCAGCTGTCAACCTCTTCCCCGGCTGTCGCCAGAAAAACCAGATCGCCTCCCAGCCGGATGCCGTCCTGGTGCAGTGATACGGCGGCAAGCAGCATGGCAGCGAGCCCGCTTTTCATATCGGAGGTTCCCCGGCCGTACATCTTACCGTCTTCGATTACCGCACCATGCGGCGGATAACTCCCGGCTTCGGCCGTCCACGGGCTGACGGTATCCAAATGTCCGCAGAACATCAGCTTCCGGCTGCCTCCGCCTTTGAATACCGCCTCCAGATTGCTGCGTCCCTGCTCAATCCCGGTAATACTGCTCTCAAGGCCAGCCTCATGAAAAAACTCCTGCAGCAGCAGCGACAAGCGGTGCTCGTTCCCCGGCGGATTACAGGTATCCACTTGGATTAAGCTTTGCAAAAAGGGAACCGCGAATTCCCGGCTTCTGACATTCATCATCTTTTACATCCCTCCAGTATCCGTAATTCCTATGATTATGTTGAAATGTACGACATACCGCAGCAATATGCAGCCGTAAATATCACGTTACCGGTAAAAACCAGCTTTTACCGCTATGAAAAGACGGTTACACGCAAAAAAGCCTCCTTCTGCTCATGAATGGCAATCCATCCACAGCGAAATGAGGCTCTCCCTGCTACTGCGTCACATTAATTATTACATCACTTTACTTTTTCGCAATATGCACCTTAAGCAGCTTGCCTTTTACCGTAGTATCCCTCATTGCCTGCAGCACCATTGCCCCTTTGCCATTCAGAATATCCACATAGGTTACGTTGTCCTGAATGGTAATGATCCCGATATCATCAGCAGTCATTCCCTCAAGCTTCGCTATTGTACCGACGAAATCGACGGCTCTGAGCTTCTTTTTCTTACCTCCGTTGAAATACAGCTTCATGATGTTCTCGTTCATAACCTCGGTCTTGCCTACTTTGCGGACCTGCTTCTTTCCGAGTTTCTGATCAAAAGCCGGTTTGGCATACGCTACTGCATCTTCGGACGGAGCCTTCATCACCGGAATGCTGAAGCCGATGTACCCTTCAATATCCGCCACCCATTTATGTTCATTCGGCGTAACCAGCGTGATGGCTTTACCGCTTTTGCCTGCGCGGGCGGTCCGGCCGGTGCGGTGCACATAGCTCTCTTTTTCCATCGGGATATCATAGTTGATTACATGGGTAATGTTCTCGATATCAATGCCCCGGGCCGCCACATCCGTAGCGATCAGATAGCGGAACTGGCCTCTCTTAAAAGCATTCATCACTTCAAACCGCTCGTCCTGCATCATTCCCCCGTGGATCTTGTCCACCGGAAGCTCCTGATCGGCCATCCCCCGGAACAGCGCATTCACCTGATCCTGGGTGCGGCAAAAAATAATACAGCTGTCCGGATTCTCCACCGTCAGCAAGTCGCACAGCAGCGAGAACTTCGCAGCTTGTCTCACTTCAATCAGGGCATGCTCAATGGATGCAGTAGTAATACCGGCAGCTTCGATCTCAATATCCACCGGCTGAGTCATATATTTGCGGCAAAGGTTCTTGACAGCCTCCGGCAGCGTCGCTGAGAACAGCATTGTGACCCGCTCCCGCGGCAGCTGCTGGATGATCTTCTCAATCTGCTCGATAAAGCCCATGCTGAGCATTTCATCCGCTTCGTCAATGACGAGGGTCTTGATCCGGTTCAGCGGCAGTGTGCCGCGCTCGATATGGTCAAACACCCGTCCCGGCGTGCCTACGACAACATGCGTTTTTTGTGTCAGTTCAATCTTCTGCGGGGCAAACGGCTGCTTGCCGAATAGGGCCACCGCCTTGATCCGCTTAAAGCGTCCGATATTCGTAATGTCTTCTTTGACCTGTGCGGCTAATTCCCGTGTCGGAGTCAGAACTAGAACCTGCGGTTTGTTCTCCGCCCAGTCCACCAGTTCACAGACCGGGATACCGAACGAAGCCGTTTTGCCGCTGCCGGTCTGTGATTTGACGATTAGATCCTGACCCTTCAGCGCGGCCGGAATGACCTTGCTCTGTACTTCGGTCGGGCTATGATAGCCCAGAACGTCCAGTGCCTTGATAATCTCTTCATTTAAATCATAATCTCTAAACTGTAATTCACTCATGTAGTTGTTCCTTCCGTGTTAAGCATGGTCCCATTATAACAGCTTCTGGCTGCCCTGATTCCATTCCTTATAAAATTGCTCCAGATACAGCAGCATGAAATCATGCCTTTCTTCGGCCAGCTTGCGTCCATAGGGTGTATTCATCAGGTCTTTCAGCTTCAGCAGCTTCTCATAAAAATGATTGACTGCCGTCCCTTTAGAGTAATCACGGTATTCCTTCTGCAGCGATTCATCGCGCGGCGTTAGATCCGGATCGTAGACCGGGCGTCCTTTTGCCCCCGAAAAAACCATCGTTCTCGCAATACCTATTGCCCCAAGCGCATCCAGCCGGTCCGCATCCTGTACACATTGTCCTTCGAGTGTAGACATGGGTGCCCCTCCGCCGCCACTGAAAGACATCGTCTCAATAATCAGCATAATATGTCTGATTTTTTGCTCATCTGTGAGATGCTCTGCCAGCCAGTTATGTACTTTGAGCAGTCCCGCTTCCTTGGAGTCATTCAGCTTCTCGTCGGCTACATCATGCAGCAGTGCGGCGATTGTACAGATGAGGACATCCGCCCCCTCCATCCCGGCGATCAGCGCAGCCGTATTGCGCACACGGTCTGTATGAAACCAGTCATGGCCTGTGGTATCCCGGCCCAGCTGTGCTTTGGCAAAGTCTTCGGCTGCTGCTATCCATTGTTGATTACCCATAAATAATTCCCCTTTTCGTATAAGTCAATCCGGTTTGCTGCTGAAATTGCTGCTTGCATGGCGTATATTCATCCGTTATAATGTGCAGTAATCTAAAACTGAAGGGAGCTCTTTCCTATGAACCTCATAAACAGCATTTCCATCATACAGAATCAGCTTCATCATCACAAGCAGCGTTAGCACACCTGAATGAGTTCAGGGAGGGCTAACGCATTTTGCGTTTGACCTCCCTGCGAGATACGAAACGCGCAGGACCACGAGGTCCGGCGCGTTTTTTTGTTCATTTCAAAACTATAAATTCGGGGTCACCACAAAGGCTTTGATTTAACCTCCATGTGAGTGTGCCACATTGTGGGGTTATATTGTTTTGCCGGAATTTAGGCTTAATCATACCAAAAGGAGCTGCGAAAGATGCAAAATATTAAAGGAACCTATGATTATTTCGGACGGGAGCAGGCGGTCAGACAAAAGGTCCAGAGTACGCTGCGCGAACTGTTCGGGCTGTATGATTTTGAACCGATGGAGACCACAATGCTGAATGAGCTGGAGCTGCTGACCTCCAAATATGCCGGCGGGGACGAAATTCTCCGCGAAATGTACCAGTTGACTGACCAGGGCGGGCGCAAGCTGGGGCTCCGTTATGATCTTACGATCCCGTTCGCCAAAGTAATCGCGCTGAATCCGGGAATCGAGTTTCCTTATAAACGTTATGAGATTGGCAAGGTATTCCGTGATGGCCCGGTCAAAAAAGGGCGGCTGCGCGAGTTCCTGCAATGTGATGCCGATGTGGTCGGAATTGCCGGCCCGCAGGCCGAAGCCGAGCTGATGCAGCTTGCCGTGGAAGTCTTCCGCAGGCTGGAGATTCCCATCGTACTCAAATGGAACAACCGCCGGTTCCTTGGTGAAATTCTGTCTGCGGTCGGCGTTCCTGCGGATGACAGCCTCTCCGTAATGCTGACCTTAGATAAGCTTGCCAAGATCGGCAGTCAGGGTGTGCTGGCGGAGCTCCGCGAGAAGGGCTTGTCTGCGGAAGCGCTGCTCTCCATTACCAAGCTGCTGGAAACGGACAATACCAACTTCAGAAGTCTGGCGGACAGCTATGAACTAACCGGTCAGCCTGGCGTTCTTGAAGTACAGGCGCTGCAGCAGCTGATTGATGCCACCGGACTCTCCGCTGTTTGTGTGTTCGATCCGTTTCTTTCACGGGGCTTATCCTTCTATACCGGAACGGTGTATGAAATTTTCGATGCCACAGGTGGCTATCCCTCCAGCCTTGGCGGCGGTGGACGATATGATGACATCATCGGCAAGCTGGTGGGACGCGATGACATCCCGTATCCGACAGTAGGCATCTCATTCGGGATGGAGTCGATTATGGCACTGCTCGGGGAGCGCCCGGTTCAGGAGGAATATTCCGGTGTGCTGATCATACCGATTGGCGAGACCATGCCGCAGGCATTGCTCGCCGCAGCAGAACTGCGGAATGCAGGCATCCGGGTCAGTGTCGACACCGGTAAACGCAAGCTCAAAAAAACACTCGCCTCAGCCTCTGCCAAGGGCATCCGGTATTGTCTGCTGATCGGAGAGAGCGAAGCAGAGCAGGGTAAGCTGCAGCTGAAGGACATGACGCTGCAAACAGAGCAGGTGGTTACGGCAGAAGAAGCGAAGAAGGTTATTTCGGGTTAAGGCCGGACTGAACCTTCCGCAAGGAATACCAGCACCATGCTTTTGAATATCCACGGGCTTATAGCACAACAGCCGTACCAGACCTTCATCTGATACGGCTGTTTACCATTCTATAATCGCTGCTTGAATTATTCCAGCTCTTCTCCATTGCTCTCAATCACTTGCTTGTACCAGCCGAAGCTCTTCTTCCGTGATCTTTCCAGTGTGCCTTGTCCTTCATTGTCTTTATCCACATAGATGAAGCCGTAACGCTTCTTCATTTCGCCTGTTCCTGCACTCACGAGATCGATACAGCCCCAGGGCGTATACCCGATCAGTTCAACGCCATCAGCCACGGCTTCTTTCATTTCCGCAATATGGCCTCTGAGGTAATCAATCCGGTAATCATCGTTAATAGATCCGTCCTCTTCAACAGTGTCAACTGCGCCGAGGCCGTTCTCTACGACCATCATCGGAATCTGATAACGGTTATAGATATTGTTCAGCGACCATCTGAGACCCTTCGGATCAATCTGCCATTCCCAGGCACTAGCCTGCAGATAAGGATTCTTCAGTCCCATGGACAGGTTGCCGCCAATCTTCTCCTGTTCCGGATCAGCGCTCACACAAGTGGATGAATAGTAGCTGCAGGTATAGAAATCGACCCGGCCCTCCTGTAAAATCTGCTCATCATGTTCTCCCATGGCGATTTCGATTCCTTTATCCGCAAAATAGCGTTTGGCAAAGCCGGGATACGCCCCCCGCACCTGAACGTCGGAGCAGAGGAAGTTGGTTAAATTATCCTTTTGCTGTGCGAGCATAATGTCATCGGGATTGCAGGTCAGCGGGTAGGAACACATATACGCGATCATGCAGCCTATTTTGAAATCCGGATTAATGGAATGCCCCAGCTTCACCGCTCTCGCACTGGCGAGGAACTGGTGATGCAGCGCCTGGTATCTCTGCTGTTCATCATCTGCCGGCCCTGCGGTGTGACCGAACTCTGTATTACCTTCCGGCATAATCGCTCCGGCCATAAATGAACCGAACGGCATGGTCAGAATATTAATTTCATTAAAGGTCAGCCAATATTTCACTGTGTCCTTGTAGCGGTTAAAGATCACTTCGCAATAGTTCACATAGAAATCAGCCACCCGGCGGTCTGTCCAGCCGTTGTATTCCTGCGCCAGATGAAACGGAGCTTCGTAATGGGAAATGGTGACCAGCGGCTCGATATTATATTTTCGCAGCTCGGCAAATACATCATCATAGAATTTCAAGCCGGCTTCATTCGGCTGCGCATCATCCCCATTGGGGAAAATTCTCGACCAGGCCATCGACATCCGGAACACCTTGAAGCCCATCTCCGCGAACAGCCGGATATCTTCTTTATAATGGTGGTAAAAATCGACCGCCTCGTGGCTCGGATAGTTCATCCCCTGCTCCGGCACCGGTGTGATTTTGCGGGGTGTCGTATGCGTTCCGGCTGTGATGACATCGGCAGTGCTCAGGCCTTTACCGCCCTCGTTGTAGCCGCCTTCCAGCTGGTTCGCAGCCGTTGCTCCTCCCCACAGAAATCCGTCCGGAAAATGTCTGGTTATTTGGTTCATGATTAAATGCCTCCCATTAAAGTTGTGTTAGATCATTACAGTTAACAAATCCTCTTTGTACCCGATAGACTTCTTCCCGGTTTCTATGACATCCAGGTAATTATTCGAATTAGAGACGATAACAGGTGTAGTTAGGATGTAGCCTGCTGCCCGAATCGCATCCATATCAAATTCCATAAGCAGGTCGCCCTTTTTCACGGTGTCTCCTTGTTTCACTCTGGGTGTGAAGTGCTTCCCTTTCAGCTTAACGGTGTCCTTGCCGACATGAATCAGGATATCCACCCCATGATCGCTGGTGATTCCAATCGCATGACCGGATGAGAATAATGAGGTTAAAACGCCGTCTACCGGAGAGAACACTTTGCCTTCGGCGGGTTCGATAGCAATTCCTTTGCCCAGCGCGCCTGTGGAGAAGGCCTCATCCTTTACGTCGGAAAGCGCGACAACCTCGCCTTTTAACGGGCTGCTCACTGTCTCCTGCTTCACCAGGATATCTCCCTTAGGGCCATCGGAAGGCTGATCTTTGACCACATCGTCCTTAAATCCGCCGAAGTACATTAGCAGGAACCCGAGCACAAAGCTTACGCTAATACCAATAATTGCCCCATAAAATCCTGCATCCATGCCTTCAGGGCTGATATAACTCGGGATTCCGAAAATCCCCAGACCGCCCAGGATGTATCCCTTGGTTCCCATCAGGCCGATAATACCGCCGCCGACTCCCGCTGCTATACAGCTTAGAACAAACGGCTTCTTGCGCGGCAGGGTAATCCCGTAAATGGCCGGCTCTGTAACCCCGAAGATCCCGGAGATGACAGCTGGAATAGAAAGCGATTTCAATTTAATGTTTTTGGTCCGCAGCAGAATCGCGAGTACGACACCTGTCTGGGCAAAAGAAGCTCCGAATACACCAGCCAGAATCGGATCATATTTCAGCACGGTAAGGTTGTTGATTGCAATCGGTACAAACCCCCAGTGCAGGCCGAAGATCACAAATACTTGCCAGAAGGCGCCTAGCAGAATGCCGGCAATGACCGGACTCAGATTATAGATAAACAATGTACCTGCGCCAAGCAGCTGGCCTGCCCAGGTGGCAACCGGTCCAATCACAATCAGCGCCAGCGGAACAATGATCAGCAGCGTGCAGAAGGGAACCAGGAAGGTCCGGACCACGCTCGGAATAATCTTTTTAAACACTGCTTCAATCTTTGCTCCCACATAGGTCGAGAGAATGATTGGAATAACGCTTGAGGAATAGCTCATTAAGATCACCGGAATGCCCAGGAAGGTCAGGTACACGGGTGACTCAATAACACTGCCGCTAAATAGGGTGTACATCGGTTGCCCGGAAGCCGTTATAGAAGAAAAAGTAGGATAGACCAGCGTTGCCCCGATCGCCATTCCTAGGAAAATATTGGCATTGAACTTTTTAGCTGACGTATATCCCAGGAAGATCGGGAAGAAGTAGAATAAGCAGTCTCCGATTGCATTCAGAATCTGATAGGTTCCAGAGGTGCTTGTCAGCAAGCCCAGAGACAGGAACAAAGCGGTGAAGCCCTTGATCATACCGGTTGCACACAATACGCCTAGCGCCGGGGTAAACACTCCCGAGATAATATCTATAAATTTATTGAATAAGCCGATTTTCTCGTCTGAGGGCTCTGCTGCGGCCGACTGAAATCCGCCGATCGCCGAGACATCCGCATACACCTCGGGCACATGGTTGCCGATAACCACCTGATACTGGCCTCCGCTCTGGATAACCGTCACGATGCCGTCCATATTCTTGAGAATATCGGTGTTCGCCTTGCTCTCATCTATTAATTTAAAACGCAAACGGGTGATACAATGCGTCAGACTGCTTACGTTCTCTTTACCGCCGACGTTGTGGATGATCTCTTTGGCCAGCTTTTCGTATTTCATGTTGACCGCTCCTTTATTTGATAGTTCTATAAAAAAAGACGAGACCTAATAGATAGCATACAGAGCATACTATCTATTTTGGTCTCGCCTGCTTTACCAGTAACAATCCAAAATAGCTATTCAGTTTGCCGGTCCGTTACACGGTGCACGTGAATGGTCAGATACAGCTTTTCTTCATCCGACAGTTCGGTATTTAAGTACTTCTCTATTTTCAGCATGCAGTTGTAGGCATTTTTATATTTGGCTTTGACCTGCTTTAATAAGAAATCATCGTCCAGCTCCATCTTCTTCTTCTGATGAATCCGCTGGAAGTAGAAACGCAGGTGAGTGATGAATCTTTCGAAGCTGATCGATTTCTCGTCAAGGGTAATATTATAGGTGTATTTGATGATGTTCAGAATGTCCTGGATCTTCTGGGTCTGGCCGGCTACATCGGATGTCTTCTGATAGGTGCTGTTGATCTGGGCATTGATTAAATGAAGGGCAATATTCCCCGCTTCATCTTCCGACAGCTCCTTACCGGCAGTATCTTTGATGAATTCCAGCGCCTTTAGGCCGACGGCAAATTCTTTGGGATAGATTTTTTTGATCTCCCAGATCAGCGGATTCGGATTCTGAATACCTTCGTCGTACATTTTAAAAGTATTATGGATATGATCCGTGAGTGTAACATAGATATATTCGCTTAGAGGCACTTGCAGCATATTCTTGCCGTATTCTATGATGTCGTAGCATAGCGATACATATTCTGATGGAACGTCTTCCAGCAGCAGCTTGAATCTTTCGGATGCTTCCTTTTGTTTGAGGATGAAGACCTTCTCGATTAAGCCTTCTTCCACTGCATCTCCAATAGCTTTTTTGAAGCCAATCCCGCAGCCCATCACAACAAGTTCCTGCTTCTGAGAATCTTTGGCGACAATTGCGTTGTTGTTAAAGATTTTTTTGATAATCATCCAAGCGGCCTCCTCCATATCCCGAAATGCTGAAACAGCAGGATTTAGACACTGGACAAGAAGACTCCGGCCGGCCGACAATGTTAAGCGCTTCCAAAGGGACTAGAATTTCAACATCACCCACTCCGTTTCATTCGTTCTGTAACTACAGTGAGTACAAGTGGTAAGATTAAAAAAAGGCAAAACCCAAAACATGTCTCAACACATGTCCTGGGTTTTGCCTTTTCAGTAACAATCCCAAAGTCAGAATAACATCAATTTTTCGTTTTGACAAGAGAAAAGTATGCGCTTTCTTTTCGGTAATATATGTTAACCGGAGAAGACCCTGCTCCAGGCTGCCTCCAGCGCTTGCATATCCTGTCCTTAACGGGTTCGCTGGATCCGATCGCGATACTCCTTGGGGCTTTTGCCGCTGAATTTTTTGAAGGTACTGACAAAATGGCTCATACTGGAATAGCCGACGAGCAGTGCAAGCTCAGGCAGCTTCAGGTCATCAGCCTGCAGCAGCTGCTCCGCTTTGGCCATTCTGATCTTGGCAACATAATCGGCCAGTGGAATGCCTACATGCTGTTTGAACTGGCGGGACAGGTTATGTTCCTCCAAGCCGAACAGTTGTGCTGCAGCACAAAGCGGCAGCTCACAGCCATAGTTTCGTTCCATATATCTTCTGACCGCTTCGGCTAGAGCGCTTCTGCGGGACTTACGTACCAGCGTAACTTCTTCCATTACCAGCAGTCCCAGTTCATGCAGCTGCTGCTTCAGTTCCTGAGGTGAGGCGCAGGCAGCAAGTGTCTTGTGGCTGTTCCACATAAATTTCCCTAACGCCGTACCGCTGCATTCAAATTTACGGGCTATAGCTGTCAGGAGCAGCAGCAGCCGCATGGCCTTATACATGGTGATGTGAAACGGCGTGTGTTCCGGTTCATCGCCCTCAAAAATATAACGTAGTTCCCGCTCATACGCAGCGGAATCCGCATGTTCAATCATTTGCGACAGCCTGCGTTCATCTTCAGGAGATAACCAGGACATTACCATACCCGGCCCTGCTTCTTTCCAGCTTTCTGCGGCAATCCTATTTGTTCTGTGTAAGGCACACAGGCAGGAAGCAAAAGCATTTTTCACCCGCTTCAGACCCTTCACTTCCAGTCCGGCTGCAACGGAGCAATCCAGCTCCATAATATCCTTAAGTTTCTGTAAGAGTTCCTCTATGAAACGTCCGGTACGGTTTGCATGCTCCACTCCCTCTTTCGAAGGAATCAGAAAATACATCCGCAGCGGATCAGATTCATCACCGAACGGGTAAATATGCTTCCATCCGCCTGCTGTCTCCCGGCACACCTTCTGAAATAGCGTACCTGCTAACAGCCGGTCCTTGGGCTTGGAAGCCAGGAGCTCTGAGCGCACCTTCAGTTCGATTGCAGCATACCGCAGCTTCAACCCCTCTCCTGCAAGCGCAGTCAGCTTGAGCTGGCGCAGCCGGGTTCTGACAGGTTCCATACTGAGCCAATCCTCCTTGACCATCTGCTGCAAAAAGCTCTCCTGCAGCTGCCGCACCTGGCCGCTCCCCTGCTGTTCTTCCTCTACCTGCCTGATCTCAAACATAGCAGTATCACCCCCTATAACAGGAGCAGCATTAATCCTCTCTGTTCCCTTATTCCGGCGAAAACGCATTCCTTACTATCATTATGGACCAAAAAAACAGGAAGAACCCGCAAAAACCAAATTTATTTGAAAAGGGAGGCGAAAAACCCCGCCGGATTCCCGGCGGGGTTACATACTGCTTATATTTTGAACTTCTCTACCAGTCCCTGCATCTCTTTGGCGCTCTGGGTATTCTCGTCAGCCATAGCTGCTTCATGGAAGGTCTTCTCAACGATATCGGCAGTTTTCTCGGCAATATCCTGCACACCGATTGCTCCTTCATTCACAGTAGCCGCAACTTCATTCACCGCTATGGCAATACTGGACACAGTCTCGTTCAGATGATCGGCAGCTTCCTCGAACTGCCCCATCAGCTGCTTGATCGTGGAAGCATCATCATTATACTGCTGGCTGACTTCGGTTAACCGTTCGTAGTCGCTTAATACATTCTGATCTATAAAGACTAACATAGCCTCCGAATTTTCTTTCATCTGCTCAACAGAGGAATACACATTTTTGACGACGTCCTGGATGCCCGCAGCCGTCTCAGAGGATTTCTCCGCCAGCTTGCGGATTTCACCCGCCACAACGGCGAAGCCCCGGCCTGCCTCTCCTGCCCGTGCGGCTTCAATGGCCGCATTAAGCGCAAGCAGATTAGTCTGGCTGGTGATAGAGAGGATGGTATCGGCGAGCACGTTAATTTCATTGATGGCCCCCGACTGCTCGATGGCTTTCTCCATTTCAACCCGCACGGATTCATAGATCCGTTTGGCATTGTCAGTGGATGTTAGGGCATCCTGCTGAAGTACCAATGCACGCTCTGTGATATCACTGGACACTCCAGCCCCTTCTTTGACGCGGCTGGAGATCATGCGCACATTATTCTCCACTTCATGGATTGCTGCCGTCATTTCCTGTGTAGATGCCGCCGTCTCTTCCATCCCTGCCGACAGCTGCTCTGTAGTAGCCGAGTTGTCATGAGCATTCTCGCGTACATCAATGGAGAGCTTCTCAAGCGTCTCTGCATTATCCAGCACTTTGGCAGAAATCGCCACCAGGCTTCCGGCCATCTCCCGCAGTACCGCCCGGGTGTGGAACATCGCTTTGGCGATCGTTCCGGTCTCATCTTTATTTTTCACCAGATGCTCATACTGCTTATCGTATTTCAGGTCCAGCTCAGCCGTCTTGTTAATCAGCTCGGTCAGCTTGATAATCGGCGATGAGATCCGGGTTGCCACAATGATCCCGATCAGCAGGGTGACCAGTAGGCTCCCGATCCCCAGCAGAAGGATATAATTCGTCATGTTTTGAACCGGTTCTGTAATTTCATCCAGGTCACCGGTCAGAACCAGCGTCCAATTCGTATTAGGCAATACGGTAAAGGCTGCTTTTTTCTCGGCGCCCTTATAAAGATACTGCACGTTACCGTCTTTAACGGTTTTCCCGGCTTTTACCTGCTCGACAACCGCTTTAATCTGGGCGTTCTCTACCGGTGTTCCGATCTTTGCCTCATCCGGATGATAGAGTATATTTCCAGTCTCATCCACCAGATAGGCATAGGAGGAAGGCGCATTCGCCACCTTGGCATCGGCCAGATACTTGATAATACTGTTCGCATTCACCGCTGAAGCGACGAACCCGATCATCTTGCCACCGCTGGTTACCGGATGCACAAAAGCAAGTACATAAGCTCCTGTAGACTTGGACTTAAGTGTTTCGCTGACCACCGGTGCAGCCGTCTTCAAGACATTGATCGTATAATTCCGTTCACTGAGATCCGTGCCCACAAGTTTGGTATCGCTATCCGCAACAATGATTCCTTTCATATTGACCACAAACATATGCTCCAGATTGCCTGCATCCTTGACCAAAGCCTGCAGCTTGGTATTAACTCCGGTCTGAAGCTCATCGCCAGCGGCTAATGCACCGGATTGTTCTTCCAGCAGCACTTCGGCGATTTCTGTTTCCCCGGCTACCAGCTGAATGCTCCGCTTTTCTTTGTCGATCATCGCTTCAATCGTCTGTGCTTTGTTGGTATTGACCTGCCCCATAGAGGCATCGGTGAGATTGAGAATCGTACTGGTAGATTTGTTATACGTAAAAATCCCCATTAATGCTGTTGAAATCATAGTAACAGCGATCATCATAACTGATAGCTTCATCCGAATCTTCATCTTCTCAACATCCTTCCGCCCTCATCTAATCCTTGCTTGTTAGACACCCTAAATAATGTAATATTGTTTAATTTTATTATCGGATTATCTTTGTTGATAGTTAAGATGACATGGGGAAATTCAGTGAAAAATATCATACTTTGTCGAAATTTAAGATTTAATTTTACATTTCGTTTACAAAACCTAAGCCGCGGCCCGGAAAATAGAGCAAAAAGTCCCTCTTCTCCTTAAGAGAAAGGGACTTATGGTCAACCCGATGGCAGCCTAAGCTTAGGCCATGCTATTAGCGATACCAACAACAATCCACGATAGAATCAGAATCGCATTTCCCCACAGCAGCAGCCGTTTAGGAGCAGCAAAGCCTTTCCACTCACCATCCTTCAGACCCCAGGCATTACTGATAATCAACGCCAAACCGTTAAAAACAAGCCACCCGACTACAGAACCTAGTGGCCCGAGTAAAGCCGTCGCTTTAGCGTAGAAGCCAAGTGCCAGAAACCAGACCAGTGCGGTAATGAAGGCCTTCGCGTAAGCTGTTCCTGCTCCTTTGGCAATATAATCTTTATATGTCCGATTCTTGATTAGCAGGATAAGCGCATAGGCAATGTTGGCGATGAAGCCGCCGGAGAGGGTAATTACCCAGGAAATAAGGCTGGCGCTGATTTTGGCAGTTCCGTCAGCAACCGCAATATCCACCGTCTGATTCGCATAGGAGAAGCCGATATTCATCGCTGCCGAGCCTAGACCGGCAACGGAAGCAATGATCAGCCCCCTGGTAAGACCGTTAGCGGTGCTTGTCCCGGATGTAGAGGCAGTTATCATTTTTTCTTTCAGCAGTCCGGCTTGGGTAATCACCGCGACGCCGGCCAGCATGATAGCCGCACCGGTCAAAAGCACTGTAAACGAAGCAGCAGCTGGAATATTACCGAAGATAAATAAGGGAATAAGCGAGCCAAGCGAAGCTGAAATACCCATATTCACGCCATATGTAAGAGAGACGCCGATGGAATCAATCGCTTTGCCGAACATGATCGAGCTGATCCCCCATAAAAAGCCGCAGAAGGAGGCTATCCATAGTACATCTGCCGGGGTCTGCCGGATATAGTCCACGAAGTTAGGCACTTCGATCCACGTCCAGACCGCCGGTATAAGCAGGATGCCAACAACGGAAAAGATCGCCCAGAACGCCTCCCAGGAGAAGGGCTGATATTTCTTCATCCCCAGTCCGAAGCTCCCCTGGAAAAAGCAGGCCAGCAGCAATAGTAAAAACCCGTAAATCATCTTGAAATCCTCCCCAAGCATAAAGTTACAATCGTCCGGTTAAATGAACATGCTGATGATTATACATGAAAATTTTCAGTTTGAGCGGAAATTATTACAGAAGTATCTCTCACGTTCAGGGCTTGCTTATAATTCAAAAAAGACCACGGCAGAATCGCCGCGGCCCTTGTGTAATAGCGGATGTGAATTCGAACGCTTAACCTTCTTGCGGGAATAGAGCATCCAGTGCCGGGCAAGGCAGCTTCTCCAAAAATTGCGAAAGCGGTGCCGGCATGTTGGTGTACAGCTCATTCAGCGAGGTTCCGTTATAGATATTGCCGATGATGACCGGATGACACAGCTCGGAAATCAGGATGTCGCCATTGCCGTGCAGGTGCAGCTGTTTTTTGCCTTCAATGCAGTGCGGGAAATACACGCCCGGCTGCTCCGCAAAACCCAGCTTATCCATAAACCGGTCCATACAAGTGAAGTAAAGTGTAGTATCCTCTTTACGGTTTGCAATCAGCTCCGCAACGGCATTCTTCAATTGCTCCTGTGCGGCGATCGCCTTCCAGCCGGTATGACCCATAATAATACTGTTCTGAATCTCATGCGTCCGTACACCCATTGCATAGACATGGTCGCTGATTTCCTGCATATTATCCTGCGTTTCATTGAACAGCAGGGTTTCCAGTACCACATTCACGTCTGTTTTGGCAAACATGGTGATGTTCTCTCTAATTTTGTCATAGACACTGGGATGAATATTATAGTAGTTCGAGAACGCCTCAGCGGTCGTAAAATTAAACGAAATATGTATGGTAGTCAGCCCGGCCGTTACCAGCTCCTGAATCCGGGCCGGATTCAGCAGACTGCCGTTAGAGTTCAACTGGGTCTGAATCCCGCGTGAGGAGCAATAGGACACAATCTCCACACAGTCCTCGAATTTCAGCGTCACCTCGCCGCCGGATAACCGGACGCGCTTAAGTCCCGGAAGCTCCTCCAAGATGCGGATAACCTCCTTGCCGTTAATGCTCTGCCCGTCATTTCTATTGTATGCGCAGCAGTAATCACAGCGGAAATTGCAGTTTGAAGTTACTCCGACCTCAAGGCCCTCCAGCTCGTAAGTCAGCGGTTTATCAAGCTCCAGTGCTTTATATTTAATGCTCATGCTCTATAGTCCTCCTGAAAAATAAGATATTCTGCTTTAGGGTCAACCTTAAAAATTATAAAGGTTTCAGGCGCAGGTTAATGTGACTTTTGTTGTAATGGGCCTGTTTAGAACCGTCTGAGCACAAAAAAAGAAGCAGCCCGCGGGCTGCCCCTCAATAATACTATATTTTATAATTCCACGGATTTGCCCATTTCGTTCCATACCGGCTGTCCAATTAGGCCCAGACGCCAGATCGCTATTCCTTTAAGCCCGTACCGTTTGGCCAGCCCGATCTTGGCATTCACAGAGGTTTCATCCTCGCTGTATACGGAGATGCCGAGGATCAGCTTGTCTTTACTAACCTGCTCCAGTGCCAGACGGATGCCTTGATCCACCATGTTCAGCGGCTCCGGCTTGGATTCGTCCTCATAGGCGTAGGCCATAATGACCAGATCATCAGCAAGCGAAGCCAAGGTCTTGTAGTCATACCCTTTAAAAGAGCCGTTCAGCGGGGGCAGAATAACAGTCAGCTTGAGGCCGGCCGGCCTAGCCGCTGCCGCCAAGTTCTTCACGAATGTATTGAATTGGCCCTGTACGGTTTTCTTGTCCCCGGTCAGCCCGAGCCCCTCCAAATCCAGCCCGATGCCCTGAAAGCCTTTCTCTGTAGCCAGCGAGACGATACCTGATATGGTCTGCTGCTGCAGCGCCGGATCCTCCAGATTTTTGGTCAGTTCCAGCTCCTTGTCACCTGAATAAACCATCAAATAAGGAGCAGTTCCTCCGGCAGCGGCGTTCTGAACAATAGATTCCGGCGTGACATCACCGTCGGCCTTCGGCCACCAGAAATCCGTGCTGGTCGTCGTGAACTGGCCGCTGCGGTCGATCCGGCTCCAGCCGAAGGCAATCGCATTAAAATCCGGAATCAGCGACACCTCACTGTACGACTTCTGTGCATAGAAGCCCAGCGTGTACATATCCTTCTTGGGTGAGGTAATCGATACAGTCTTAGTTGCCTGATTCCAGCCTACTCCTGCCCCGAACTGCTGCCCGAAGAAGCTGAGCGGAATCATCGTTGTCCCGCGGATATTTTGCGGCGGAACAGCCAGCTGGACGACCGCTCCATTCACTGCTGCCTTTGCGCTGCCGAGTGTAAGAACGACCACCTTGGAACCTGCTGTGTCACTTTTGGTGGCGGTAATTTTCTTGGCGGCCTGATCCCACTTCACCTGAATGCCGAGCGCTTCAGAGATAGCACGGAACGGCACCATTGTTGTCCCGTTCATCACCGCGGGCGGAACCGGAAACGGCAGCGGATAACCGTCGAGCATAATGCTCACACTGCCTGCCGCAGCCTGTGTAGGCTGTGCGGGAAGTGCTGTATATCCGCCTATTGTTATTGCCGCGCATAATAATAGTTTACTTAGCCTTTTCATATGTTGATTCTCCGTTCTGCAAGATTCTGAATGATATAAAGTCCCATGTTTAGTCTGCACCCAACAACTTTATAGATTAAATTAAAAAATACTATTAGGAAAAAGTGGAGGAGGAGAATTTGGGAACTGTAGGTGCGGTAGCGTCCGCCTTTGTCTTCGGATTTCTACCGCAAATAGCGGTATAATCGAGAAATCTGGAGACAACAGCGGCCGGAAGTCCAAATATTCTCTGGAGCCACGGCTAATCCTATTAGTAATAGTATAATTTAATCTATATCACACCTCTATCATTTTACCAAAATTGATATTTTTGGCAAATTAATAGATTGTAACTTCTGCAGATTACAGATTATACCAGCCAGAATCAACGCAAACAGGACTTACATAAAGGCACTTAAAAAGACGCCAACTGCCCGCTGGGCATCCACATCGACGGCGACCTCGATGAATTCACCTATCCGGGGCTGCGCCCGCAAATCGGCAACGACCATCCCGGAAGTATGCTCCCCTTGATGCTCCACACGGACCTTCATCTGCCGGCAGGTCAGCAGGTCAGGCTGCAGCGCAGCCATTAGTGCCAGCGGATCATGCAGAGGTGCACCGTTAATCACATAGTTGGCGTCACGGTAAAATTTGAAATAATGCTGCAGAGACTTGTCCATAAATTCAATAATCGCCTGATTGTCTTCCCGGCCATACCGTTTCAGCAGCTCCAAATGCTCCGTGGTGATCAGTGTCTTCAGCGTCACATCCAGACCGACCATCAGCACTGGCAGCCCTGAGGTGAATACCCGGTCTGCCGCTTCGGGATCGCCCCACAGATTGGCTTCCGCCACCGGAGTCACATTGCCCGGCTTGAAGATCGTCCCCCCCATTACAACTACCTTTTTCAATTTACCCTTTAGTCCGGGGTCCAGATCAAGCGCGAGCGACAGATTCGTCAGCCGCCCGAGGGTCACCAGTACAATTTCGCCGGGATTCTCATCCGCCAGCCGTACAATAAATTCTGCCGCTGTTTCACTAACCAGGCGCTGGTTGGATGGCGGAAGCTGCACATCTCCGATGCCATTTTCACCGTGCACATGCTGGGAGAAACCGCGGAGTTCACGGACCAGTGCCTGGGAAGCACCGAGAGCAACCGGAATCTCTGCTTCGGGCCGTGCCAGCGCAAGCAGCCGCAGCGTATTGTCCGCCGCCTGCTCGACACCGATGTTGCCAAACACCGTAGTAATCCCTTCTACTACAACATCCGGAGCGCGTAATGCATATAATATAGCCAGTGCGTCATCAATACCCGTATCGCAGTCGATGATAATTCGGGCTTTGCTCATTTTGATTTCTCTCCCATTCTTCTATGTGTTTAGGATGCCAAGCAAAAAGCCTGCCGCAGGTCTATGAACAACAAGCGTTCAAAAGAACTGCAGCAAGCTTATCTGTAATCGAACGGGTCCTTATTACTCTGCGTATGAAGCAGCCGCCCGGCTGAACCGCAGCAGTGCTTCAGCGAGTACCGATCTCGGACAAGCCAGGTTGATCCGCAGATGTCCTTCTCCTTCAGGTCCAAACACGGAACCTTCGTTAAAAGCCACTTCTGCCTCTCTGTACATCAGATTTTTCAGTCCGGCTGCATCCAGTCCAAGCGCCCGGCAGTCCAGCCATAGCAGATAAGTAGCCTCTGGGCGCATAACCTTAACCGCAGGAAGATGCTCGGCGAGGTAGCTGATCGCATATTCGGCATTCCCGGCAATATGTTGACGCAGCTCGTCCAGCCATGTCTCTCCTTCATTGTATGCCGCCTCTACCGCTTCAGGTGCAAAATAAGACGACATATGCAGGCTGAGCGCCTTCAGCTTGCGCTCAAATTTCCCCTTCAGTTCAGGATTCCGGGCTACGATGAATGAGGTCTGCAGGCCGGGCAGATTGAAGGTTTTGGTTGCTGCCAGCGTTGTCACTGTAATATTGGCCAGTTCTTCAGATAAAGAGGCAAACGGGATATGCTTATGTCCCGGAAGCGTCAAATCGCAATGAATCTCGTCTGAAATGACAGTTACCCCGTAACGCAGGCATAACTCTCCAAGCTGCTGGAGCTCCTCGCGTTTCCAGACGGTTCCTCCCGGATTATGGGGGTTGCACAGCAGCAGCAGCTTGGCGCCGCCCTGCATCAGCGATTCAAGGTGGGCATAATCCATCTCATACCGCCCATTGCGAAGAATCAGCGGATTCTTGGCTACCTTGCGGTCATTCATCTTAATTACATCATAGAACGGATAATAGACCGGCGATTGCAGAATCACCTCATCACCCGGCTGGGTGAACAGCTCCACCGAAAAGCTGAGCGAAGTGACAATTCCCGGTGAATCCGTGATCCACTCCGGCTGAATCGCCCAATCATGGCGCCGTCCGAACCAGTTAACAATCGCTTGTTTGTAAGATTCACTTGGTATGCTATAGCCATAGACACCGGCTTCCACCCGGCGCAGGATTGCTTCCTTCACTGCCGGCGGGCTCTCAAAATCCATATCCGCCACCCATAGCGGCAGAATATCCTTGTTGCCAAACAGCTTTTCATTCTGATCCCATTTGTAAGAGCGGGTATTGCGGCGGTCAATTATGCGTTCAAAATCATACATTCACTTCAATCCCCCATCATTTCAGCTTTTCAGATTATTGTATCACAGGGGGGACTTTCCGGCATCCTTCACTGCTTCAGCTCCCCTTACGCAGCCGTTCCAGCGACTGGCACAGCCTAACCTCCTCAAGCGGCTTCAAAAGATAATCGGCAATGGCCTGATCAAAGGCCCATAGGGCATGCTGCTTACTCTCTGTGATCACTACGATCTGAATCGCCGGAAGCTGCTGCTTGATCTGCTCGGCTACCAGCACTCCCTGCAAGCCGTGAAGCTGGAGATCCAGAAACAGCACATCCGGATGAAGCCCGATGATCTGATTCAAAGCGCTCTGCGGATGGGAGGACATTCCGATTACTTCCACTTTCCCGGACTGCTGGAGCATTGTTGCCAGTTTATAGAGATCCTTCTGATTCACATCCAGCAAAAACGCTCTAATCATACCTCTCCCGCCTCTCGCCAGGAAATCTTTTCGACCTATACTTTAAAAAAAGAGCCGCCCCCGCGTAGATCTGAACTATCGGGGGACAGCCATGATTGTAAAAACCTCTATGCTGCTTGCAGAAGATTAGCTGCTTGTTATTATGCCCTTACTTCATTGCCGCCGGCAATATGCTGCGCAGATCATCCATGCTGATGATCAAATGAATATTATCCATCGTCCGCAGAGAGCCGGAAATAATGCCGGCCAGCCGGCCGTGCGCATCCATCAGCGGTCCTCCGGACATTCCGCTTACAACCTGGGCTGAAGTCAGAATTCTGCTTCTACCGTTAATCTCAGCTACAGGCGTATTGATAATCCCCTCGGTAATGATGTTCGTATTCTTCAGGGGGTACCCGAGTGCGAATACAGCTTCACCATGCTTCACCGCTTCTGTGCGTACCTCCAGGTAAGGATAGGCATTGTCTGCCTGCTTCGCTGCTGCCGGTGAGGGCAGATCCAGCACGGCAAGATCTTTCTGTTCATCATAGTTACTGACTTTGATAGGACTAATGATCGTTCCGTCTGCCATGATCCCTTCCATCCGCTGTGCGCCTTTTACGACATGGTATGCGGTTGCCGCTGTGCCGCCCGGGGACAGGATCACTCCCGTACCCGTGGCACTAGCTGTCCCGTCGCTTTTCAGCACCCGGAGATAGAACATAGCCTTCTTGGTTAGCTGATAGGTCTGTTCGGCATTATTAACAACCGGCGTATCAGCGTTGGTAGTTCCGTTGTAGAAGAGCACTGCGGACAAGAGGGTCATAATGATGCAGAGGTAAGCCAGTTGTTTTTTCATCCGCTGCTCATTCCCTTCGATTTATTGCACTACAGACATAATGTCTTTATACGCCCAGTGGGTAGCCGGCAGATCCTTGTACTTCACAGCCGTAATCGTCAGCTTCTTCGTACCGGCGATCCGGTTGATCATCACTACAGCCTCTGCCCGTGTAATCGGTGCATTCGGTTTGAACGTTCCGTCCGGGAAGCCTTGGACATAACCCACCTTAGACAGGGCGTTGACATATTGCTCGGACCAGTGGCCCTTCAGATCGGATTGCTTCGTACTTCCGGCTGTCTTGAGATCCAGGTTAAGCACGCTGGTCATGATCTTTGCGAACTCGGCCCGCGTCAAGCCCTTCTCGCCGCCGAAGCCTCCGTCTGGATATCCCTGAATAATTCCCGCAGAAGCAAAGAATGCCGTCAGCTCCTCATGCTCTGCTGTTACATCGTTGAACAGGTTTCCGACATTCACATCTTCCATATCCAGCAGTGGGGCAAGCGCAGAAATCAGCTCGTATCTTGTAATGGCCGCCTTCGGTCTGAATGTTCCGTCTGTATAGGCAGTCATATACTTGATTTCACTGGCTGTGCTCTTAAGATTGTACGCAGCATTTTCCACTGTGTACTGGATGGTGATGACCGTATCATCCTGATCAGTAATCATTTTTATCGTCATATTTCCGGTAATCAAAAGCTCACCGGTGTATTTCGTGCTGTTGACTGTCGGCGTACTGCCATCCAGTGTGTAATAGATAATTTGCCCTTCCGGTGCAGTCAGCTTCAGCTTGCTGTTCCGGGCTACCTTCACCGGTGCTTCGCTGTTGCCGCTCACACTGGTGTTATTCGCGATGGCGGTAATTGCCGGCTCTTTGACAGGTAGGGCAACGAATCCGCCACCACCGCCTCCGTCGCCGGATGGTGGAATGATCCACTCTTCCGTCAATACGCCGCTGTACTCTTTACCCTCAACAATCGTTATTGCTTTAAGCGTTGTTGTACTCTGCAGCGTAATTGGCCCGCTATAGAGCAGTGAAGTTTCATTTGGCGCGCTGCCGTCGAGTGTGTAATAAATGCTTCCACCCGGCTCATCTGTAGAAAGAACGATTGGCTTCCCAACCATAATCCACTTTTCTTTGCTTTCGGTCAGATTAACCGGCGCCAGTGCCTGTCCGGGATATTTCACGGCAGGTTCATTGATGATGATGCTTCTGCTTATTCCTTGAACGGATACCGTCAGCTTCGTGCTGCCGCCGGATGTCAGCGTTCCGGTTTTTCCGTTCAGAGTTATTTTGGAGGAGTCTGCAGTCCAGTTCATAGCATCGGTGCCTCCCAGTGTAAAGCTGGAAGCCACACGGTTAATCAGATCCTTCGGTGCAAGGATTACAGCCGCTGTACTGAGCAACCCTTGTCTTGTGCCTTCGAAAGCTTCAAGTCCCGGATAGAAGGAGGCATGTGCCTTCCAATACCCGTTGTTCAGACCTGCAGGAAGTGTTCCGCCCGCCAGCTCTGCAGCCTTCATTCCATTTGCGCTGGATGCGCCGGCGTTGCCTGTTATAGCCTTGCCGTCTGCATCAAAGTACGCAGTGTTGGTCTTAAGCATTTGTGAGTTGAAGATAGATCCGCTAATGGAGGCTTCTTTGGCCATTTGACCGGCAATACCTCCAAAGAAGGCTTGTCCCGGTGCCAGCTTACCGCCCACTGCGGCTCTTACTTCACCAGTATTCAATGAAGAAAGGATGGAACCGTTCAGGGCAAGTCCGGCGATCCCGCCGCTCCATGCCTTATCCGTGCCCTCAGCCGAGACTCTGCCGGCTGAGTAGCTGTTGCTGATCTTGCCGCTGCTGCGGCCGGCAATCCCGCCGGCAACTGCTTCGGCTGCTGCCACATGAATATCCGCATAAGACAGCGAGTTAGAAATCGTACCAGCAGCCACGTTGTCACCTGCGATACCGCCGGCCGCTTGACCGCTACCGCTGATACTGCCGCCGGAGCTGGAAGCTTCTATGCTGCCGGCATTGATTCCGGCAATGCCGCCCAGTGTGCCCGTACCCGACACCGTCAGGTTCGCGGCCTGGACATTGCTGATCGTTCCTTTGTTAATTCCGGCAGCTGCTCCGGCATTCTTGTCTGCTGTAATGATAGCGCCTGTAAAGTTCACCTTGGTGATCTCTCCGAGATTCTCAGCAGCAAAGCCGACATAAGGCTCACCGGCTGAGCCAAGCGTAAGACCGGAAATCGTGTGCCCCTGGCCGTCAAATTTGTCTGCAAAGCTTGTAAAGGAAACCCAAGGCTTGCCTCCCAGATCAATATCAGCACCAAGCAGCAGTGTATTGATCTCAGGCTTCTCCGTAGCTGTTCTGTTATACAGACGGTAGTATTCAAGACCTGTCTCATTGTAGAGCAGTACTGCACCCTTTAACTGCTGCGGAGAGTTCAGTGTCATGACACCTTCTGCAGCATTATCCATGAACGAAGTGTCAAAA